>CAXBLA010000001.1:0-227100 GCA_963976625.1 uncultured bacterium
CATGGTGTCGAGCCCGTCGAAGGCGTCCTTGGCGTAGAACAGATCGCCCTCGTATACCGAACGCAAATGGCCCTCGGCGTAGGTGCGGGTGAGGGCCGCGCCACCGAGGATGACGGGGACTTCGATCTTGGCGGTGTTGAGCTCGCGGAGGTTGTCCTCCATCACATTGACTGACTTGACGAGGAGCCCCGAGAGCCCGATCGCGTCGGCCTTCGTGTCGGCGAAGGATTCGAGGATGTTGTCGATGGGCTGCTTGATGCCCAGGTTGTGGACGGTGTAGCCGTTGTTGGTCAGGAGGATATCGACGAGGTTCTTGCCGATGTCGTGGACATCGCCCTTGACGGTCGCGAGGACGATCGAGCCCTTGGATTGGGTGTCGGACTTGTCCATGAACGGCTCGAGCATCGCGACGGCTTTTTTCATGACGCCGGCGCTCTGGAGGACGAAGGGGAGCTGCATCTGCCCGGAGCCGAAGAGTTCGCCGACGGTTTTCATGCCGTCGAGGAGGTGGTCGTTGATGATCTCCAGCGGCGAGAACTGCTCGCGTGCTTCGGTGAGTGATTCTTCGAGGTATTCGTGCTCGCCGTCGATGATGTGCTTGCGGAGACGCTCGTTGAGATCCAGATCCATGAACGAGGTGGTGCTGACCTCTTCGGTCGCGTCGGCGAAGAGATCGACGAAGACTTCGAGCGGGTCGTGGTCGGTGTCGGTGATGCCCTCTGGGAGCCCGGTGCCGCCCTTGGTGACATCGCGACGGTCGTAGATTAGATCGAGGGCGGCGAGCTTCTGGTCCTCGGGGATGCGGTTGAGCGGGATGATTTTGGACGCGTGCACGATCGCGCTGCTCATGCCGGCCTGGACGAGCTCGTGGAGGAACACGGCGTTGAGCACCGTGCGGGAGACAGGCTTGAGCCCGAAAGAGACATTAGAGAGCCCGCAGGTGAGCTGGATATCTGGGTAGGCCTGGGCGATGCGCCGGGTGCCCTCGATCAGGGCTTGGGCGCTGCGTCGGTCGGAGTCGAGCCCGGTCGAGATGGGGAGCACGAGCGGATCGATGAAGATATCCGAAATCAGGAGCCTGTGGACTTTGGTTGCACGCTCTACGGATCGCTTTGTAATCTCAAGCTTGCGGTCCGCGGTGCGGGCCATGGCTTCCTCGGGGTCTTCGTCGATGGTCCCGATGACCAGAGCGGCCCCGTGTTTTTTGGCGAGCTGGCAGAGTTCATCGAAGCGTTCTTCGCCGTCCTCAAAGTTCGCGGAGTTGATGATGCACTTGCCGCCGGCGGCTTTGAGCCCGGCTTCGATGGTGACCGGCGAGGTGGAATCGAGCATGAGTGGGGCGTCGGCCTGGCGGACAAGGCGCGAGATGACCTCGTGCATATCGACCGCGCCGTCGCGCCCGGCGACATCGACATTGACATCGAGGACATGGGAGCCGTCCTTGATCTGGTTCTTGGCCAGCGAGCAGATGCCGTCGAAGTCTTGCTCTTCGAGCAAGCGTTTGAACGCACGCGAGCCCGAGGAGTTGCAGCGTTCGCCGACAATCAAGAACGACGCGTCCTGACGGTACTCGACCGCGGAGTAGAGCGAGGTGCACGACGGGGTGTGCTTGGCTGCTGGACGCTCTCCGAGTTTGGTTTGTTCGACGAGCGCGCTGAGGTAGCGGATGTGGTCGGGGGTCGTGCCGCAGCAGCCGCCGACGGCGTTGATGAGTCCTTCGGTGATGAAGATCTCCATCGCGTCGTGGAAGCCTTGGGCCGTGAGCGGGTAGAGGGTTTCGCCCTTGACAAGCGCGGGGAGCCCGGCGTTGGGCATCACGGTGATGAGCCGATCCCACTTGGCCGCCAGCGTGCGGATGGTCGAGACCATCTCGACGGGCCCGGTCGCGCAGTTGAGCCCGAGTGATGCGATCGGGAGCGGACGCAGCGCTTCGATGGCGGCTTCGATTGATGAGCCAACGAGCATGGTGCCGGTCTGCTCGATGGTGATCGAGACCATGACGGGGACCGAGTCCGGATCGAGATCGAGCTGGGTGCATGCTTGGCGGATACCCGCGATGGCGGCTTTGATCTGCAGCAGGTCCTGACAGGTTTCCAAGAGGACCGCGTCGACCCCGCCCTTGATGAGCCCACGGGCCGCGTCGGCGTAGGAATCGCGGAGGTCGTCGTAGGAGATCTGCCCGAGCGTGATGAGCTTGGTGCCTGGGCCCAGCGAGCCGGCAACAAAGCGGGGCTTATCTGGGGTGGTGTATTCATTGGCGGCTCGGCGTGCGATCTGTGCGCCGGCCATCGCCAGTTCTTCGGCTCGGTGGGCGAGGTCGAACTCGCCGAGTGTGTGGGCCGCGGCCCCGAAGGTGTTGGTCGTCACGACATCGGCGCCGGCTTTGTAGTAGTTGGCGTGGATCTCCTGGATAATGTCCGGGCGCGAGAGGCAGAGGACATCGGGGCAGTTCTCACAGCCCATGTAGTCGGTCTCGATCGCCAGGTCGTAGCCTTGGGTTTGGGTGCCCATCGCGCCGTCCCAGATCAGGAGGTTGTTGGCAAGGCGATCAATGAATGTGGAGTGTGCATGGATCATGTGTTTATCGTATCCGATTATGTGGATAAAAGAATGAAACGCCGTAAAAATATGAAAAACAAGGAAAATAAAAAAGCCGGGTCGAAATGACCCGGCTTCATGGAGTTGAACAGATTATGGACTCAGCTGATTATGGGCAGCCTGCACCGAACTGGTCGAGGAACTCGGACACATCGAAGAAGTCGTATGTGCTATCGTTGGTGAAGTCCGCTGATGGCTCCTGAGCGCCGAAGGCGTCGAGGAATGCCGAGACATCGAAGAAGTCCAATACACCGTCGCCGGTCAGGTCTGCGGCACAGGTTTCCGGATCTTCGCAGGTCTGGCCGACGATTTCAACGCCATCGACAGCTGCTTCAACCACCGACCCCGAGTTATCCTCAGCGATGAATCGCACACGGACCTGGTTGGTTGTGTTGACGAAGTCCGCGACGCGGAAGCTCTTCTGGAACCATCCGCCGTTGGACTCTGGGCTGTTGCCGGCCACGGTTTCGAGATCAACCCATGAGCCGCCGATTGTATCGGAGATCTCAACTTGGAAGATTTCAACATTCGGGTTTGCCCCGAACGAGTTGTGGAACCAACGGTAGTAGGAGATCTGAGCTTCCGGGTTGTTGGAGAGATCGAACACGGGTGATGTGAGGATGGTCGCACCGCCGTCCACATCGGTGTTCGAGTTTGCTCCGCCGTTGCCGGTGGAGTAGCACGAGCCCGAGCCATCAGCATCTACAGGCGTATCGCCGCGGGAGCCGTCGCCCTGCGGAGCGCCCCGCTCCCATTCGCCGCTGTTCTGTCCGTTCACATCGCCCGAAACATTCCAGCCCAGGTTTGACTCGAAGTCATCCGCGAAGGAGGTAATGAGCTCGCCGACGAAGGCGCTCATCGCAGCAGCTTCGCCTTCTTCTGGGAAGGTGACCTCGTTGGCGGTGTTGCCGTCCAGCGAGATGTAGTACTCGACCGAATCGCCGCAGTTGACTGCGGGAATGGTTGCGGTGTAGTTGTTGCCGCCGTTATCGACGAGCGGTGAGCTGGCGAATGGAGCACCATTGATCGAGTAGTTGATCATTTCGGAGCCGCCAACGATGGTGTCTTCGCGGGGATCCACGGTGACGCTAAACGAGTTGGGCACGCCAGGATCGAGCGAGGTTGGTGCGTCGGCGCTGATGACAGGGACAAGGAATGGGACCGCGCTGACAATGGCGCTGGTGCGGTATCGCTGCACATTGTTGGCGTTGGTCGTGCCCTCAACGATAAAGTAGTAATCGCCTGGGGTCTCTGCGTCAAAGACCATCGACTCGGTACCAGCAAAGCCGGTTGAATCTTCGATCTGAATGGTCGTCCCATTGGGCAAGACCGCGGTGATCTGCAGGTCTTGGATGCGGTTGTAGTCGGTCAGCGAGCCGCCGTTGCAGTTCTGTGTCTGCTCGCCTTGGAGGTACTCGTCGGCGGTCGGTGCAACGGTGAAGAGAATGCGTGCACGCTCGTTGATGGTCAGACGGAAGAAATCGCGGTCTGAGTTATCGTCTACGCCCAGGTTTTCGAGGTTTGAGATGTCACCAACATTGAACGAGCCCATATCGGTCGCCTGGGCGATCGAGTTGTTGGGTTCGAAGACATCGCCGTAGTGGCGGATGCCGTTGAGGATATCGTCAAGCTGCGGGCCGTCGAAGTTGGTGGACACGAATGGCTCCATCAGCTTTGACTCTTCGATCGGGCAGACATGGAGCATGCCAAGCCCATGGCCATGCTCGTGGGCGATGACATTGCGTAAGCGGAGCGATTGGCCGCCGGTGCTGTTGTAGAAAGTGTCGAACGAGTCGAAGATCATGTCTCCGTCGTTAGGGAAGAAGTTGTACGCGAGTACGCCGCTGTTGCCGTCATTTTGGAAGTCGAATGCACCAATGCGGACATCGCCACGGACGCCAAGCTGACCGCTCGCGCCGTTGGTCGAAGATCCGTCATCATTTGGCTCGTACACATAGTCAACGCCGATAAGCTCGCTCCAGCGATCGAAGACCCGATCGAAGATGGCTTGCCAGGTGGCCGGTGAGCCATAGATGCCGTTGAGCCATGCGAAGAGGCTCGAGTCGCCAGATCCCAGGCCGATCCCGGCATTGGGAATAGTGGTGCCATCGGGAACATATGAATAGGTCAGGGTGACGGGTTCACCCTGTGAAAGCCCGCCGCCATTGGTCGCGGTGCTCGACCAGCGGCCGGTTTGTTGGAAGCGTGTGCGGAGTGGGAACTCAAGAAGCTGATTTACAGCGAAGACATACTCCATGTCGGTGTCGGGCGTGAAGCAGAGCATTGGAAGAACTTTACCCGCATCGAGCTCGGCAGCGATGGTATCGAGGCGATCGCGTTGTACTGCGGTCATGCGTGCAGCGAGTTCATCGGAAACAATCAGCTCAAGGTACTCGCTGGCGATCATGCCCTCGGGCACATCCAGTGGCTCGCTGTCGGCGATATTGGTGGTGAATCCGGAGAGATCAAAGCCTTCCGAGCCGATCCCGCCGGCCTGTGCGATCAGGACTTTGTCAGTTTCCGGCATCAGCTTGAAGAGACGCTTGGCGACCTCGTGCACATCGTACTCGGTGAACTGGGCGATCCCGACGGGGTACTCGGCGCTCGGGGCTGCATTGCCCGAGATCGCGAGCCCGGAGCATGTGGTGAGCGCCATGATGGTTGATAGGCAGAGTGTTGAGTATTTCATATAGTTCCTTTTGAATCGTCGTGGGTACATCGATAACACAGCCGGGGCACACGCGTTAGTGCACCGGGGGGTGAACACTGGGGGCCATCAGGTGAATGATCACGCGGATGGTGACAACCAGGATTCGGATCGTCCGAATACAATCGGGTCAGAACAACACCGATTGGTCGCTGCGCAACACACTGCAGCCGGGAAAATGAAAGATGAGATTCCGCGGCTTGATGGCCGCGGAGCCTCATCGGAAACACTAATCAATCGATCATGGGCAGCCAGCGCCGAACTGGTCCAAGAACTCGGAGACATCGAAGAAGTCGTACTCACCGTCGCCGGTGAAGTCCGCGGCTGAGTCTTGAGCGCCGAAGGCGTCGAGGAAGGCCGAGACATCAAAGAAGTCGAGCTCGCCGTCCTCGGTCAGGTCCGCTGGGCACAGGACCGGTGGAAGCTCTGCCATAATCATGGTCGTGCGGTAGCGCTGGACATTGTTGATCACGGTCGCCGGGGAGACCCTGACATAGTACATGCCTGTTTCCTCGGCTTCGTACACGAGGGTCTCGCTGCCGCCGGAAACAGTATCGTTCACCGTAGCCACTGGGTTTTGCAGGTCAGGGAGCAGGAACATCTCGAGCTGGAGGTCTTGGAGCGAGTTGTAGTCGATGGTGCTGCCCGAGCTGCAACTCCCGTTGGAGAGCTGGCCGCCGTTGAGATAAGCGGCCGCGTCAGGGCTCACGACGAAGGTGATCTTTGCACGCTCGGTCAGATCGAACTTGTAGAGATCTTCATCGCTGTTGTCGTCGATGCTCATATCCCGGAAGCTCTCGATGCCCGAATCAGTGAAGCTGCCAAGATCAGTGGCGAGCCCGAAGGTGTTGTTTGGCTCGTACGGATCGCCGTAGTGACGCTGCCCGTTGAGGATATCGTCAAGCTGCGGCCCGTCGTATCCGCCGCTGTACGAGGGCTCCATGAGTTTAGTGCCTGTCTGCGGGCAGACATGGGCCATACCAAGCCCGTGGCCGTGCTCGTGGGCGACGACATTGCGTAGCGTGCGGGAGTTGCTGGCTGTGTTGTTGTAGAATATGTCGTACGCATCAAGGATCATGTCGCCATCGTTGGGGAACGGGTTGTACCCGAGGACGCCGAAGTTGCCGTCGAAGGTGTAGTTGAATGCCGAGATGCGGACATCGCCGCGGACGCCGAGCACACCGCGGTTTGAGTTCAGGTTCGAGCCGTCGTCATTGAGCTCGTGGACATAGGTGACCCCGGTGAGCTCGCCCCAGCGTTCAAAGACCGAGTGGAACAAGTTCTGCCATGTGGCGGTGTTGCCATAGCGACCATCGAGCCAGGCGAAGAGTTCCGAGCCGCCGGAGCCGAGTCCCTGGGTGTTGGGGATGAATGAGCCATCGGGGACGAAAGAGTAGGTGATCGTGGTGGGATCGCCCTGTGAGAGCCCGGTGCCGTCGGTCGCCGTGCGTGACCAGCGGTTGCCCTGCACGAAGCGTGAGTGGCTGTCCTCGTCGGCGATGAACTGGTAGTTGAAGAGCTCTTCCATCACCGCGATGTATTTCGGGTTGGTCCCGGGTGCGTAGCACATCATCGCCAGGGGCTTGCCCTCGTCGAGGATGTCGGCGCGGTTCTGCAGGACGGTGAGCTGCATCTCGGTGAGATCGGCCTTGATCTCGTCGCTCAGGATCATCCCGAGGAACTCGTTGGCGCTGGTGCCTTCGGGGAGCAGTGGTGCGTCGGGGAGTGTATCGCTGAGCATGCTCGCCAGGTTGATCGCGTCGGCGCCAAGCCCGCCCTGGTCGGAGATGATCCGCTTCTCGGCTGGGGTCAGCGAGTTGACCATGGTGCGGGCGATCTCGTTCATCGCCTGCTCTTCCAGGCTCGCGATGGCGTCTGGGTAGCTCTGGGCGGGGGCACCGATAGCCGAGCCACAGAGCAGGGTCAGGGCGGTGCTGGCGAGGGCGAGTGAGTATGTTGGTTTCATGTCGTTCCTTTATGTGCACGCTCGTCAGCGTGCAGCTCAATATTGATGTACCACAACCCGATCGAGCGGGCCGGCGTCTGAAAAACCCGAACACGGATCCATGGATTGGGCCAAAAACGGGCCCTGGATCAGCGCTGAGGCTGCTGTGCGAGACTGTGAGTACCTGCGAGACCCGCAGGTATCCGAAAACGCCAATACATCTCTGGCACACGGATATAGACGGTATTCTCTACGCAAAGAACTCGTCCTTGGATGCATTAGACCCTGATAGGTGGCGAATTTCGAGTCAAAACCAGAAAAAACACCCAAGAATAGGGCAATTCTTGGGTATAGGACTTGGGTGTGTTTGGTGAATACTCGGCATCATGGCCACTGGGTAGCCGAGTGTCTCTATAGACAAAGCTTGGCACCATGCAGTGCCAAGCTCGGATGTTTGCGTATTCTGGGTGTTCTGCGGAGAGTGCGGAAGCGGGTACCCAGTTCTGGGGTTTACTTCTTCGCTTGGAAGTAGTTGCCGGCGAACTTCTTCTGGAACTTCTCAACGCGGCCCGCGGCGTCCACAAAGGCCGACTTGCCGGTGAAGAACGGGTGCGAGCCCGACCAGACATCGACCTTGAGTTCCGGAACGGTCGCGCCGACGGTCATAACGACCTCGCCGTTGTAGTAGACCTTGCATGACGGGTAGTAGGTTGGGTGTGTATCGCTTTTCATGGTGTAAATCCTTGGGTGCCGCCGGTTTCCATCCGGAGGGCCGGAATGGTAGGCCCGGTGGGCGGGGAGGTCAATCATGAAGATGGCGGGTAACATCTCCATAATGGCAAAAATCCGGCTGGTCACCTTAATCCATGCACCCAGAGAACGGGTCTTCAATCTCGCTCGGGACATCGATGCGCACATGGAATCGACGGGGAAGACGAAAGAACGAGCCGTTGATGGGGTGACTTCGGGGTTGATCGGGTTTGGGGAGACCGTCACCTGGGAGGCGAGGCACTTTGGGGTTCGTCAGCGGCTCAAGGTACGGGTCACGGAGTTTGAGTACCCGGTGATGTTCGCCGACGAGATGGTATCGGGGGCGTTCAAATCGATGAAGCACACGCATTGGTTTGAGGCGGTCGAGGTCGGGACGGAGATGGTCGACGAGTTCGAGTTTGTGTCACCGATGGGTGTGCTGGGGCGGTTCGTGGACTGGGTGTTTCTCAGACGATACATGGAACGGTTCATTGTGCAGCGGAATCGGATCTTAAAAGAGATGGCCGAGCGGTGAGGCGATGCTTGCGGTGATGCTTGTGGTATCGGTTGCGCTTTACCGATCCCGTCGCGGGCTGTAGTTGAGGAAGGTATCGGTGGCTTGCCAGAGCGACTCGAGCCGGTCGATGCGTTGGCGGGCTTGGTCGCCCAGCAAGGTCACGACCTGCGCCACCAAGAGTTCCGCGGCCATCACCGCGGGGATCGAGCTATCGAAGGGGCCGACGGCGGGGATCTTGAGTTCGCACCAATCTTTGGTGAGGGCGGCGAGTGGGGAGAGGGGGCCGTCGGTGATGGCGACGAGGTGGACGCCGAGCTCGGAGAGTGCCCGGGCCGTGGTGATGGAGTTTCGGCGGTAGCGGGCGAAGTCGAAGACCACGGCCGTGTCTCCCGGAGCGGCGCTGCTGAGCTCGCGCCCAGTGGAGTGCTCTTCGACGAGGTGAACATCAGGTCGGATCATCGAGAGCCCGCTGTGGAGCACATGGGCGCCGGCCATCGAGGTCTCTCCTGATAGAATCCAGATATTGCGTGCCTTGGCGATGGGCACGGCGAGGGCGGCCAGGCGTTGCTGATCAAGGGCCAAGAATGATTCGTGGATAGCGTGCTCGATGGCGGCCCGGGCCGGGGCGGCGTCGATCTCTTTCTGACGGATCCGCTGGCTGGGGCTCGAGAGCTGGTGTGATAACTCGTCGCGGATTGAGCTTTGGAGGTCTGTGTAGCCATCGAAGCCAAGCTTGGTCGCGAATCGGACGATTGAAGGTCTGCTGGTGTTGGCTTGTTGGGCCAGGTCGGAGACCGTCCCGAAGGCGAGCAGGGTGGGGTCGTTGAGGACCAGCTCGGCGATCCGGCGCTCGGTGGGGGTGAGCTTTTCGCTCGCAGCCGCGATGAAATCTTGTATGGATATGACTGGCATCCCGCTGGTCAGTGTATTACAATCAGGTGTCTAAAGTGTACACCCTATTACAGAGCGATGACGAGTCTTGTCGTCATTTTATGGAGTCCAGTTGATGCCTCAGTCCACGAAATATGTTCCGACCGATAAAGAGCAGGCTTTTCTCGCGACCGTGTCGGATATCCCGCACAAGCGCGAGATCATCAACGGGCTGGCCCCGTTCCTCAAGGCGACCGCGCCCGAGGACCTCCAGGGCTTGTACAGCTCCGATGAGCTCGTACAGCTGAGCGTGCTCAACAAGACCGAGCGCGATGTCGAGACGAGGATGCCCGTCAAGGTGACGAGGCACTTTGCCGAACTCGCCCGCAACAGCAAGCCGATTCAGAAGCTGGTCAAGGCGAGTCCGGACGAGACGCTCGATCTGGCGGGTTCGGAAGATCCGGGCAACCAGATGGACTACTCCCCGGTCGAGGGGCTTTTGCACAAGTACGAGATGGGGCTGATGTATGTGGTCTCGACCTGCTCGGCGCACTGTCGATTCTGCTACCGCGAAGAGCTGATCGCCCGCAAGGAGGTCGAGCGAGCCGATGGTACGGTCGCCAAGAAGGGGCTCGCCAAGATCCCCGAGATCGTCGGATACATCCATGAGTTTAACGATGCGGTAGCCGCCAATGGCGGTCGTCATCCGGTGTGCGGGCGCGAGAAGCTCCGTGAGATCCTGCTCTCGGGCGGCGATCCGATGGTGCTCAACAACGCGAAGCTCGCGGCTTGGTTCTCGGCGCTAGCCGAGGCCGGGATCGAATCGATCCGCGTCGGTACCAAGGAGATGGCGTTCTACCCGCTCCGCTTTGATAGCACATTCTTTGACATGCTCGACGCGTTCCACGAAGCGTACCCAGAGGTCGGGATGCACTTTATGGTGCACTTCGAGCACCCGGACGAGTTCTTGGTCAAGGACGACTCGGGCGAGTATGTCCGCGACGACAAGGGCTTCTATGAGTGGGTCCCTGATACTGGGGTCGCGATGCGTGCTCTGCTTGAGCGCGGGTGGATCACGGTTGAGAACCAGACGCCGATCATCAAAGACATCAACAATGATGTCGAGGCCCTCCGCATCATGCAGCGCGAGATGAAGCGCGTCGGCGCGGACAATCACTACTTCTTCTGCGGGCGAGACATTGTTGCGTACAAGGCATTCAACATCCCCATCGAAGAATCGTGGCGGATCCTCAACGAATCGCAGAAGGGCTTGTCAGGTGTCGAGAACCACGCACGCTTGTCGATCACGCATTACAAGGGCAAGACCGAGGTGTGCGCCGTGACCAATGAGCCGATCCCCGGGCTGGCCGGCAGCGAGAACGGTGTCGTGATATTCAAGCTCCTGCGCAATGCGGCCCAGGCCCCAGATCGCGGCAAGGTCTGCATCGTTGGTCGTAACCCGGACGCCGCGTGGTTTAATGACTACGAGGACCGTGTTCTGTTCGACGAAGCCGGGTTGTTTGATTACAAGCGTGTCAAGGAAACTGCCAAGCCATGATCAACAAGCAGGTACAGAGCCCCGCCGAGGCGGTGCGTGATGTGTTCGATGGCGCGACGGTGATGATCGGCGGATTCGGCGAGGCCGGCAGCCCGATCGAGCTGATCCATGCGCTCATCGATCAAGGGGCGACTGATCTGACTGTCGTGAGCAATAACACGGGCAGCGGCGAGGTCGGGCTCGCGGCCCTGCTCAAAGCGGGGCGCGTCTCCAAGATCATCTGCTCCTTCCCACGGACCGCCAACTCGACGGTGTTCCCGGAGCTCTATCGCAGCGGGAAGACCGAACTCGAGCTGGTGCCTCAGGGGACTTTGGCCGAGCGCATCCGTGCGGGTGGCGCGGGGATCCCGGGGTTCTACACCCCGGCTGCCGTTGGTACGCCTCTGGCGGAGGGCAAGGAGTCACGGGCGTTCGACGGGCAGGAGTACCTGCTCGAGCGTGGGCTCAAGGCGGACTTCGCATTCATCAAAGGGCAGAAGGCCGACACGCACGGCAATGTGATTTATAACAAAACCGCGCGCAACTTCGGGCCCATCATGGCGATGGCCGCCAAGGTCGCGATTGTACAGGTTTCAGAGGTCGTCGAGCCCGGCGCGATCGATCCAGAGATCGTGGTCACGCCGGGGATTTTCATGAACCGCGTGGTGGAAGTCGCGAGCCCGGTGTATGAATCCGAGCTGGTCTCGGCGGGAGTGTCGTACCCATGAGCGAGCAAACAAAAGATGCAACAATCCAGGGTTGGACGCGAGAAGAAATGGCCAAGCGCCTCGCGCTCGACATCCCCAACGGCTCGTATGTGAACCTCGGGATCGGCATCCCTGAGCTGGTCACCAAGTTCGTCCCCGACGGGCACACGCTGGTGTATCACACCGAGAATGGGCTGCTGGGCATGGGCCCATCGCCCGAAGAGGGCCAGGGCGATCCGGAGCTGATCAACGCGGGCAAGCGCCGCGTGACGGCCAACCCGGGGTCTGCGTTCTTCCATCATGCCGATAGTTTTTCGATGATCCGCGGCGGGCATATCGACCTGTGCGTGCTGGGCGCGATGCAGGTTTCGCAGGGCGGCGATCTGGCCAACTGGTCCACGGGCGCACCCGATGCAATCCCAGCCGTCGGCGGCGCGATGGATCTGGTCGCAGGCGTTAAGTCGGTCTATGTCATCACCCAGCACTGCACCAAGCACGGCGAGCCCAAGCTCGTTGATTCGTGCACCTACCCGCTGACGGGGCTGGGCGTGATCGATCGGATCTATACCGACCTGGCCGTGATCGATGTGACGCCTGACGGCTTCCGGCTCGTCGAGCTGTGCCCCGGGATCGAGTTTGAGTATGTCCAAGAGCGCACGGGCGCACCGCTGCTGCCGATCCTGCAGTAGCTGTTGACGAAAACCAGACCATTTTTGAAAACGGAATATTCACATGCCTACACCAACTGATGTCAGCCAGAGCGCCGCATTGTATGAACGGGCGATCAAGGTTCTCCCCGGCGGCGTGAGCCGAAACACGGTGCTGCGCGATCCATACCCCGCGTACCTCGATCGTGGCGCGGGCTGCTGGCTCACCGATATCGAGGGCGTCAAGCGCCTCGACTTCGCGAACAACATGGCGTCGCTGATCCACGGTCATGCTGATCCGGAGAGCGTGGAGGCGGTGAGTGCTCAGTTGGCTCGGGGCACCGCGAGCACGCTGGCAACGGAAGTCGAGATCGAATACGCCGAGCATTTATGCAGCCGGAGTCCGGGCTTCGAGAAGATCCGCTTTGTGAACTCGGGCACCGAGGCGCTGATGGTGATGCTCAAGGCCTCGCGTGCGTTCACCGGTCGGGCGAAGATCGCCAAGGTCGAGGGGGCATACCACGGCGGGTACGACTACGCCGAAGTCAGCCAGGGGTCGAGCCCGGAGACCTGGGGGAGTATCGACCATCCCAACAGCGTGCCGTTGACGCACGGGACGCCGCAGTCAACGCTCGATGAGGTCGTGATTATCCCGTTTAACGACCCCGAACGCGCCATCGCGATCCTCGATGAGCACAAGGACGAACTCGCGTGTGTGTTGTTGGATCTGATGCCGCATCGGGTCGGGCTGCGCCCGGCCGATGAGGCGTTCGTGCAAGCGATTCGTGAGTGGACTAAGAACAACGGGGCGTTGATGGTACTCGACGAGGTCATCACCTTCCGGACTGAGTTCGGCGGGCTCCAGTCTCGATATGGGATCACCGCGGATCTGACGGCCATGGGCAAGATGATCGGCGGCGGGTTCCCCATCGGGGCCGTCGCTGGGCGGTCGGATGTAATGGAAGTGCTGAACCCGCGGGCGAAGAAGGTTCTGTTCCCGCATTCTGGTACCTTCTCGGCCAACCCGATCAGCATGACCGCCGGCTTGGTGGCGATGCGCAAGTTCGACGAGCCGGCCGTCGCTCGGCTCAACGCGTTGGCTAACCGGGCGATGCGTGGGATTGAGGACGCGATCGAGCAAACAGGCGCGATCGCGTGCGTGACCGGAGCCGGCACGATGTTCCGCGTGCATATGAAATCAGAAGCCCCTAAGAACTTCCGCGAGGCGTACCTCAATGCCGACGAGAACCGTCGGCTCAAGACCTTGCTCGATCACTTGTTCGACGAGGGTATGATCATGATCAACACCTGCACCGCCACGCTCTCGACCCCGATGACGGAGACGGAGATCGACGCACTGGTCGCGGCGTACAAGCGAGGCTTCGAGAAGCTTGTCGCTCAGGGTTGATCCAATAGAGTTGTTTTAAGGGCGTTCAAAGACGGTCGCGAGCCCCTGCCCGACACCCACACAGAGTGAGGCGAGCCCACGCTTGGCGTCGGTGCGGACCATCTCGTGGATGAGGGTGGTGGTGATGCGTGCGCCGCTGCAGCCGAGCGGATGCCCGATGGCGATCGCGCCGCCGTTGACATTGAGCTTGGCTTGGTCGATGTTTAGCTCACGGGCGCAGGCGACGGACTGGGCGGCGAAGGCCTCGTTAAGTTCGATCAGGTCGATGTCGTTGATGGTGTATTTGGCGCGTTCGAGGGCTTTGCGCATCGCGTTGACGGGCCCGATGCCCATGTATGCCGGATCGACCCCGGCCGAGGCGCTCGCCCCGACAAAGGCTAATGGAGTGAGCCCCAGGGCCTTGGCCTTGGATTCTTCGACGAGCAGCAGGGCCGACGCGCCGTCGTTGACACCCGACGAGTTGCCCGCGGTGACACTGGCGTTGGCTTCTTTGGAGAACACCGGGCGGAGCTTGGCGAGTTTTTCAAGCGACATGTCCGGGCGGGGGTGCTCGTCGGTATCGACGATGATCGGGTCGACTTTACGCTGCGGGATCGGCACAGGGACGAGCTCGTTATTGAACCGACCTTCTTTGTGGGCGGTGGCCCAACGCTGCTGGCTCTGGAGTGCGAACTGGTCCTGCTCTTCGCGGGAGATGTTGTACTTGATCGCGACATGCTCGGCCGTCTCGCCCATCGGGTACGGCGGGTACATCTCGGAGAGTTTGGGGTTGATGAACCGCCAGCCGATCGAGGTATCTTGGAGTTCTTGCGTGCGTCCAAAGGCATTTTCGGCCTTGCTAAGCACATAGGGCGCACGGCTCATGGACTCGACGCCGCCGGCGATGAAGACATCGCCGTGGTCGGCTTCGATCATGCGGGCGGCGATATTGATCGCTTCGAGCCCAGAGGCGCACAGACGATTGACGGTCGAGCCGGGCACGCTCTCGGGAAGCCCTGCGAGCAGCGCGGCCATTCGAGCGACATTGCGGTTGTCCTCGCCCGATTGGTTCGCCGCGCCGAAGTAGACATCGTCGATCAGCGATGGGTCGATCTTGGATTGATCGACCACCGCACGAATCACATGGGCGGCCAGGTCATCGGGGCGGACAGATGCCAAGGCCCCGCCGTATCGGCCAATGGGGGTTCGCAGGGCACACACTACAGCGGCTCGTCTATTCATACGCGGATTGTAGAACTCCGCTCTACGGGGTTCGCCAGCGGGCGTGGGGAAATGCGAAATCAAACGCCAGATCGGGTACGATCTGGGCATGGGCAAGTCGGGCAATCCAGATACGATCGAACTGCAATCAGAGAGCTTACTGACGCTCTGGGATTTTAACGATCCCTCGGCGAGCGCCGACCGATTCACACGGTTTCGATCGCGGGCCCACGAAGCAGGGCTCGATGAACTGGTCGCGATGGCGGACACCCAGATTGCCCGGACCCACGGGCTCGAACGACGATTTAATGAGGGACACGAACTGATCGATTCGATCGAGCGAATGCATCCACAGGCATCGGGCGAACTCGCGGTGCGGATCGGGCTCGAACGGGGTCGATTGCTCAACTCATCAGGCGAGAAGGCTGGCTCCGAACCACACTTTGTCTCGGCGTGGGAAGAAGCCCAGGAGTGTGGGCTCGATGGGCTTGCTGTTGATGCGGCCCATATGCTCGGCATCGTCCTCGATGGGCAAGCGGGCATGGACTGGAACGAACGAGCCCTCGCTTTGGCAATCGAGTCCAACCAGCCGGCCGCCAACAAGTGGAAGGGCTCGCTGCTCAACAACATGGGCTGGTCGTACCACGGGCTTGAACAGTATGAACGAGCAATGGAACTCTTCGAGCAGGCGTTGGCTCTCCGTCTTGAGCAGGGAGAGCCCGGGCCGATCCGTATCGCGCGGTGGTGTGTGGGGCGGTGCTATCGCTCGCTTGGTAGGTTTGAAGTGGCACTATCGATTCAGCGATCACTCGAAAATGACCCAGCCGCGGATGGGTATGTCTTCGAAGAGATCGGCGAGTGCCTCCACGCGATGGGCGAAGTGGACGAAGCCAAACCGATCTTCGCCAAGGCGTATGAGCTGCTCTCCAAGGATCTGTGGCTCGTGGCCAACGAGGGCGACCGGCTCGCACGGCTCAAAGCACTGGGTACATAAAAACACCCCGCGTTGGCGGGGTGCTTTGTATGAAACTTGGATCAATCTCAGAGCAGCGACTCTGGGTTCTGGAGTGATTCGACGATCTCGGCGAGCGCGAGGGCGGCGGTTGCACCATCGACTACGCGGTGATCGCACGCCAAGCTCAGGGGCATAACCTTGCCGACCATGGCTTGCCCATCGCGGACGACGACGCCGTCGTAGGCTTTGCCAACCGCGAGGATCGCGACCTCGGGGGCGTTGATCACCGGGGTGGCGAACTTGCCGGCGTGGGAGCCGACATTGGAGATCGTGAAGGTCGAGCCCATGAGTTGATCGCGGGGGATCGAGCGATCGCGGGCGCTGGCGGCGATGCCGGCGATGGCCTGGGCCACCTCAACAATATTCATCCGGTCCGCGTCGCGGATCACGGGGACCATCAAGCCGTTCTCGGTATCGGTCGCGATGCCCAAGTTGACCGCGGAGTACTGTACGATCTGCTCGTTGGCTTCGTCGACGATGCCGTTCATCGCGCCGAAGTGGCCCGACAAAGCCTTGGACACCGCGGCACACACGAAGGGGAGGAAGCTGATCTTGACACCGGTCTGGGCGGTGACTTCTTTACGCAACGAATCGATCGCGGTGACATCGGCTTCGTCCATCACGGTGAAGTGCACGGCCGTGTTGACCGACTCGCGCAGGCGATTGGCGATCGTTCGGCGGATGCCCTTGAACGGGATGTGCCCCTCAGCTTGCCCGGGCTGGACCACGCTCTGCTGCGCGGGGCTCGGGATCGGGCGGTACGCACCGGGGCCTTGGTAGCCGGGGGCGAATGGCAGGCCTTGCTGCTGCGGGGCTTGTTGAGGCATCTGCTGTGGGTAGCCATAGCCCGGTGGGGGTGGCGGAGGTGCGTAGCCATACGGATACTGCGGCGGGTACGGATATGCCGGTGGCGGCGGGGCGTAGCCATACGCGGGCTGCTGCGGGTACGCCGGCGGCTGCTGGATGTACTGGGCCGGCTGTGGCTGCTGGGGCGAGTAGCTCGGGGCGACCGGGGTGGTCGGCAGGTTGAGTGGGCGCCGGGTCTCGGCGGGGCGAGGAGCTGAAGCCGGTGCTTGTGCCGGTGCGTGTGCCGGAGTTTGAGCTGCGGGGGCCGGTGTGTTCGCTGGAGCCGATGCAGCGGGTGCTGACTTCGCCGGGGCCGAGCCGTCGGCGGCGTTGCGGATGTCCTTGGTGGTGACGCGTCCGCCGATGCCGGTGCCGACGATCGTGTTGATGTCGAGTCCGGCGTCGCGTGCCTGGCGGCGAACGGCCGGCGATGCGATCGCTTTGCCGTCGGCGGAGGTCATGCCGGGCGTGTGCTCGGACATCTGCCCGACCACGGAGCCCTGATCCTCCGGACGATCGTCCTCCGCTTCTTGTGCTGGTGCTGCGGCTGGTGCAGGTGCATCGGCTGATGAGTCGTTGGCTCCGCCCTCATAGGTGACGAAGGGAGCGCCAACCTTGATGGTGTCGCCGTCGTTGCCGTGGAGGGTTTTGATGGTGCCGGCGCGTGGCGAGGGGACCTCGACGAGCGCCTTGTCGGTCTCCATCTCGGCGATCACTTCGAGCTCGCCGACGGTGTCGCCCTCTTTGACCATCCACTTGATGAGCTCGGCTTCTTCGAGCCCTTCGCCAAGGTCGGGGAGGATAAAGATGTTGGGATCAGATGAAACTTTGCCAGCCATGTATTCGTTCCTTCACTCAGTGTTGGTGATGGGGGATGTATCGGTTCTTGCTCTATAACTTTGCTCGTTAGTTAGTACGCCAAGCATTCCTTCACGCCCTGGATGATCCGGGGTGCCTCGGGGAGGTACTCGTGTTCGAGCTTGTAGTAGGGCATGATGGTGTCGAAGCCGGCGACGCGTTGGACGGGGGCTTCGAGGGAGAGGAAGCATTCTTCCATGACGCGGGCCGCGATCTCGGCGCCCATCCCGCTGGTGAGCGGGGCTTCGTGGGCGACGACGCATCGTCCGGTTTTGTTGACGGACTCGGCGATGGTATCGATGTCGAAGGGGTAGATCGATCGCAGGTCGATCAGCTCGACGGACACATCCTCGGGGAGGTTGTCGATGGCTTCGAGTGCCTGGAACATGGTCGCGCCCCAGGTGACGATGGTGAGGTCTTCGCCCTCGGAGACGACCTTGGCCTCGCCGATGGGGATTTCGTAGTAATCGTCGGGGACTTCTTCTTTAAATGTGCGGTACACACGCTTGGGCTCGAAGAAGATCACCGGGTCCGGATCCTTGATCGCACTGTTGAGCAGCCCCTTGGCGTCATAGGGCGTGCAGGGCATGACGACCTTGACACCCGGCGAGTGAGCGTAGATGGACTCGGGCGAATCCGAGTGGAGCTCAGGGGCGTGGATGCCGCCGCCGACAGGGACGCGGACGGTCATCGGGACGGTGATCGCCCCGCGGGTGCGTGTCCGCATGCGGGCGGCGTGGTTGACCAACTGGTCGTACGCAGGGCCGAGGAAGCCCTCGAACTGGATTTCGGGGATGGACTTCATCCCGGCGATCGCCAGCCCGATGGCGGTGCCCATGATCCCGGATTCGTCGAGCGGCGTATCGACGACGCGGTCCTTGCCGTGCTTGGCCTGGAGCCCGTCGGTGGCGCGGAAGACGCCGCCGTTGAGCCCGATGTCTTCACCGAGCATGATGATGTCTTTGTCGGCGGCCAGTGCCTGATCAAGAGTCGAGGTGATCGCTCCGACGAGTGTTTGTTCTGCCATGTCTATCTCCTCATGCGCGAGTGGGGCGATTGGCCCGGACGCATGCATGTGGTTTATGCGTTCTGTGGTTGTGCCTTGAGACCGATCTGCGACGGGTTGCGTCCGATCGAGGTGGTCCGCATGGTGTCGCGTTGGGTCTGGAGGTCCTTGGGGAGCTCGGCGTACATGTAGTCGAAGAAATCCTCACGGTTGGGGGCGGGGACGGAGATGGCCGCGTCGACGACTTCCTTGACGATGGTTTTCGCGCGGGTTTCGAGCTCTTCTTGCTTGGCGTCGTCCCAGACGCCGACGGATTCCATGTACTTGCGGGTACGAATAAGCGGATCACGCTCGACCCACGCATCGACCTCGGCCTGGTCGCGATATCGACGGGCATCGTCGGCCGTCGTGTGATCGGCGAGGCGGTAGGTCACGCCCTCGATGAACGATGGGCCGCCGCCTTCGATCGCGCGCTTGCGGGCGTCTTGGGTGGCTTTGTAGACGGCGAAGATATCGTTGCCGTCCACGCGGATGGTCGGCATGTCGTAGGCGATGGCCTTCTGAGCGACCGTCGCCGAGTTCATCTGCTGCTCGCGGGGCAGCGAGATCGCCCATGAGTTGTTCTGGCAGTAGAAAATGGTGGGGACCTGCATCACGGACGCGAAGTTCATCGCGTTGTGGAAGTCGCCCTCGGAGGTCGCGCCATCACCAAAGTAGGTAATGACGGCCGCGTTCTTCTGCTTGCGCTGCTTCATCGCCCAGGCGATCCCGGTCGCGTGGAGCATGTGCGTGCCGATGGGCACGGAGAGCGGGGTAATGTTGACGCCGTCGGGGAACTGCGAGCCCCGCTCGTCGCCCATCCAGTATTGGATGACATAGTGCATCGGCATGCCGTGCATGAAGAGGGCGGCGTTCTCGCGGTAGGACGGGACGATCCAGTCGTTGCCCTTGACCATCGCCAGAGCCGATCCCACGGCGTTGGCTTCCTGGCCCTTGTTCTGGGGGTAGGTGCCCATGCGCCCGGAACGCTGGAGCTTAAAGGCGATCTCGTCGAGCTCGCGGCAGATCCGCATCTGCTCATAGAGGTACACGACCTGTTCATCGTTGAGGGTATCTTTGGCGAGTTTCTTATCGAGCTTGCCGGTTTCATCGAGGATCTGCAGGTGCTCGATCTTGGCTTCGAATACGGTATGGTGAGGCATGGTGTCTCCTATCCAGATGTCCCCGAGAGATCAACGATCGCGCATCCGTCGTTCCAAAGGCGGCGGGGCGAACAAGAGCCAACTCACCGGGGTGGAGAAGTATAGGAAGCCTGAGCCAAAATATCAGGTTTTAAGCCGGGGCGGATCGGCGCGATTTTCGGATGCCTTTGTACATCAATCTGAGGATCAAAAGAGCGATCAACGCCATGATTCCCAGCACCGAGATAATGGCGCCGGGCAGGATGAGCATGTCGGGCCTGCCAGGCATTTGGGGTGGACTACTCGTTTCGGTCCACTGGCCCCAGAACTCGGGATGGGTGTCTGGGTGCTCGCCGCGTTGGAGGCGTTCGAGGGCGTAGTCATTGCGGCTCTTGACCCAGTCATCCGCTTCCTTTCGGGCCTTGGGATAGTACTCATCGGAGAGTTTGTCTACATACGGGTCGTGTATGTCTACGAGAACATCGCCTTCCATGAAGTTCTGGTACTCATCGTCGTATTCGAACTCAGGAGAGAGTGATCGCTTGCCAGCTTGGACAAGTTCGCCTACGCGTTTCTGGGCGAGTAGATTGAGCGAGCCATGGGACTGATCTCGGAATACGAGCGAGAGGGCATAGAAGATGTCGACACTTTCCCACGCATTGCCGAGCGCGATCAATCCGGAAAAGCCTTCGGCGGCATCTCCATACCCAAGGTCATCAAGCACGAAAAGCCCTTGGCCTGGTTCGTATCCATCCATCACTTCAAGCATGGTTGGCTGGCGGTACCCATACTCGGGATGTGGGAATCCATCTCGGATCCATTTGATTGCCAGAAGCTGATAGCGTTCGCGTCCGAAGTGGGCGTCGGGGTTGAGTTCGATCGCCGCCTCGATCAGGTCGTAGGCCTGCTCGACATCGCCCAAGTCCTCGCGGTTGGCTCCGTTCTTGAGCCAGCGGTGGATATACACGGTGCCGAGGTTGGCGAGGTAGCGGTACTCGTGATCTGCGTCGGGGGTTCCGTTGGCCGCCAAGCGATCAAGGGCTGCTCGTTTGCCCTCCATCCACAATATGGCCTCGTCTTGGCGGTTGAGCCGATCGCAGGCCACGCACGCGTCGTCGTAGAGCCCAAGATTGTCCGGATCGGTTTGGAGTTCACGGGCGACGCGCTCGAGGCGCATTTCATAAAACAACGCCGGTGGACGCTCGAACCGACCTGTGATGATCTCGGTGATCCCGGGGAAGCCCGAGGCTTCGTTGGCCAGCGTATCGCGGTCCCACCCGCAGCCGTTGACGGGATCGGTGTGTTCGATCGGCTGTGTTGGCTGGATGACGGCCAAGACCCCGAGGATCAGCACGGCGATGGTCAGGAATGGAAATGAAGTTCGTTGCATGGTGCGCCCCTGTTCATAATGACTCTACGCACTTGCCGTAACATTGTTGCATTCGATGGCTCTATGAAAAAACACCGGATTGTTCCGGTGTTTGTGGGTTATCAATTTAGGGCGTCGATCAGAGCTGCGAGATGGTGGTTTCCATGCTTGCACGCCCGTTCTCACCGGCGTCGGCGTTGGCCGTGCCGGGGAACTGCTTGATGTGGTCCTGCTTGAGCTCGCGCCCGGTGCCCTTGGAGCTCGGGGAGCTCTCGGGGATGGCGAAGTTCTTGTTGTCGAGGGTGTCCGAGTGGGCGAACGCCAACTCAGCAGCCTTGAGCATCGTGTCGTCGGCGTTCTCGTGGAGTTCGCGGAATGCCTTGTGGATCTCGAGCTCGGCGATATCAAAGAAGTGAGCCGCCGCGGCTTTGTTGCGTTCGAACTCGGTGCCCGACTCACCATTTCGGATATCCATGTCGAGTCGCGAGAGCGTGCACGACCAGGCGTGGAGGTAGATCGCCGCGTCGGCCAAGCGGGCCTGTGTGGCCTGCGCGGTGACGATCGCGGAATCCTTCTTCTTGGAGATCACCTTGAACTGGTAGGTCAGCTCGGAGATCAGCTTGGTCATCCGGGCGGCCGAAGCTCGTAGCGACGGATCGATCTTGTTGACCGTCGGTGCCTTCTTGCGCATCCCCAAGAAGACCTCCATCCCCAGGGGGATCGCGGCCTTGATCATCGTTGGCGTGAACTTCTTGTTGTCGGCCATGTCCTTGATGCCCAGCATCTTCTCGGCGAGCTGCTTGCCGCCATACGCGAAGATGAACGACTGCATGACTTCGTTGGCGCCCTCAACGATCGTGTTGATGCGTGAATCGCGGAAGATGCGTTCGAGCTCATTCTCGGTCATGGTGCCCTCGCCGCCCATGATCTGCATCGCGTCATCGACGGTCCGCCAGCCCATCTCCGAACAAAACACCTTGCAGACCGCGGTCTCGAGCATGATGTCGTCGTCGTGGCGATCGAGCATCCCGGTGGTCATGTAGAGCACCGAATCCATCGCGTAGCACAGCGCGTGCATGTGGGCGACGCGCTTCTGGACCAGCTCAAAGTCCCCGATCGGACGCTTGAACTGATAACGGGTCTGGGCCCACTTGGTCGCCTGGTCCTTGGCACGCTTCGCGCCCCCGAGCATGCCTGCTGAGAGCGTGCATCGCCCGTAGTTGAGACAGGTGAGCGCGAGCCCGAGACCCTTGCCTTCTTTGTGGAGCAGGTTCTCGCGGGGGACCTTGACATTGGTGAACTTGATGCGAGCCTGCCAGGTGCCGCGGATACACATCTTGGAACGGTTCTTCGAGAAGATCTCGATGCCCTCCATGTCCGGGGTGCAGATGACGGCTGATACGCGCGGCTTGCCGTCGATCTGCTGGACACCCATGACTGTGAAGAGCCCGGAGATCGCGCCCGAGGTCGCCCATTTCTTTTCGCCGTTGACGATGTAATACTCGCCGCACTCGGAGACATCGATGGTGGTCTCTTGGCCGCCGGCATCACAACCGACCTGAGGCTCCGACAGACAGAAGGCGCTGAGCCATTCGCGGGCGAGCTTGGGAAGGTACTTTTCCTTCTGGGCATCGGTGCCATAGAGCATGACGGCCTTGCAACCGATCGACTGATGCGCCGAGACCATCACCGCGGTCGAGCCGCAGTACTTGCCCAGTGTTTCGAGCACGCGGTTGTAGCTGGTGATGCCCATGCTCAAGCCGCCGAACTCCTTGGGGATGGTCATGCCCAGCACGCCCATGTCAAAGAGCTTCTGGATGACCCACTCGGGGATGTGCTGTTCTTGGTCGATCTCAATCGAGGGGTGTTCGGTCTTGAGATAGGCTTCGACCTCGGCGACGAGCTGATCGCACTCGGCGGTTTCCTCGGGCGAGGTCTTGGCGATCTCGGGGTAGGGGAAGTAGAGCTCTTCGCGGAAGTTGCCCCAGAAGAGGTTCTTGACCGCGCCCATAGTGGAGGGCTCAGGGCCCAAAATCTGCTCGGCGTCGGCGATCATCTCCGCGTCACGCGATGAGATGCCCTTCATTTTTTTGAGATCTGCTTTGTTGACATCAGCCATCTGTATGCTCCTCGATCAATGTGCTTGCGGGCCGAGCGTGGATTCGTCGGCCGGTGGTGGTGTGTTCGCTTAGTGTATTGCTTGGTGACTCACTTGGACTTGGAAAAGAATGCTTCGATTGCTTGTTGTGCGGGCTCGGTATGACGCAGCGAGACGAGATGATCCCGCTCGCGTTGTAGCGAGGCTTTCCAGCCGGTGTTGATCCCGGCTCTGATCGCGTCGAGCACTGCGTTGGCGTGCAGCGAGCCGTCGAGATCATCGCGGACATCGTTGAGTGCCGCTTCGACTTCGTCGGTGTTCATGGTCTGGATGCACTGGGATGGTGTGCCGGTGCGGTTGGGCTTGGGCTGGGCACTGATCCACGACATCGCGGTGTCGATCAGCTCTTCGCGTGTCTTACAGGTCGCGTTGAACATGCCGAGTTCCTTGGCATCGGTGGATTTGAACGGGATGCCGTTGGCGGTCGCGAGCATCGCGGCTGCGGGATCGATCCGGGCCGGCAGCAGGTTCGTCCCGCCCCAGCCGGGGCAGATCTTGAGCCCGGCTTCTGGCAAGCCGATGATGAACGGGCGGGCGTCTGGATCGATCACGGCGATCAACCCATCGCAGTGCATCGCCAGTTCGAGCCCGCCGCCGAGGGCGATGGAGTGAATCGCGGCCGCGGTCGGGTAGGGCAGGTCAGCAATCTTCTGAAAAACCTTCGCGCCGTATTCAAGGTATTGATGGAGCCCCGCATCATCCAAGGCCATGATCGCTTTGAGATCCGCGCCCGCGACAAAGGCACGATCAGCCGACGACGCGATGACGCACCCGTCGAGATCCGCGGGAAGCGTATCGAGGGTGGCGTCGAGTTGCTCGATGAGCGACTGGTCGATCACCACCACCGGACGACCGGGCTGGGTGAGCGTGAGAATCGCGATCTTGGCACCGTTGGACGCGGCGGAGATCTCCACCGGGAGCAGTTCGTGAGTCATGCGAGATCCGTATCTTGCGAAAGATCGGGCGTAACAGGCCCAGAATGATGATTTCATCGGCGATCACGCCGACCAAACACCCCCCGGTTCGCAGCCCGGGAGGCTCGCAATCCTATGCAAACCGCGCTTGAATTGAAACTCGGAGACAGAGATCGTCTTTACCGCTTCAAACGGGCCGAAAGGGCGGCCTGGGCCTCGGGTGTGGCCAGCACCGTGGCGCTGAGCTTCGCCCCTTTGAGTACCATTTTTTCTTCGAGCGAACCATCGAGTTCGTTGAGCAGGTTTTTGGTCGCGGCCAGTGCTTTGGGCCCGCCGGTGGCCAGACGCTGGGCGATCTTGTCGGTCAGCTCAACAAGCCCGTCCCGATCATCAGCCAACTCGTCGACGAGCCCGATCTCGAATGCCTCTTGCCCGCTCATGACCCCGCCCATGAGCATCGCTTTGCGAGCGACGCCCGCGCCGAGCTTCTTGACCACCCACGGCGCGATCACGGCTGGGCAGATCCCCAGATCAACCTCCGGGAAACCGAGCTTGGCATCCGCGTGAGACACCGTGACATCGCAGACGCAGGTCAGCCCGCACCCGCCGCCGATGGCCGCGCCGTTGACCGATGCGACGGTCACCTGGCGCAGATCACGGATCTTGAGCGTGAGCTTGGCAAGACTTGTCAGCAACGCTTCGCCCAGGTCCGGATCGCCCGAGAGCTCAATCAGTACCGCCTTGAGGTCCATCCCCGCGCTAAACGCCCGCCCGGCCCCGGTGATGACCAGCACCGACGCATCGGACTTGGCCACCTGATCAACAGCGGCGTGCATCCCATCGAGGATCTCGATGGACATCGCGTTGCGGGCCTCGGGGCGGTTGATGGTCAGCGTGGCGATGAGACCATCGATATCGAGGGTGACCGCGTTTGTGGATTGGGTGCTGTCTGCTGTCATCGAGTTACTCTCTTGATTGTTCGGCTCATCCCCAGAGGGCGGCGAGGCGGTCTTGTTCTTCTTGCGATCCGGTCAAACCCAGCGAGACATCGAGCCCATCTAGGGCACGATCGCTCATCGGGGCGCAGATCTCGTTGAGCCATTGTTTCGTCGCGCGGACACCGGACCCGGGCTTGGAGGCCAGCGTGTTGGCGAGTTCGATCGCTCGGCTCCGGACACTGTCTGGATCATCGACCGTTTCGTGCACGAGACCGATCCGTTTAGCCTCGATACCCGAGAGCAGCTTGGTGTCGAGCAAACGGGCACGCACCGCGCCGGGCGTGATCGACGCGAGCATAAAAGCAGCGGATACTGCTGGGGAGACACCGATCTTGACCACCGGATACCCGAGCTTGGCCTGCTCGTCGGCGATGACCACATCTGCGCCCCCGAGCAATGCACACCCGCCCGCGACGGCTGCGCCGCGAATGCCCAGCACCACAGGAATCTCGATCGAACGCATCGAACCCACACAGGTTGAGAGCCCGGTGAGCAGCGATCGCATCAGCTCGCCGGAGGGATCGTTGGCACATTGCTTGAGATCGAAGCCCGCGCAGAACACGCGTCCCTCGCCGACAAGCACCAGCGCCCGGGCCTTGGTCGCCGTATCGAGCACGGCCGCGTTGAGCTGATCAAGCATCGCCGGCACCATCGCGTTGCGCTTATCCGGACGATCGAGCGAGATCACACCCACTTGGTCGATCAGTTCAATCTTGACGAGTGATTTCTTTGCTTCGGTTGGTTCACTCATCCGATCAGCCCCGATGCATAGTTCGACGCCTCGATCAGCGCGTCGTGGTCGATGTGCGTGTTCAGCCCGCTGTCCTTGATCGCCTGGACCAGCGCGAGTGTCGAGATATTGCCCGGTGCGCGCGAACCCGGTGTCGATGCATACGGGCACCCGCCGAGCCCACCGGCCGACGAATCAAACGATCGCACGCCCAGCTCCAAAGCCCGCTGCACGCACTCGCCGGCGTGCCCGAAGGTATCGTGCAGGTGCAGCGTGAGCGTCGGATCACCAAAGCGATTGGTCGGCTCACCATCGAGCCGATCCACGGCTTCCATGATCACGGTCTCGATCGTGTCCGGGGTGGCGGCCCCGATGGTGTCGCCGAGATCAATCTCATCGATGCCCGTCTCTAGCAAACTCGACATCACATCGCCGACCGCTTCAGGGTTGATATCCCCATCAAACGGGCAGCGCACAATGCACGAGATATACCCCCGGACCATCAAGCCATGCTCGTGGGCGCGGGCGACGACGGGCTTGAAGCGTTCGAGCGTTTCTTCGATCGTGGCATTGGTGTTCTTGAGCGCGAAGCCCTCGGAGGCCGCGGTGAACACGGAGACCTTGTCGATCAGTCGCTCGATCCCGTGGTGCTCCTTGGCCGACCGGTTGACCTCGATCGCCGCGTCGAGCCCACGCTCGTTGGGCACGAGGGCCGAGTACAGCACGCCCTCGGGCTTGGTGGGGGCGATCAACTCAAAGACCGCCGCGGCGTCCCCGAGCTGGGGGATCCACTTGGGGCTCACAAAGCTCGAAACCTCCACCTCAGCCACGCCGGTCTGTTGGACGAGTTGGGTGAGCTTGGCCTTGGCCGCGGTGTCAATGATCGCCGTCTCGGCTTGCAGGCCGTCGCGTGGGGCGACATCAGTAATGCGTATCGAAGTATTCACGGCTGGGGTCTTCACAAGGTATCCTAGGTTCGTTCAGTTTGGTTCGATCAGTCCTTGGGCGTGAACATCGTGTGATACTTCTCGAAGCGATGGGCATAGAAGTTGTCGTCCTGGCGCATCGTGACGACCATGTACCGATCGCCATGGCGGACCCCATAGATCCGGAAGTAAACGCTCTTGGTCCGGGTGCGCCCATCGGGGAGCAGCGGGGAGTAGAGCTGGTGCTCGAAGTACAAAGCGTCGTGCCCCGCCAGTGTGGCCTTGGTGAGTTCTTCGGGGTCCTCGGGGTAGTGGTCCGCTTCGTCAGCATGAGAAATCCAATCAAATGCTGGGCGGATATACAGCTCGGTCAGCTCAAGGTCGGACAAGCCCAACGATTCTTCCGGGATGGTTTCATGCGCGATGGTCACGGTGTCAGTGCCGAAGGTAAACCGTTTGGTATCGGAGCCGTCGCTATGGATCGGATACTGGACCATCTCGATGGCCCACGGATCGAACTCGAGGTTGGCGAACTCAAGCTCGACCTTGCCCGGGTGCTCGATGGGCTGAGTCCACTGAGCAATCTGCAGGCTCGCGGCCAGTGCATCCGGATGCATCAACACATTAGCGACGCACGAGACCACGGCCATCGTGTGCCCGTCTTTTGCCGGGATGAGGATTGAGGTGATGCGCGTGTTCTCATACTCCGTGCCGGTTCTATAACCACTGTTGACATTGTTCTTGGCCAAGAACATGCTGGAAACCGCGTTGGCCGATGAGCCGCCCGGCAGGGTGAGCTGGAGCTCTGTGAGTGCTTGGTCGTAGGGCTCTTCGTCCGGGTACAGTGAACGCGAGCGGCTGTGCTCTCGGATCTGCTGGCAGATATCCCGGTGGGCATCCTCAAGCGTCACGCCCGCATCGCTGGGGTAGAACCGGATCTGAGTCGATGGCTTGTGACGCAACGCGCTGACCGGGAAGAGCTTGGGCAGGACGATCTCAGCCCCATGGATCACCATTGATTCGAGCCGACCATCGCTGTAGTTGCTCTGGTGCTGGTATCCAGCGGGCAAACGCACCTCATATCCGGGGGCGGAATAGATCCGTCGCTTGTCTGCATCGAACCCGAAGTCGGGGCGGGCCTTGGCGTAGAGGGCCTGGGCGTAGCCATGGAGATTCTCAACCTCGGCTGGGGCGCAGTTGAACGAATACTCGATGATGTACCGATCATCGACAAGCACATGGTGCTGGTTGTAGATCGCGCTTCCGCCGAGGAACTTGACGAGTGCCACTTTGGGCTGGGCCTTGCCGCCCGCTTCTGGCCCGATGGGGAACATGCTGACGCTGTCCCAGAGGATGCTGATCTTGCCTTGGTCTCGTTGTTTTTCGAGTTCCTTTTCGTGGTTGGATTTGATCTCGCTGACGGTGTCAAACACCGAATAGCCATCGGGGATGAGCATCAGTTTCATGTTTCCGGTCACGCCATACATCGCGATTTGAGCCGTGATCGCATGCTCACTGGCCTGTTTGAGATTGCTCAGCTGCGAACCATTTGGCAGCGAAAGCGGGTACTCAGCGAGCATGTAGACATAGGGTGTGAATATTGTGACCGGGAGGATGGTCAGATCAGAGATTATGTCGTCGAGCAGCACGGATTCATCGATCTTGGTTGCGTCGTTGACTCCGGCTTGATACTTGAGGATGACGCCGATGCCTTTGCCGGCTTCATCCTCGAATGCGTAGCACTCGACGAAGATCGGCTCGCCTTCCTTCTCAATCTGGAATCGTTTTCCTGATCGTGAAATCGATGCGATCTCGCGCGTGCACTCTGTGGGTTCGGGGAGTGTGTACTCATAGTCGTTGAGGAGCTGACTGATCGATGTCCTCGCGTCGGTGATGGTGGCTTCGAGGAGATTATCGGTGGTGCTGATGGTGGTGAGTTGGGCCACTGTTTGAGTGAGTCGAGCGAGGGGCATCACCGTGTCGGGGGCATATACGCCGCTGGCGAGCGAGATGCGTCGCAGGCTAAAACCATAAATGATCGAGTTCGAAGACTCTGATACGGATGGTTCGTACAGGCCATCATAATCGATTTGGAATCCCGCGCCGGTTGCGGACTTGGGCGTGAGCTTCTCGGCGGGCATGGTATCGGATTGTGAACTCGCGTTGGAGCAGAGAATCGCAAGCAGGGCCAGGAGGTATCGATATTTCATGGGGTTCTCGCTCTCGCGTGGGGCGGTTAGACCTGCAGTACGCCGGTAGTAAAGTTTGCTGAATAGTCCCATCCTTGATTCGCGCTCCGAAGCCCCTCGATGAGTTCTTCGCGGGTCTTGTGGGGCTCGATGATCCGGTCCACCCAGCCGCGAGCGGCCCCGTGGCGGATGTCCTGCTGCTCGTTGTACGAATCACGCACTGCGTCAAGGATCGCTTTGTGGGTGTCAGCGTCAATCTCTTCGCCCTTGCGTGCTCTGGATCGTTCCTCGATCATCGCCAGCACGCCGGTGGCTGAGCTTGCGCCCATCACGGCACACTTGCTCCCGGGCCAGGCGAAGCTCAGGTACTGATCGAAGGCCCTGCCGCACATCGCGTAGTTGCCCGCGCCGAAGGACCCGCCCGTGATCAGCACCAGCTTGGGCACCACGCAGTTGCTCATCGCGTTGACCATCTTCGCGCCCGAGCGGATGATCCCGCCCTGCTCCGAGTCGCGCCCGACCATGAATCCGGTCGTGTCGTGGATGAACACGATCGGGACCTTGCGTTGGTTGCAGTCCATGATGAACCGCGACGCCTTGTCGGCCGAGTCGTCATAGATCACACGCGGCATGTTGGTCGATTTGCTCGGGCCGGCCTTGCCCCCGGGCATCTGGCGGGTGGAGAGCTTTGATTGGTTCGCCACGATCCCGACGGGCATGCCCCCGATGTTGGCGTAGCCGCAGACGAGCGACTCGCCGTAGGTGGCTTTGTACTCGTCGAAGTCGGGCTCGAGTGACTTGTGCCCCTCGGCGTTGGGCATCGCGCGCGAGTCGACGATGCACTCGATGATGTCCTTGACATCGTACTGCTTGCCCGGCTCGTCGGTGTAGATGTCGTAAAGGTCTTGGCCGTCGCGGTAGGACTGGATGTTGGTGTCGCTGATCTCTTCGCAGTTGGCGTCGGGGTACTTGCCCACCAGTGAACGCAAACGGGTGATGCAGGCTTCGTCGCTGGGCTCGTGGAAGTCGATCGTCCCGGCGATCTGGGCGTGCATGGTCGCGCCGCCGAGCTCTTCGTCCGTCACATCCTGCCCGATCGCCGCTTTGACCAACGCCTGACCCGCGAGATACAGCCCCGAGCCCTCGGTCATCAGCAGCGTGTCGCACATGACGGGCAGGTACCCGCCGCCAGCGACACAGAAGCCCATGATGGCCGCGATCTGCGGGATGCCGTCGGCGCTGATCTTCGCGTTGTTGCGGAAGATCCGCCCGAAGTCATCGGTGTCCGGGAAGACATCCTCCTGCATGGGCAGGTAGACCCCGGCCGAGTCCACCAGATACAGCAGCGGCATGTTGGACATATGGGCGATGGTCTGGGCCCGGATGATCTTCTTGCAGGTCATCGGGAAGAACGCCCCGGCCTTCACCGTGGCATCGTTGGCCACGATCATGTGCTTCTTGCCCATGACGGTCCCGATCCCGACGACCACGCCCGCGCCCGGTGCGCCGCCGGCTTCTTTGTACATTTCATAGCCGGCCCAGAGCCCGAGCTCCTGGAAGTGCGTATCGCCATCGACGAGCATATCGAGACGCTCTCGGGCGGTGAGCCGCGACTTGGCGTGCTGGCGTTCGATGGCCTTTTTACCCCCGCCGAGCTTGATCTGCTCCTCGATCGCGAGGAACTCGGCGGTGCGTGTGCGGAGGGTCTGGACGGGTGGGGAATCGCTGGTGGTGGTTTCACTCATGGTCAGAGAGGATAGGGGACTCATGGCGAATCGGCCCAAATTATCGCCGTGTTCCTGAATCGATCAGCGCTGTTCCGAGTACAATCGGGCACACCGCACAAGGAGCCCCGCATGTTCAATATCCCGCCGCTACCACCACTCGAAGGGTTCCATCCGTTTGTCGTCCACTTTGCCGTGGGTATTCTGCTCAGCGCGTGGGTGCCCATGCTCTTGGGGTTCGTGGATGCCAAGCGTCGGCGGGAATGGTTCCGCGCGGGATTCTTGATGATCGTGATGGGGACCATGTTCACTTTCGCGGCTGTCTTTACCGGCGAGGCCACCGAGAAGGTTGTCGATCGCAGCACACAAGTGATCGAGCACGCCGTGCACAAGCACGAGGAACTCGGCGAGCTGGCCCGGAACCTGTTCATCGGGGTGACGGTCATCTATCTGGCGGCCTTGCTGCTCCCAGCGAGGATGCCTGAATCCAAGCGAAAAACCGTCGGCTTGATCGGTGCGCTCTTGGTCGCCATCACCTACGGGCTCGGTGCACTGGCGATGGCCAATACCGGGCATCAGGGCGGGCTGCTGGTGCATCTCCACGGGCTCCAGGCGCCGGTTCCAATGAGCGACCGGGCCGCTTTGGATGGAAACACAGGCATTCAAGAAAAAATTGATGATTGATAAATGCTTGCATAGCAGCAAGATACGAATCTTGCTTGTTTCGATATCTCGCCCAAACGCGACCCTGACATTGACAAGCTGTTTGGGGTCTGGTAAAGTCCGCTCGTCAGGCTCGCGTGCAGCACCGCCCCTGGCCGGGACTGGGATTGATAAGGACATCAATCTTGCCCGATTCTGTGCTGATCCCCGTGCGCCCGCAAGGCTGCGGAGCAGGCGTTTGCCCGCTCCAAAACCGCCCGAGGCCCCGCATGGCAAGCCTGAAAGGCACCACATCATGGCCAAGTCCAAAAAAGCAATCGAACACAAGCCCCTCCCCGCCAACGAAGCTCAAAAGAAGCAAGCACTCGACCGGGCACTCGCCCAGATCGACCAAGCGTTCGGCAAGGGCTCGATCATGCGTCTCGACGAAGACGCGTACAACAACATCCCAGGCATCTCGACCGGCGCCCTCTCGCTGGACCTCGCCCTCGGTGGCAAGGGTATCCCACGCGGACGCATCGTTGAGATCTTTGGCCCAGAATCATCCGGTAAGACCACCCTCGCCCTGACGGTGCTCGCCCACGCCCAGAAAGCCAACGGCGTGGCCGCATTCATCGACGCCGAGCACGCGCTCGATCCGTCATGGGCACGCAAGATCGGGGTCAACATCGACGATATGCTCGTCTCCCAGCCAGACACGGGCGAGCAAGCGCTCGAGATCTGCGAGCTCCTCGTCCGATCGAACGCGGTCGATGTGATCGTGATCGACTCGGTGGCCGCTCTGATCCCGCGTGCCGAGATCGAGGGCGAGATGGGCGATGCCGTTGTCGGGCTTCAGGCTCGTCTGATGTCGCAGGCCATGCGCAAGCTCACCGGCGTGATCGCCCGTTCGAGCTGCACCGTGATCTTCATCAACCAGATCCGCGAGAAGATCGGCGTGATGTTCGGCTCCCCAGAGACCACCCCCGGCGGGCGTGCACTCAAGTTCTACGCATCCGTCCGTTTGGATATCCGCCGGACGGGTTCGATCAAGGACGGCGATGTCGCGGTGGGCAACCATGTCCGCGTCCGCGTCGTCAAGAACAAGGTCGCCCCGCCGTTCCGTCAGTCCGAGTTCGACATCATGTTCAACGAGGGCATCTCGATCAACGGCGATCTCATCGACATGGGTGTCGAAGAGAAGGTCGTCCAGAAATCCGGCGCGTGGTACTCCTACGGCGAGATCCGCATGGGACAAGGGCGCGAGAAGGCCAAGGAGTTCCTGGCCGAGAACCCGGATCTCTTCACCGAGATCCGCGAAAAGATCCTCGATATCCGCCTGCCGGCTCGGAACAAGGCCGAGGCTGATATCCCCGAAGAGATCGCCGCCGTTGACGCCGACGAGCCCGAGTTTGCCGAGGTTGACTAAGGCTCGATGGGGCGATTCGAGCTGCGGGCTCCCCGGGTAAGAACTCTGAGCATCTGAGCGATGCGGGTTGCCAAATCGCGGGAGGGTGTCAATGATCTACCCGCCGCGGATGTGGCGGAATTGGTAGACGCGCTTGGTTCAGGTCCAAGTGGGAGTAAAATCCCGTGGAGGTTCGAGTCCTCTCATCCGCATTCAAACGAGCCCTTCGGGGTTCGTTTTTTTATACCTACGCACGAGGGCACCAGTGAGGTAAGCGCGCAGAAAAACCGCCCGGCGTGCAACCGGGCGGCTTGAGAGATCACCAAGATCAGGAGAGACTCAGGGGAGTCTTATTCGCTGTCGGTTGGGACCGTTGCGAACTCGTTGAAGTTGAAGGTGGCCTTTGAAGCTTCGAAGAGCTCATCGACACCCTCTGGGGAAGGAAGTGAGTTGGGCATCGCCAGGCGGCTGTCCCAGTTCCGCTGAGCGGTGAGCTGGAAGGCCTGCGAGGTGGTGCTCAGGCGTGAGAGGGCCGCCATCGAGAGCTCCGAGTAGGTGGCTGACTGAGCAGCGGCCATTTCGGTGCGGGCGAGCTGGGCCTGGTTCTGGGCGTATACATCGGCGTACGCACGGTTGCGGTCCGAAGCGGTCATCGCGACGCGATGGTCGAAGCGGGCGCGGACGCCGGTTTCGCGTGCATCAGCCACGGTGAACTCGCGGGTCGCCGAAGCGAGCGCGATCTGCTGCTCGGCTTCGATCTCGCCACGGGTAGCAATGTTCTGTGCACGCTGCATGCCCAGCTCTTCGTCGGCCTGAGCAAACATACGGGTCACTTCTGCGTCACGCATCAGCTCGCCAGCCGAAGCAAGGTATCCGAGATACTCGATGTCGGCGTCGGACTGCTTGCGTGAAGCAATGTGACGAGCGGTCAGCTCCGAGGTGTTCGCCAGTGCGATCCGCTCGAATGCGTCGGCCATTGCGATGCCTTCATTAAAGTTCGCCTTGGCGATGGCCATGAAGCTATCGCTTGCCTGGTTCAGGCGTGCGAGCTCGGCATCGAGGACCTTGCGGCCCGCGTCGATCTCGCCGTGCATCTGAGCAACCACAGCACGCTGTGACTGCTCGAGCGATGAAGCCTCGGCCAGAAGCTGAGCGCTCTTGGCTTCGCCACGACGACCGGCGGCGTCACGCTGGACGCTCAGCGATGCAACCTTGGACTCGCCGATACGACGGGTCGCGTCGGCCTGGGCGAGCAGCTGCTTGACCTGCGCGTCCTTCTTCTTGCCGAGGGTTGATGAGTTGCCGCGGAGCGATTCGATGGTCGCGAGGACCTCGGTCCGGCTGCTTTCCGCGTCGACGAGTGCGCGGGTGCGTTCGGTTTCGGCGGTGGCGATCAGCGAATCGGCCTTGGTCAGCATCCGACCAACATCAGCGTTGGACTTGAGGCTGAACGCATCGACGGATGCCATGGTCGCGTGGAAATCAGCCTGCTTGGTGTTCCACCAGTTGTTGAACTTGCCCATCTCGGCGTCGCGGTGCGCGATCGCGTCGAGACGACCCGCATCGGCTTCCTGACGAAGCATCGCGGCCTTGGCCAGCCCGGTCTTGAACGCAGCGATACGATCGGCTTCGATGTTGACCGGCTTGGTTTCAGCCTTAGCCAGCTTCGGGGTCTTGTCGGATGACTTGGTCGAGTCCTTGTTTGAATCTGTGTTGCTCGGGATCACAAAGCTGCCCTTGCGTGCCTGAGCCGCGAACTCCTTAGCGAACTTCGCCTGGAACTCAGCAGCCTGAGCAACGGCTTCGGCTTCGATCTTCTCGAGCTCGCTCTGGGCGAGTGCACGATCGTGATCGGCCTGCTCGTGCATCGCCTTGACGCGTGCATCGGTCTCGGCCTTGATGAACCCGCTGCGGGCGACATGCTCTTCGCGCTGTGCCTGGGCGAGCTTGTTCTGGATATCAGCCATCGACTTGGAGTACTGGCTCGAGACCCACTGCTGTGCTTCTTCGAAGGTCGTCTGCGAAGCAGCGAGTTTGGCGTTGGCATCGGCCATCAGGCGTGCGGCGTGGGCCTGGTCCTGCATGGCCTGCTCGTCGGCGCTCAGGCGGATGTTTTCCGCATCAGCCAATGTGCTTTCGTAGTTGACCTGGGCAGAATCAACGGAGAGCTTGTAGTTCTCTGATGCGTCCGAGGCTTCAAATTGATCGGCCTGCGCGATCAGGGTCGAGATCTGGCTTGAAAGCTCGCCATCGAGTGAGTGGGCACGCTGGGTGAGCTCGGCGAATGTTGCGTTGGACTGCTCGGTGGTGGTGTTGATCAGCTGGCTGAGGTTCGATACTTCAGCGGCTGACTGTTCAGCAACCGACTGAGCTTCGGTGCGGAGCGACTGGACCTTCTTGGCTGCACGCTCTTCGGTGAAGTCAGCGATCTTGACCATCTCGTCGATCTCGGCCTGGCCGCGATCGCGGACCGCGGCGTAGGTCGCGAGCATGTGATCGTGCTGGGCGAGTGACTCGGACCAATCTTTTTCTGATTCTGAACGCATGCGTTCGATCTCGGACTGCCATTCTTTTACGGAAGCGACGAGGAATGATTCCTGACGCTGGAACTTGGCATCGGACTCGACGCCGCGGGCGGCGATCTGGCTGTCCATCTGAGCGAGGCGTGCGTTGTGGATGGTGCGGGTGCGCTCGGCGTCTGCGTAGCCTGTGCTGCGGGCGACCTGGGCATCTTGGATGTCAGCGTCCGCGCCGGCCATCGCTTCGGTGAATGCTGATTCTGCGAAGACTTCGAAAGCCTGGGCGTTGGCTCTTTGAGCCTGGATGTCCGCGGTGCCCTCACGAGCTTCCGAGACCCACTTCTGAGGAAGCACGAACGAATCGCCTTCTTCGACATAGGTGCCGGAGGTGAAGTTGCCCTGTGTGAGCGAAGGGTCGATGGTCGCGGTCGCGAGCTGGGCCTTGCCCTCGGTGGTGAACTGGTCGGTGTTGCGTGTGAACGCCGAGCTTGATTCACACCCGGTCATGCCGGCGGCGAGAACGAGTGCGAGTGGTGAAACGAACAGGGCAGTTCGTCCGAGATTGCCTGTAATTGATCGGTTGTTGGTATGCACGGTGTTTTCCTTACGAATCGTTGGTGATCGAATTCTGGCTTCATAACATATTCAGCCATACCTCATGGATCGGTTGAAGCGGGGCCCGGGTCAAGCCGCTCTGTTTGTGCTGTGTTTTCGGGGTTGGGCTTGCAACGAATAGCCCGATCGCACCAGCACCCTCCCTATAGTTTCCAAGGTGCGATATCCATCGTGGGATCGCATGCAGGCGGGGCAAGCGAGCGATTGAGAGGCGAATCCATGGCGTTGATGTACACCGGAGTGGACGAGGCAGGCTACGGCCCGATGCTCGGGCCGCTGTGTGTTGCGCAGGCTTCGCTATCGATCGATGAATGGTCCCCGGGCGAAAAAGCCCCCGATCTCTGGGCGATTCTCGGGCAGGCCGTGGGGCAGACGAAGCGCGATGCCAAGACCAAGATCGCGGTGGGGGACTCGAAGAAACTCAAGCTCGCCAACTCGTCGGTCAGGCAGCATCCGTTGGTTCATCTCGAACGCGCGGTGCTCGCATTCTTGGGTGCCCGTGACGAAAACTTCCCAACGACCGATATCCAACTTTTTGATCGTCTTGGAGCCAAACTCGAAGACCGGCCTTGGTACTGCGGCGAGCCAATTGAACTGCCCTTGGGCACCAACCAAGAGCTGTTAGGCGTCGATGTCTCCCATCTGCGGACCACGATGAACAAGCAGGGCGTCGGGCTGATTGATTTGCAGGTCCAAGCGATTGATGTGGGTGAATTCAACGAAATTTATCTGCGTCATCAATCCAAGGGGGCCGCGACGCAGCAGGGGTTGGTGCATCATTTGCAAACTGTCCAAGCCGAGCGTCCGAAGTTTGATTACACCCGCATCGTGTGCGATCGCCAGAGCGGGCGGACTCGCTATCACACGATGCTCAGCCCAGTCTTCGGCCAGCTCGAAACCCACGAAGAAACCGCTCGCGCGAGCCGATACGGGGTCGGTGATGAGCTGGGAATTGTGCTCACGCCTCAGGCGGACGACGCGTATTTCCCCGTCGCCCTCGCGTCGATGGCCGCCAAGCTCGTGCGTGAGCTGGCGATGATGCGGTTCAACCGCTACTGGGCTTCCCGCCAGACCGAACTCAAGCCCACGGCTGGCTATGTCCAAGACGCCCGGAGATGGCTCGGCGATGTGCAGGACACCATGACCCCCGAAGAACGCAAGGCGATGGTGCGGTTGGCATGAACCAAGATCAAATTACAAAGAAGTATCTGGACACGGCTGCCCGCGCAGCAATGCGCGGGTTCGGTTGCGTCGAGCCGAACCCGATGGTTGGTGCGGTGATCGTGGATCCGGCGGGCTCGATCATCGGCATCGGGCACCATACCAAGTTCGGGCAGCTCCATGCCGAGCGTGAGGCCCTCGCCAACTGCGCCGCCCGCGGGCACGATCCGCGCGGGGCGACGCTGTATTGCACACTCGAACCCTGCTCGCACACCGGCAAGCAGCCCCCATGCACACAGGCCGTGATCGAAGCAGGCATCGCCAAGGCCGTCATCGCCCGCAAGGACCCGGCCGAGGTTTCGTCGGGTGGGGTCGAGCTACTGAAGAGCGCTGGGATCGAGGTTGAGCTGACCGATATCAGCCCGAATGCAACCCACCTGAGCGATCCCTTTGTGCATCGCGTGCAGACCGGTCGCCCATGGGTGCTCGCTAAATGGGCCCAGACCATCGACGGGCGGATTGCGACAAGCACCGGGCAGAGCCAGTGGATCTCCAACGCACGCTGCCGATCGCGTGTCCATCGCCTGCGGGCCAAATTCGATGCGATCCTGATTGGCGTGGGCACCGCGACAGCCGACGATCCGATGCTCACCGCCAGAGGCTGTCAATCGGTCCGCAAGGTCGCCAAACGCGTGGTGCTCGATACCCACGGGCGGCTCGATCTGCATTCAAAGCTGGTTCAGACCGCCGGCGAGATCCCGACCATCGTGTGCACGCACGAGCCAGCCAAGTTCGCAGGTACAGCCTGCTCGGTCATCGAAACACCACTGTTCAACGGCCGGCTCGATCTCGAACACGCCCTCGCAAAGCTTGCGAGCATGCACGACATCACGATCATGCTTGTTGAAGCCGGGCCAACGGTGCTCGGGTCGTTTGTCGAGCACGATCTGATCAACGAAGCCGTCGTCCATCTCGCCCCGGGCATTATGGGTGACGAGCACGCCAAAGCCGTGGCGACTGGGCGCGATGCCCCCGAGCTGGTCGATATGCGTCGATTCGAGCTGGTGCGATCTAAGCAGCTCGACAGCGACATCGAGCTGCATTATCGCAGGCTCACAACTGAGATGTAGGTCAGAAATATTTAGGCGTTGGCCTTGGTCCAGAACGCGAGCTGTTCTTGCACGGTGCACTCGACTAGTTTGCCCTCGGCGCTGACCTTGAGCGTGGTGCCCGGCTTGGTGTACGATTCCTTGAGCATCGCGAAGCAGATCGGGACCGCGCCGAGCATCGGGGAGATCGTCGAGCTCGTCACCTGCCCGATCGGGGTTTCGCCTTCTTTGCCCGGCTCGAAGATCTGGGACCCGCCGTTGGGCTGGTGGATCTCCTGCTGCTCGGTGGTGATCCGCTCGTTCTCGACCTTGAGGGCCACGATGCGCTTGTTGCACGCGTTGCGGGCGTGCATGCGTGCGACGACCTCCTGCCCCAGATAGCACCCCTTGGTGAAGCTCACCCGCTGCTCGATGATCCCGGACTCGACCGGCAGGTTGGTTTCGCCAAAGTCAATATTGAACATCGGGTGCCCGGCTTCGATCCTGGCCGCGTTGATCGCCAGCCAGCCCGTGGTGCGGGCTTTGAGCTCTGGATGCTGCTCGGCCGTGGATATGAGGTGCTCATACACCCGGACGGCATCTCCCATCTGCATGCACAGCTCGAGCCCGATCTCCCCGGTCAGGTCTTCGCGATCGACGACAACCTTGGCCCCGCTGATCTCGAGCTCGGTATTCTGGTACTCATTGAGCGCCGTGATCGTCGGTTCCGATAAGTCAGCCGCGCGTTCGAGCAGTTTGGGCGCGGTCGGCCCGTGGAGGCTGATGCGGTGGTGCTGGTCGCTGGCATCGACGATCTCGGCGTCCTCGGCGAATATAAAGGATGACAACGAGTCCGCGGTCGCCTTGCACAGGTGACGATCGAGCGAGAAGAGCATGCAGTCGCTCCGCTGGGCGATCCGGATATCCGCGTCGATCCGCCCCTTGCGGTTGAGCCAGAAGGCCCGTTTGCTCATACCGGGCTCAAGGTCATCGACCTTGTCCGTGAGCATATTATTGAGAAAATCTCCCCGATCTTCACCCGTGACCCGCACCGTCCCGACATGGGGCAGGTCGAAGATCACGCACCCTTTGCGGATCGCGGCGTACTCCATGTCCAGATCGCCGAAGGTCTCGACGACCTCGCTGGTGAAATCAGGCGAGCCGTAGGGCAGGAAGAACGCCTCTTGATCGGCGTGAATTTGGTGCATCGGCGATTGGTGGGGGATTTGCGGCATAGGATTTCAATCGTAGGGCCTGACGATCCGTTTCTTGCGGGTTGGTGCAACCTGATTGCTGTTTTGAAGTAAGATTTAAAATGAACAGCAATGTTCCGCTTTTTCATCTACTCGACATTGAAATGAAAACCCAAGGAAACGAAAACCCAAGGAGTCTCCAGTGAATATCGACCTGCTCAAAAGACTGTGTGAAATGCCCGGCGTGCCCGGACGCGAAGAACGCGTACGCGAACTCATCGAATCCGAGATCGAGGGCATGTTCGACGAGGTCGAGGTTGATGCACTGGGTTCGCTGATCTGTAGGCGCCACGCACGCACCGCCAAGGGCTCGGTCCGCAAGGGCGACGCCAAGACCATCATGCTTCTTTGCCACATGGACGAGATCGGATTCTATGTATCGAGCATCGACGAGAAGGGCTTCCTCTGGGTCAACCCTGCTGGTGGCTTCGATCCACGCAACTTGTTCTCTCGCCGCGTGCTGGTCTGTTCAGAGAACGGCGACTTCAAAGCGATCATGAACCCCGGCGGTCGCCCGCTGCATATCTCTGGCCCGGAAGATCGCAACAAGATCCCAGCCGTCAAGGAGTTCTTTATCGACACCGGGATGACCCCAGCGCAGGTCAAGAAGAACTTCCAGATCGGCGACTTCATCGTCATGGACGAGCCATTCCTCGAGCTGGGCACCAAGTGCGTCTCCAAGGCCCTCGACAACCGCGTCGCCTGCTGGCTCGGGATCGAATCGGTCCGCAAGCTGATTTCCAAGAAATCCGGGCACGCCTGCGACATCGTCGTGGCGTTCACCACCCAGGAAGAAGTCGGGCTCCGCGGCGCTAAGACCGCGTCGTTCGCCGTCCAGCCAGACTACGGCTTCGGGATCGATGTCACCCTTGCTTGCGATACCCCGGGTGTGCCCGCCGCCGAGACCGTCACCGATCACGGCAAGGGCTTCGCGCTCCATATCAAGGACGGCAGCTTCATCTCCGACTACGACATGGTCAAGAGCGTCGAGAAGATCGCCAAAAAGAACCGCATCCCGTACCAGCGTTCCATCCTCGCTGCCGGTGGCCAGGACGGAGCCGCGGCTCAGCAGGCCGCGGCTGGTGCAAAGGCTGTAGGTATCACGGTTGGCACCCGCTACATCCATACCGTCACCGAGATGCTCGATAAGAAGGACCTCAAGGCCGCGTGCGATATCCTCGCCGCGTCGATGGGCGAACTCAAGTAATCCATGCTCTGATCGCGTTCTCAAAGCCCCTGTTTGGGGGCTTTTTTTATGGAACCTGCTATTCATTGTCCCGTATAGCCAGACGGGGCATCATCACAATCGGATCGATAGGAGCATTGTTATGTTGGTAAACAGGATGGTGGGGTGGCTGCGCATGCAGTGCCTACTCAGTGGGATGGCGGCTGCAGCCGCTACTGGTCAAAGCTGTGAGACTCAGGAGGTTGCCCGGTTAGATCCCAGCGAAGTGTCTTCATTAAGTCAGTATGGCGGGTCTGTCGCCCTCTGGGGCGATGTAGGAGTTGTCGGTGCAGAAGGTGATGCGGCACTCGGAGACTTTGCAGGTTCAGCTTTCCTCTTCGATGCCCAGACCGGGACGCAGCTGCATAAGCTGCTGGCGCACGATGGGCAGCATCTCCGTGGATTTGGTACTTCGGTCGCATTGAACTCAACACATGCGATCATTGGCTGCCGAATAAATCCAACCAACGGCAGCGCCCGGGGCGTGTACCTGTTCGATATTGACACCGGCGAGCAGGCACACAAGCTCCTGCCCGATGAGCATTTTACGGACAACGGATTTGGGTCCAGGGTTGCGGCCAATGATCAATATATTCTCGCCAGCGCGATCTATGACGATGATCGCGGGGAGTTTGCGGGGGCCGTATATGTCTTTGATGCGCACACTTTCGATCAGCTCTGGAAGCTGAAACTCCCCGATGGGGTTCGACAAGATCTCTTTGGTTCCGTTATAGATATACACGGTGACAAAGCAGTCATTACAACAAGAGTCTTAAACTTCGATAATCGAGCCCGCGAAGGCCTTGTGTATATCTTTGATCTGGTCACCGGGCAGCAAATTGCGAGATTCGCTCCTCAGCATCCTAGGACGAGTACATATTTTGGGAGTTCAGCCGCCATCAATGATTCAGTCGTCGCGATTGGATCCAGTGGCCTTCGTCATGATGAGGGAGGGAGTGGGGCTGTTTATATGTATGACATTGCAACGGAAGAACAGGTTGGGTTCCTTCGGCCGACGGATGGCGAACGGTTTACGGGCTTTGGGGCATCTGTGGATATGAGCAACGACAGGATCGTGGTCGGTGCGCGTGGAGTTTCTGGCCTGCACTTTGGTGCGGCCTACCAGTATGATGGATCGAGCCATGAGCAGATGAGCAAGCTCCTGCCCTCTGATCTTGAAACCTCGATTGATTATTTCGGGTTAGCCGTGTCGATCTTCGAGGATCGGATGCTCGTGGGTTCGGAAGCCAACGACGATGACGGGGCATACACCGGGGCGGCGTATCTCTTTGAGACCGTGTGTGATCCGCTCCCTTGCCAAGCGGATCTGACCGGGGATGGCGTACTGGATTTCTTTGATATCAGCGGCTTCCTTGTTCAGTTCGAAAACAACGGCCAGATCGCAGACTTTGATGGAGACGGGGTCTGGGACTTCTTTGATATTTCGGCGTTCATTGATGCGTTCGCTGCCGGCTGTCCATAACACAAAATCGAATCCCAAAATCAGAAAACCCGAAGCTGCGTCCTTGCAGCTTCGGGTTTGTGGTGGATGGTGTGTTTTGTTGAGAATCAGGCCGCGATATTGGTGGCTTGCTCGATGGCGTCAACGACCATGCGGACCTGGAACGGCTTCTTGAGGAACGAATCGAACCCGGCGCTGTTGAGTCCCTGTGCCTGCCCGTCGGTGAGCTTGCCGGACATCGCGATGAGCTTGGTCATGGCCATGGCCTCGCTTGAGCGCACAAGCTTGGCGATCTGGCGTGGTTCGCTCTCGGAGATATGGACATCAATAAGCACCACATGGGGGCGGAATCGTTCGCACTCGAGCCCCGCCGCGAAGGCGGAGTTGGCCGACGAGACCTCGTAGTTGGTTTGTTCAGCGAGCACGCGTTCGAGCACATCGGAGACCTCGCGGTCGCCATCGATGATGAGCACGCGGGTGTTGCCGCTGGTGATGCCGTCCATGGGGATATGGTGGGCCTTCATGAAGCGGTAGAGCTCGGTGACCGGGATCCGGCGATCTTTCGATCCGGGGATCCGGTAGCCCTTGAGCTGCCCGGAATCGAACCACTTAGAGACGGTTCTGGGGGCAACATTACAGATTTTAGCGACCTCTCCAGTCGTCAGGACATCTTTTTCAATCGGCATCATCTCACCTCAGGTACATAAAGAAGGTAGCGGACCGGCGCAGCCATCATGCTCCGGATCATCCCTCTCATCGTCGTCATCTCGCCGGTTCTTGATATCTGTAGGGATATGGGGAGACATTCGTGCACTATTGGGATATCCGGACGCGAGGCGTCCACGAGATCGGTTCTGGGGAGCAAATATCCCAATGGTTATTGGCTCTGGGAAGGGCCCAGGATTGACACCCGCCCCCATCGTCCGATACAGTTGGCACTCTTTCGTTGATCGAGGGCAACACATTGCCCCGGTCTTCGTATAGGATGACCCATCTATCCGGGCGATGTCAGGTCCTTTTTTTGACGCATCGCCTATCCATATAGTGCTCGCAGGAGACGAATGTGCGCAGACTGAACCGGAATATCGCCAACCTTTCATGCTCGATCATGCTCCTCGCGGGCTCAGCGACCATGCTGCTCCCGACCTCACAGGCTTTCGCTGCTGCGGTCCAGCCAGAAGCTGACCGCGAGCAAGAGCTCGAGCTGCTGCGTGACTTCATCCACTTTGTCAAGATCGCCCGATTCGATGTCGCGGCTGATCTGGGCAACCAGATCCTCGATGCGGGTCTGAGCTCGGAAGCCTTCGTTGATCTGATTGAGCTCTCCCGTGAGCAGCAACGCTTCGAAGAAGCGGTGGCCGCGGGCATGCGTGTGCCGGTCCTTGAGCCGATAGCCGCCAAGCTCGACAGCGCCTTCCGCGACGGCAAGCTCGCCCGCGCCCGCAACCCAGAAGAAATCGCCCGCAACATTGAGTTGCTCACCCAGGGGCTCCGTGCCCGTTCGATGGGACGCGAACGCCTGATCACCGCCGGCGAATACGCGATGCCGCAGCTCCTCGATGCGTACCTCCAGCAGAAGGACTTGGCGCTCAAGGCCCAGGTCCAGCGTCTGCTTGTTGATATGGGTCGCCACGCGATTGTCCCGCTGACCACCGCGATGGGCGGGCTCGACGCGGTCCGCCAGGAGGCAATCGCCGAGGTGCTCGGTCTGATCCCGTACCGCACCAGCCTGCCAACCCTGATCGATCTCTACCAGTCCACCGACAACGACGCCGTCCGCCAGGCCTGCGGGCGGGCGATCTCGCGACTCGGTGGCAATCCGGGCAGCAATGTCGCGGACATGTACGCCCTGCTCGCCGATTCCTACTACGCCCAGCCCGCTGAGCTCACCAGCTTCCCCGATGAGGACTACCAGCTCGTCTGGAACTTTGATCATGGGCTCGGGCTGGTGATGGTTCCTGTCCAGACACCAGTCTTCCATGAAGCAATGGCGATGCGGATGGCCGAGCGTGCCCTGCGGATCGATCCGAGCAACAAGGAAACCCTCGCGCTCTGGATCTCATCGAACTACTCACGCGAGCTCGACTCCGAAGAAGGCTACGAGAACCCGGTGTATTCGTCAGATCGCCGCGACGCCGAGTACTACGGCATGGCCGTGGGACCGGACATCGCCCAGCTCGTCCTGCGCCGCGGGATAGATACACGCGATACCCCGCTCGTCCGCCTAGCGATCGAGGCCCTCGCCGAGACCGCCGGCTCGCGTGCGCTCTGGGGACAGCCCATCGATGATCGCTACCCGCTGCTCGAATCACTGAGCTACCAGAACCGCCGAGTGCAGTTCGAAGCCGCTCTGGCTTTGGGCACCGCCCAGCCGGCCCAGACATATAGCGGCGCCGAACGCGTGATCCCGCTGCTCGCCAGCGCGGTCAAGGACGCTTCATCGCTCCACGCGGTGGTCCTGAGCGGGCACGATCGTGAGTCCTACGACCAGTACCGCACTTCGCTCGAATCACTCGGGTTCAATGTGCTCCCGCCAGCCGAGACCGGCTTGGGCGACATCGCCGCGGCGATCGCAGAGACCCCGACCATTGATCTGGTCGTCACGCTGATGGGCTACGACGATTCACTGCTCGCGATCGAAGCCGCCCGTGCGGACAGCAAGCTCGCGGTGACTCCGGTCCTCGCGCTCATGGGCCCCGACGATGTGATCCCGATGAACCGCCAGTACGACCGTGACCAGACGGTCGCGGTGCGTCGGGCCGCGATCTCAGGCTCGGCCTTCGACGAATCGGTCTCGACCCTGCTCGAAGTCGCTTCTGGCGGCCCGATCAGCGCCCAAGAAGCGGATGATTACTCGTACCGCTCGATCGCGGTGCTCCGTAAGCTCGCGATCTCCAATAACCAAGTCCTCAATGTCTCCGACGCGTCATCGATCCTGATCGATGTGCTCGACGAGGTCGATGGGCTGGCCCTGCTCGATGTGGCCGAGATCATCTCGTACATGCCCCAAGAGCGAGCCCAGCGGGCGATCATGAACACCGCCCTCGACGCCGCCGATGAGATTCAGCAAGAACTGCTGACCATCGTTGGCGAGTCGGGCAAGCGGTTCGGCAACCAGCTCGACTCGCGCCAGATCCGCCGACTGATCGAGCTCGCCCAGGACGAGAACGATGATCTGGCGACCGTCGCCGTGGCGACCATGGGGGCCCTCGAGGTCGAGAACACGACGCTCGTCCCGCTGATCCTCAGCGGCGAGTCCGAAACCGAGTAAGCCAATCGGGGGGGGCGCCAGTCCGTGTCCAATCAGATTTCCACACCAAGACGAGCCGCGACGGCTCGTTTTTTCTGTGTGTTTGAGCACATTTTCGGACCGGTCCAAGTGGTGGAGGACGGTCCGAAATTCTGGTGAAACCCGCCGAACCGCCTGCATAATCGGCACGGGCGGGGCAGTCGTTCGTGTTCGGGTGGGTTTGATGAGGACAAACCCATCAAGACTGATTCGTTTCAATTGGCAGGTCGATGATCTGTTTGTCATGCTTGGACTTGCCAGGTGCGGTGTGTTGCCGCCTGTGGGGAGTACCAGTTGGATAGGCCACGGAGGAGCGGCCTATCAGCGGGAACCATCGGCAATGTGTCGTCCCGGGCAAATAGCGTGTCACTCATGAGTCGTATTCAAGGAGACTAAACAATGCATGCAATGCGAAAAACAATGGCAAAGGGCTTCACCCTTGTCGAAATCCTGATCGTGGTCGTGATCCTCGGCATTCTCGCCGCGATCGTCGTGCCTCAGTTCACCAACGCAGCCAACGAGGCTCGTATGGGCAACATCCGCACACAGACCTCAACACTTGAGAACCAGATCGAGCTCTATGCAGCTCAGAACAGCGGTGCATACCCAACACTCGCAGAGCTCCAGGATGACTGGGCTGTGCTCGTTGATGGCAACTACATCAAGGAAATGCCAAAGAACCCGTTCTCACCTTCCGCAAACGCAACCACGGTCACTGATATGACAGCAGCCGATTCGGCAGCAGCTGACACCGCGGCCGCAGGTGGTGACGCGACTTCAGGTTGGTTGTACGACGATGAAACCGGTTTCATCCGTGCAAGCAGCGCACCATACGAAGTTGAAGAAGAAGAAGAAGAGTAAATCTTCTCGCTTCTTGATCAAGCATAAAGCGTGGTGGGCCTCGAAAGAGGCCTATCCGCATTCACCCGGGACGGGAACACGAGAGGGGCGGGCAGCTATGGGATACATCAAACGAGCGTTTACACTGGTCGAAATTCTGATTGTGGTTGTGATTCTCGGGATCCTGGCTGCGATTGTGGTGCCGCAGTTCACCAGCGCGGTGACTGATGCGAGTATTGCCACCACGGTCAACGAGCTCCAGAAAATCCGCCGAGCCTCTGATTACTACCAGTTCAAGAACGAGCTGTCCACGCCCGGCGTGATCGCCGGCGACGGCACCTGGGGCGAGCTGGTCTCGGGCACCGGGGATTATCTCAAGAGCCCGCCGACCAACGCGTATGTCGGTGGTACAAATCACCAGACCATTATCCTCGGGAATGCCGCGGACACCGAGTACCAGAACGAGTACGCCTGGATATTCGACGCCGCGACCGGAGACATCTGGGCCGGTGGCTTCGACGAGAACGACGAGCCACTCCCAAAGAACTAAGCAGCTTTGACGGTCCGGGACGCGATCAATAACACAATGCCGTGGGGTCGAAGGATGAGCACATGGGCCGAGTCAATTACTCAATGAGAACCAATCGCCGCCGACGAGGCTATACCCTGATCGAGGTGCTCGTCACCGTCACGATCATCGGGATCGCCGGGGCGATGGTCGCTCCGTCGATGGGGCAAGCAGGGGTGCTGCGGATCCAGTCCGCGGTGCGGATGGTGGTCTCTGATATCACCTTTGCGCAGATGGATGCGCTGGGCTATCAGGAGCAGCGGGCGATCGTGTTCGATACTGAGAACAACAAGTACACCCTGATCCAGGTCAACGGCAACTCGATCGATATGGACACCGACGCGCTGTACGATCTCAAAGGCCCCAACCAGCGCTACGAGATCGATCTGAATGATCCAAAGTACGGCGGGACCGTCATCGAGTCCGCCGAAATCGATGATGATGCCGTGCTGATCTTCGACGAGATGGGCGGCCCGGTCTCTGCACCCGGCACGAGTAATCTCAGTGATGGCGGGTCGATTGTGCTCGCAGGCCCGGTGAGCCGATGGCGGATCAATGTGGCCGCCTTTACCGGGCGTGTGACGGTCACTCGGTTAGATTGAGCCGGTTGTGCGGGGTCATACTCCGCAGAGTTCATCCCTTGAATCCATCACGAACAAGTCGCTGCCTTCGCAGCCCGATGCTCGCACAAAGGCGGGCATGATGACGATCAACTCACAAAACAATTCTGACAATCAACCTACTCCACTTGCGATCAAGCACACGCGCAAGCTCTCGGTGGTCTTCAGCCTCGGGCTCCTCGCGGGGATCCTGATCTGGGCGAAACTTCGCCTGGTGACCGACATCCCACGCAGCGCCTACGCCGTGCCACGAGAGATCGAGCAGGCTGAAACTGATCAAGATCCGGCGGCGATCGGGATCGAGCATCAAGGTGCTCAAGCCATCGACGCTGAGGCAGGCGCCGAGCCGCCGCTCGATAAAAATCTCGAAACTACTGAGACAAGCGGGGATGATTGAAGCCCCAATCCGCACCCGTGAAACGGGTTCATCCATAGATTATCGGTCTAATGGGTATAAGCCGGGCGGTCTATGCGGGCGCCTGATGACCGAAACCACAAGGTCTACGCAAAGTCACAGGCATGGAATGACGATTCAAATGCAGAAATATAGCCCGGCGACTCAAAACGCTCGGGATTAAACAAGTGCAGGCCGCTAAAGCCGCAACGCTGAGGACACACCGATGAGCAACCAGGACAGCAATCGTACCTTCACTTCGAATCTTCTTCGCCTGAGCCTCCGCAACGGGATTATGCCCGCGCTCGCCCTCTCGATGATCTCGGGCACCGCTGGTGCACAGGATTCGGGTGGCTTTGGTCTGCTCGCCGCACTCAAGAACCAGTCGCAGCAGGACGCACAACAGGATGCAACCAACGAAGCACTCGAAGAGCTCGATCAGGGCATGGTGTTCCAGGGCGAGCCTGAGTTTGAAGAAACATATCCGTCGGACATGCAGCCCGCAGCCGACGAAGACCTGAGCAACTTCAACGGCGAGGTCGATGTCTCGGATTACGATCTCGTCGATCTGCATGTCAACAACGAGAGCCTGGGCAACATCCTCCAGCTGCTCTCGATCCAGTCCTCACGCAATATCATCAGCTCGAACAATGTCTCGGCATCCGTCACCGCTGACCTCTACGGCGTGACCTTCTACGAAGCGCTCGACTCGATCCTCCATGTCAATGGCTACGGCTACATCGAGAAGGGCAACTTTATCTATGTCTACACGAGCGAAGAGCTCGCCGAGTTCGAAGCCCTCTCACGCCAGGCCGTGACAAAGATCATCACCCTTGATTATCTCAACGCGACCGACGCCGGCGAGTTTGCCAAAATGCTCCTCTCCGAGAGCGGCTCGATCACGACCAACGCGATCACCGAAGCATTCGCGATCACCGAAGGCTCGCCGACCGGGGCGGACACCTACGCGAGCACCGCGACCATCGTCGTCCATGACTTCGAAGAAAATGTCGAAGACATCATCGACCTCATCGCGAGCCTCGACACCAAGCCAGAGCAGATCCTCGTCGAAGCCACCATCCTCCAGACCTCACTCAACGAGGCCAACGCGTTTGGTATGGACTTCGCGCTGATCCAGAACCTCGACTTCAATGACTTCGTCGGCACCGGCGGCCCGCTGAGCGTGGTCGGGGGGCTGATCTCGGGCCAGGGCGAAGATGTCGCTGGCACCGCGGTCAACGCGGCAGGCGGCGGGCACGGCTCGGCGGTCTCGACCTCGGTCGGTAACACCGCGGCTGGTCCATCGACACTCAAGGCCGGCTTTGTTAATGGCGATGTCGGTGTCTTCATGCGGGTCCTCGATGACATCACCGATGTGACCGTCGTCTCGAACCCCAAGCTGCTCACCCTCAACCGTCAGCCCGCACGCGTGCTCGTCGGGACACGGGTCGGCTACCTTAACAGCACGACAACCGACACTTCAACAACCCAGTCCGTCGAGTTCCTCGATGTGGGCACCCAGCTCTCGGTCCGCCCGTTCGTTTCCAAGAACGGCCTGATCCGCCTCGAGCTCCGCCCGCAGGTATCGAGTTTCACGCTTCGCCAGGTCTCGGACGGTGCCGGCAACAATGTGACAATCCCAGACGAAGAAACCACTGAGATGAACACCAATGTCATGGTCCGCGATGGCCAGACTGTGGTCCTCGGCGGGCTTTTCACCGAAACCACCACGGCATCACGCCGCCAGGTTCCTGTGCTCGGCGATATCCCCCTGATCGGCAACGCCTTCAAGGGCTACGACGACGAAACCCGTCGCTCAGAAATCATCTTCCTGATCACACCCTCGATCGTCAACGATACGGTCTTGGCCGAAGCCGGCGATATGGGCAACCAGTACATCGAGCACGCACGCTATGGTGCACGCAACTCGCTGCTCCCATGGTCGCGTGAGCGTCGTGTGGGCCAGCTGCTGATCGAAGCCCGCGAACAGGCCGACAACGGCATGCTCGTCGAAGCACTCTCCAAGGTCGATCGCGCTCTGCGCCTGATGCCGATGTCACCCGATGCCCGTGCACTCCGCACCGAGATCACCGGGGCCTACCAGAACTCGCCGAGCCGAAGCATCATGGAAGGCATGCTCCACAATGAGCTGCACTTCGGCGGCAAGACCACCGCGGTCACCTCGCCAAACACCATCAACCCGTTCTTTAACGCTGAGCCGCAGTCCGGCGTCGCCACCGGCGAAGACAGCAGCGTCATCGAGTTCGATCCCAGCTCCGACGAAGACTACCAGACCGACCCATCGCTCGATGGCCAGCCCTTCGCTGAAGTCGAAGTCGATACGGTCTCCGATGCGAGCTTCTCGACTGATACAAGCTATGACGACGGCTTCTTCACCGAACGCGTTGATTCACCTGAGTTCACAGCAGATGCCGGAAACAGCCCAATCGATAGCTCGGAAGAGTTCGTCAGCGGCGAAGGATACACCCAGGTCGCCATCGATGAGCCGTTCGGCAACTCGGTTGATTCAAACGCCAATGAGTTCGATCAGATGAAGTCCATCGTCACCGGCGAGCAGACCGCGCTTGATACAACCGCTGGCACAACCACGGGCACAACCAGCGAGTGGGAATCAACCACCGATGCAGACTCGGGCGAGACCACATTCTCTGTCGCGGCTGAGAAGTTCGGCGGCCAGCTCATCATCCCACTCCCGGGTGGCGGCGCACTGCGTCTTGACTGGCCTCTGAGCTTCGATTACATCGCCAACGGCAGCGAATCAACCGATTCTGAGTCCGAAGCGACCTTCACCGAGGTGCCCGGTTCAAGCGATGATTTCACCGATTTGGTGGACTAATCGGGTTGCGACTGATCCGCTATGGATATCGGGCCGACATTGAGAACAATCCAACACCATAGATCAGGAGCATCTCCATGCACATGAACAAGGTACAGACTGTTCTCATCGGCTCAACCGTCCTTCTCTCAACCCTCGGGCTCTCTACCCTCGCGGGTTGCTCAGGGCAAGGCAACTACACCCGCCAAGGCGTCTCGCTCGCCAAGGAGCGGATGGGCCTGCTCAAGAGCGCCACCGAATGGGAGCTCGCACGCCAGGCATTCCTCGCGGGCGATCTCGAGAAGGCGATCGAGAAGGTGGATTTCTCCCTCTCGATCAACGACACCGTGGTCAAGTCGCATGTGCTCAAAGGTCGTATCCAGGTCGAAATGGGTGACCTGGGCAACGCGCTCCAATCATTCCAGACCGCTTCGACGCTTGATCCTGAAGACTCCGACGCCCAGTACTACCTCGGCATTATCTACGAACGCCTCGACGACGCCGAAAGGGCGTACACCCACTTCGAGAACGCGTGCCTGTTCGACGATTACAACCCGTCGTATGCAGTAGCCGCCACAGAGATGCTGATTGATCTCGGACGCATCGAGGAAGGCAAGCTCTACCTGAGCACCATCCCGATGGCCAAGAACAACGCCGGCATCCGCCAGACCCTCGGGCACATCGCGCTGCTCGAGCGGGACCCAGAAGCCGCGGTTGCCTACTTCGATCAGGCTCGCCTGCTCGCCCCGGATGATTCCGGGATCGTTGAAGACCTCGTCCACGCCCAGATCATGTCCGGCGAGTTCGGCGACGCGGAGCGGAACATCGCCCGCCTGCTGAGCAAGCCAGAAAACGAAGACCGACGCGATCTCAAGATCCTCCACGCACAGACCCTTTCTAAAACCGGGCGTCCCGTCGAGGCTCGTTCGATCTACCAGGAAATGCTCTCGGAATCCGACGGCAAGAGCGATGTCGACTCATGGATCGGGATGGCCAACGCCTCGCTGATGATCGGCGACATGCGCACAGTCCGCAAGGCCGCCTCACGGATCGTGGCGATCGCGCCCAGCTCACACGAGGGCTACCTGCTCTACGCGATGTACCATCGCCAGGCAGAGGATCATTCTTCGTCGCTGGCATCGATCAACAAGGCTCTTGGTTTTAGCCCGATGGACGCCGGGCTCTACGCCTTCCGGGCGATGATCCTCAGGGATCTCAACTACAATGCCGAAGCGATCGAGAGCCTGGCCCATGCCGTCAAGCTCGATCCGTCGAACGCTCGGTATACACAGATGCTCGCCCAGTTCAACGATGGCTCATTCGCGGCTGTCGGGACAGAGAGCGATCCGATCAGCAACTGATCGAGCAGGCCGAGGTCGAAGTTTAAAACCTAGGCACTCAGACCACCCGCAGATCGACCAACACTGGTTCGACGCGGGTGTTTCCGTTCCAGGTCGAGAGCTTGGGTTCGATGATGATCTCGATCGGTGCGCCCGCCGGGATATCGCCGAAGTGTCGCCCCCAGTTCCATGCGACCACCCGCATCATCGGGCCCTGTTGATCGCGGGGGCCTACGCGTAGCGCCAGATGATTCCCGGTTTTGCCCATCGGGGTGGGGGAGCCGTTGACCTTGAGCCCGTTGATCCGCAACCGCACCTGACGGTTGCCGGCCCCGAAGGGGGCAATCCGATCGAGCTGACGCAGCGAGGCCGGGGTCAGCTCACGCAGGTCCGCGACGCAGTCGTAGCGGGCGTGGTGCACCAGATCGCTGGGCTTGAGATGCCCGTTGGCGTGGGCGATGAACGCCTCGGCAAAGGCGTCGAACTGGGCCGGGTCACACTTCATCCCCGCGGCCATGTCGTGCCCGCCAAACGAGGCGAGCAGGTCCTTGCAGGATTCGAGCCCGCCGTGCAGGTTAAACCCGTCGATGCTCCGCCCGGAGCCCTTGCACGCGTCGGGTGTCCGTTGCATCAGAATCGTCGGGCGAGCGAACCGGTCAACCAATCGCGAACAGACAATCCCGACGATACCGGGGTGCCAGTCCTCGTGGGCGAGCACGATGGCGCGCTGGTCGTCTTCACACATGCCTGCTTTCTGGGCCATCTCGGTCGCTTGGGTGACAATCGCCAGTTCCTGCTTCTTTCGTTGGTCGTTGACCAGCGAGAGCTGCTCGGCCAGCTGCGTCGCCCGCTCGCCCGTCGCGTCGGTCATCAGTTCCAAAGCCTCGCGAGCGTGCCCTAGCCGACCGATCGCGTTGAGGCGCGGGGCGAGCCGGAACCCGATGGCCTCGGTGTCGATTTTTTCTGAGTCGAGCCCGGATGCGACGATCAACGCCTGGAGCCCTTCATTGGGGAGCGTCGGTATGCGTGAGAGCCCGTGCTTCACGATCACACGGTTCTCATCGACCAGCGGCACAATATCCGCGATCGAGCCCAAGGCCGCGAACCCGAGCAGATCGACCAACAGCGTCCGCATGCTCGGGGACACCGTCCGTTCGCCCGCATCGAGCGTCGCCAGTCGCCACGCGAGCTTGTACGCCACGCCTGCGCCGCAGAGTTCACCAAACGGATAGTCCGAATCCGGGCGCCGGGGATGCACCACGGCGAACGCATCGGGCAGATCATCCATGGTCTCCGGCGGGTTGTGGTGATCGGTGATAATCAGATCCACGCCCAGTTCTTTGGCGACGGTCGCGGGTTCGTTGGCGGTGATGCCGCAATCGACCGAGACGATGACCCGGGCACCCTGCTGGGCTAATGTGCGGATCGCGTCGCTGTTGATCCCGTAGCCCTCATCGAGCCGGTGGGGGATGTACGAACTGAGCTTGGCGTCCGGAGCGAGTGCGCGGATCATGTGGATCAGGATGGCCGATGCGGTGACGCCGTCGACATCGTAATCGCCGAAGATCACGATGGGTTCGTCGCCCTCGATCGCGGCCCGGATCCGCTTGGCGGCTTTGTCCAGATCAGGGATTCCTGATGGATCGTGCATCGCTTTGAGCGATGGATGCAAGAACGCATGCCCCTCATCATCCGGGCGGATCCCGCGGGCGATCAGCACCCGGTCGATCAGCTCGCCTTGGAGTTTTTCAGCACTCCGGGCCTTCCACACCCTGGTCAGCCCCCGAACTGTCGCAGCCGGCGGCTGCACTTCGATTGGTTTGTTGGTAGTAGTTGGGAGCTGGGCCATAGAAAAGATCTTTCGGAGGCAAAATGGAACAGAAACAAGCCTATCCGATCAGGGGTGGATTTACACGATAGAATGGGTCATATGGTGAAGCTAACCAAAATCTATACCCGTTCAGGCGACCAGGGCACCACCGGGCTGGGCACCGGGGCCCGCGTGGCCAAGTCCCACCCCCGCGTCGAAGCCTACGGCTGCGTCGACGAGACCAACGCCTTCCTCGGGCGGGCCGTCCTGAGCGCCAAAGCGACCCATCCAGAACTCGCCAAATCCCTCGAACTCATCGAGCACGATCTGTTCGATCTGGGCGCGGACCTGTGCACCCCGATGACCAAGGACGAAGAGCCGGGAGCCGCACTGCGGGTGACCGAGCCTCAGATCAAGCAGCTCGAAGACCTGATCGACGAGTACAACGCAGAGCTCTCGCCACTGACCAGCTTCGTCCTCCCGGGCGGTTCCCAACTCGCGGCGGATCTCCATGTCGTCCGCACCGTCTGCCGACGGGCCGAGCGGGTGGTGGCTCACCTAATCGAGCTCGAGCCCGAAGAGACCTCGATCCTGACCATGCAGTACCTCAACCGCTTGTCGGATCTGTTCTTCGTGCTCTCTCGCGCGGCGAACAACAATGGCAAGGACGATGTGCTCTGGGTGCCGGGTAAGAATCGCTAAGCTTATTGATCAGCCGGGGGCAGGTAAGTGAATCCGATTTGATCTTGCTGTTCGCATGGTGATCGGATACTATTGTTTGCGTGCACAAACCTATCCACCAACTCGTCGGTGCAGTCCTTGATCTGGACACGAATCATCTCGTCGAGAACCTGGATATCGCCGAGGTTCGGCGGAACTGCTTCCAGTTCATCTCACTGATGGGGCTCCTCGGGCTCGCGGTGATGTTCATGCAATCCATCCGTGTCGAAGAGTTCGGCTTCCCCTTCATCGTCGTCGGGATCGCGTGGGCCAGTGTGTACCTCTCGGCGAGCGCCGCGATCTATTTTCTCAATCCGAGCAAGGTCTGGTGCATCCGCATCTCGCTGCTGATTATGATGGCCGAGGGTGTGATCTCGATCGCACGCTGGGTGCTGTACAACGACCCGAATCCCGGTGGGGATACGGTCATCGGCGTGCTCATTGGGCTCACGCTCGGTGCGCTCTTGCTCCCATGGAGCCCCAAGCAGACCATGGCGCTGGGGATACTCTGGATTGTGAGTTCGGGGCTGTCTCTGTTGTTCACAGAGCACGGCGATGATTTTTCCAACGCCGGGGCGATCTTCGCCTACATCGTGGTGGTGATTCCGGGCGTGATGATCTCGTTCTTCCGCTCGACGCGTCTGCAGGATCAGTTTGAGCTCCACTTCATCAAGACGCAATACGAGGAGGTCCGCGAGGAGCTCCAAGCCGCCAAGAACATCCACGAGCGAGGGTTCCCCAAGCCCAAGACCTCGGGCGATATCCGTTTTACTTATGTCTATCGCCCGATGAGCCAGATCGGGGGCGATTCGATCTTTGCCTCGATCGAGCGCCCGGGCGATGCACAGTCTCCGGTCACGCTGGTGCTCTTCGATGTCACCGGGCACGGGCTCTCGGCTGCGCTCACTGCCAATCGGCTCCAGGGCGAGCTGATGCGGATCATGGGTGAGGACCCGACGATCGATCCCAGCGAGCTGCTTACGAAGCTCGATCGGTATGTGTGCCTCACGCTCAGCGATTCGGCGGTGCTGGTGACCGCGGTGGCTGTTCATTCCGATCCGGAATCCGGGTTGATCCGCATCGCCAACGCGGGGCACCCGGCGGCCATCCTCCGTACCGCCCGTGGCTCGATCCAAGAGTTTGCGTCATCAGCGCCGGTGCTCGGTGTTGGTGTCGGGGGCGAGATCCACCCAACGATCGAAGAACAACGATTCGAGCCCGGCGATTCGCTGATTGTCTACACCGATGGAGTGTCTGAATCTGTTGGGCAGTCCGGCGAGATGTACCAGACCAAAGGCTTGATCGATGCGCTCGAGGGCGATTGGAACGAGCCGGGCGAGCGTTGGCCCGAGAAGATTCTCAGAGATGTCGAAAATAGGCGTGCAGGATCGGCCGCAGATGATATCCTGTTGGTAGAACTCTACCGGGCGTAGATACATATTGGGCCAGTCCCAACCCGCATGCAGGAAGCATGCGGGCCCAGGAGCGATCGTTTGAGTACCGCCGCATCATTTGAAACCACCGAGTTCCGTCGATCCTTTACCCAAGAGACCGATGTCCTGCTCCGCCGACGCCTGATCTGGTTTATCAGCATCTGGGCAAGCCTGAACCTGCTCATCCTGATCTTCACTATCGTGATGATGGCGAACAACGCGAACTTTGCGAGCATCTTTGAAGATAAAACGATCAAGTTCGTCTTTGTGACGACCTCGGTTGTCTGGTTCGGTGCGTATATCACCTCGCTGGTGCTCGCGATCCGGAAGAAACTCGACGCCAAGGCGATGGTGTATGTCTCGCTTGGGCTCATCGTGCTCGATGGCGCTCTCGGGATCGGCGTGCGTGTCATAGATATGCCCGGCGGATTAGAACTCGCTTCATTCTTGTTGGCCCATTTTATCGCGTGCTGCCTATTCCCCTGGACTCTCCGCCAATCGATGATTCCTGTCGCGCTCATCGCGTGCGCGAGCTTGTTTTCGCATATCGTCGTTGAGAATCACCCGCCAGTCGGGGCGCTGTTTTTAACCTTGACACTTGTAGGGTTCACCATCCCCGGCATGTTCATCTGCGGCATGAAATACTCCCAGCGGATGCAGCGGGCGACCAACAAGTTCCTCAACCAACGCTATGGAATGCTCCGCCAAGAGCTCGCCTATGCCCGTCAGGTGCACGAAGCGCTCTACCCCGCACCGCGCACGACCGGCAATCTCCGCTACGCCTATCAGTACGAACCCATGCAACAGATCGGCGGGGATTACCTCTATACCAAGGTTCATGACGCAACAGACACTATGGGCGAAGCGGTCTCGGTGGTCATTATCGATGTGACCGGTCACGGGATCCCCGCGGCCCTGACCGTGAACCGTCTGCACGGGGAGATCGATATCTGCTTCGCTGAGAACCCGGACATCTCGCCGGGCGAACTGCTCGCCAAGCTCAACAAGTATGTCCACCTCACTCTCGCTAAGCATTCGATCTACGCCACGGCGGTGTGCCTGCGGGTGGATCATGATCGCCATGTTGTCGAGTACGCATCAGGCGGACACCCGCCGGCGTTCATCCGCGGGGTTGACGGCTCATTGCGTGATCTGGACCCGACGACCTTCGTGCTCGGCGCGTGCGCAGATGAAGACTTTGATTCCGCCCAGATCGAGGCCGAGTTCATGCCGGGCGATTCGCTGGTGGTCTACACCGACGGCGCGATCGAGGCCCGCAGCCTCCAAGGCAAAATGCTCCATATTGATGGGCTCCGCAAGCTGCTCGCGGCCCCGGTCATGCCCGGGATCGAGAACGGCGGTCAGGGACAATGGTCCGAACGGATCCTCAACGAGGTCACCACCTACCGCGGCGGGCTCCCCCCTGAGGATGACACACTCGTCATCGAGATCTACCGCCCGATCAGCACGGACGATCGCAATGCCTTCGATCTCGACCCGGCCAAGGCAGAAGCGGATCCCGACGCCCAATCTGTCCATGAGACGGTCTGATTATCAGATTTGATCAGTCCTTGATCCCCTGCACCCGGTCCGGATCGGTGTACTTGATCAGGGTGGATGCAAGATCGACGCCGTTGATATTGGCCAGCGTGGCCAGCCAAGCGAGGACATCGGCGAACTCTTCCTCAAGATTCTCGCGTTCAGCAACGCTGGCGGGGCGGTTTGGGCGGTTATTGTTCGCCAGAGCCGTCGCCAGCTCCCCGAACTCCTCGGTGAGGTACAGAAAGGTCCCCGCGGTGCCCCGGGCGTTGTCTGAGGCAAAATACCGGGTGTGGATCAGCTCCTGGAATGCGCGGACGGTCATATCGACCGGTGGCTCGATCGGCTGCTCTACGATGGGCTGATGCTCTGTCATAGGGCGATCGTAGCCCCGGTTTTCGGGAGAGATATGGTTCGGGTCGTGCATGGGTTTTCTGCACTTATATGGCTTGCTTCGCCGGTTTGGGGTGCTACACTTCCTGCCCGACCAATGATTGGTCGTGGTGCGTCCGCAGGGTGTGGATGCTCCAAGAGAAGCAACGGGATATATACGCATGCCGACGATCAATCAGCTCATCCGCAAACCACGCAAGACTCCAGTCGAGAAATCATACGCTCGTGACATGGAAAACTGCCCACAGCGTCGCGGCGTGTGCCTCACCGTCAAGACCACCACACCCAAGAAGCCAAACTCCGCGCTGCGGAAGATCGCCCGTGTGCGTCTTTCCAACGGCAAGGAAGTCACCGCCTACATCGGTGGCGAAGGCCACAACCTCCAGGAACACTCCATCGTCCTCGTTCGCGGCGGACGAGTCCGTGACCTCCCCGGTGTCCGCTACCACATCGTCCGCGGTGCACTCGACTGCCTCGGCGTCGACGATCGCAAGCAGGGACGCTCGAAGTACGGTGCCAAAAAGGGTAAGTCCTGATCGAATCAAGTTACTATCCGCCGCATGACCTGTTGATCATCAACCCTGATGATCGAACGCGTGCGGCTTTTTTTACTGGCAAGTAATCCTGCCAAACACATGGCAGGGTGAACAGCGCTCGCAAGAGCAGATGAGCCCCAAGGAGATACCAATGGCTGGTCGAATCACACACTCAGAAGCACAGCTTCGCCCCGATCCAAAGTACGGCGACAAAGTCATCGCCAAGTTCATCAACTGCCTGATGCTCGACGGCCGCAAGACCTCGTCGCAGCGCGTGGTGTACAACGCACTCGAAGAAATCGATCAGCGTCTCGTCGGCAACGCCGAAGCAGAAGCTGAAGGCATCAAGGACGGACGCGATATCTTCCTCCGCGCCATCGCCAATGTGAAGCCATACCTCGAAGTCCGCTCCAAGCGCATCGGTGGTGCAAACTACCAGGTGCCGATGCAGGTCCCTGCCAACCGCCAGCAGGCGCTCGCTTTCCGTTGGATCATCAACGCTGTCCGCAGCGAGAAGGGGCGCTCGACCCACCTGAAGCTCGCTGACGAGCTCTGGGCGGCTTCCCGCAACGAGGGCAAGGCGATGAACACCCGCGACCAGACCCACAGAATGGCCGAGGCCAACAAGGCATTCGCTCACTTCGCCCGCTGATACAGCTTCAACAAAGCTCCAAAACGACCGATACAAAGCCCAGAGCAGATGCTCTGGGTTTTTTTATGCCCCCGCGCGATCCAAGCCCGACCCGGGGAAGTACAAGCGTCATGCACAGCGACCAACCGGAGCCAAAACAGAGACGACCCCGGCGCTCGATATGGGCCAAGCTCTTGATGTTCGTTATGGCTTGGGTGCTGCTCACCGCGATCGGTTCCGCGAGCGGGATCGCGGTGTGGGTCTACCACGCCGATGGGATCGTGCGCGTGCTAGGCAATGGAGCGTACATCATGGCGATGCCGGGCTGGGTTGCATTGCGTGTGTTTGGTTTCTTCGGCATCCGTAGTTCCATCCCTGGCATCATCGCGGCTCATGCGCTCTCTTGGTTCTTCTGGTGTGGTTGCTTTCTGATCGCGTGCTTTGTGCGCACATGGTTGGTGCATCGCACGGCTTCAAATGTGATAATGGGCGAGCCAGCTGCCGAGCCGATCAATCTTCAGCGTCGTGCTTTTCTGGGCAACGCCGCGGTCGGCAGCGTGACACTCGGTGGGCTCGCCGCCCCCGGGTACGGCACGCTGATCGAGCCCTGGGAGATCAAGGTCCGCCAGTACACTGTACCGATCAAAGATCTCGACCCTCGGCTCGATGGGCTCCGCCTTGTGCAGATGGCCGACACACACCTCGGCCCTCGGATCCCCGAGTACTTCGTCGCCAGCGCGGTGGATCTGGTCATCGCCCAGAACCCGGACCTGGTGCTGCTCACGGGCGATCATGTCCACGACGGGGCCGAGGAGATCGAGCGGGCGGCTAGGCTCTGCAAGCCGTTGGTTGAGCACGCGAAGATCGGCGTCGTCGGGGTGCTGGGCAACCACGACTGGTGGGCCGATGGACCCAAGGTGTCGAACGAACTGGCGAGCCAAGGCGTGCGGATGATCGACAACAACCGCGTCTGGATCGATCCCCAAGATCGCTCGATTTTGCACCGGGACCCGGGCGCAGGCGGGCTGGCGATTGTGGGCGTGGGGGATCTCGATGAGGATGTGATCGATATTGAGCAGGCGTTCCGGGGGATTGAGCCACAAACGCCTCGGGTGCTGCTCTCGCACAACCCGGATGTCGCCGAGGTCCATCTGCTCATTAAGCCCGGATCACCACGCGTAGATCTCATGTGCTCCGGTCACACCCACGGCGGCCAAATCCGCATCCCCCTGATTGGCACACCTGTCGTCCCGAGTGTCCATGGCTCGAAATACGCCGGCGGCTTGGTCGACGGCCCAGCCTTTCCGGTGCACATCTCGCGCGGGGTGGGGATGTCCGTGTTGCCTGTGCGTGTGGGCGTGCCGCCGGAGATCTCGGTGCTTACGCTGATTCAGGGATAACGCAGTGCGCATCGCAATCCCATTCGTCGGCCATCACACCCCACCCGAGCCTGTCGGTGACGCCGAGCGATTCGATGAAGTAGTCGTCGCGTTGATGGACTTCTTGTCGGATGCCGAGCTTTTCGATGAGTCGCTTCGATGGTTCGTTCTGCGCAGAGCAATAGATCCGGACGCGTTGGAGCCCGAGCCCATCGTTGGTCTTGGGCGTCAGTGCCCACGAGATCGTGCGAGCGCAGGCCTCGCGTGCGTAGCCGTGGCCGATGGCGCTTTTGCGGATCCAGTACCCGGTTTCGCATGATGCGGTGTCTCGGCGGACATCGTGGATGCCCGAGCCGCCCAGGAACCGTCCGGTGTCTTTGCAGAAGATCGCCGTGCCGACATTGTTGAAGGTTGCCGGATTGGCGAGCGCAAGGACCTGCTCACAGATGTACTTGGTCGTCGATTCGATCGTGCGGTGGTTGTCCTTGCACCACGGCATCCACGGCAGCAGGTGCCCCTCACGGGATTCATTAATCGCGTCGAAGACCTGCTGTGCATCGCTGAGCTGGTAGCCTCGGACGATGAGCCGATCGGATACGAGGTTGCATTCCAAGGGTTCTGGCGGGGTCCAGCCCAAGCCGTCGGCTGGAAATAAGTTTTCAGATGCGCATCGTGTCATGGGCACACTCTAGCACGAGGAATAGAATCCCGTGTGCCCTCATCGACGCCAAATCCACGCTATATCCGCCAGGGACGCCTGCCCTTCTGGGACGAGCAGGCCCAGGCCCGGCTCGCCGATGCCCACGCGATGATCGTCGGCGTGGGGGCGCTCGGGTGCCCGAGCGCGGATCTGCTCGCGCGGGCCGGCGTGGGCAAGATCACGCTGATCGATCGGGATCTCGTCGAGCACTCCAACCTGCACCGCCAGACGCTGTACACGGATGACGACGCGAATAGGAAGACTCCCAAAGCGATCGCCGCAATGGATCGACTCCGGGCCGTGAACCCGGAGATCGAGATCGACGGCATCGTCGCGGACTTCGGTGCATACGACGCCGAGCGGTTAGTCATGCACGGCAAGTTCGGCAAGCCTGCTATTCTCCTCGATGGCACAGATAACTTCGAGACACGATTCCTGATCAACGACCTCTCCGTGCTTCACGCGATCCCCTATGTCTACGGCGGCGCGATCGGCACCAAAGGGATGGCCGCGGTGTTTATCCCGGGAAAGACGCCTTGCCTGCGGTGCCTGCTCGGGGAGCTTCCTTCACCGGGCTCGCAGCCGACCTGCGAGACCGCCGGGGTGTTCGCGCCCGTGTCATCGATCATCGCGAGCTACCAGGCGAGTGAAGCTTTGAAGCTGCTCATCGGAGCAGAGGGCCGCGTGATGGGCTCGATGCTTGAGTTCGATCTGTGGGAGGGGCAACGCCGGCGGATTGAGCTCGGCGAACTCGATGATCCGAGCTGCCCGTGCTGCAAAGAACGCCGATTCGATTCTCTTGATCGTGAAGACGAGGAGAGCGTCTCGATCTGCGGGCGCAACGCGATCCAGATCAACCCGCACACTGGATCAACAATTGATCTTGCTCAACTCGTTGAGTCCTTGCGTCGGCAGGGCGAGTTTTCGCAGACCGGCACACTCATTCGGGGCACTTTGCGTGAAGATTCGGTAGGGTTGACCGTTTTCCATGACGGGCGAGCGATATTCGACGGGATCGATGATCCGGGCGTGGCCAGAGCACTCTACGCACGCTATATTGGATGCTAACCAATCAGTTGGGTACCGGAGAGGGTCACCGGAAAGGATAAGAACATGGGACAGGTCGGAACACTTATTACAGCCGGATACAACCGCGTGAGCGCTCTGGGGGGCGGGCTGCTCAAGGATATGGATTCATCCAAGGCCGCATGCAAGCCAGAGGGGATCGACTGCAACCACCCCGTTTTTGTCTACGGCCACCTTGCGATCTATCCGCAGATGGTCATGGGGCTGATCGGCAAAGAACTCGGCGACACTGCAGTGCCTGAGAGCTACACCGAACTCTTCACCCACGGCGCAGAGTGCAAGGACGACAGCGATGGCTCGATCTATCCCTCGCTCGAAGAAGTCAGCGAGCACTGCACGCGTGCGTATGCCGCCCTCGTCGAGACCGTGCAAGGACTCGACGACGATCTGATGTTCAAGGACATCGAGGGCAGCGAGGGCTTCAAGAACGCCTTCGGCACCAACGGCGCAATGATCAACTTTATGGTCAACGATCACACAATGTTCCACTACGGGCAGGTTTCGACCTGGCGGCGTGCGATGGGGCTCGCCAGCGTGATGTGAACCAGTGAGCATCCGCTCGCGAGAATATCCAAATCAATCAGGCCTTGACGAACGGGTTGGAGTGCATCTCCTGCCCGATCGTTGTTGGCTGCCCGTGCCCGGGGAAGCAGACGGTGTCTGGGTCGAGCACATAGAGCTTGGTCTTGATCGCTTCTTCGAGGGTCTCGAAGCTCGAGCCGGGGAAATCTGTGCGTCCGATGGAGCCTGCGAACAAGGTGTCGCCCACAAACGCCAGTTTGAAGTGCTCGTTGATCAGCGAGATGCTTCCCGGCGAGTGCCCGGGTGTGTGGGCGACGCGGAAGGTCATGCCCTCGAAGTCGAGCTCGTCGCCTTCAGCCAGGAACCCGGCCGGCGACGGTGCGGTGACGCTGAGCCCGAGGGCGGCCGAGAGGTTGAGCATGGGATCGCTCAGCCAGGAATCTTCGGCTTGGTGCATGTAGATGGGCACTTCGGGGAAGCGTGAACGGGCCTCGAGCAAGCCGGCGATGTGGTCGGCGTGTGCGTGGGTGAGGATGATTTTCTCGGGGACGAGTCCCTGCTCTTGGATCGCGTCGAGCATGGGCTCGGGGTCGTAGCCGCAGTCGATGATCCAGCACGGCTGGCCCGCCGCGGGGGCGCCGTGGGTGAGGACCATGCAGTTGGTCTGGAACCCGCCGAGGGCGAAGATCTGGACATTGGGCTTGGCTGGTTCTGGGGATTGTTTTGGGGGAATGGCTGGCGAATCACTCATGATCTATGGTATTGTATTGAAACGGGCGATCCGTTTCCGATACTGAACATTGGAGGAAATTCATGCCTGAGATCAGAAATATCCATGAGGTCGAGATGACCCCCGTCCAAATGGAAGGCGTCAAGGGCGCATCGATGTCCGTGATGATCGGACGGGGCGACAACGCGCCGCACTTCGCGATGCGATCATTCGCCGTCGAGCCCGGCGGGCATACCCCCAAGCACCAGCACGACTACGAGCACGAGGTGTTCGTGGTCTCGGGCACCGGAACGATCCTGCTTGATGGGAAGCTCAACGACATCAAGGGCGGCGATACGATTTATGTCCCGGCCAACGAGCTGCACCAGTTCACGGTGCCCGATTCGGCCGACGAGCCATTCCGCTTCTTGTGCTTCGTGCCCATCGAACAAAACTGCGGCGGCGATGTCCCCGGGAGCTGAATCCTGGGAGCTAAAAACGAATCTGAAGAGGTCTCAGAAGGAGTTTGCAGATGGATCAGGATGGAACACTCTCACCGGGCTGGATCGCGGCGATCTACGGCAGCGCCGTCACCTTAGCCGCGGCCGTTGCCCTGCGTGGTCTGCTTATCGAGAGCGATCACTGGGTGCTTACGGGCGTCATTACGCTGATCCTGAGCCTGACGACACTCCCGATCTGCATCGGGCTGCGCGGCCAATCATCCGGAAGCCAGAGCTCTATGGATCAAGATCGGGTTCGTGCACAGCTCAAGAAACTCAACGAGGCGATCGAAGAACTCAACGGGAACCTGATCCTCTCCGATGATGCCCGGCGGGTGCTCAACCGGCGCAAGGAACGCGAGATTTTGTGCAGCGCGATCGAGGAAGATATTGAGCTTGAGGACTGGGCCGCGGGCTTGGTGTTGGTGCGCGAGCTCGCCGAGCGGTTCGGGTATCGAGAGGACGCCGAGGAGTTCCGAGCGAAGATCGATCGGGCTCGCTCGCAAACAGTCCAGGACAAGGTCTCTGATGCGATCGCCAAGTTGGATGCCATGGTCGCTGAGCACCGGTGGGACCAAGCGATGAATGAGGCCGCCCGGATCTCGCGGGTGTACCACGATTCGCCCGTGGTCGAAGGGCTCAGGCATCGAGTGGAGGAAGCCAAAGAGCGGTACAAGTTCGAGATCGAGCGTCAGTTCTTGCACGCCGCTCAGGAAGACCGTATCGAACAGGCGATGGAACTGCTCAAGGAGATGGACCACTATCTGAGCGAACACGAAGCCGAGCAGTTCCGCGAGGTCGCTCGCGGCGTGATCGGCAAGGCACGCGACAATCTGGGCGTGCAGTTCAAGATGGCGGTGAACGATAAGGCGTGGGATCGGGCGGCCGATGCTGGGCAGCGGATCATCGAGGAGTTCCCCAACTCACGCATGGCCGGCGAGATCCGGACGATGATCGATTCGATCCGCAAGCGTGCCGAAGCAATCAGCCGGTAGGGCTGGTTGCGTTCTTCGCGTTTGATTTGGCATCGCTCTGTTCTGGGTTCTGCTCAGGGGCGGGCATCTTCCACGCGTGGATTATCAGCATCACGATCCCAACGATCAGGAATGCGTCGGCCACATTCGAAACATACGGCCACAGATCTGTGCTCCCGCTGTTGGGCCATTTAAGCCCGAAGGGCAACTGCACACCAGGCGCTGGGTGGATGAAGTCGCGGACGCACGCGAACATCAGACGGTCGTACAAGTTCCCAATCCCGCCGGCGATAATGAGCCCGAAGCCGGCATGGGCGATCCAGTCTTGAGCACGCGTCCAGCGGACGAAGAGCACCAGAGCAATGAGGATCGCGATGATCGTAAAGACCACAAAGAACCATCTTTGTCCAGCGCCGATGCCGAACACCGCGCCCGGGTTGAGCACCAGGCGGAAATCGAGTACTGAGCTGATCACGGTCATGGACTCGTGGTAGGGGATGAGTGTGCTCAGGTCGTCCGAAACGATCACATCCGCCCTGTCGATATTTACTGGGATGCCAGCGACATGGGCAAAGGCGTACGCCTTGGACCAGAGATCAGCGACGAGTCCGAGAACAGAGATACCCAAGAGCACACTCCACGCCCGAACGCTTTTGCACGATGGGTCGAGTGGGGTTTCAATGGGTTGAGAATCGGTACTCATGATGCTCGTGGTGATCCGAGATTAATGTGAACCACCACGACGGTCAATCTCGCGGGCGGCCTGGATGGTATATCGAGCCCAGGGGATTTCATCGAGCCGGGCCTTCTTGATCGGTTCATGGGTCGCTTCGCAGAGCCCGTAGGTGCGATCAACAATCCGCTTGAGCGCGTCGTTGATCTCGTTGATCATCTTGCGGTCAGACGCAGCAAGGTTCAGGTTGAGCGACTGTTCATAGTTCTCAGAGCCCAACTCGTCTAAGTTTTGTGAGCTCCCCGAAGAGCCAGATTCGCTGCGAAGCATGTCGTCCTCGAGATGGCGGACATCGCCCAAAAGATCAGCCCGCTTGAGCAGCAGGATATGGCGGTAGTGTTCGAGCTGCGTCTTGGTCAACGGCGTCTTGGTCCGGCGCGAAGTGATGTTGTCGAGCACAGATTTTTCAGCTTTGACCTTTGAGCCCGATGGGATTAATGGCTTGAGCGAGGGGCCGTTGGGGCCCAGGAGCAGCGGGCGATCCGGGAGGATCAGCGGCTTCTTCACCTTGCTCGAACGCCGGCGACGGTTTGGCCCGCTCTTGGTATCCTTGGAATCAGCGGCCTTCGTATCGCCAGCCTTGGCGTCAGTTTTTCCAGCAGCCGTGGTTGAAGCGGCTTTGGAAGTTGTTTTCTTCTTTGATGAATCAGCGGTGCTCTTGGTTGTGGTCTTCTTTGAAGTTTTCTTGGCCACCTTCTTCGTAGGTTTTTTGGTGACCTTTTTGGACACCTTCTTAGCGACCTTCTTTTTTACGACCTTCTTCTTGGCCGCTTTCTTAGTGGTCTTCTTTGCGGCCTTCTTCACAACCTTCTTGGTCGATTTATTTGCCGTCTTCTTTGCAGTCTTCTTTGTCGTTTTCTTGGCGACCTTCTTGGCGACCTTCTTGGTCACTTTCTTGGTTGTCTTCTTCGCGGCAGGCTTTTTCACAACCTTCTTCTTGGTCGTTTTCTTCTTAATGGCCGTGCGTGAGGATGAAGCGCCCGCTCCCTTTTTCGATGGGGTGGACTTCTTCGTTGTCTTCTTTGCGGATTTCTTTTTGGCCAAGCCAGCCGCCTTTTCACTAGACCTGCTGCTCCGGATTGGTTGGCAGCTTTGGGCCTACAGTAGGCGCACACGGGCTCTGGGTCAAAGCTCGACCCGGATAGGACCCATAAATAGCCAACTGCAGGGCGTTTATAGCGGTTCTGAGGCGGTTTCGGGCTCGGTCTCTGGTTCCGTGAAGACATCAAACTCGCCGAGTTTGCGGAAACGGGCGTAGCGCTGATTGAGCATTTCTTCGATGGACAGCTCGGAGAGTTCGTCGAACTGAGCGGTGATCCAGGCTTCGAGATTGGCTGAGGCTTGCTCGTGATCACGGTGTGCGGCTCCCAAGGGTTCCTCGACCACCGAGTCCACGATCCCGAGTTCAACATTGTCGGCGGCGCTGAGCTTGAGGGATTCAGCAGCGGCGGTATTGGTTTGCTCGTTGGCCTGCTTCCACAAGATGGCCGCGCAGCCCTCGGGTGAGATCACTGAGTACCACGAGTACGCCATCATGGCCACACGATCGGCGACCGCGATGCCCAATGCGCCGCCCGAGCCGCCCTCGCCGATGACGATGCTGACGATGGGCACACGCAGACGCGACATTTCGAGCATGTTGACGGCGATCGCTTCGGCTTGCCCGCGTTCTTCGGCTCCGAGCCCCGGATACGCACCCGGGGTATCAACGAGCGTCACGATCGGGAGCCCGAACTTCTCGGCGAGCTTCATCTTGGCCAATGCCTTGCGATAGCCTTCAGGGTGCGCACACCCGAAGTGACAGGCTAGCTTTTCGTGGGTGTCTTTGCCTTTTTGGTGTCCGACGATCAGGCACTTGCGTCCACCGATGCGGCCAAAGCCGGTGACCATCGCGGGGTCGTCGCCATAGCGTCGATCTCCAGCAAGCTCGCAGAAGTCTCGGCACATGTGCTTGATGTAGTCACGGGTTTGCGGGCGGTTGGGATGGCGGGCGACGCGGACGGTGTTCCAGGGCGAGAGCTTCTTGTAAACCTTCTTGAGTTCCTTAGTGCGCTGCTTCTCGAGTTTGGCGATGTCTTCCTGAGCCGGGGCGTTGCCTTGAGTGGCATCGATACCGGGGAGCGCGGGGATCTCGACACCTGAGTCCACGGCGCCTTGGGCGGCTTGCTCGATGCGTTGATCGAGTTCGGTGATCTTTTTCTCAAAGTCGAGCTGGTAAAAAGTAGACATGCGTTCGCTTTCGGCTGGGTAACAAAGATTGCAGGGTCAATTGTACCACGCTCAAACCCGTCGTACAGTCAAATATGAAGACAATCACTCAGCCCATACTCTTTGTTGGCGGCGGAAACATGGCCTACGCGATCATTTCTGGTGCATCTCAGGCCGGGATGCTCGATCCGCAGCGGGTCGGTGTGATCGAGCCGAGCCTTGATCGCCACTCGCTCTATCAGCACGCCTTCACGGACGCTCAGGGCGGTATGGAGTGGCTTGGATCGCAAGGTACCGGTGGGGTGATCGTGCTGGCGGTGAAGCCTCAGATGCTTGATCTAGCGACCAGCCCTCTGAGCCCATTGCTCGATGGGCTGGGCAGCGAGCCCATGGTCATGTCGATCCTCGCTGGCACGCGGATCGAGGTCATCGATCGGGCCTTTGAGGGGCATGCACGGGTGCTTCGGGTGATGCCCAATACGCCATCGCAGATCGGCCTGGGGATGAGTGCGATCGCGGCTGGACCCAGATCAACCGATTTAGATATTGAACTCGCCGAAGGCTTATTCGGAAGCGTGGGCAAGAGCGTGACGATCAGCGAGGACCTGATGGACGCGTTCACCGCGATCGCCGGGTCCGGCCCGGCGTACACCTTCTATCTGGCCGAGGCGATGATGGAGGCGGCAACCCAGCTGGGCTTCGATCGCCAGCAATCCCAGACGATCGTCCGCCAGACCGTCTACGGCTCCGCGGCCTTGCTCGATCGCTCCGCCCAGATGCCTCGCGAGCTCCGCGAGCAGGTGACCAGCAAGAACGGCACCACCCACGCCGCGACGCGCACGCTCGATGAGTCCGGGGTGATGGACGCGATCGTCCGCGCCATCCACAGCGCCCGCCATCGGGGGGCGGAGCTGGGGAAAGCGGAAAATTAGAAATCACGACGGATGAAGATAATCGTGCTGAGCCCTAAGAGGAATGCTTCGAAGGCGAAGGATGTCCCCAAGATCCAGGTCATGGTGCGGGCTTCATAGACGGCTGCGACACGCTGGTTGAGCTCGGAGTTGGGGCCATTCTCACTGTTCTCATTGTTATCGTTCATGAGATTGATCAAGCCATCGAGTTCGTCATCCTCGATCAGGTGGCGTGAGAGCAGGCCGATGGTTTCTTGGGTTTTGGGCAAGAGCAGCTTGGCGCCATAGACCCTCGCGGCCCAAGCGGTCCAAGTCTTGACGCTCTTTTCAGCGTCATCCGCCTCTTCACGAGCGATCATGAGCGCGGTGCTGACCGCTTCGAGGGAATCTTTGGCTCCAGCGGGCAATGGCTCGCCGGCCATGCCGGGGACGGGTTTGCCCTCGTCGATCCAGCGATCGATCTTGGTCTGTGCGAAGCGTTCTTGCTGTTCGACCATGGCGGGCATGCTCTCAGCTTTCATCAGTGCGCGTTCACGCTGATTGATCATGATCGAATCGCCCACATTGAGGATAAACAACATCAGCCAGAACATGATCGTGAGCAGCAGCGCGGTGATGGTTGAGCGGGTGACGATGCCCACAAATACACACACCGAGAACAAGAAGCTGAAGAATGCAAGCACGATGGGGATCGTCAGGAAGAGCCCGAACTCGGTCGTACCAGCCCGCAATAGAAGCACCAAGAAGCACCCGATCGTAAAGACAAGGATCTGTGCGCCGACAAAGAACAGGCCGGTCAGGTACTTGGTTAGGAACAAGCGTCCTCGCCCGATGGGCTTGGAGAGCATGGGCTCGATGGTACCGCCCGATACCAGATCAGGGATAATCCCCGCGGTGGAGATCAACGCCAGTATCGTGGTGCCCCAGCTGAGCCAATAGGGAACTCCCCAGAGCAGGAACTGGAGCTTGTAGAAAGTCTCTGCGGACATCATCGAGGTATTAAACTGGCCGTCGAAGGTCCAGAAGAGGGCGGAAAATCCCTTCTCGTTGATGCCAATCGAAGCGAAGATAAACACCGCCAAGAGATTGATCACCATCGTGAGCCAGAAGAGCTTCTTGGCGTTGAGTTCGCGGTAGGCGTCGATGAAGATGGCTTTGGTTTGCATCAGGATCATGAGTGAGCCCCCTTGCTGGTCGTTGGTGATTCACTCTGGGCACCGGGGCGGGCTCCGCCGGGTTCTTCGCTGACGGCTTGGATGAACAGGTCTTCGAGCGATGGTCGGCGGGCGCCGAGCGATTCGATGACAACGCCGTTGGATCGCAGGGCGTCGATGGCGGGCTGGACCTTGTCGGCATCGGAGGTCTGGAACTTGATCTCGAGCCCGTTGGGATTCACCGCGGACTCGATCGAGGGGCACGCTGATCGGAACGCGCTGATCGCGGAGGGCGAGAGCGGGGCGTTGGCTCTGATGATGAAGCCGCTGCCGTCCTCAGTGAGTTCTTGGATGGTGCCCTGCTGGCGCATGAGCCCGTGGACCATGATGGCGACGCGATCGCAGACCATTTCGAGTTCTGAAAGCAGGTGCGAGTTGAGGAACACGGTGCGTCCCTCAGATTTAAGTCGCTTGAGGATATCGCGGATGTCCTTTCGGCCGATCGGGTCGACGCCGTCGGTCGGTTCGTCGAGGATGACGAGCTTGGGATCGTTCATGAGGGCTTGGGCGATGCCCACACGCTGGCGCATGCCCTTGGAATAGCTCCCGAGCTTGTGGTTGGCCCAGTCGGACATATTCACGATTTCGAGCAGCTCGTCTGCCTTTTTGTTGCGGGTCTGGCGATCCACCCCGGACATGGCACCGAAGTGACGCAGCACTTGTCGGCTGGTGAGGTACTTGGGGAAGTTGTGATGCTCGGGGAGGTACCCGACATTGGCGAGTGCGGATTTGTCGCCGATCTTCTTACCCAGCAATGAGCCCGAGCATTTCGTGGGCTTGATGACGGTCAATAGCACCTTGACGAGCGTGGACTTGCCCGCGCCGTTAGGGCCCAGGAGCCCGAAGATCTCGCCCGCGCCGACTTGGAGGTCGACGCCCCGGAGTGCGTGGACCTTGCGTCGATACATTTTGTCGACGCCGGCGACATCAATCACTGCTTCCATAATGTTGAACCTCTTCGATCGGGTGGTGTGTGCTTTGTGTTTCTGAGTATACCAGAACTAGCTGTGCTGCCCGGGTGCGTGCTTGCGGGCGATAATATGGAACACATGCCAGTGCTTCTGGATTCCATCACAGTCTTGGCCTTCGCGCTCTTCTTCTTTCAGCTGTTCTATGCAAAACGGCTCTAAAAGTTGCTCAATCCGGGCCCGGGTGTGGTGTGAGCGATCCGGGATGGTCGCCCAGGAGTCCCGCTCGCCGAAGAGCTGCCCTGAAAAACGCCCGCCGGGGCGGATTGCTTCGACGATTTGGGCCCAGAGGTGATCAAAGTGATCTGGGGCACAGAATGGGAGCGAGAAGCTCGCGTTGAGTAGGTCGCAGGCAGGCAGTTCTACGGCTTCAAACGGGGCGAGCTGCATGGTCAGATTGGCGGGGTTCCCGAGGTCCTCGCGGGAGATCAGGCGTTTGATCCCGTCGGGGTGACCGTCGATCGCGTGGACTTTCCAGCCCCGTCGGAGCATCTCGGCGGTGTCTCGGCCTTCGCCGCAGCCTAGATCAATGGCGCATCGCTGGAGGAGCGGGTCTTGATCAAAGGTATCGAGCACATCGAGGAGCGTCTGACGCGGCTCGCGCCCCTTGGTCGCTTCGAAGTAGCCCTCCCAGTCACGCGTCGTCGCGTAGACAAAGGCGGGGAGGGGGGCGGAGCTCTGTGGAGTGCCCAGATCAGTGTCGGTAGATTCGTGATTCTGTGTGGTGTTTGTCATATCGTATAGGTAATGTATGCAGACCTTCACCGCTTTGTCGACGCCCTTGAGCAATCAGATCAGCTGATTCGGGTAAAAACTTCGGCTGATCCGGTGCTCGAAATCACGCGAGCTGCGGATAGAGAGTCCAAGCTCGACGCGCCGGTCGCTGGATCGGCGAGCGCACAACGCAATGATCCAGAGTTCGCCGGGCTCGGCGGCCAAGCGTTGTTTTATGAGCAGCCAATGGACGCTGATTTTCCGCTGCTGATCAATGCGTTCGGCTCGTACCGCCGGATGGAGATGGCGATGGGGGATCGGGCGTTCGATGACATCGCGTCGACGATTGCCCAACTCGTCAAGCCTGAGCCGCCGCGATCGAAGGGTGAGGCGATTGCGAAGGCCAAGCAGTTCCTGCCGCTGCTCAAGATCGGGCCCAAGCGGAGCAAGAAGCCGGGTATGTGCCAGCAGGTGGTGCATACCGGCGATCAGATCGATCTCACTCGCTTGCCCATCCTGCGCTGCTGGGAACACGACGGCGACTACGAAGCACTCGGCTATCCAAGCGGCGTCAACGATGCGGTCCCGGGGCTTGGGCATCCGGACATCGACGAGGATGCATGGAATGAGCGATATCGGGGAAGGTTCATCACGCTCGCGGGGATCCACACGATCCATGCCGACGATCGTGATGACCCGAAGCCCAAGTCGCACAATATTGGGATGTATCGGCTCCAACTGCTGGGCAAGGATCGGCTCGCGATGCACTGGCACATGCACCACGACGGCGCATCCCACTGGCGCTCATGGAAAAAGCTCGGCCAACCCATGCCCGTCGCCATCGTACTCGGAGGTTCATCAGTCCTCCCCTACGCTGCAACCTGCCCGCTCCCGCCAGGAATCTCCGAACTCCTCATGGCCGGGTTCCTCAACCGCAAAGGCATCCCGCTCTGCCGAGCAAAGACAGTCCCCATCTGGGTCCCCGCAGACGCCGAGATGATCATCGAAGGCAATGTCCGCACCGACGCGGGTTACCCCGGATGGGACCCAAGACAACCCGATGCAGACCCGCTCGGCGAGGGCGCCGTCTTCGAAGGCCCGTTCGGGGATCATACCGGTTTCTATTCCATGCCCGATCGCTACCCGATTGTCGAGGTCAGCGCCTTCACGCATCGGGAAAAAGCGATCTATCCGACGACCGTGGTGGGGCTCCCGCCTCAGGAGGATTACTTCCTCGGCAAGGCGACCGAGCGGATCATGCGTCCGCTGCTCGAGACCATCCTGCCGGACATCAAGGATTACGACCTGCCCATGTTCGGGGCGTTTCACAATGTCGCCAACATCCAGATCACTAAGGCGTACCCGCTCCACGCCCGCAAAGTGATGCACGGGATCTGGGGCGCGGGGCAGATGGCGTGGACGAAGAACCTGTTTGTGGTGGACGACACGGTGGATGTCCATAACCTGTCGACCGTGCTGGGAGCGGTGTATCAGCACTGCGTGCCATCGCGCGACATCGAGCAGGTACACGGGGCGCTTGATATCCTCGATCATGCCGCCCCGCGGCTGGGCAGCGGGGTGAAGCTCGGATTCGACGCCACGGCCAAGATCGCCGGCGAAGATGTGGATGGGCGTGTGATCGCTGGGCCGAGCTCGCTGCCAACTGAAGATCAGCAATCCCAAGCGATAGAACAGGCGAAAGAGATCGAAGGGGTACTCGATGCCCACACATCGGCGGCCGCACCGGGCTGGTTGTTTATCCGTGCGGACAAGGATGTCGATGAGCCCGAGCACGCCGGGCTCGGCGGGCGGATTCTTGAATCGTACTTTGCCCAAGCGTGTGCGATGAAGTTTGTCGTCGTGCTGGGGCGATCGGTGGAGATCAACGATCATCACCAAGCATTGTTCCACTGGGCGGCGAACACCGACGCGAGCCGCGATGCGATCTGGGATCAGTCGAATGGCTGCGAGCGGGTGGGGTTCGATGCGACACCAAAGAGCACAGGTGATGCCCGAAACAGCCAGCCCGTGAGGGCATGGCCGCCGGTTCTCAAGTAGATTTGAGTGGTTGGGCAGTTAGCCGCCGAGCGGTTGAGTTCTCGGCGTGCCGGCTTTCTCGCTCATCCACGCGTCGATGTCGTTGACGATCGAGTCGATCAACGGCTTGGCGTTCCGGCTTGTCGCGCCGGACTTGACATTGTTGAGCATGATCGAGAAGACAACACGCTGTCCCGAGCGTGGGTGCTCGAGCACACCCGAGAGGGCGTACATGCCGGTGAGGTAGCCGCTCTTGGCATACAGGGTGGATTGGAGGGCGTCGTCATCGAGGAACCGCTTGCGGAGGGTGCCCACGCCGGGGTTGGCCATGGAATCTTCGAAGTGGTCCCAGTGATCCGAGCGGGCGAGCTTGCGCATCCAGGTGGAGAGGGTCTTGGGCGAGATCTTGTTCATGCGTGACATGCCCGAGCCATCAGCGATGACGGTTTCTTCGGCGGCTGAAGCGCCGATTTTCTCGGACAACAGCATGCGGATGACGGTTGCGCCGTTTTCCCATGAGCCGGGGTCGGAGGTGATCTCGTGACCAATTCTTTTGATGAGAGCCTCTGCGTACAGGTTGTACGAGTCGGTGTTGGTCCGGTTGAGCACATCGTCGATCGGGGTGGTGATCACTGCCAGTGTCCGTGAGCTGGTGTAGAGATCTGCAGGTTCGATCAGCTTGGTGAGCTGGTCAAGGGTCGCACGCTCGGTGCCGATCTTGATGTCGCGTTTACGGAGCTCGGATGCCAAGAGCCGCCCGGCGAACTCGGGGGGCGAGTCGATCGCAACGGGGATCTCGGACTGGGCCGAGACATTGCCGAGGAGCGTAAAGGTGTTTTCTTTTTTGGGACGGGCGATCCACGCGGTGTCCCGTTTTTTCTTTATGGATTTGGCTTTGATCTGTGTATCGACCCAGTACGCATCGGGCTGGACTTTGACACTCGGGGCCCCTCCCGAAGCGGAAGGGAATGGGTAGAAGTTGATCACATTGGTGTGGAAGTTGAGCCCGCCGACTTGGGCGCAGTACCAGCGGTTGAGCTGATCAATGGGCCAGTCCGGATGGGTGTAGTTGCGATCGAAGACGGTGTCGTCGATGATGATCTCGGAGAGCTGGCTGATGCCTGCGCCAGCGAGCACGCCAGCGATCTGGTCGAAGAGCGTGTCGAGGGTGGTGCCGGACTCTTCGCCCAGGAAGATGGCCGGGTCACCGAGTGCAGGATCTCCATCGCCTTTGATGATCAGTGTTGGTGGAGTCGTTGTCTCGTCGAGAATCAGCTGGGTGCGGAAGGTGAAGTCGCCCCCGAGCACGAACAGAGCCGCGCCGCTGGTGAGGATCTTCATGTTCGATGCGGGGATCATGGCGACGGTGCCGTTGTAGTCGGCGATCTCCTCGCCGGTGTCGAGATCAGCGATGTAGACCGACGCGGTGCCACCGCCCAGATCGGTGCGGGTGATGAGCCGATCGGTGGAGGAGTCGAGCGGTCCGGCGAGGGCGACCGTCGAGATGAATGCGACCGCTCCGAGGGCGATCGAAGAGAACCGGGTGAACGGCTGGGTTGCTCGGTGCCGAGTGTGGGGCCAAGTTCGGGGGGCTGATCGCATCGTTGTGTCTCCTCTTGGACGGGCATCTATGCATGCTTTGCCCATACATCGGCAACCGTTCTCGATTTGCACCAAGAGTACCCGAGAAAACAGCGGATCCGCAGCGGCTTCTGGGATGGAGTTGAATTTCTGAGCGGTGTTAGCTGCTCTGCGTCCGCTCGATGAGCTCGAGGATTGAGTCATGGGCTTCCTGAGAGCCCAAGGCCCATTCACACCAGCTCTGGTGCCCGATGCTCGTTGCGGTGCTCAGCCCGCTGTGGAGGTACCTGGGCAGCTCCGATGGGGTGTTGGCTTGAAAGAACGACGAGGAGAGTGTGACGGCGATGCGGATATTGGCCGGATCCGGCACCAGGTGGACCGCCATCAGCATCCCCCCGGCGTCGAGTTCGATGGCCTCACACCATTTCCAGGAGAGCCCCGTCCACTTGAGCTTCGGCTTGGTCGAGAGCTGCTTCGAGAGCGCTGTACGGAACGATTCATACAGCGGGCGAGCTTCGGGATCGAGCTGAGCGATCAGGGCTTTGGCGGTCGGCGTGTTGTATTGGCTGGTCCAAGCGTTCACTTTGGGTTCCTTCAAGGGGCTCGATTTGGAGTGCTCTGCGGTTCTTTGGGGTGTTTGGCGAGATGCGGGGTGGTTTCTCGGAGCCCGACCACCAAAGATTAGGCATCAAGCACTCCTCCGACACCAGATCAGCTATTCTGATTGCATGCGAGCAACACCGATGACCAACGCCGACACGCACAACGAAACTGCCTCGATCAACGAGACCGCCATCGAGCACGAGGGGGTGCTGATTGTCGATGACAACGAGCAGAACCTCGAACTGCTCCACGCGTACCTCGACGAGCTCGGCGGCGAAGTCCGCGTCGCCCACGACGGGATCGAAGCGATCGAGTCCGTCGCCAAGCAAGCCCCGGACATTATTCTGCTCGATATCATGATGCCACGGATGAGCGGGTTCCAGGTATGCGAGAAGCTCAAGAAGGACCCGGCGACACGCGATATCCCGATCATCATGGTGACGGCGCTCAACGAGGTGGGGGATGTCGAGCGGGCGATTGATTTCGGAGCCGACGATTTCTTGACCAAGCCGGTCAACAAGCTCGAACTGCTCACGCGGGTGCGATCGCTGCTGCGGGTGCGCCAGCTCAAGCGTCAGCTCGAGAACGCGGTCAGCGAGATCCAGAACCTTCGGGATCATCCGGGCGAGTAAGCCGATCGATCGGATTGTTCATGGCTGCTCTTATGGACAGCCTGCGCCGAAGAGGTCGAGGAAGTCGGACACATCGAAGAAGTCCCACTCGCCGTCGTTGTTGATGTCGGCCTGGTCGTCCTGCTGCCCGAAAAGGTCGAGGAAGTCAGAAACATCGAAGAAATCGAGCTCGTTATCGTTGTTGTAGTCTGGCGGTGACGGGCAGGGATCGAACGCCGGTGCGGGCATGATGAAATCGACGATCACCGGGCGGTGATCCGAGGCGATCCCCGAGATCGAGGTCGCGCTGGGGAACGAGCGGGCGGGCTCGGGGATCTTGCTGGTGTTCATGCCGCTGCCGCTCGAGCGGAAGATGAACTGGCGCCGGACATCGACGATCGAATCCTGCCAGCAGATGTAATCGAGCCGGCTCGAGCCGCCCTGGGTGCTATTGGACCCGGTAATCGGGTGCGTGGCATTGGTGAATGATGAGTCGGAGCGATCGCGGTCGGTGCCGTCGGAGCCGCCAAAGAACTCGGCCCGGGTGAGGATGGAGTTGGGGCTCGACGAGGTGGGGTTCTCGTTGAGATCGCCGCCCCAGATCACGGGGGTGTTGGGGTCGAGTGCATCGCCAGCAGCAGGGACGATGACCTTGTTATTGGGATCGCTCACGCCGGCGTCCGCGCCGTTGTAGTAGTAATCGATCAGGTAGGCGGTATTGGTGGCGGCCTGCTCTCGCTGGTCGTAGTCGCTTGAGCTGCCCCCAGCCTTGAGGTGGGCATTGCCGATGACCATGTCGCCGGCGTAGTCTTCGTCCGGCAGATTGATCTCGGCAAACTGGAACCCGCGGATCCCGCCGTTGCCGCCGTTCTGGTATTCATCTGGGATGAGGACAAAGTTGGAGATCGCGGGGATGCCGTCGCCGTTGATATCCTCGATGGGAAAGCGGGACATGATCAGGTTGCGGTTGAAGTTGTCGGTGGAACCAGAGCTGTAGACATAGGGCAGATCGTAGCCGGGGACGAACTTCTTGGTGTACGACCCGACGGTGCCTCCCAGGAAGGTGTCTTCGCCGCCGTTGACGAGCATGTGGGCGACCTGATCGAGTTGTGCGACTGAGTCAGCCCCTGAGCCTGTGCCGTTGCCAGAGTTGTCGGCGCACTCTTGGAGGATGAGCACATCTGGCTGGAGCGAGGCGATGATGCGGACAATGCCGTTCCAGTTGTTAAACCCATCGCTTTTGCCGTTGGTTCGGCAGATCCCATCTTGAACATTCCAGGTCATCACGCGTACATCACGCGGGTTTTCCTTGCCCCAGTCGCCGTTGTTTGGGTCCCACTGAGCGAGGGTGGGGCTCGCGAGTCCGGCGAGGAGAACGGCTGGGATGAGGCTGGTGATCTTCATAGCGGGTTTCCTTGGAGTCCTGAGGGGCGCACGCCCAAGAGTGGGTGCAACCGTACATCGGATCAAACGCATGTCCGATGCTGATCGATCGGTGAGATCGAGTCTTTGATTCAAAATGGCGTCCGCGTCGTTAAACGCGGACGCCGTGGGTGGCTTCTGGGCGATCAGGCGGTGCCCGATATCCCTTGGGTGTTGTTTTCACAACAGGCCTTGGACAACCCGATTATGGGCAGCCGGCGCCGAAATCATCGAGGAATGCGGAGACATCGAAGAAGTCGGTGAGCCCGTCGCCGTTGTAGTCATCGCCCTGAGCGAAGAGGTCGAGGAAGTTGGACACATCGAAGAAGTCAAGCATGCCGTCTGGGAAAAGGTCGGCCTTACAAGGGACCTCGTCCTGGTAGTACCCGACATAGAGCTCTACGGAGTAGGCCTCGTCAGCGGGGAACTCCGGATCGAAGTTGCCGCTGGTTGGGTTGTTGAAACGCCCGTCATCGTTGATGTCGTAGATGATCGAGGTGGTGACGAACACACCGCCGTTGGTGATGGTGTCGCCCGGCTCGGTCGCGGTGATATCAACATTGTTCCACGATGCGCTCGATGCGCTGTTGGACCAGACGGAGCTTGGCGAAGCGTGGTCATTGCCGTTGCCATCGGTGAACGCGGTGCCGAGGAAACCGATGGAGTACTCGAGACCCGAGTTTGGCCCGGTCATGCGTGAGCCGTTCTCAAGCACGAGCTCGAGGGTGTACGAGAAGGTATCCGGATCGAGGACCGCACGGATGAGTGCGCCGTCGAAGTCGGACTGGACGGGTACACCCTTGGCGTCGTAGCGGTAGAGCTCGACGGAGGAGATGAACCAGACATTACCAGCGGAGTCGATGGTTGGTGCCGAGATCGATGGGCCAGCGGTCCCGCCATTGGTGACCATATCCAGACTGACGAGTTGGCCGATTTCAGTGCCTTCGCCATCAAAGATCTTCTTACCCAGGTCATTGTCGATCGAGCCGACGCCGAACACATCGATGTACGCCGCGAAGGTGAACTCGGTGGTATCGTTGACCGGATCGTAACGCCCAACGACGATCTGGTTGAATGGATCGCCTTCGAAGCCGTTCTCTGCGACGGTAGCGGCGAAGAGGCCCATGCCGTCCTTGTCAGAACCGACGGCGACATTCCCGACGCCGCCGCTGAACGCGTTGACGAAGCGGTAGTTCTCGAACGATGCGAACGAGCCGAATGCCTTGACGAACCCGTCTTGGTTGTCGGTGACCGAAGCGGGGATGTCCCAGCCCTTGTTGCCGATGAGGAGCCCGTCGCTGTCGACGCCGAAGAGGTTCATGACGCGGGTATTTTCATCCATGTCCTTGGCGTAGATACCGAAGGTGTAATCAGCCCCGATGCCGAGCGCGTCGACGGGTGCACCGCCATTGCTTCCGCGTGCGGTGCCTGGGCGTCCATTATCGGTGTTGAGATGACCGCCAGTTGCGGTCGTTGTGCCTGCTGAAGCACCCGAGATAAACTCAGAGTTAAAGTTTACGCCTGCAAAGAGCCCGTTTCCTCCGGAGACGGACTGTGGGACATTGTTGGGGACGACATAGGTATCGCTGCTGTTGACGACGATCACGTCGGTCGCGTCGAGCGGGCCCGCGTTGTCAATAAAGTTCACGCTGTCTGAGCGATCAGCCATGCGGGTGCGGAAGATGTTGTTGCCGGTCAGTGGGTTGGGTGCGCCAGCGTCAACATTGTTGTTGTCGCCGCGGTAGTAGACATTGCCGTTGGCATCGACAGAGACGCCGCCGAGCGCCGATGAGCTGATGTCCTGGTCGGAAGGAGCAGTAATCGCAACCGTGCGGCGATCAACATACAGGCGGTTTGGTTCGCTGGGATCGTAGTTCACAATCGCACCGCTGATCGATGAGTACTGGTTTGCGGAGACGGATGTCCCGAACTCGGTGTACGCCACGGCGAACTGTGAGCTGTTGCCGCTCGGGGAGACCATGGATGGAGCGGTGTTGTTGGTGGCATGGATGCCCGCGCCAGCAGTGTCCCAGACGGCGTAGGTCGTCGAGGAGAATGGGACATTGACGATGTGGTCCGAGCTGATGCCCGCCGATGAGCCCAGGTTGTTGAAGAACGCCAGGTCTGGCTGGGTTGTCTTGAGCAGTGGGGCAACACCGAAGGTGTTGCCGTGGGAGGTGACGAGTTCTGCCAGGTCAACAACATATGCTGCTGAGTTGACGCCCCACGGGTCGAGGGCGTCGCCGGTGAGCCCGCCCAGATTGGAGCTGACGCTGTCCTGGGCGAGGGCCGCCGCGTTGATGCCTGCTGTCGCGATCAGTGCCGCGATACCGATTTGCTTGCGCATGGTCTCTTCTCCTTGGTTTGATCGATAAACGTACAGCCGGGTACTGCACCCGCTGCTGTTCCATCCTTCTTGATTTGTCGAGTGGTTGCTCGGAACTGGCCCATCGGCCATCTTCCACCAAGTCCTCGATGGGGTATGATAGCACAAATCACCCATTCCATGGGCGAAAACCTCCGGATCAGGCGTCAATGTTTCGTAAAGACACACCCGATAATCGCTCAGAAAACAGCCTTTGTGGGGTTTGTACGGAGCCGAGCCTTTTACAGCCTTGATTCGATCATCGCCGCGACGCGGGCGTTGGATTTCACCAGCTCAATATTCGCAAGCAGCGTCTGCCCCTCAGAGATCTCGTGGAGATGTTTGAGGATCACCGGCGTCACATCACGACCGCTCACACCCTCACCTTCAGCGAGCTTCTTGGCTTGCTTGAGCCAATTGGACCACTGTCCATGGTCAAGCTCATGCTCCGCCGAGATCGGGTTGGCCACGACGATCCCGCGTCCGGATCTGGGGAGTTCAGCGCGGACAAAGCTGGCGAGTTCGTCGATGTTGTCGAAGCGGATATCGACCTTGGCCGAGGACTCGCGGAGGTAAAAGGCGGGGAAGGCGTCGGTCTGGTACCCGACAACGGTGACACCCAGCGATTCGAGGGCTTCGCGAGTCGAGACCACATCGAGGATGGACTTGACGCCGCTGGTGACCACGGCGATCGGGAACCGTGTGAATCCCATCAGATCAGCCGAGATGTCGAGCTCGGTGCCGTAGCCATGGTGCACGCCCCCGAGCCCGCCGGTGGCGAACATGCGGAGCCCGGCGAACGCAGCGAGTTCCATAGTCGTCGAAACAGTTGTCGCGGCGTGCGATCCCTTGTGCATATAGATGCCCAGGTTCGCGGTGTTGGCTTTGGGGACCTCTTGGGCATCAAGCATGGCCTGGAGCTGCTGGGCGTTGATCCCGATGGTGGGCACACCGTCGAGCACCCCGATGAGTGCAGGGGTTGAACCTTCTTGCTCGATGATCGAACCAAGCTCCGCGGCCAGTTGGGCAGAGCTCGATTTGGGAACTCCATGCACCAGCAGGGTGGTCTCGAGGGCGACGGCTCGTGAGTTGACATGTTTGGCGATGTGCAATGGGTGACTCCGAAGTTCGAGGAGTAGATTTTGGGTACTCAAATTCACAAATCTCTTCATCTGAGCATTCGAACACTTGAATGCCGGCGTGGGTGCGTGGGATTGGACTCTTATCCCATTTCACAATCGAGGCGAGTTATCGGCGGGGGAATCAGTATAATCCGTTCAGTCTCTGTGAATTCACTTTTGGTTCAGTTGTGATTGGAAAAATGGTATGACACACTTGTTTTACGGACGAAATTCTAAACACCGATCAATGTGTTCGATTTACGAGGTCTCTGTTATGACTCTAAAATATACAACTGCCGTAGGGCTGCTCGGGGCGCTGATGCTTGGCGGGGCGTGCATCGCTGAACCGAACCGCACGACAGAGAATACAGAGAAATCTACTCAGAATCAGGAAAGCAAACCTGAGATGGTGGAGATCAAGATACGCATGGCTGACGGTCGTGTGGTGACACGAACCGTACGCAAGTTCCCCTCACGGATGGATTCGGATACGCCGGTTCGCCGCAGAAACAGCGGGAAGTTCACACAAAACGATCCACGGGGGAATGGGACGGTCAACGACATTAACTCCAGTGTGTCCGGTGGCGGGTCAGGCTCTGGCAGTGGCGGTTCATCGGGCAGTAATAGTGGTGGTGGCGGATCTGGTGGAGGGGGGAGTTTCGGCGGTGGCGGCGGATCTTCAGGTGGTGGCGGCGATGCTGTGGCTGGGGACTCATCAGGTTCTGGCGGCCCGTTCATTGCTGATTCTCGAGAGGAATCTTGGAGCTTCCAGATTCCAGAGAATGTCCAACCTGATTCAGATACAACTGTGCGAATGTTCACATGGAATCAATCGAGCGATCATTTCGCTCATATGAACAGAGCGTATGTAGCGGATCCACGAAGCCGATCAGCATCAAAACTCGCTCAGCAAATTGCCGCTGCAGTGCGGCAGGATCAGCCTGAACAAGTGGCTATTCGATTCTGGAAAGAGTTGGATCCGGCTCTGCAAGATCCGTTCGATACTTCAAATCCAGAAGAACTGCTCAATACGGGTGGTATATCAGAAGAACTCACGGCTTATTGGCACGAGTTTGCAGCGGAGCTCAAACGCCTCAATGTCGAGCCTGATTACCTGATCTTTGATCTGGAAGTAGGGATTGATTTTTGGCATATTCCCAGTTCGGAAAGACGAGAGTTCTTTGAAGTTCTCATTGATGAACATCAATCGTTTGCGATTGATTTACCTGAATCAATGTCGGAAGTGACTGTCAGTGAGTTCATGAACTACCATCATGTCCAGGGATCTGAGGCGCTCAATGATTACAGCCATTTTGCCGGGCTGTTCAGAGCAAACTTGATTCAGCGTGTGTTTGCAGATGGTTTCGAAGCTGCCTTTGGTAAGAAGATATACATCTCAAACTATAAAGACTATGCCCCTTCATTTACCACATATCACTGGTCAAATCGGCCAATGCTCGATGTGACGGTTGGCGGGGTATCGGCTCCAGCGATTTATGTGACAGATCTCGATTCAAACGCTGGTCGATATAGCCGAACGACAAAAGATATCCGGTGGAACAACTTTATCGATCTCTTGAACTCTTGTCGTTCGGGTGCTAAATCAGGTCTTGTAACTCCTTGGATTGCTCCACCGGGTTACGGGATACGAGGGCCAGATACTTGGGCACGCCCGAACGAACTTGTAGGTGAAACCCGGATGTGGAACATCCTGATGGATCACATGCTTGCTATGGGCATCGATACATTTATTCTCTGGAATCCGAGTGCTCGGCATAATCCAAATGCTCGTGAGACAGATATTTACATGGATCAATGGCTCGGCGACCACCCACGGGCAGACGGTCAACAGCTTACCAACTTGAGAGAGATCCCTTTGGATGCGGACCAGGTTATCACGAATGGCGTCGTGACGACCTATGATCAGTTCATGGACGCGCTCAACAACCAGTAAGAGCACGAATCTAGATTCCATGGCTAATAAAAAACACCCCAGAGAGCAATCTCTGGGGTGTTTTTATAATTATGCAATCAACGATCAGACGCGATCCTTCAGGCCCTTGAGTGGGCGGACCTTGACGACATTGCGTGCTGGCTTGGCCTTGAAGATGGTTTCTTCCTTGGTGAACGGGTTGATCCCCTTGCGGGCCTTGGTGGCTGGCTTGCGCTGGACGGAGACCTTCATCATGCCTGGGACATTGAATGAGCCGCAGGAGGTCTTCTTGAGGTCTGCCTGGATCATCTCGCCCATGACATCGAAGACAGCCGCGGCTTCCTTCTTGGAGATGCCGACATGATCAGAGATCATGGAGAGCACTTCGGACTTGGTGCGTGGCTTTTCCTTGGCCGCAACGATGCGTGCTGGTTTCTTGGCGGCTGCTGGCTTCTTAGCCGCGGCCTTCTTGGTGGTCTTCTTGGCTGCTGGCTTGCGTGCTGCAGTCTTCTTTGCGGTTTTTTTCTTAGCGGTTTTCTTTGCGGGTTTTTTAGCGGTTCTCTTTGCCATTGGTCTTACTCCATTCTGCATTTTCCGGAAATGCGAGTGCGTTATCCTAACACACTTGTTTTTACCGCACATTATTCGGCATAGCAAGCGAGTTTTGTCCTGTTTTAATCGGTGTAAAACAGAAAAAACTCTCCGATGCATGCTCCTTCTTCCTGTTTGGCGAGAGCGGTTTGAGCCTAGAGGGGTTGCTCGTTTCGTGATTTCGTTGAGCTATGATTGGTCATGAGTACACCAGAACGAACCGTTGGTTTTACACGCACAGTGCCGGGAAACCCTGAAATAACAGGTGCTTGCGTGCAAACGCTTGGTTCCAGCAAGGCGACAAAGCAAGAGCTTCTGGGCTTTGTCCCTAGGCTCGATGCGCTCGTCACGATGTACACCGATCCGGTTGACGAAGCGCTGCTTGATGCGGCCGGAGATAGTCTAAAAATAATTTGCAATTTCGCGGTGGGCTTCGACAATATTGACATTTCGGCCTGCAAAAACAGGGGTGTGACGGTGTGCAACACACCCGATGCCGTCACCGAGGGCACCGCGAACATCGCTTGGCTCCTGATTCTTTCGGCTGCCCGGCGTCTGATCGAGGCCGATCGCTACGCCCGTTCGCCGGCGTACGCACAGCATGGGCACCTGGGGATGGACGAGTTCCTCGGCATAGATCTGTGCGCCAAGAACCTGCTGATCGTGGGGGCCGGTCGTATCGGATACGCCACGGCTCAACGGGCAAAGGCCTTCGGGATGAACATCCTCTATGTCGCCCGTTCACGCCACCTGGATTTCGAGATGGCTCCGCTTGGAGCCAAGCGAGTGTCCTTGGAGGATGGGCTTGGGCAGGCAGATGTGGTCTCGGTCCATACGCCGTTGACCGAGCAGACGAGGCATTTGCTCAATAAGCAAAATCTCAAGCTGCTCAAGGAAGGGGCGATTCTGGTGAATACCAGCCGAGGGCCGGTGGTCGATGAGTCCGCCTTGGTCGAAGCGCTCGATTCTGGGCGGTTGTTCGGCGTGGGGCTCGATGTCTTCGAGCAAGAGCCGGTGGTGCATCCGGGCTTGATCGCCCACGAGCGGGCGGTGCTCACGCCGCATATCGGGAGCGCGGAGGTTCGCTGGCGAGAAGCGATGACCCAGATGGTGTGTACGAACATTGAGGCGCATTTCGCGGCGAAGACCCCGCCAAATCAGATAGCTTGATGTGGATTGGAAACCGGTCTAGCTTCGGCTCTGTCCCGCATAATGCAGCTCGAGGTACTTGGCGACATAGTCGATGATCGAGTCCGCCTCGGGGATATCCGGGTTGCTGGTGAGCCCGTTGGGCTCGAACCGCATGCCCTTAAAGCGTTTGACGGCTTCGTCCACGCTCAACCCATACTGCAAAGCGATCGAAAATGCTCGACAGAATGCCTGGCACATGCCCGAGATGGCCGAGCCTTCCTTGGCGATTTTGATGAACAACTCGCCCGGGGTGCCGTCGGGATAGAGCCCGATCGTGAGATAGCCCTCGTGGCGATCGAGGGTGAACTTGTGGGTGAGCGATTGGCGGGTGGGGGTGAGCGTCTGGCGGGTGGCGAGCATGTTCACGGGTCCTTCTGATACGACAGGTGATGCGTCGAGCGGGATGCCGGCGATGGCGAAGAGTGCACCCTATGGGGGGCAGAGCGAAATCGTCAACCTTGATATCGGACCAAAGGGGTGATGGAGCTTTACAATCGGCTCTGGGATGCAGAGAATAGGGTATTCTCGTTGCTCAGGGTGCGTTTGCACGCATCCGATGGCCGATAGTTGGATAGACTTGCTTGCAGGAACACGGACTCCGCGAAGATCATGAATCAAACGACCCCACAATACGCCAACGACCGACCAGCGGCCAATGCGGCCGCTGGGGGTACTGGTGGTTCAACAGGGTTTACCGGCTTCATGATCGCGGCCATTGGGCTCCAGTTGCTCCTGTGCTCGGCCGCGAGTGCTGCTCAGATCTGCACGGGCACACTTGATCGCACCTTTGATCGGATAGAGACCTCGCTCGTCGAGGCCCTCCGTGAGATCGCGGATCGCCAGATCGAGCAGAACCAGCCGACGATGCCGATCATGGTCTATGACCCCGGTTCTATCTGTCTCAATGCCCCCGTGGACGAAGGGCATGAACACATCGAGTCCTTCGATGCCCCCGGCGTAGAGCGTCTTGGGCTGTGGCTGCTGAGCCTGCCCCCGCCAGTTGTGTGCTGATAGATCTGCGATTTCACAAATCGCAGTTGCTTTGTGCACCATCTGTGCACTTTGCTCGCCGCCGCAATACTCATTTATACACACAATACATGACGCTCCGCCCGATCGAGGATTGACCCGCTCGGGCAATCGCTGACCGATTCGTGCACCGCACACTCGGCTCTCCACGAAAGATAGACCACCATGGCCAGTTCAGAAATTCCTGTCGTCGGCAAGCTCCTCTCCAAGATGTTCGGCTCGCGCAACGAACGCATCGTCAAACGCTACACCACCCGGGTCGAGGCGATCCGCGAGCTTGAGCCGAGCATGCGCAAGCTCACCGACGATCAGCTCCGAGGCAAGATCGAAGAGTTCCGCAAGCGGTTCGACAACGGCGAGAAGCCCGACGACCTGCTCACCGAGGTCTACGCGGCGGCCCGCGAGGGCATGGACCGCGCGGTGGGCATCCGCAATATCTTCAATCCCGAAGCCGGGTTTGATCCGTCGGTGCTCAACCCGAGCATGCAGACGCTCTACAAGCAGATCCAGGACAAGATCAGCCAGCTTGAGCCCGCTGAGCCTGTCGGGCAGTATCTCGGGCACCCAGAGCCGGTCCAACCCTACATGCAGGTGGATATCCCCAACGAGATCTACGACGCCGTCCGCGAGGCGTACCCAGAATCCCGCCCGCCGTTCCGTGCGCGTCCCTTCGATGTCCAGCTCATCGGCGGCATGGTGCTCGGCCAAGGCAAGATCGCCGAAATGAAGACCGGCGAGGGCAAGACCATCGTCGGTCCATTGGCGACCTACATGGCGTGTGTCCAGCGTCAGCAGGTCCATGTGGTCACGGTGAACGATTACCTCGTCCAGCGCGACCGCGACTGGACCTTCCCGTTCTTCTGCTGGATGGGGCTCACGGCTGGTGCGATCCACCCGATGCACATGCAGCCCGAGGATGTCAAACGCCAGATGTACCGCTGTGATGTCGTCTACGGCACGACATCGGAGTTCGGGTTCGACTACCTCCGCGACAACATGAAGCGGAATGTCGAGCAGCAGGTGCAGCGCAAGCGTCAGTTCGCGATTGTTGACGAGGTGGACTCCACGCTGATCGACGAGGCTCGTACGCCGTTGATTATCTCTGGGCAGGCCCACGACGATCAGCCCCGCTACCAACTCGCTGATCAGCTGGCCAAAAAACTCGCCGACCTCCAGAGTCCATGGCAAGAGCTCGAAAATCAGGTGACGCTTTGTAAAGAGACCATCAGCGGGCTTGAGGGCGATATCCGCCAGTCACGCGACAAATCCGAAGTTCCGGCGATGCAGAAGCGTCTTAAGGACACCCAAGCCGCACTGCCAGAGCTTGAATCCAAGCGTGATCGCCATATCCAGTACTACGAGTTGGAGATGGACCGTAAGAGTGCGCACTTGACGCATGATGGGATCGCCGAGGCCCAGAAGCTCGCCGGCGTTGGGTCGTTCTATGTCGATGAGAACATGGACATCCCCCATCTGCTCGAGCAGTCGCTGCGTGCCTACGCGGTGTACACCCGCGACAAGGACTACATCGTGATGGATGTCCCCGATCGCATGAGCGGGCAGAACGAGCCCACGATCGTGATTGTCGATACGAACACTGGTCGCCCGATGATCGGGCGTCAGTGGTCCGATGGACTGCATCAGGCCGTCGAGTGTAAAGAAGGCGTGCCGATCAAGCCCGAAACGCAAACTGTGGCGTCGGTGACGGTGCAGAACTTCTTTAAGATGTACAAATCGCTCTCGGGCATGACGGGTACCGCGGACACCGAAGCCCAAGAGTTCCACGATATTTACCACCTCGATGTCGTCTCAATCCCGACGAACAAGCCGATCGCCCGATTTGATCATGACGACCTCATGTTCCTGCGCGAGCGGGACAAGTGGGAGGCGATCGTTGATGAGATCAAGCAGTTCCATGATGTGGGGCGTCCGATCTTGGTCGGCACCACCAGCGTCGAGCGATCCGAAATGATCGCCCAGATGCTCGCACGCAAGTACCAGATCCAGTACTCAATCCTCAACGCCAAGCAGCACGAGCGCGAGGCCGGGGTCGTCGAGGACGCCGGGCAGCTGGGCGCGGTGATGATCGCCACCAACATGGCCGGTCGCGGTACGGACATCAAGCTGGGCAAGTTCACCCGCGAGCAGTTCATCGATCACCTGCTCAAGCGTTCGCTGGCGTCCAAGGGGCTCAACCCGGAGATGAGCGACGAGGAACTCCGCGAGAATGTCTACCGCAAGATCGCACCGAGCGTGCTCAAGGAGCAAGGCGTCAACAAGCGTGATATCGAAGCGATGTCCTTCGAAGAGGTCGAGCTGGCGCTGCTGCGTCATTGGGCGATCGATTACACCTGGATGAGCCCCAAGGCTGTCGAGGGAGCGGAGGCTGATGAGCTTCGTCAGGAGCTCGATCGTAACGGTCGATGCAAGCTCCACCGCCTGCGTTGGTTCGAGAATGTCGAGGACCTGGGCGGCTTGCATGTGATCGGCACCGAGCGTCACGAGTCCCGCCGAATCGACAACCAGCTCCGCGGTCGGTCGGGTCGCCAGGGCGACAACGGTTCTTCACGATTCTTTGTCTCGCTCGAAGACGATCTGATGAAGATGTTCGCCGGCGAGACCACCATGAAGCTGCTCTCGCGCCTTGGCATGAAGGAGGGCGACGCGATCGAGCATCCGTGGCTGTCTAAGAATGTGGAACGGGCCCAGAAGAAGGTCGAAGAACGCCACTTCATGGCCCGCAAGAACATCCTCGAATACGACGAGGTCATGGAGCACCAACGCCAGCGGTTCTATGGCTTGCGTCAGGGCGTGCTCGAGGGGCGTCAGGTCAAGAGTCTGATATTCGATTACATCCAGGATGTGGTTGATGACGCGATTGTCGAATACCTCGATGCGGATTATCCGGCTCAATGTGCCGCCGAGCATGCCCGCGAGAAGCTTGATTGCTCAATTCTCCCGGATCGGCTCAAGGGCAAGGACGCCAACGAGATGGATGTCGCCATCCGTCGATTGGCCAAGCAGGATATTGCCGCTTCGATTACAGTGACTATGGGCGAGTACATCCCCACCGAGAACTCTGAGTTCCTCATGGAGTTCGACTCGGCTGGGCTCCACAACTGGGCCAAGAACCGTTTCGGGGTCGAGATTGACACAGGCGATCTGCGTGAGGGCGGGGCGGCGAATCGTCGCAAGGTCCAGGAGATGCTCGAAGAAGCCGCGTTTGCCAAGATTGACGCGGCCGATCTTGACGGCATTGCGGCTTTCGCCGACAAGGACTACGGTGCCAAGAAGCTCAGCCAATGGGTGACGAGCAAGTTTACTTTCGATGTCTCGACCGATGAGATCATCAAAGCCCGCAACGACGATGAGTTATTTGTGCGTGACCTGGTGATTGATCGAGCCCAAGACCTCTACCGCAAGCGGGAGACCGAGATGCCGGTGGACTTCATCATGCAGAACACGATGATGATGGCACGCCAGGATCCGGGCGCTGCGTTTGCGTCATTGATCGAATGGGCCGGGCAACGCGCCGGGCTGCGGATCGACGAGGGCGAGATAAAGACTACGCCGCCGGCCAAGATCCGAGAGCGTCTGCTGATGGCGATGGAAGAAGTCGTCGACAAGGATGATCTGGACACCAAGGTGGACAAGGCCCTGGCGACCAAGACCGAAGACGAACTCGAGGCGTACCTCCAAGAGCAGTTCGGGCAGGGCGTCACCGAGCGGATGCGTTACCTTGACGAGGAGGACCGCGAAAACGCGATTCGCGCCCGCGTCGAGACACTCGATCGCCCGGAGATGGTGCAGTTCGAGCAGATGGTGCTCGTCGAGACGCTCGATCAGTCATGGAAGGATCATCTCTACGAGATGGACCAGCTGCGCGATTCGATCGGGTTCCGTGCGATCGCCCAGACCGATCCGAAGATTGAGTACAAGCGTGAGGGGCAGCGGATGTTCCTGGACATGATGAAGGGGATCCGCGAACGGGTCACCGATGTCATCTTCAAGGCTCGCTTGGCGCCGCCGCGTGGGCCGATGCAGGCTCCGCAGCAGCGGGCACCTCAGCAGTCTCCGCAGCAACCCCAGCGACCACGCCCAGCGGCAAATCGCAACGCCGGTTCTGGAAACACTGGTAATATCATGGGATCCACCATCATGGGGCCCGGATTGAGCGTTGCACCCCAGCCAAGACCAGCCCCCAAACCGGCACCAGAACCGGCACCGGAACCGGATCAGAACTCCGATACGGAGTCGTAATCGAGGATTCCCAACGCATCCATGCACCCGAATCCCGCGTATAGACTACCACGGGACATTGAACACACCATCCGCGTTGGCGACGAGCGCCCGCGCAGCACAGACAGGAGCACCGCCATGCACGGTCCCGGATCATCGAGCACCCATCGTTCTCTTACTCTTGATGGAAACAGTCGAGATGGTACTCGGGGTGGCTTCACGCTCCTCGAGATGCTCATTGTCATCGGGCTTGTGGCGCTGCTTGTGGGGCTCAGCGCCATGGTGGGCTCGTCGGTCATCAACTCGGGCAAGAAAAAGGCTACATTTGGGGTCATCCAGACCCTTGATACCGCCCTGGCGGCGTATATCGATCAGAAGGGCACCAACCCGCCGGCCCTCGTCGAGATCCCTTACGCCGAACTCTCCCCGAGCCTGCAGACCGCAATGAGCAACGAGAGCGCGTTCTACCCCGCGATCGATGGCTCGGGCGGGCAGGTGCCCGGAGATCTGAGCCCGGTCAACTCCGTGGCGTTGTTCCTCAAGTCCGCGTCGGTGGTGCCTCAGGCGCAGTCGCTGATCAGCGCGATGAACTCAAAGTATGTCAGCATCTACTCCGCGGATGAAAATGTCATGCCATCGATGCTTACGGTCTTCGATGCCTGGGGCAACCCGATCCGCTATGTCCATCCCAAGTTCGACGGGATCATCGAGGATGCTCCACGCGCACTCGGTGACGAGGGCGACGCGATCGATGTGACGGATCAGGCGATGGGCTTCTTTGTCGCCGGGGCACTGCCCGGGAACCCGCAGGACCGCGTGCGTATGTACCAAATCCGCCGAAACCGGTTGATCAAGGCGGACCGGGATACGCCTGATCTGGTGCCCGACTCCGACGGCGGGCTCACAAGCGGCAACCGCCCGTACTTCTACTCCGCGGGTCCCGATGGCGATCCGTCCACACTCGAAGATAATGTGTACTCCAACGCGCCCGATCATGCTGATCCCGGCGTCAACTAAACCTTCGGCTCAACTCAGTTTTAAGACTCGCTGGCTTCGATCAGATCAAGCAGGCATGAACGGGCATCCAATGGATGCTCGGGGAGTTTGATCGCGCCGATGTTGGATTCGCGTGGGACCGTATGTATCGGGCGGGTCTTGTCGTACGCCCACGCGTTGAAGAGCCGGTTCGGGCCCGACTGCGAGCCCGGGTCGTTGGCATCGAGCGATTGGATCAGATCGAGCTCGATATCATGGAGCACGACCCATGCTCCCGAGGCGAGGCATGGAAGCAGGACGAGCAGGTCCAGCGCAGGGGCAGGATGGCGGTGATCGGCGTCGATAAACACCAGCGGGACCGACCCGGATTCGAAGCATCGGCACGCGTCGATGGCGTTGGTGCCCGGGTGCAGGGTGATGCGATCGAGAAGATCGGCGGCGAGCTCGTGGACCGCATCGCCGACCTTGCGAGAAGGATCGAAATAGCATCGCTGCATGATGTCGAAGGCGTGCAGGGTGCAGCCGGCAGGGCCCAGTGCGTCCAGGCCATGGGCGAGCCCGCTCGTCGAGACACCCGAGGCGGTCCCCAGCTCGATGAGCGGGAAAGGGCCCGGCTGCTCGCTCGAAACCAGCTCGATGATATCCCACAGGAACGCGATGTCCTGTTCATTCACATGCCCCCTGGCCCAGCTCGGCCAGCGCATGGAGCTGGCGAGTTGATCGATCCAAGCTCGGCCGGGTGGGAGCCCCAGCGAGCTCCGGTGGGGCGGCGTGGGATCGATCTTGTCGATCGCGAGTGCTTGGTATTGCAGAGCTCTGTTCAGCCCAGCATCGTCCCCGGTGGCGAGCTGGTCGTGGCGGATGGGGTCGTGCTGTGTATCGGTGTAGATTTCCCAGATCGGAAGTGGGCTCAGCTCTGGATTCGAGCGTGCCCGCTGGATCAGGTGGGCCTCGTAGGCGTCTGATGAGGGGAGCACGACACAAGCGGTTGCGTTCATCGGAGCTGCTTGTTGGAGCTGGTCCGGGGTGCGGACGGGGATGCCGGCGATCGAATCGACGGCTGGGTGCTCGTCGATGATGCACTCAATGGTGATTGGTGATTTCGGCCAGCCCGATCCTAGCAGCCAGCGCGTATGACGCCCCGCACCAAAGAGCACAACCGAATCGATACTTTCGCGGACGAGCCGATCCTTGACCCGGGACCACACGGCTGCCTTCATCGCGTCGGTTTTCCATGTGTCGGACACGGTCTCCGGGGTGTCGAGCTGCTCATACGCTCGGCAGGCACGCGCCAGTGTGTTGGCCCGGGTGAGCTCGCTATCGGTTGCGCTCTGGCGCTGCAAGTAGCCGGGGAGCTTGGCGATCCAGTGTTTCCAATCCGGCGAGGTGTAGTGCCCGGCTGAGCCGATGGTTGAGATCCAGCGATCGAATAGTTCCGCGTGGTGGACCGCGCGGGCGGGGTCACCCGCGTGCAGGGCGTGCGTGGCACGATGGCCGCTCCAGAGGTTCGTTGCATCGAGACCGAGGAGCGCGGACCAGTCGTCGAGCAGTGCGTCCCATTCGGTTGATTCGGTGTGGGTGTCGAAGTCGCTTGGGGTGCTGGCGAGTCGTTCTGAAAGCTCGTCCTTGGTCGGGGTGCGTGTGCAGCGGAAGGAGATGGTCGGCGTGCCCCGCACTTGATCCATGGGCTCGAAAAACTCACGGAGCTGGAACATGTGGATCAAGAGCCAAGGCGTGCGGAAGTCGCCGATGTCTTGATGCACCACCACGCCACCTGGCTGGACATGCTCGTAGAAAGTCGTCGCGATCGTGTGGTGCACGCCCCAGGCCTTCGCGGCATCGATAAAAAGCAACGCGATGGGTTCTTGCTCCGGGTACAGCGTGTCGGCGACTTCGGGGGCGAACGATCCGGGGATCAGCCCCTGGCGGATGGTGAGCTTGTCGAGGTAGGTGGCGTGGAGTGTGCGGAAGAGATCCAGGAAATCTTGATTGGGGCTGAGCCCGTAGTGGCGCAGGCTCGGGTCGGTCTCGAATGCTTCTTCGTCGGGCGCGATGAAGCCGTCGTAGACGAGGATTTTTGAAGGGTTGGGGTGGTGGTGCTGGTGCCCGATGACGAGCGGGCGGGTGGAGCCGCCGAGGAAGCAGCCGAGCTCGATGATCCGCCCGTGCTCGACACGCGATGCAAGGTGATGGAGGTAGTCGAGCTCACGCTGCGTGAGCATGGTTGGTGCAAGCAGGGAAGGGTCTATCGGGAGGGCGTCGCCCGGATCGCACGGATGGCCATTGGTATCGAGCGGACGATCACCGGTAAGCCGCTCGCGGAGCGTAACTGATGTGTTGGTTCGTTCGATGGGCGAAGTGGTGTGCATGGGTGGATTGGTGGGCGATGGGGCATTCACGCTCTGGGTGATATCGGGCCGATAAGATCGAGGATATCAGTGATTTTATCAGTATTTTCGTCTACACGGAGCCGTCCATGAGCCAGCAGATCCAAGAGACTCCCACAAGTGCAGGCGGATCAAACGCTGGTCAAGGTCGCCGATCATATATGGAGCATTGGCAGCAGCTTGCGATCGCGGGCGCCCAAGGCCAGAAGCATCCGGAACTGGCGGATCCCAGATTCGTCCAGATCGAAGCGTTGATCGGGCTGGGGTTGTCCACATTGGCCCGGCGGGAGGCTGATCGGCTCGACGGAGCGACGAATCAGCAGGCGCGGGTTGAGTCGCTGGCCCAGCAGATCGACGCGATGCCAAGCGATCGGATCACACTCGATCAACGCGAGACACACCTGCGGGCGAACCTCGATCGGCTCACGGATCGGGCGCGTTTCTCGGAATCGGATATCGATCAATGGCGGGCCATCGCCCAGGAAATCAGCTGGTATCGAGCTTTGGACGGGAACATCGTCCGGTGCAACGAGTCGCTCGGGCGGATCGCGCACCTCGCGGACACGCGCACCGCTCATCTGCGGGCGGTTCAGCCGTTGGTTGAGCAGATGGGGACCAAGCGGCTCTCTCCCATCATCCTCGAGGGGATCGACCCGCACTGGTTGTTGGGGGCGCTCCTGGGCGCACCGAGCCCCGACGACGCGCCCATGTTCCGTCAGCGGTTGTTGATTCTGCAGGCGGATCTCAACGAACTCTTCGATGGGCTGTCGTGCGTGGACTTTGGAGAGCCGATCGCCAATGAGCGCATCGAGTGGTTTGTGGGCAAAGACGGGCCCGAGAGATTGCTCGACTGGTGGAGCGATCGGCTCGATGATGTGCCGCCAACGATGGTGATCCAGAACCCGCTCGTCCGCACGCGCGCCCAGCCCGACGGGCGTGCGATCATGAAGCTCATCGACGAGCGATGGACTAAGAGCCTGGCGTCGCATGTGCAATGGATCAAGGGGCGCACGCCCAAGGACAAGGCGTCGATCGCAGCGAAGCTGCAGCGGGTGCTCGATCGCTTAGAGGCAGGGGAATCATCGCAGCCCGGCGACGATCCGGAAGGCTTGCGTGTGCTGATCCCGACGAGCCGATACACGACCTACCTGCAGTATGTGTCGCGTGATCTGGACCAGGTGCTCTCGCGTGCGGGATGCGTTTGTGAAGTCCAGATCGAGGACGACGATTCGAGCGTGTACTCCAAGAGCAACTACCTGCGTGCGTTCCGGGCGTTCGATCCGGATGTCGTGATCTCGATCAACACGCCCCGCCCGCTGATCTCCGAGCACAGCCCGACGGATGTGGTGCATGTGTGCTGGATTCAGGACGCGATGGATCATTTGTTCGATGCCAAAATCGGCAAGCAACTCGGCGAGACGGACTTTGTGGTCGGGATGGTCAAGCGGGAGCTGATCGAACAGTTTGGGTATCCGGAAAAGCAATCGAGCTGGATGCCGATGGTCGCGTCGGGGTCCAAGTTCAATGCTCAGCGGACGATCAAAGATAATGACTATGACTGCGAGATCGCCTGGGTGACCCATCAGAGCGAGCATCCGGATTTGCTCAAGTCTCGACTCGTCGATCGGATGCGACAGAGCTCGCCGGGGGCGGTTGAAGGGTTAATCGCGGTGCTCGACGAGGTCAAGCACTTGGTCACGAGCGTGCCCCACACGCGGCTGTTCTTCGATATCGACCAGTTGATCAACCGGGTATTCTTCCCCGGCGGTGTCAGCGAGCAGAACCAAGTCGCCCGATCGGTGCTGCTCAATACGCAGGTTATCCCGTACGCCGAGCGGGTGTTCCGCCACCAGGTCGCGATGTGGGCCAGCCGGATCGCGGACAGTCGCGGCTGGCGTTTCCGGCTCTTTGGCAACGGCTGGGATCAGCATCCGCAGCTCTCGGGCTATGCCGCGGGCCCGGTGGAGCATAATGATGCATTGGTCGAGTGCTACCAGCGTTCAGCGGTGCACTTGCACGCGTCGGTCAATCAGGTGATGCACCAGCGGGTGAGCGAGTGTCTGCTTTCCGGCGGGTTGCCCCTGTGCAGATCATTGCGTGATGCGTTCGCGGTGGTGAACAACATGGTGGCGGTTGATGCCCATGATCGAATGATCTGCGAGCCGATGTCCGATGATGCCGGCGATCGAATCGGGCATCGTGTTGGGATTGATCACAGCCCCATGGCTCAGAAGATGATCGATGAGCTGCGCCGTTTGGGGATCTGCGAAGAAGACGAATATCGGGATGCATCGTTGAAATGGGCAGGGAACAAGGTACGAGCGGCGATGGAATCGCTCTCCGATCCGATTGAGCGGGCCAATGCGCAGATGTTCAATGATTCGACGGATCTGTTCTTCGCGAGCGAATCCCAGCTCGAAGCTTTGCTCGAAAAAGCAATCGATGATCCCGCGTGGCGGTCTGCTCGGATCGAGCAGGGCGTTGCCGCGATGCCCAAAGAGATGACCATGGACGGCTTTGTCGAGAACCTGCTCACGCGGGTGCACGCTGGGCTGACTGAGTAATCTATATCCGTAATTCGGCCCATAGCCCGAGCATGCACACCAGGCGGAGGCGGGTCATGTCGCCATAGGGGACATAGGACGCCCAGTTGGCATCAAGCACACCCTGGGTGACGATTTTCATCTGATTGATTTGTTCACTCATCGCCCGCCAGTGGCTAAGTTCCGAGGACGATCGCACACTGAAGCCTTGCTTGGGGCGTTTGGTGTATTGCTCGTCGAGGTTAGCTTCGATATAGCTGCGCAGCTGTGGGCGGCTCTGTGAGCTATCGGGGATCAACTCGCGTGGATCGACGGGCTGCCTGAACCCGATGTCAATCAGCCGTCGGTCGAGCATCGGGGAGCGGACCTCGAGCCCGAAGTGCATTGCGCCTCGATCGACCTTGGGCAGGATGGATGCGGGGCAGAAGCCCACGAGATCGAGTCGCTGTGCTCGGCGCAGGTGCGGGAGCTTCGGGCGGTCCTCGTTGATCAGCCAGCTGGCCATGCTTTCGTGGTCGTAGGGGTCTACGCATGATGAGGTCATCGCTCGGGCCTCGGCTGGGTAGAAACCGGGGAAAACGCGTGAGAGGTAGCCGTGGGTATAGGAGTAAGACCCGAGGACTCTGCGGGCCAGCGCACGGGTATCGTCGTCTGCGTCTGGATCGGCGACCATTGCATCAATCTTGGAGTGCAACCCGCGGAGACTTTGGTCTTTGTGCCAGTTCTGCCAAGCATCAGGCCCATCTTCGCGTTGCCAGAGGTAGCCGCCGAAGGTTTCATCGCCACCGTCGCCGGCGATGACGGCCTTGGCATGCGTTGCCCCGAGCTTGGCGATCTGCACCATGGTGAGCAGCGCCGAGTATCCCTGGGGCTCGTCATAAGCGTGTGCGAACTCAAGCATTGCTTGATCAATCGCGTCACATCGCTCAACAGTGATCGGTAGATCGAGTGCATTGGCGAGCCTGATCGCGTCTTTGTGCTCGCTGGCTTGCCCTTCCATCTCAAGTGTGAAGCACGCCGGGGAGATGCCCGAAGGCTTGAGTGCCTTGGCTGCGGCGATGGTCGTGGCTGCGGAATCGATTCCGCCGGACAGGAACACGCCCACCGGGACATCGGCGAGCAGGTGGTCGGACACAACCTGCTCCCAAAGATCCACGAAGGCGTGCTGATCGAGCATGGAGCTTTCGATAATTTGCTCGGGTGGTGCGTAGTACCGGCTGATGCGTGGGGCCGTGCCCGGGGTCCACTCGATCGTGTGCCCGGGGGGGAGCTTGGAGATCCCCGTCCACATCGTCATCGGCGGCGGGCAGCAGCTCATCGTCAGCACATGGCGGATGGCCATCGGGTTGAGTTGCTCGGTGGAGCCGGTGAGTGCACGCAATGAGTCGCAATCCGAGGCGATCAGGATACGCTCGCCGGCGTGCTTCCAGACCATGGGCTTCATCCCCGCATGGTCCACGGCTCCAAAGAGCGATCGCTGCTCATCATCCCAGATCGCGAACGAATACATGCCGAGGAGCCGATCGAGCATGCCTTTGCCCCAGTGGGTCCACGCGTGCAAGAGGACTTCCGTGTCGCAGTGGGAGCGGAAGACGGAGCCCAGGGATTCGAGCTCGGTGCGCAGCGCGGGGGCGTTGTAGAGTTCGCCGTTGTAGCTGATGGCGATCGAGCGGCGGGCATCGACCATTGGCTGGTCGCCCGCGTGGGAGAGATCCACGATCGACAAGCGTGTGTGCCCGAGCATGGCGGTTCGGCTCGGGGCAATCCAGGTGCCCTGGCCGTCGGGCCCTCGGCGAGCGAGCGATGCCAGGCAGCGGGTCCAAGAAGTGGATTGATCGATAGCTTCAGCGAGCCCAGCGGGGTCGAATATCGCTGCGATTCCACACATTAGCGGGTACCCGCGGAGTTGAGCGTTTTCAGTGTGGGGGTTGTATTGACATACGCGAGGGCATCGGGTGCACCATCCTCGAAGCCAAGGATCTCGCGGATCCATGGCAGGGTGTTGGTGTCCTCTGCAAAGCTGTGAGCGTTTATGCGATCGAGTGCGAAGTCGTTGAGGCTGCTCAGATCAATCGGTGATTTCTCCGCCCAGCCGATCGCGTTCATCCGCTTATCGAACAGCGGATAGCTGGCATCCCAGTCGTATTCGATCGGTTGGCTGACCGAGTTGGCCGCATCCACGAAGCCCCAGAGGGCGACGCGGGCGTCGGGGTCTGCATGTGCTCGGGCTTCGAGCTGTTGTCGGATCTGCTCGCGGAACTCGTCTTTTCGGCTGCGCAGCATCGCCTTGAGGTAGATGTGCTTGAATGACTGCTCGTATTCGTGGAGGCCGAGGACTTTAGCGTAGCACTCGCGGGTGTACCCCCGGGCACTCATCGCGTCATGGACTCGGCTCTCCGGGCGGAGATCGTCATCGAGGGTGTCGATCAGGTCGTACGCTTCTTGGATGTACTTCGCGTTGTAGCAATGCAGCCCTCGCGTGGCCAGCCCACCAACAGCATTGCATAAAAACAACGGCGTGGCGACGAAGGCTCTGGGGTCCATCTTGCCGCAGATTTCGCGGATGCGGGTGACGGCATTATCGAGCGGGATGATGTCCGCGTCGATCGCTATCAACCAGGGGCGGCCTGAATCGATCCCGATTTGGAAGGTCTTGGCAACCGCCGACGAGAACGGTGATTCTTGGATGACGCTCAGTTGGGCCGGGTCGGGAAGCTGGTTCTGGATGATCTGGGTGCAGTCTGCCTGCGTTCGCTCGCCGGCAGCCCGGATGACGATGGTGAGTTCGTCGGATTCGGGGTACTTGTAGATTCGTGTTTTGGGCCTAGTTGACATGGTCTGCTCAGGTTTGTGGGCTGAAAACGCAGAAATCTGTGGTTGGGTGTATGATAGCGGAAGGAGCACGAGTATGGGTGAGCCAATCAGTGTCATTCTGCCGATGCATCGCTGGCATGACCACGCGCAGGGCGCGATCGAGTCCGTGCTCGCCCAGACGCATGGAGACTTTGAATGCCTGCTCGTGTTCAACGGCTCCGACGAAGAACTCCTCTCCAAACAGAACGAGCTGGAATCTTGGGACGAGCGGATCCGTGTGCTCCATACGCCGAAGCAGGGGATCGCCCATGCGCTCAACTTCGGGATCGGGCACGCCGGTCATGAGCTGATTGCGCGGATGGACGATGACGATTGGTCGTACCCCGATCGGTTCGCGGCACAGGTAAAGTACATGGATCTACACCCCGCGATCGCCGGCTGCGGCACCGGGGCGGCGTTTGTGGATCAGCACGATCAGATCCAAGAAGTTGTGATGCCCCCGATATCGGTCGAGCAGGCACGCTGGAAGATCATGGTCTGGAACCCGTTTGTGCATGGCTCGATGATGCTCCGCAAATCATGCGTGTTTCAGGCAGGCGGCTACGACGAATCGCTTGATCGGGCGCAGGATTACGATCTCTGGATACGGCTCGTCGATGTGGGGTTGGGCGGAGTGCCAGAGGTACTGTACAGGCATCGGCTTGGTGAAAATGGGCATTCGGGGCTCAATGACTCACAGAGCCGAGTGACGGCTCAGCGGCTACTTGGGCTTTGGGAAGGGTTGATCGAGCAAGAGATTGAGGGTGAACAAACGGCCATGGCCAAGGTGGCTCGGGGTGACGCGAGTGGTCGTGTGGAACTCGAAGCGTTGATGGAAGCCGTGGGCCCTACGCGGACATTGCTCCAGGCGTGGATGTGGTCCAACGCGGTGTGCCCGAATCTGCCAACGGATACGCCACTCCGGTTCCGGCGAATGCTCGGTGCAGCAAGGTTGCTCAAATCAATGGGCATCGAGCGGGTCTGGGTCTGGGGCGCGGGAGACCTGGGGCGGTTTGTGCTCGCGCTTCGAGCATTGCTCGGGGTGGAGATCGCGGGGGTGCTCGATGACCATCGGGCGGGGCAGGTGGTTGGCGAGTATGCGGTTTATTCGCCATCGGCTATTGATAAAGCACCTAACACCGGGGTGGTCATCGCCTCTGAGCTTTATGAAGATCAGATTTGGGAACGATCACGCTCACTCCGCGAGCGTGGGGTGCGTGTGTTCCGGTTCTCCGATGGCGACGAACAAGTTGGACATGGCGAGCCGGCAGCAGTTGGTGGGGCGGTATGACGAGTGAATCGCCCAAAATCGACTTCGTGATCCCTGCGTACAATGCTCAGGGGACCATCACCAGAACACTTGAATCACTACAGAAACAGACCGATTCACGGTGGCGGGCGATCGTGGTGGATGACGGGAGCAATGATGCGACCGTGGAAGCTGTGGTGGCGATTGGCGATGGTCGGGTGTCACTGAGGAGGCAGGACAACGCCGGGCCTAGCGCCGCACGGAATTTCGGTTTCGGGCACGGGCGAGCACCGTTGGTGTGTTTTCTTGATAGCGATGACACGATCCATGAGCCCTTTGTCGAGCTGATGGTGCCGATCGCCAGCGAGCATTCGATCGGTGCATCATGCGGGTATGACTATCGAAGCGCTGAAGGCGATCAACTCCACCGGGTTCCGGCGATGGGGGTATCGCGTTGGACCCGATCGGCGATGCTCGCCCTCGATCCGCCGGCGATTATGTCGATGGTGTATAAGCGGAGCGTGCTCGATCAGCTTGTTTCTATGGGTGATCTGTTCAATCCCAAGCTCCGGGCCTTCGAGGATTGGGACATGCTGTACCGCCTGTGCGAAGCCCATGGCTTGCAGGCGAACGCCTTTGGGCGCTGCGAGCATGTATTGGCGAGCTACTGGTGCACGCCCGGCTCGCTCTGTTCGTCAATGGCGACGCTGTGGGAGCAGGGGCGAGGTTTGATTCTATCGTGGTCTGAATCTCAGAAAGTCGTCAAAAGCCGACTCCGAGGATGGGGCTTGGGGATGCTCGCGGGCTGTCTTGTGGTGGATGACCAAGCGACGGCGCGCAAGATACTCGATCAACTCGGCCCAGTTGGGATGGGCGATGCACCGGTCATTGGACACGCGATCCGCTGGCACACGATGCGCCAGCATGGCGTTGGACTTGATACGGTACTGGGAATGGATCATATTTTAGAGACCCGTTGTCGGGCTACTCTGGCTGATGATGGCTTGGTTGATCAGATTTCCGCCACTATGGGCAACAGCGGGGCGGATCGGATTTGTACGCTTCTCAAGAGCGCGAAAGCACGAGCGGGTCAGCACGGGCGGGTGGTCATCTACGGGCTCGGGCGCAACGGAATCGCGTTTGTTGAGCAGGCCGATCGGCTGGGGATCGGGGTCGTGCTGATGGACGACCATGGAGAGCAGTCTGGTGAGAGCCATCGATGGATCGAGCCCGGTTCGTTAACCGTGGATGATGTGGTAATTGTCACGCCCATGGATGCGGGGGCGATGGTCACATCGCTGGGTCACCTTGAGCCGGGGCGTGTGCTGGTGTATCAGTCTTCTGAGCCCGCGGAGCCATCATCGGTATAGAGCCGATGGACGGTTACGCCCATGGTTTCGAGCGATGCTCTGTTTTTCCAGATTGAATCCTGATGGATCGCGCTGCTGATGATCAGGTCGCTCGCGCCCAGGCCTGGAATGTCTTTGGGTTCGTAGATCCTGCTATTGAGCAACGCGGTGCCGGCCATGCTGGGGTTATCGTCGATGAACCCGGCGATATGGGTTTTGGTGTTCTCGAATACGCCGGCGATGTCTTTGGTGTGCTGCCCGGAGCCAAAGATGAGCACGGATTTGCCTTCGAGCGTACGCAGGCAGTGTTCCATGCGATCGGCGGCGTCGTGTGGGGTTGAGCCGCTGCGTTGACCGGGGGGGGCGGTGTAGGACGGTCGTTGGTCTGTTGGCCACGGGCGGGGAGGCATGGCTTGCACATGCTGGATCAGTGATTCAAGAGCATCGATATGGATATCCGTCCGGTGATGCTCGTAAGCGACCCGGTGCGCGCCGGTCGAGAGCTTGATGCGGGTCTGCTCATCGAGCTCGGCGATCGCGTCGCGGAGCTCCCGGGCGATCTGCTCGATGGGTGTGTCCCATTGGACTTCGACGCTGAGCCCAGATTCTCGGTGGACTACCGTGTCGGTGCTGCCGGATCGGACCCGGGTCAGCACCGGGACACAGCCCATGGCCATGGCTTCGAGCATGGCGATGCTCTGTCCTTCAAATCTTGAAGGCAGCACCCAGGCGTCCGCCCATCGGAGGTGCTCATTGATCTGCTCGGGCGGGATTGCGCCGAGGAGTTCAATGGAATCGATGGGCTCGGTGCGTGCTCGGAGCGCGGGCATTTCGGGGCCATCGCCAATAATTCGAAGTCGGTGATCGATACCGTGGTTTGTCAGGCGTGCGGACAGCTCGGGGAGCACGCTCACGCGCTTCTGGTACTCTTCGATCCGCCCGGTGTAGAGCAAGCGGAGGGGGCGGTGAGTGATCGGCGTTCGCTGTGGGCACTGATCGGGCACATCGATCCCGTGGGGGACATGGATGATGTCGTTGTGCCGGTCTGGCATGCGCTCGCGGGCGAGATTGGCCAGTTCATTGCTCACGGGCACGATCGCTTGGGTCATCTGTTCATAATGATTACAAACAGCGAGGTCGTAGTCGTTGTCGGCGTGGATCCAGCCGACGACTCGTATGAGTTCTGGGTGATCCCGGGCGATGGCGGCGATGGCTCCGAAGCAGTCGCCGTGGAGGTTTGGGGACACGACGACCGGTTTCTTCGTGATGGTGTGGATACGCCGGATCGCGTCGAGATAGACCGGGGTGAGTTGGTCGAGGCACCCGTGCAGTTCATCCATCGGGGGCGCATCTTCCACAACCCCAACCACATAGGGCATTAAGAACTCGGGTGGGGATTCGTTTTTGTCGCAGTGGACAACCAGCCCGGATTCGATCGAGCGTGCTCGCAGCCCGGCCACCGCACGCATCGCCCAGGTGGTGACGCCGCTGACTTGGAGATGACCCGGTAGAATGATGAGCACGGAAGATGAGCCTCGAGTTGAACGAATGACGAGCATGACGCAGCCGCAACGACCGAATATCCAACTGCTCTCGGTGATTATCCCATCCCGGGGGCGTTCATGCAAGCTCGGGGTGCTTCTGGACACGATCGAGCAGCTCCAAGTTTCGACGAATACGCCGTTCGAGGTCGTTCTCGTGATTGACGGCGATGGTGAGTCCCCAAGCGGGCAGTGGTCTTTTCCACTCCAGGTCGTCCATACAACGCACATCGGGGCGGGGCCGGCACGCAATCTCGGGATCCAAGCGGGCACCGGTGACGCGATCCTGTTCCTCAACGATGATGTGATCCCCGAGCCGGGGTTCTTCGAGGCTCATGTTGAATCACTGAATCAGGGGCACGATGCGGTGCTGGGTGATTCGCCTTGGATCGAGCATGACTCGCCGTCGGCGTTTGATCAGTTCATCGAGCATACTCCAGCGATCTTTGATCAGAGCGGGCTGGTCGATGGGCAACTTTATGGGTTCGGGATGGGCTGGACCCTGAATCTGAGTATTCGGCGAACCGTGATCGACAGGCTCGAATACGCGTTCGATCCCGAGCTCCGCCCGATCTACTTCGAGGACATCGAGTTCGCTCATCGGTGCTTTGGGGCGAGCGATGGGATCAGTTTCTGCAAAGCCGCCAGGGCCGTTCACGATCATCGGGTCACGCCTCATGAGTACTTCGCCCGCGAGGTGCTCCTCGGGATGATGTCCGTGGTGCTCAACGAGCGGAACCGTGCATGCTTTGATGCGTTGTTCCCCTGCTCGCCCACGGAGCATGCTCGGGCGATCGGCGAGGTGCTCGCTCTGGATCAGCGTGATCACACGCGGATGCTTGCTCGGTTCATAAGGCTTGCTCAGCAACCTGCGAATAAAGCCGATCATATCGATCACGCAAATGTGCTTTACGATCTGCATCTGCCGATCAAACGCCGGGCTTTCCGGATCGGGCTTTCGGCCATGGTGCACAATCAGATCCCCTGGGACCAACGGATCGCAGCCGCCAATCGTTTGCTTACCCAGGATCCGGTCTTCAGCGCGCTCGAGCCCGGGCGATGACGCTCCATACGCTCTCCAGCGAGGTGTTGCAGCTGATGCTCGGGGCATTGGTCGTCGGGCGAATGATCTTTCCGCTCGAAGCGTACACCCGATCTCATGGGACACGGGCACTGAGTTGGTTAGTCACCTTGGCGATGACGATTCCGCTTTGGGTTTCGATTTTTCGTCTCGGGAGCCATGAGGGTACGCAATGTCTGCCGTCCGAGTTGATGGTGATTGCGCTGGGTTTCATGTGGGCGTTGAGTGTGCTGCCGACACGCTCGGTCTGCCCTTCATATCGATTGCCCAGTCCGATGCTTCGTTCGGGTTGGGCGAAGGTTGCCACCATATTCATGCTCGGAATTTTATTGTTTTTCCCTGCTGGGTTCGCGGCTTTCTACGCCGTTGTCTACTTTGCGAACCATGACAAGTATCGCTTCGTGTCGCAGACGGAGCTTTTGATGCCGCACGGGTTGTCGGTGGTGACGGTGGCGTATTTCTGTGTTTCGATGTTCACGCCGATCACCGACGAGGCGTTGTGCATCGGGCTGGTTTCAACCGCGGGGGCGCATTATGTCGGGTCCGGGCTCCGAAAGCTCATAACGGGATGGATCTGGGGCAATCGGCTTGGAAACATCGCGATCGCTGCACAGACACAGAACCGATGGTCATTATTGATCCATCATCGGCTGGGAAGAGTGCTGAACTTCCGCTCTGCGATCTTTGCTCAGCCAGTGGTGGTGCTTATTGAAGTGTCTGCGATGTGGAGTTTCCTTGATCGGAGGCTGGTGTACATCGTGTTTCCTTTGTTGATCGCGATGCATCTGGTGATCTTGATTTTGACGGGGATTTTTTTCTGGAAATGGATCATTGCCTTAGTGGGCGTACTGCTCGTCCAGTGGTCGGTGGGGCCGATCCCGCTCAACACACTTGATCCAATGAGTTTGGCCGTTCTGATTGTTTCAGCCGTAGGATTTCCGTTTCTGTCGTCGACCATGGCGACCCTCGCGTGGTTTGATACGCCCGTGTCCCGAACCTTCAGCTTCGTTCTGCGGGCGGGCGGCAGGGAGGCCGCACTCAACCCGTACGATTTCGCCCCGTTTGATGTTTTGCTCTCGCAAGCCCGCCACGAGTTCTATTTCGATGGAGCTTTGCACTCGCTTGATTGCTTTGGTACGAGCAAGGACCGTGCTTTGGCAATGGCCCTCAACTCGTTGAGTTGTTCGGCGGAAATGAGCGAGGGCGAACAAAGAGACCAGGCGATCGAGCTGCTGCGTTCACTTGGCTCCACCAGCTTGAGCCGCTCGATGATGAGGCGGGAGCTTGACTTGTTGATAGAACAGCTCCGGTACAATCTTGATTGTCCGGCGAAGCTCAGGATCCCAAACTTCCATATTTGGAATATGAATCCAAGATCCGAATCATCCATCCTGTGTTCTATCTTGAGCGATCCGGAGGCTGAGCTCTGGGGCGTTCGGCGGGTCTATATGTATTGCCGATCGAAGGACGAATCGGTCCTGATCGATGAACTGCGTGTTCAGCTCCCGCTCGAACACGATATGACTGATGAGTGATTCGGAGTTGAATAGGCCAATGTGTCCAGATTCTGCCCACGCAGGGGCTCTGAACGCATGAAACCCATGGAGCCATCTGCTATGCTGGAGCAAGAGAGTGCTCATTGGTCGTGATTCAGATCCACGGGTTATATGAGCCTTCACGGACGGATATACACCATGCCCTACCCGCCAGCCCCGTTCTCGCCCAAAGTCTGCTCGCACGAGCAGCTGCTCGCGCTGTGCCAGCGGGCCAAAGCCGAAGGCCAGCGGGTGGTGCATTGCCACGGCTGCTTCGATATTGTCCATCCCGGGCATGTCCGCCACCTTGGTCACGCCCGAGAGCTCGGCGATATCTTGCTCGTCTCACTCACCGCGGATGACTTTGTGAACAAAGGGGCCTCGCGTCCGATGTTCAAGCAGTCGCTGCGGGCCGAGAATCTGGCCGCGTTGTCATGCGTGGATTGGGTGTATGTCAACTCCGCGCCCACGGCCGTCGAGCTCCTCGAAGAGGTTCACCCGGATGTCTATGTCAAGGGTGCCGAGTACGAGCTCAACGAGGACCCACGGTTCCAGGCGGAGCGCGACGCGGTCGAAAAGCACGGCGGGCGCGTGGTGTTCACCTCGGGCGATGTGCTTTTCTCGTCGTCAGCACTGATCAACTCGATGTCCAACGACGAGGCCCAGGAGCACGCTTCGCCGACCAATGCGGATTCGATCGCGATCAAGAACCTCCACCGGGCTCATGACTTGTCGCCGACGAGTATCGAGCGGATCCTCGATTCGATGCGTGGGCGCAAGGTGGTGGTGGTCGGGGAGTCGATCCTCGATACATATGTGGATTGCGCGTGGCCTCAGGTGACGGGCGAGTCGCCGGTACTCTCGCTGCGCCCGGGGCGTCGGGCGAGTTACGACGGCGGGGCGGCGGTGATCGCCAGGCACCTGGCGGCGATGGGTGCGTGCCCGCATCTGATCACGCCGCTGCCGATGACGCCCGAGGGCAACGCGATGCGTGGACGACTGGAACAAAGCGGGATCGTGGTCGAGCAGGTGCTCACTGATGTTGCCCTGCCGATGAAAGAACGCTACATGGTGGGGCGAGAAAAGATCTTTAAGCTCGATCACACCGGGCTTATTGAGCTAGATCATCGCACACGCGTCGAGCTTATCGAGACCGCCAAGCGCGTGGGTTCGACCGCCGACGCGGCCATTGTCGTCGACTTCGGCCTGGGCATGCTTGGTGCTCGCATGACCGAACAGCTCTTCAGCACGCTTCGCCCGTTGGTGCCCGTGCTCTCGGGCGATGTTTCGGGGGCTCGGACATCGCTGGTGCATATGAGCCGGGCGGATTGGCTCACGCCATCAGAGCAAGAGCTCCGGGGATCAGCCAGCTCGGCGACCAGTTCGCTCCCAGCCGTCGCGACGGAGCTGATGAGCCGGACCAAGGCCCGAAGGCTCGCCGTCACGATGGGCGACGAGGGCGTGGTGGTCTTCTCTCGGCTTGAGGGCGAGGATACACCCAACGCCGACGGGCAGGCGACGCTACTCTCGAGCGAGCACATCCCCGCGCTCAATATCTCCCCGATCGATACGCTTGGGTGTGGGGACGCGCTCCTCGCCTTAAGCACCATGGCCCAGGTGGTGGGGGCGGATTCTGGCGTCGCGGCGTATATTGGCTCGCTGGCCGCCGCGGTCAGCGCTTCAAAGATCGGCAATCATGCGTGCCAGCGCCGAGAGATTGTCCGCCTAGCACGATACTTCTATGAGAACTTCGAGCCGCTGCCCAGCGAACAAGCCAGCCTGGCCCCTGCGCGATGACTTCGATCTCGTTCGTCATCCCAACGCATAATCGCACCGATGATGTTCAAAAGACAATGGACATGCTCGGGCGGTATCCGATCGATCTGCTTGGCGACGCCGGGGGGGTGGAACTCATCGTCGTCGACAACGCATCAGATACGCCAGTGGAGCGCGTGCTGCCATCAGCATTGGCCAACGGCATCAGCGTGCAATCGATCCGGCTGGAGACGAACATCGCGACGAAGGCCCGAAATATCGGTGTCGAGCACGCAGCGGGCGACTGGATCGTGATGCTTGATGATGACTCGGCACCGATCGCTGGCGATCTGGGGAAAGTGCTTTCAAGCCAACCTGCGATGGTCGGGGCGATCGGGGGCGAAATCCGACTCAGCACAGGCGGCTATGAGGCCGGCGGACTCCCCGAGGTTGTGATCGGGTGCGGGTGCGCTATTCGTAGAGAAGCCTATCTTCAGGTGGGCGGCTACGACGAGTCGTTCGGTTACTACGCCGAGGAGTATGACCTGTGCGCCAAGCTCATCGGTGCTGGCTATCGCGTCGGGCACACGCGGGCGATGGTCTTCGAGCATCGGAAAGTTCTGCAAGGACGCAACTTCAGCGAGATCCTCTATCGTCTTGTCCGAAACAACGCCTGGGTGCTCACGCGGTACGCGCCAATTGACATCAAGACTGCTGTGTTGGGCCAGATGTTCGATCGCTACCAGCAGATCGCGATCAAGGAGGGGGTCGAGCCCGCCTTCGATCGGGCGATGTGTGCGGTGGAGGGGGCGATCGATACGCAGCCGACCCGCACGCTGAGTGAGACGCAATGGGAACGGTTTTCAGGAGCGGCCGCCGTCCGGGCGCACCTGATTCCTCGGCTCCAATCTGAACAAGTACAAACCGTGCGAATGGTCGCCCCCGGTAAGGGGCTCGAGATCATCGAGCATGAGCTCGCTCGAGCGGAGATCCGAATCAACGATGAGTCAGCGCATCAAGTGATCGGGACGCTCTCGCCGGACTCGATGCTCAACGCACAGGGCGCCTGGGGCAACGCATTCTCCGCGTGGGTTTTTGATCATAAAGCCATGGTTCCTGAGCCCATCGAGTCCGATGAGATCAGGAACTCATCGCGGTCGAATGGCGTATAGAGTTGGAGTCCCGGCCTCTGTTTCGTGTGAAGCAGGCACACCGTCCTATAAAATAAGATAGAATGGGCCCTATGTCCAAAGCAGTCGCAGATCCCGAAGAAATCCGTCGTTTCGCTCAGCTCCTCAAGCGCTTCGGTGGTGGCATGGAGCAGCAGCTCACCCAGCTCAACGGGCAGATGGCGAACCTGAGCCAGTCGTGGCGCGATCAGGAGCAGGCCAAGTTCCAGAAGGATTTTGATGACACCATGCGTCAGATGGCGCGATTCCGCGAGGCCATCGATGTACAGGTGCCCTTCTTGCTCCGCAAAGCCGACCGCCTCGATGAATACCTGAGGCAGCGCTGAGATGGGTTCAGGGGCACGGGTCACCGACATCCACGCGCTGGTGCAGTTTCGCCCTGCATTGATCCAATATGGTGAAGACACCCAGCGGGCCCTGACGAGCCCAGGGGCCGACGCCGGCAGGGTGCTCTCGTGGTTGAAGCAGGAGCGGATGCCGTACTGGAAGCGCGAGATCCGGATCCGCTCTGAGCAGGCGGTTGTGGCCAACACCAAGCTGGTGGAGCAGACATCAAACGAATCGCCAAGGCCTTCGGTCGATGCGCGGAAGGCTTACGAGCTGGCCAAGCGTCGGGTCCGCGAGGCTGAGGAGAAGTTCGAACGCACCCGCAGGGCGATGCTCAATCTCCAGAAGGAGATCGATCGGTACCGTGGTTCGGTCCAGCCCCTCGCCACGATCGCCAGATCCGATATGAAAACAGCGGTTGGCAAGCTCGACGGGTTTGTCAAGGCCCTTGATGAGTACACCAAAGCCGTAAGCCCCGACGGGAACCGCCCGCAAACTCCAGATAAGACTGTTGAGGAATCGAACCAAGCGGAAGTCAACTGCGAGGAGAACCAATGAGTCATTCTTCGAGCAAGGGCGTGATTACGGATGCCGTCAAACAGCTGCGGGCATCGTGGGTGCGTTGCAAGTCATCGTGGACAGACCAGAACGCCGAGCGGTTCGAGGAGGAGTACATCGCTCGTCTTGACCAGCCGGTGCGCCAGGCGTGCGAGGCGATCGATCGCCTACAATCAGCCTGCGATGAGGCAAGGCGTGCGGGTGAATGAGCACGATACGCAGAGCAGGGAAGATGAGCGTATGAGCAACCACGATCGCCTCGGATATGATGAACAGGCACTGGCGTTTGCCAGCCTGATCGCATCGCTCGATACTTATATCGAAGCCATCGCTGGGGCAGAAACTCAGTGCGATCAAGCGGCCCGATCAGCGAAGGCTGCGCTAGAGCGGAGCACCAAAGCGGCGAAGGACAAGCGAGCCAAGCTCAGCTCGCAAATCGAGGCTCAGCACGCAGAAGCGCATGCCAAGATCAGCGCCAAGCTCGACTCGAGGCTTGTGGCGGCCAAGCAGGATCGCCAGCGAGAAGAAGGCGTTGCACGGAGCGACTATCAGGAAAAAGTAGCGAGGGAAAAGAGGGCATGGAGCGAGCGCGTGTGGCTCGCCGAGACGGTGCTTGAATCCAATCTGCTCAACGAGGAACGGGCGCACAAGCAGCAGGTCACGACCCTGAATACATGCTCAAAGAGCATCGAGACCCTCGAAAAAAATCTGATCACCATCATCGGGCCTTCGATGGTTAAGCGGATAACGGATCTCCCGATAGATCCGACTCCGAACGCGAGCACCATCGGGCTCGACGAGCTCAACGAGCTGCTCGAGGATGCTCAGCAGGCGGTCGATGCGTATCCAGCGGGCGGGATACTCAACGCGATCCGTGGGCGTGCCAAACGCATCGAGCTGGCCCATAAAGCCCGCATCAAGATTGAACATGTCAGAAAGATCTCCGAGTCCGTATGGATGCGTCTGGAGCTGGAGCACGAGCAACGGCTCACTGAGATCCGGGCGAATCATGCAGCTGAGATCGCCAAGGGTGATCAAACGCTGCGTGTCACGACCAAGGACTTTGATCGCAAAGCAGGCGCGCTCGTGAAATCGGCGTCGGAAGCATTTGAAACACGGCGCGCGGATGCTCAAAGCCGATTCGACCAAGAGATCGAGAAGCTCACCAGCTGGCGAACGGAACAGGCCGAGAAGTTTGATGAGCGATACAACGCATCGGTCGCTTCGGCACAGAGCCAGCACGATGAGCAAGCCCGCGGGGCACAGTCAACGCTCGAATCAGCTCGATCGGTCCATGAATCAGACCTGCTCGCGACGGCCCGACCCGCGATTGAGCAGCTCAACAAGACGCGAGAGCAGTGCGAGCGTGCGAACAAAGATTGGGAACAGCTGCCAGGCGAAGATCAGCCCGTTGAGGTGCCAAGGGTCTTGCCGATCGTGCGCACGCACCTGGATCTGTCGGCACGGCTTGATCGGATCGATCCCGCTGTCCGTGAGCAACTTGCGGTGACTGCGCAGCTTGAGCACCCCGGTGTGCTCGCGATGCCTGGCCCCAAGTCGTTGCTCATCCGCCATGACTCGAACAGCCGGGATGCGGCCCTCTCGACCATGCGCATGGCGATGACGCGTATCCTCGCTGCGTTCCCCGCCAGAAAAGCCCGATTCGTCATGGGCGATCCGATCGGGATTGGGCAGTCCTTTGCTGGGTACATGCGCCTTTCGGATCTGGACCCATCACCAGTCGGTCAAAAGATTTGGGCGGAGCCTCAGCATATTGAGCGCCAGCTCCAAGACCTGACCGAGCACATGCAGATGGTCATCCAGAAGTACCTCCGTGCGGACTACGCGACCATCGAGGACTACAACGCCGCGGCTGGCGAGATCGCCGAGCCTTATCGATTTGTCATCATCGCTGACCTACAAGAAGCCCTCACCGATGGCGGGGCGGCTCGGCTCAAGAGCATCCTCGAATCTGGCCCGCGATGCGGGGTGTACGCTCTCCTGTGCGTGGAGAACACCCACAGCATGCCGGCTGATCTCCAGAACAGCCTCGAATCGACCGCGGTTGAGCTCAACATCGAGCAAGGCGTGCCTCGGTTTGCAGATCAGCGTTACGATGGCGTGACAACGAGCCTTGACGCAGAACCAAGCGACAAGCTCACCGCAGCAATCCTCGATCGGGTCGCGATTGCCAGCGCCGAGGCCGGGCGCGTGGAAGTCCCATTCGATCGGCTCGCCCCGGAGGTGGGTGAAGACTGGTCGCGCCGCTGCGACGATGAGCTGGTCGTGCCCCTCGGGCGGTTCGGGGCCCAGAAGAATCAGGAGCTTCGGTTGGGCATCGGCACCCGCCAGCACGCGCTCATCGCGGGGCGGACTGGCTCGGGCAAGTCGACGCTGCTCCATGTGATGATCACGGCCGCGGCGATGTGGTACTCGCCCGATGAGCTGCAGATGTATCTGGTGGACTTCAAGAAGGGCGTCGAGTTCAAAGCCTACACCGGCGGACGCCTCCCCCATGTGCGGGCGATCGCGATCGAATCAGATCGAGAGTTCGGGCTCTCCGTCCTCAAACGCCTCGATGACGAGCTGACCGCTCGGGGCGAGCTCTTTAGAAAACTCGGGGCACAGAATCTCCAGAGCGCCCGCGAACTGGCCCCCGACGAGCAGCTCCCCCGATTGCTCTTGCTCATCGACGAGTTCCAGGAGTTCTTCACCGAAGATGACGAGGTCTCATCGGAGGCGACGCTGCTGCTCGATCGGCTTGTCCGGCAGGGGCGTGCGTTCGGTGTGCATGTGGTCCTGGGTTCCCAGACGCTCTCGGGTGCGTACTCGCTCGCTCGCTCCACGCTGGGGCAGATCGGCGTGCGGATCGCGCTCCAGTGTTCGGAGACCGATTCGTATCTGATCCTGGGCGAAGACAACAACGCCGCCCGATTGCTCGAACGACCGGGCGAGGCGATCTACAACAATGCCGGCGGGCTCATCGAAGGCAACAGCCCATTCCAGACCGCGTGGCTCCCCGACGAGCAACGCAACGAGATGCTTGATCGCCTGCCACCCGATCCGCGTGATCGCCCACAAACCGTCGTCTTCGAGGGCAACAAGCCCGCCGAGTTTGAGAAGTCGCTCGTTGCCTTCAACAAGGCCTACGCAGAGCGGACAAGCCCCAAGCTGTTGCTTGGCGATGCCGTCGCCATCGCCCCGCCCGCGGCTCCGTCGCTCACGCGGCGATCGGGCGACAACTTGCTCGTCGTGGGCCCGCAGTCAGAGCCCGCGATCGGGATGCTCGTATCGGCAGCCGTTACCTTCGCGATGACCCCGTCTGCGCGGGTGGTCTTTGTGGATCCAACGCCCGAAGATGATCCACAGCACCGGGTCGCCCAGGCATTTTTCAAAGCCAGAGGTTTGCCCATCGAAGTGTTGCCGGTTTCGGCCGCTGGGGATGTCGTGTCCGACATGAATCAGCTGGTCGAAGAACGGGGCGACAGCGGCGGGGACCCCGTCCTGCTCGTGCTCGCTGGGCTGCATCGTATGCGATCACTCCGCAAAAGCGACGATTACAGCTTCTCGCTCGATGAAACCCCGTCATCGCCAGACAAGGACCTAGCCAACATCCTCCTCGAAGGCCCCGCCAAAGGCATCTGGTGCGCGGCTTGGTGCGACAACCTGAGCAACCTCGAGCGGGCCATGGACCGATCAGCGATCCGAGAGTTCGGGCTCCGCGCGCTCATGCAGATGAGCGCCTCCGATTCGACCATGCTCATGGACAAGTCGACCGCATCCACACTCGGCGAGAACCGAGCCCTTCTCGTCGACGATGTCTCCGGCGAGAGCGTGAAGTTCCGCCCGGTGCAGCTCTGATTGATCAGGCGAGCTTCTCATGCTGGTGTCGAAAGCCTCAGTAAAAATACTATCGCGTGCTGCAAATAGAAAAGGGATCAGCGTTTATGCTGACCCCTTCTGCGTGTTGCGGTTCTTTGCAAAGTGAACCAATGGGCATACGCGGACTTGAACCACGGACACCGGCATTTTCAATGCCGTGCTCTACCAACTGAGCTATATGCCCCTGTGTATTCATCGGCCGAAACCGTCAATACCTTGGGCGAGGCTGGGCCTCGGGCTTAACAATACGCAAGAACCCGCCCGCGTCAACTCAAATCGAAAGCAAATGTGCCCCATCGGCCCGATGCGAACGCTTTCGGACGCTCGCGGGCTGTGCAATCGTCTGATAGTTCGGCTAAGATCACCGCATGAGCGACACCAATGAGCATGCACAAACGAACACCTCTTCATCTGCCGATAAGCCATTGCTGGTCGTCGATGAGCTCAAGACCCATTTCCCGATCAGGAGTGGGCTGCTCCAGCGCGTGACGAGCCATTTCAAGGCCGTCGATGGCGTGTCGTTCCATATCAAGCCCGGCGAGACCCTCGGGCTCGTCGGCGAATCTGGCTGTGGCAAGACCACCGTCGGGCGGACGCTCCTCCGTCTCCAGCCAGCCTCAGGTGGTCGCGTGATCTTCAACGGGCACGATGTCTTCAATGCCTCAGGTCAAGAGCTCCAGAAGCTCCGCCGGGACATGCAGATCGTGTTCCAGGACCCCGCGGGATCGCTGAACCCACGCATGCGTATCGCCTCGATTGTCGGCGAGCCTTTGGTCATCCACAAGATGGTCTCCTCAAAGGAAGAGCTCCGTGAACGCGTCGAGAGCATCCTCGAACGCTGCGGCATGCCCCGAGCAGCCGCGGATCGTTACCCGCACGAGTTCTCGGGTGGTCAGCGCCAACGCATCGGCATCGCCCGGGCGCTCGCCCTCGAACCCAAGTTCATCGTCTGCGACGAGCCCACCAGCGCGCTCGATGTGTCGATCCAGGCCCAGGTGATCAACCTGCTGATGGACCTGCAGGAAGAGTTCGGGCTCAGCTACCTGTTTATCTCACACGATATGGCCGTGATCCAGCATGTGTGCGAACGCATCGCGGTGATGTACAAGGGCAAAATCGTTGAGGAAGGCTCTCGCAACGAGATTATTGACAACCCGCAGCATCTCTACACCCAATCGCTGCTCTCGGCCGTCCCCGAGCCCGATCCGCACCGCAAGATCGAGCGAGTGACCTTTGACGGCGGGGCGATGTAGTGATGCAGGCTTCGATCGGGATCAGCCCGCCTCGTCCAGACGAGCCGCGGGTGAGGTTCCTTGTTGAACTCGCCCGGGCTCTGGGCACCTATGGAACATCCTCCAACCGACTCGAAGAAGTGACCGCCGTGTGCGCCGCCGAGCTTGGCCTGCGCGCCCAGACCTTCTCCACGCCGACCTCGGTGTTTGTGTCCGTAGAGAGCGACGATAATCTGGCGACCTACCTCGCCCGTGTCACACCCGGCGAGGTGAACATCAACAAACTCATGCAGATTGATCGGTTGTTCAATCGGGTGATCGCCGAGGAACTCACCCCCGAAGAAGGCATTGTCCAGATCAAAGTGGTGGTCAATGAGGCTGCCCTCTATCCGATGTGGCTTACGGTGCTGTGCTACGGGCTCGTATCGGGCTGCGTGGGCAAGTTTCTCGGGGGCGGATTCCATGAGATGATCGCGTCGGGGGCGATTGGTCTGGTTGTTGGCGTCTTGGTGCATTTCACCGGAAGCAAGCGTGAACTCTCTCGCCTGATGGAGTTCCTTTCGGGGCTCAGCGCGGCTTTGATCGCTGGGCTCTTCACAATCCCGTTCGCCGGCTACATGCCCGCGATCGCGGCCATCGCCGGCATCATCGTGCTCTTGCCCGGGCTTACGCTCACGGTGGCGATGGTCGAGCTGGCGACCAAGCATGTGGTGTCCGGATCCGCTAGGCTTATCGGCGCGATCATGGTCCTGTTGGTCATCGGCTTCGGGGTGGTGATCGGGCAGGGTTTGTCCGAGTTTTTTATCGAGCAGCCAGAAATCACACAGCCCCATGCACTGGGCTGGCGGATCGAGGTCCCAGCGCTCTTCGCGGCCACACTGGGGGCCGTGGTTCTTTTCCAGGCTCAGTTTCGCTATGCCTGGGCGATGGTGATCGCTGGTTTTCTCTCGTTCTACTCCGCCCGTTACGGCACACACTACCTCGGGCTCGAAGCCGGGGCCCTCGGGGCGGCGATGGTGCTCGGGTGTGCATGTAATCTCTATGCCCGGACCTTCGATCGCCCGGCTGTCACCATGATGATGCCGGGGCTGCTGATGCTCGTGCCGGGATCCCTCGGGCTCAAGAGCCTGCAGCTCTTCCTCAAGAATGAGACCGTCGACGGTGTGCAGTCCACCGTCACCGTCCTCGTCATTGGTGTGGCGCTGGTGGTTGGGTTGCTGCTCTCGAATGTGATCATGCCGCCGAGGAAAGTGCTCTAGCTGTTGCCGGCGTTAGGATTGCTCTAGCTCAGGGCCCGGTGCTGCTCGAGCAAATCCGAATACGAGCTGGCGATCGGCTCACCCAATGCGGGTAGGAAGGTCGCCTGGAGCAGTGTGGCTTGGTCTTGCGCTGTATCCATGTCTGCGTCGTCCTCGATCAGAATTTCGTATTCGAAAAACGAGCCGAGGTCCTGCACTTCGTCGAGGTGGATCCGCGTGGTGATCCCGCCATTGGTGTAGAGGTACAGCTCGCGGTTCTTTTCGACGGTGAGCCACACGGGCAGCGGGGCCTGACCGAAGCGTTCTTGGACCTGTGCGTGGGTATAGATCTGGTACTCCGAGACCTTTGCATCCACGCGGTTCTCGCGCTCGTAGAAGATGTACTCGATCGGCTCGGGCGAGCCCACGCCACGGTCCATGGCGATCGAGCTTCGGCGCTTGAGCCGCCCACGCGCAACATTGTAATAGGTGTCCGTCTGCTTGAGCTTGACCACACGCCCCGCGCCCATCTTCTGGCAGATGATGCGGGCGAGGTCGGGGTCGCGGAGTTCGGCTTTGAGTTCCAGATTCTTCATTGTGTTCTGTATCGTCCATTCTTAAGCAGATTCATCGGCTGATCGGATCGATTCGAGCGTTTCCTTGGTTTTCGCCTCATCCCAGACCTCGATGCCTAGTGATTGAGCCTTGGTCAGCTTCGAGCCGGCTTTGGCGCCCGCGATCACAATATCGGTGTTCTTCGAGACCGAGCCCGAGACCTTCGCCCCGAGCGATTCGAGGATTTGGGCGAGCTCAGTACGGGTGGAATGCTCGAGCGATCCGGTGAGCACGATAGTCTTGCCCGTGATCGGCGAGTCGATGGTGGCTGAGGGATCGACAAAGTCGTGTGAGTTGAGATCGAGCTCCAAGGCTTTGAACTGCTCGAAGGTATCGAGCGCGGGCTTGGAATGGAGGTAGGCAAAGAACAGCGGGGCGGTATCCGCACCGAGCCCGGTCTCGTACTCAGATTCAATCTTGTCCTTGGTCCCGGTGAGCTCCTCGCGTTTCTTCTGGCTCATCCGGTTCACCGCCATCGGCATCAGCTGCCAGAGCTTCGCATCGAGCAGTTCGTGGTAACTCTTGAATACCTTGGCGAGCGACTTGGCGGTGGTCGCGCCGACATGACGGATGCCCATCCCCGAGAGCAGTTTCGAGAGCCCACGACCCTTCGAGGCTTCGATCGAACTCAGCAGGTTCTCGACCTTCTTCTCGCCCAGTCGATCGAGTTCGAGGAGTGCCGCCTTGTGATCTTTGAGCCTAAATATGTCGGCAAAGTGGTTGAGCGGGATATCCGATGCTCGGATGACATCAATCGTGGACTCGCCGAGCGTGTCGATGTCCATCTGGCGACGCCCCACAAACCAGACGAGCTTCTCGCGGATCTGGGCGGGGCACTCCGGGTTCATACACCGGCGGACGGTTTCGAGCTTCGGATCGTCGATCGCTTCTGGCGGCTCGATCTCGAGCGGCGACTGACAATCCGGACAGTGTTCCGGAGGCATGACCGGCGGCGCGTTCTTTGGTCGGTCTTTCTCGATCACCCCGACCACCTGCGGGATGATCTCCCCGGCCTTCTCGACCTCGACCAGATCGCCGATGTGCAGATCCCGCTGTCGGATCATGCCGTAGTTGTGCAGCGTGGCGTGGCGGACCTCTGTCCCCGCGAGCAACTGCGGATCGAAGGTCGCCCGGGGCGTGATCTTGCCCGTCTTGCCCACCTGGTGCTGCACATCCAGCAGGCGGGTCGTTTTCCGCTCCGCCGGGAACTTGTACGCGATGATCCAGCGGGGCGATTTGGAGGTTGTCCCGAGTGTGCTTTGTTGATCGAACGAATCGACCCGGATCACCACGCCGTCGGTCGCGTAATCGAGGGTATGGCGTACCTTGTCAATCCGGTGGATCGCCTCGATGATCTCGTCGGCACTGGTCGCCGTCGAACGATGTTCGCCGATCGGGAATCCGAGGGTGCGGAGCATGGTGCAGAACTCAGAGAATGACGGGGCGTATTGCGGATCACTGACCTCGCCCACGCCGTGGGCCAAGAATCCCAGATTCCGAGCCGCGGCCACCTTCGGGTCGAGCTGCTTGATGGTCCCCGCGCACGCATTGCGTGGGTTCATAAATAGATCGTCACCGGCTTCCTCGCGTTCATTGTTGATGCGCTCGAACTCTGAGAGCGGGATGTACACCTCGCCGCGGACCTCGAAGACCTCGGGCACGGAGTCCGCCGGCAGTTCGAGCGGCAGGGCTCGGATTGTGCGGATCGCGTGCGAGACATCGTCGCCCTGCACGCCATCGCCCCGGGTCAGGGCGTGAATGAATCGCCCGTCTTCATATCGCACAGAGAGGGCGACGCCGTCGATTTTGGGCTCGCAGACGAAGGTGGATTCAGCAGCTGATCCAAAGAGCCCGGAATCGGATTCCGGATCGATTCCCATCGCCGCTTGGGTTTTCGTGATCCAGGCCCGGATTTCTTGTTCGTTATAGGTGTTGTCGATCGAGAGCATCGGAATCGCGTGGGCCATGGTGGTGAACCCATCGATCGGGGAGCCGCCCACACGGGCCGTGGGGGAGTTGGGATCGTGGAGTTCTGGGTGTGCTTCTTCGAGAGCTGCCAGCTCTGCGAGCAGCGCGTCAAACTCCGAGTCGCCCATGATCTGCCCGGCGTCGTTGTAGTACGCGTGGTTCGCACGCGAGAGCAGATCGCGCAGCTCAAGGATCCGAGATTTCTTGGAGGGTTTGGACGACATTCGTCCAATCATATGGGCACGGATCGTCGTAAGGCTATGATGATCCGTATGACCACCAAGATCATCGACGGCCGGGCATTGGCAACCGACTTCAGGGCACAGGTCGCACAGCGATCCGCTGATCTCCGCGCCCGTGGGTTCGTCCCCAAGCTCGACGCGATCCTCGTTGAATCGGGCGACAACGGCGCTCGTGTCTACGCCCAGAACCAGGCCCAGACCTGCGAGACGCTGGGCATCGATTATGAGCTGCACACGCTCCCGATCGGGTCCGGGCAGGCCGAGATCGTTGCGAAGGTCAAAGAACTCAACGCAAGTGAATCGGCCCACGCGATCATGCTCCACATGCCCCTGCCCGATGGCGTCGATGCCTACCACATCCAAGAACTCATCTGCCCCGACAAAGATGTCGAGGGCGTGAACCCCGCGAACATCGGCAATGTGGTCTACGGGCGATCCATGCGTGCCCCGTGCACCGCGCTTGCGACACTTAAGCTCATTGATTCCACCGGGATCGAGCTCAAGGGCAAGCGATGCGTGGTCGTGGGGGCGTCGGCCGTGGTCGGGCGCCCGATCGCGGTGCTGTTGATGAACCGAGAAGCCACCGTCATCAGCTGCAACAAATACACCCAAGGCATGAAGGATCTCTGCCGATCCGCCGATGTCCTGATCCCGGCCGCCGGGGTCGCGGGGCTGATCACTGGGGAAATGGTCCGCGAAGGGGCCCTCGTGGTCGATGTCGGGGTCAACCGGATCAAGGGTGACGACGGGAAGTCGAAGACGGTCGGTGATGTCGATTTTGACGCAGTGAACGGGGTTGCCGGCTGGTTGAGTCCAGTCCCCGGGGGCGTTGGGCCGATGACAGTGGCGGTCCTGCTGCACAATGTGGTCGAGCTGGCCGAGGAATGTGCGGCTCGGAACACCGATTAAGCACGCGTTGACGGCCGCAAATACGATATGCTGATCGTCGAATCGTTGACTCTCAGGAGAATGCACCATTGAATCACACCATGGAACACACACTCGCCCTCATCGGCCCGCTGGGCACCACCGAGACCATCGTCATCGGGGTCATCCTCTTGCTCCTCTTTGGACGCAGACTCCCCGAGGTCGGACGGAGCTTGGGCCAGGGCATCGTGGAGTTCAAGAAGGGGCTCAAGGATGTCACCGACGACATCAAGAACGAGACGAGCGATGATTCTTCGTCCAAGTCGCCCAAGTTTGATTCTGCCAAGCCCCCCAAGAACCCGGATATGCTCGATTCGGCCAAGACGAGTTCGATGCCGGATCGCGAAGTGGTCCCCGTGAAGGAAACGCCTTCCGAAGGCTGATTCCTCGCTTGGGTGGATGATTTTTCAACTTTCAGCGTTGATTTCTCAGATCACGGGCTATGATCAAAGCCCATTTCGGCGAGGTAGCTCAGCTGGTTAGAGCGGTGGATTCATAACCCACAGGTCGGGAGTTCAAGTCTCCCCTTCGCCACTTTTCGAGTCAAATCAACGCAGAGCCCGATAGAATTCGGTCTCTGTGTTTTTTTATGCAAATTTGTTGTCATATTTCGTGCATTCCGGCGTTAAGCTACAAACACCCACTCGAGAGGGCTCCCTTATGCAAAGCAAACAAATCGTCACCATCGCCATCTGTGCACTCAGCGCCACCGCCGTCGGCGGGGTCTATCTCTGGATGGACAACGGCTCCAAACAATCTGCAGAGTCTCAGATCGTCCCGCCAATCGCTCCTGCTCCAATCGCCATGGCGACGGGCCCAGAGACCATGGACCTGATCGAGCCTGAGCCGAGCGAGCGTCGGACGCCGCAGGCGAATCGTCAGGGCGGGAACAACCCCTTCGGGATGAGTTCTGAGGACATGGCCGCTCGACTTGCTCAGTTCGATGCAGACGGTGATGGCATTCTTTCTGAGGAAGAGCGCGAAGCAATGATGAAATCATTCCGAGATCAGATGCTCGCCCGCCTCGACACCGACGGCGATGGCCGGGTCTCGCGTGAAGAGCGAAGGGCGGCTGGACGCGAGCGGTTCGAGCAGTCGGAGCGTGGGCAAGAGCTTATGCGTCAGTTCGATGCTGACGGCGACGGGGTGCTCAACGAAGAGGAGCAAGCCGCGATGGATGCTCATCTGCGCGAGGAGCGCGAGGCCCAGCGTGAGCAGCGCCGAGCAGAAGATCTGGCCCGCTACGACAGCGATGGCGACGGCGAGCTCTCCCGCGAGGAGCGTCAGGCTCAGCAGGATGATCGCCGCGGACAGCGTGACGGGTTCATGGAAGGGCTTACCTCGGAGTTTGATCGCGATGGCGACGGGCAGCTGAGCATCGAAGAATCGCAGATCGCCTTCGAGACCATGCAGACCCGGCGTGAGATCGATCAGTTTGTTAATCGCTACGACAGCAACGGGGACGGTTCCATCTCGGCTGCTGACTTCGAATCGTTTATCAACGACTACTCGAACCAGAGCCCATCGGCGGACTTCAACCGCGACGGCGTCATCGATGCTGACGACATCTCGGCGTACCGCGATATGATGAACCTCTCTGAGAATCGCCCGTAAGGGGAGCGGAGTATTCGGTTAATCTATGAGATCAGCTTCGAATGCCTCGGCGAATGCCGGGGCATTTTCGTTGGGCATATCCCAGTACCCACCAACCACAGCGCACTGCCATGCGAGCCAATCACCGGCCACGAGCTGTGGCAGTTCGTATGGAACGCTGGAATCGACGGATTCGTTGCGTACATCCACAAACCCAATCCCGAGTTCGTTGAGCATCATCGAAGCCGCGATGGTGTCCGATTCGTTCTCGACATCGATCTCTGGATTGATGCTGGACGATGGGGAGGCCAACAGCGGATGCTCGTCGGCCACAAGGGCATGCTGATGGGCGCAACCGCCCAAAAGCGTGGTCATTCCGACGAATCCTGCGAGCAGAGAGCACGATGAGCGGGTAGGGAAGTTCATGCCCGTTGTATCGGGAGTTTGGGTGTTCCGCTGAGCGAGGACCCGTTGAATCGATCAAATAGCTCATGAACGCGCAATCAAGCGCATAGATTTCACCCCATTCAAGCGAATCAAACGGGGTTCTCGGACTCTATGGGTGCATTTCCCCGAATCCGTGTTAAAATATCTGTGGGACGGGAGTCAGGCAGGGTTTGAGGCAGACGCAGGTGTGCGCGGATGCTTCAAATCGGCCCAAGAGATGCGATCAAGGATCGATCGAGTGACCAACCGCTACGAAGAAATGAGTGTTCGGTACTTTGCATGCGCCGCGGTCTTTGGCTGTGCATCTTGGGTTTTCGCCCAAGGCCAAGGCGAGCAGATGGACCCAGAGCCCGTCGCCCCTCCCAGTGTACAGACCCAGCAGCCGGCCAGCGAGCCGATGGAGATCGTGGAGTATGTCCGCGAACGAGATTTCTTTGGGTATCCGGTGAGCGAACTGCTCTATGTCTATCCGTTTTCACATCCGGACTTGCCCGATCTATCGATGCTCGATGATCTGGTGGTGCCGCTGAGCCGAACAGCGGACGGCTATGTCCGCCCGATCGCCGGCTCCGTCATCCATGGCGTCCGTCTGGGCGATATGGGGGCGGATGGCATCGATGTGATCTACACCAGCGCCCTCGCCGTGATCAACCAGGCCATCCGGGACTATCTCGAGGCCGAGTACGGGCTCATCGGTCATCTGGTGACTCCGGACGCTTCGCAGATCGCCTATCAAACCACCCGTGAGGATTTGCGTGGTTCCGAATCTACTGCTTTGACAATTATGGTCTGGCGAGCCGCGGTGGGTGATGTGCGGACGGTCGCTCATGGTGATCGGCTCGCTGAGAACGATCAAGATGCAGAAGCTGAGCCTAACCCAGAACCGGTTTCCAATGTCAACCGCCCCGAGCACCAACGCATCCGTAAGCGCCTCGATGTCGAGCCCGGCGATCTGCTCACCCGCGATTCAATCGACGACGAGGTCCATCGGCTCAACCGCTTCCCCGGGCGGCGCGTCGATGTCGCGATCGCGCCGTCGCAGAACCCTGGCGATGTCGTGGTTGATTACCTGATCACCGAACCCAAACAGTGGAACGCCTACGCCCAGACCAGCAACACGGGCACGGAGAGCACCGCCGAGTGGCAGCAGCGGTTCGGGTTCATCCACCGCCAGCTCACGGGGCGCGACGATGTGTTCTCGCTCGATTATGTGACCACCGAGTTTGAATCAACCCATGCGATCCTTAGCTCATACACCTTCGACTTCGGGCCCAAGACCCGGCTCAAGCTCTTTGGGCGTTGGAACGAATACACAGCCCGCGATGTGGGGCTGGGCTTCGAGAACTTCAAGGGCGACGGGTTCTCGCTGGGGGCGGAAGCCGCGATCAATATCTGGCAGGACGGCCCCAAGTTCATCGACTTCTTGGTCGGTGCTCGTGTTGAGCACATCCATGTCGAGAACCGCTTGTTCTTGCTCGAGGGCGAGGATGATTTCTTGCTACCCTCGGTCGGTGTCCGCTACGAAAAGAACACGCCGATCCATTCAGCGTTTGGGCAACTCACGATCGAATCCAACTGGGGTTCTGTTGTGGGCTCGAGCAAGGGCGATGTGCAGACCCTCGGGCGATTCGGAGCCGATGATGATTTTACGGTGCTCAAGGGGCAGCTGACCCATTCGTTCTACCTCGAACCAATCTTCAACAAGGCTGGATTCAGAGGCGAATCAGGCACCAACGAGATGACCCTCGCCCATGAGGTCGTGCTCAACTTCCGCGGGCAGTACAGCTTCAACAGCCGATTGGTGCCTAACTACGAGTTCGTTGCCGGCGGGTTCCATTCGGTTCGTGGGTATCCAGAGTCATCAGCCGTGGGTGACGACGGGATCATGGGCTCTGCTGAATACCGCTTCCACCTCGGGCGATCGCTGCCCGCGAGAGCCGACACCGGGACCTTGTTCGGCAAGCCCTTCCGCACGGCACGCTCACGCCCATACGGGCGGGCCGACTGGGATGTCATCTTTAAAGGGTTCATCGATGTCGCCCACTTGAGCGTCAACGATGCACCGTTTTTCGAGAACAACGAGACCCTTGTCGGCACCGGCGTCGGGATCGAAACCCAGCTGCGTTCCAACCTCACCCTACGCCTGGACTATGGCATGGCCCTGACCAACATCGGTGAGGGCGTGAGCCAGACCACCAGCGTCGGGGATACCCGGCTCCATTTTTCGGCCCAGTTTGTATTTTAGACCAGTTTTCAATCAACCAATCTCTCGCATCGCTTCGTATCAATCAATGACAACTCAAAAGAGGATCAACCCATGAACACGCCAGAACTCAAATCGATGTTCCAGATCGGTCAACGCTCCACCCAAGGGCTCATGCTCGCGCTGGCGCTGTGTTCTGGCTCGGTCGCCGGTGTGGCGACGGCCGCACCCGAGGGCGGCGATGTGGTCGAGGGCGATGCCAAGATCGACTACGGCGATTGGACTCGGGTGATCACGGGAGAGATTACGATTATCCAGTGGCTCTCGTTCCAGATCGCCGCGGGCGAGACGGTCGAGTTCATTATGCCCAGCGAGAACTCACGGGTGCTCAACCTGATCAACTCGGGCGTGCCCACCGAGATCATGGGGACGATTCTCGGCAACGGGCAGGTGTTCCTCGTCAACCCATCGGGCGTGATCTTCGGCCAAGGCGCGGTCGTCAATGTCGGGGCCCTCTACGCAGCGGCCGGCAATATCTCGAACAATGATTTCATGGACGGGGTGTACCGTTTCACCGACGCACGCGGCGTGGTCGAGAACCGCGGGATGCTCCAGGGCGATCTGATCGCCCTCGTCGGCGGTCGCGTGGCGAACCACGGGACGATCTCGGCACCCGGCGGCACCGTGGTGATGGCCGCCGGCGAGCAGGTGCTGATCGGTGAGCACCTCGGGCATGTCTTTGTCCAGCTCGAACGCCCGTCCGATCTGGCCAACACCGATCAACTCTCGAACCCGGGCAAGGACTCGGGCGTGGACTTGGCCGCCGGCGATGTGTTCTCACTCGCGGCGTGGAACACCGGGACGATCCAGGCCGAGCACGCGACGATCGCGGTGAGCTCCGGTCATTCAGCGATTGATCATTCGATCGAAGCCGGGGACATCACGCTGATCGCCCAGAACGACGCGCACATCGAGCTCGGGGCTGATCTCTCGACCACAGGCGACGGCATCTTTATCGAGGGTGATCTGGTGATTACCGATGATGTCGAGCTGACATCTTCGAGTGATGACGGTGTGATTTTCTTTAAAGGCGAAGTGGACTCGGCTGCAGGCCAAGAAAACGACCTGCGGATCAACGCTGGCAATGGGCTCGTGAGCTTCCGTGGTTCGGTTGGGCAGACTGATCGGCTCGGCGTGCTCGATGTGACCGCCGGCAAGGTGCAGCTCTTTGGCGATGTTGCAGTCAACGAAGAAATGAACTTCTACGCGCCCGTCGAGATCATGCGAGCATCGACCACCTTCGATGTCGGCTTCGGCACCGCGCTCTTCGCAGACCTGCTCTACGCCCACGAAGCCGGTGCCAGCGATGTGGCGTTCCTCTACGACGGCGAGGCTTGGGTTGGTGAAGGCGAAGCCCGTACGCCGTTCAAGTTCCGCTCGGGGATCGGCTTTGGCCCACAGTTTACTTCCGGACGCCCTATTCCTGGCGCATTCGGCAATATCCAGTTTGGCGATGATCGGGCAACCCCATCGCGGGTGAGCGCGTTTATGTTTGCCGACGGCGCCATGGCCGGGCTCGAGCTGATGGACTCGGCAAATGTGAATCTCGATACGATTTTCCAGGTCAATGCCCGCGAGTCCATTCGCATGGGGCGCGGCCAGAAGATGCTCTCCTTCGGCTCGCTCTCGCTGCTGGCAAAGGGTGAAGGCGCGTCGCTCATCGAGGTTGGCGATGTCAATGTGCTCGGCGATCTCCGCATCATCGCCATCGGGCGTCAAGGCGGCATGGTCCGCTTCCTCAACCGGGCCCCGGGCGAGATCGACTACACCGGCAACGAATCCGATCGCGAGCTCGATGGTCTGTTCGATGAGGGCACCGAGCTTATCGCCTCGGGCTCAATCACGCTCGGCGGCGAACTGGTCATGGACGGGGGCGTGAGCCTTGGTGCGAGCCAGGTCCAGTTCCTCAATAACACCGGTGCCGGTAATGCCGGAGCGTTTGATATCGCCCTCTACCCCGGCGGCGTCTCGATCGACCTCTTCCGCGGCGTGCTCAATGAGACCACCGGCTTGCTGTACCCATACGACCTGACCCTGCCGCCGACGGCCGGTGGTGGATCGCAGGCGTTGCTTGCGACTTCGTTCACCGACGAGGAGCAACTCAACCTCCGCACCGACGATCGCCTGCTCGCCAGCCGAGCCGTGCTCGCCGAGCTCGGACTGATCGCCCAAGACCCACAGGGTGTGTCATACATCAGCGGCACCACCCGCGGGGGTGCACGCTATCAGGACGGTGCGGTTTCGACCCAAGCGACTGATGGACAAAGCGTACGCCCTGTGACGATCGATCGGCTCTCCCGACGGAGTGTGGCTCGGCTCGCGTCGTCGTATGTCGGTTTGCTCGGGGAACGAGTCGATGCGGATTCGCCGCAGAGATCGAATGAATCGGAGGTCCGCGAAACCATCCAGAGCCTCTGGGCTTCAAATGTTCAATCGGCGGCTGAAGACAGCCCGGTTGTCCGTCAGGTCCGAGGCGTGCTCCAAGGGATCGAACTGCTCGAGCTCTCACCCGTCGAGATTAGCACGGCCCGTAACAGCTTCCTCAATCGGATCGCGCCAGAGGGCATGAGTGCCGAGGTGCTTGACGCTTGGCTGGTCGAATCGGTCCCACGGATCGTCAAGCGATAACCCGCCATGCCCACGGTTGATTGTGTTGCACTCCCGGAACATCTGTCTGATGGCCAGTTGGTCGGCAAGATCGCCGTGGTCATTGATATTCTGCGCGCGACCACGACCATCGTCGAGATACTCACCCACGGTGCATCGTGCGTTGTCCCGGTGGCGAGTGTTGACGGGGCCCGCATCATCGCCCAGGATCGCCCCGATGCACTGCTCTGCGGCGAACGCTCCGGCACCCCGCCCGAGGGCTTCCACTGCGGCAACAGCCCGCTCGAATACACCCTAGAAACCGTCGCGGACAAAGCGTGTGTGATCTCGACCACCAACGGGACGAGGGCATTGCACATGTGTGATCGCGCGCACCGGGTACTCATCGGGTCGATCACCAATACCCCAAGCCTGTGCGCCGTACTCGCCGATGATGGGCGTGATGTTGTTCTGGTCTGTTCCGGGACCGATGGCAAGGTATCGCTCGAAGACTGCATTGGGGCTGGTCTGATCGTCGATCAGCTCGGGTACAGCGCGACAGATAACGCCGCCCTGATGATGCACGCCGCTCGCGGGGCGATCGAGCGATTTGGTGGGGTCCGATACGCCATCGAATCAAGCTTCCACGCCAAATGCCTGATCGAGATGGGCTTCGGTGACGATGTCGCCTTTGCATCGCAGCTGGACACAAGATCCATGGTTCCCGAGTTCGATCCAGCGATCGGCGAGATTCACCCGGTCTAGAATACAGCGAACATCTTCAGCACTCACCGATGCCCATCCACAAGGAGCCGACCGTGTACACGCTTGTTTTGATCCGCCATGGCGAGAGCACTTGGAACAAAGAGAACCGCTTCACCGGCTGGAAGGATGTCCCGCTCTCCGAGAAGGGCCACACGGAAGCCGCGGCTGCAGGTCAGCTCCTCAAGGACGAGAGCTACGAGTTCGACATCGCGTACACCTCGGTGCTCAAGCGGGCGATCCGCACGCTCTGGTATGTGATTGAAGAGATGGACCTGATGTGGATCCCCGTCATCCGCTCATGGAAGCTCAATGAGCGTCACTATGGGGCACTCCAGGGGCTCAACAAGGCCGAGACCGCCGCCGAGCACGGCGAAGACCAAGTGCTCGTCTGGCGTCGCAGCTACGACACCCGCCCGCCCGCGCTCGAACTCAACGACGAACGCCACCCGAGCCACGATCGGCGCTACGCCGGGCTCGATGCCTCAGAGACTCCGGGCGCCGAATGCCTCAAGGATACCGTCGAGCGCGTAGTCCCGTACTTCGAATCACAGATCGTCCCGGATATCAAGGCCGGTAAGCGTGTGCTCATAGCCGCCCACGGCAATTCGCTACGGGCCCTCGTCAAGTACCTCGACGAGATCGGCGATGCGGACATTGTCGGCGTGAACATCCCTACCGGGATGCCGCTGGTCTATGAGCTCGACGAGAACATGAAGCCGATCTCCAAGAAGTACCTCGGCGATGCGGCAGCCGTCGAAAAAGCAATGGCCGCCGTGGCGAACCAGGGCAAGGCGCACTGATTTAGGTTCCGATCAGCCGATCAAGCATCCCATTGCAGATCCATCGGCAGCGCGTTGAAGTTCTCGTACCCACTTTCGGTGACGGCCACCATATCCTCGATCCGCAAGCCGCCGATGGCTTTGCAGTAGAGCCCCGGCTCGATGGTGATCACATCGCCCACGACCAACGCTGGCCCATTGACATCGAGCAGTGGTGGTTCGTGGACATCGAGTCCGATCCCGTGCCCGGTGCCGTGTGCCATGGTGCACAGAGTGTCCGGGTCGGAGTCCTTGGGCACCCCGAAGCTGTACCCGTGTGCTTTGATGACCTTGATCGCTGCGTTGTGCACATCCTCGCCTGTTGCGCCGGGCTTGGTCGCGTTCTGAGCCGCGGCTTTGGCTTCGAGCACCGCCGCGTGCATCTTGGCGACGGCTTCGGGGATCTGTCCATGCACGATGGTGCGGGTGCAGTCGCCGTTGTAGCCGGTGGCCCGGATGTGCGGGAATATGTCGATGATGATCGGCTCGCCTGTTCGGAGGTTGCCGGCGCCGCGATGGTGGCAGTCTGCACCGATCGGCCCGCAGGCAACGATTGAGCCGTGGGGGGTCGATGCGCCGCGCTGGAGGAAGGCGATATCAATGAGTGCGATCATCCGCTCCGAGGTCAGTGCCGTGCCCTCGTGCATGAGAATGCCGGATGAATCTGCGGCGGCTCCGAAGATCAGCCCGCAGGCGTATCGCATGACTTCTTCGGTGATTCCCTGAGCCTGACGCAGGTGTTCAAGCTCACTGGAGTCCTTTGACCGCCGATCTAGAATCCCGAGTTCCAGATCGCATTTGATGGCGATCCCCGCCTCCTCGATCATGTGTGCATAAATTAGTGGAAGTGTCCGGTCTGCCGTGACGCTTGTGATCTCATTTCGGCGTAAGCACTCAGCCAATGCCTGTGCCGTCGCCGTTTCGCGGTTGCCCGAAAGCCCGCCATCAGGCGTGAAGTCCGCATTGGAATAGAACTCGTCAGCCTTCGCTGTTTGCTTCGCCCGATCGATCTCAATATCACGGAGGATGAGGATCCGCTTGCCATCGGGAAGCTCGATGTAGGCCGTTGGATCGCCCACGGAAAATCTGATCTTGTGGAACAGCGAGAGGTTCGTTTGCGGGATACCCGCCAGTACGGTTGCGTGCGATGGGTTGCTCATACAACACGATAGGTTCGCGTGGGTTGGCATCCTACGATGACGCATGAGAATCGCCACATGGAATGTCAATGGGCTCCGAGCCGCCCTGAGAAAAGGCTACCCCGAGCATATCGAGCGCGTCAACGCCGATGTGATGCTGCTCCAAGAAGTCCGCGCCCTGCCCGAGCAGCTGCCGACCGATTGGCAAGAGCCCGCCGGCTGGGATGTGCTCTGGCACCCGGCTCAGAAGAAGGGCTATTCGGGTACCGCTGTATGGGCCAAGGATACGCTCAAGGAAGAAGCCCGAGGTGCGGGCGAGGACGATCCTGAGGGACGCGTCATCGTCGCCAAAGTGAACGGCGTCCGTGTGGTCAGCGTCTACCTCCCATCGGGCTCGTCTGGTGATCATCGCCAAGCCGAGAAAGACCGCTGGCTCGGGTTCTTCGCGGAGTGGTCAAAGAAGCTCCTGCGTTCGAAGGTCCCGACCGTGCTCGGTGGTGATTTCAACATCGCACACCACGAGCGAGACCTGTTCTACGCTAAGTCCAACATGAAGAGCTCCGGGTTCTTGCCCCACGAACGCGAATGGATGGGCGAGCTGCTCGATATGGGCTGGAACGATGTCATCCGTCAGAAGTTCGGCGAGGTCGAAGGCCCGTACTCATGGTGGTCGAACCGTGGACAGGCCCGCGTGCTCGATCGCGGCTGGCGGATCGATTACATGCTGCTCAACAAAGCCGCCAACGATCGGCTCAAAGATTGCCATATCGATCGCCAGAGTGGGCTTGAAGTCTCCGATCACGCGATGGTCATCGTCGATCTCGATATATGATCAGGTTTTCGCAGGGCCATCGTCTTTGCTGAGTTCAACCCCGGCACCTTTGATGGGGACAGCGCCGTGCTTAGCGACGAGCGTGGCGAGCTTGTTGAATGCCTCAAGACGCGATTCGGCCTCGGTCTCCATAGACGCCGTTTTGCTCAGGCGCTTGCCGTTCACCGAGCAGGTCGCGATGGATTTGAACACGGGGCGCTTGGGCGGTTGGTAGGGCTGCCCGGGCTTTGGAGTAGCAGGCTTGGGGCTTTCTACGAGGCGGACAACAATAGAAATAGCGGCTTTGCTCATGGCGGTCTTCTTCTCGGCTGATCTTCAGGGGATGAGCCGGGATTGTAGCGTTGCTCGGTGTGTTTAGCTCCCGCTGCGATAGGCCGTCAGGATCGCATCGACATTCTTCTTCGCGTCCCCAAAGAGCATTTTGGTGTTGGGCTTGAAGAAAAGCGGGTTCCCGATCCCGGCGTACCCGCTGGCCATGCTCCGCTTCATCACGATGACATCTTTCGCCTTCCAGACCTCAAGCACCGGCATCCCCGCGATCGGGCTCGCAGGGTCATCGAGGGCGCTGGGATTCACGATATCGTTGGCCCCGATGACCAAGACCAGATCGGTCTCCGGGAACTCGTCGTTGATCTCGTCCATCTCAAAGACAATGTCATATGACACATTGGCCTCGGCCAGCAGCACATTCATATGCCCGGGCAGACGACCCGCGATCGGGTGGATCGCGAACTTGACCGAAGTCCCCGCGGCCTGGAGTTCCTTGGTGATCTCCGAGAGCGTGTGCTGCGCCTGGGCGACGGCCATGCCGTACCCGGGGACGATCACGATGCTCTTGGCATCACGAATCAGATCGACCGTGCCCTCGACCATGATCTCCGTGTGCTCGCCTTCAATAGCCACCGCCGTGCCTTCGGCCGCGCCGAAGCCGCCGAGGATCACGCTGACGAACGAACGGTTCATCCCCTTGCACATGATGTAGCTGAGAATCGCACCGCTCGAACCAACCAATGCCCCGGTGATGATGAGCAAATCGTTCGACAACATAAACCCAGCCGCGGCCGCCGCCCAGCCGGAATAACTGTTAAGCATCGACACCACCACAGGCATGTCCGCGCCGCCGATCGCCATGACCATGTGTACGCCCACGATCCCGGTGATCACGCTCGCGATTCCGAGCATCCAGAGGGCCATGGTCATGTTGTGTGCATCGACCGCATTGACAAACAAAGCACCGATCACGATCGTCGCCACGAGTAGCCCGATATTGAGCAGATGTCGAGCGGGCAGAATTAACGGCTTGCCGCCGATCTTTCCGTGCAGCTTTGCAAACGCGATGATTGACCCAGTGAAGGTTACCGCGCCGATGCACACCCCGATATAGATCTCGATGTTATGGATCATCGCCTCGCCCGGCTCCATCATGCCGTGCGGATCGAGCAGTGTTGCAAAGCCCACGAGCACAGCCGCCGCACCCACAAAGCTGTGGAGCAACGCGACCAACTGCGGCATCTCGGTCATCTGCACCCGCTTGGCGAGCACCGCGCCGATGATGGCCGCCGGGACCAGTGCAACGACAAGGATGATGGAGCCGTTCATATCCAGCGCAGCCGCGGTGGCGATCAGGGCCAGGAGCATCCCGGCGATCCCATAGAGATTGCCGCGTTTGGAGGTCTCCGGACGACCGAGCCCCGAGAGACTCAGAATAAAAAGCGCCGCGGCAAATATGTAAGCGACAATGGCGAGGGTGTTGGGCATGGTGTACCTGTTAGGAGTACCGAGACTCAGCTCGGGGATTCAGTGGATTCAGTGGCTGTTTTACTTGTTGAACATCGAGAGCATCCGGCGCGTGACGAGGAATCCGCCGGAGATATTGATCGTCGCGATGAACACCGCGATCGCGCCCAAGATCGTCGCGGAGGTCGATGCCCCGGATAGATGGAGCATCCCGCCGATGAGAATAATCCCGCTGATTGCATTGGTGACGCTCATCAGTGGGGTGTGCAATGCCGGAGCGACATTCCAGACGACCTGCCACCCGACAAAGCAGGCGAGCACAAACACGGTGAAGTCGCTTAGAAATGATTCCGGCGCGGTCAGCCCGAGCCCGACCATCGCAAGCACCGCGACGATGAGCATGATCACGCCGCCGACATTGGACTTGGGCTTGCTCGCGGCTTTTCCGATGGCAGACTCAGCCTGTTGGCTGGGTTGGTCCGGCGAGTGTTCAACAGCAGCCGGTTTGGGAGCCGACGGAGCCTGCGGCGGGGGCCAGGTGGTCTCGCCGTGATGGCAAACCAGCGACCCACGCACGATGTCGTTGTCCAGATCGATCGCAAAGCTCTCCGCGCCGCCCATCTCGTCGAGCATGTTGACGAGGGTTGATGCGTAGAGCCAGCTCGTCTGGATCGCCATGCGGCTTGCGAGGTCGGTATAGCCAACGATCCGCACGCCGTGGTGTTCAACGAGTTCGTCGGGTTTGGTCAGAGCACAGTTGCCGCCTTGCTGGGCGGCCATATCGATAATGACTCCGCCCTCGCGCATGGTCTCGACCATCCCGGCGGAGATCAGCCGTGGGGCGGGCTTGCCCGGGATCAACGCGGTCGTGATGATGATGTCCACTTCCATGGCTTGTTGAGCGAAGAGTTTCATCTCGGCATCGAGGAACTCCTTGGACATGACCTTGGCGTACCCGCCATCGCCCGAGCCATCCTCATTAAAGTCAAGCTCTAAGAACTCCGCCCCCATCGAGCGGACTTGGTCGGCGACCTCGAGCCGGGTATCGAAGGCCCGAACGATTGCCCCCAGCGATTTCGCCGCTCCGATCGCAGCCAGCCCAGCCACGCCCGCGCCAATGACAAGCACCTTGGCGGGCTTGATCGCACCAGCCGCGGTGCTCTGCCCGGTGAGGAACCTTGGGTAGACATTGACGGCTTCGATGACCGCCCGATAGCCTGCGGCGTTGGCCATCGCGCTCAATGCATCAACCTTCTGCGCCCGCGATGTCCGCGGCACGCAGTCCATCGACAAAGCCGAGGCCTTGCGAGCATTGAGCTTGGCGAGCACTTCTGGGTTCTGGGCCGGCCAGATGAACCCGATCAGGCAGGCACCCTCCTTGATTAGATCCGCTTCGTGGGCCTGCAACTCCGGATGAACCTGCGGCGGGTGGACCTTCAGTACAATGTCTGACTCCGCCCAGAGCGAGCGGACATCATCGCACAGCGACGCACCAGACTGGGCGTACATCTCGTCGTGGTGCTCAGCCGCGACGCCAGCGCCTGACTCGACCACCACTTCAAAGCCCATATCGATGAGCTTTTTGACGGTTTTGGGCGTGCCGGCGACGCGCCGCTCTCCGGGGTGGATTTCCTTGGGTATACCGATCCGCATGGTTGTCTCTCAAGCTGTATGGGGTGGAATGACTGATGTCATCATATCAAATCGGCGCATTGGTGCGCCAGGCGTGAATCCCAGTGGTTGGAAATCATCCTCAGAGAACCCCAATCTGAATCGGTGTACGCCTAAAATGTGTATTCGTTTCGGCCAATTCGGCCGACTAGTTTCAGATCAACCCCGAGGGGGTGAGGCACCCATGCCAATCGATCAAACCACACTCGATACCGTCGTCATCCGGTTCTGCGGCGACTCCGGCGACGGCATGCAGCTCACCGGCGGCCAGTTCACCGATACCTCCGCGCTCTTCGGTAACGACTTTGCCACCTTCCCCGATTTCCCCGCCGAGATCCGCGCCCCCAAGGGCACGACTTTCGGCGTCTCCGGGTTCCAGGTCCAGTTCTCAAGCAACGATATCTTCACCCCCGGCGATCGCGTCAACGCCATGGTCGCGATGAACCCGGCGGGCTTCAAGGTCAATATCGACGAGGTCGAGCCCGGCGGCATTGTCATTGTCAACGAGGACGAGTTCACCAAGGTCAACCTCACCAAGTGTGGCTACCTCGATGGCTACAACCCGCTCGACGACGATGAAATCAACCTCAAGTACAATCTCGTCAAGGTCCCCATGTCACGCATGACCAAGGAATCGCTCGCCGACTCCGGGATGGGTGCCAAGGACATCAATCGCTGTCGAAACATGTTCGCCCTCGGGATCGTCTACTGGCTCTACGAGCGTCCGCTCGACCACACCAAGGACTATTTGACCCAAAAGTTTGCGATCAAGAAGAAACTCCCCGAGGTCGCCAAGATCAACATCCGTGCGCTCGAAGCCGGGTACTACTTCGGTGAGACCGCCGAGGTCTTCCCGTCGCGCTACCGCGTGCCGCCCGCCAAGCAGGAGAAGGGCACCTACCGCCAGATCAGCGGCAACGAGGCCACCGTGCTCGGGCTGGTCACCGCCGCCCAAAAAGCATCCAAGCCCATTGTGTATGCCAGCTATCCCATCACCCCAGCATCGGGCGTGATCCAGGGCATGTCACACCTCAAAAGATTCGGGATCAAATCGATCCAGTCCGAGGACGAGATCGCCGCGATCTGCACCGCCATCGGCGCGAGTTTCGCCGGTGATATCGGCGTGACGGGCACTTCCGGCCCCGGGCTGGCGCTCAAGGGCGAAGCCATGGGGCTTGCGCTGATGCTCGAGCTGCCATTGGTCATCGTCGATGTCCAGCGGGCCGGCCCTGCGACCGGATTACCGACCAAGACCGAGCAGGCCGACCTGCTCCAGGCGATGTACGGTCGTCACTGCGAGAGCCCTCTGATTATTGTTGCTCCGCGATCACCGTCCGACTGTTTCAACATGGCGATCGAAGCCGTGCGATTGTCGGTGGAATTTATGTGCCCGGTGATCTACCTCTCCGACGGCTACATCGCCAACGGCGCGGAGCCCTGGAAAGTGCCGATGGTCGATCAGATCCCGGAGATCAAGATCACGCATCCAACCCTGGCCGACACCGACGGGGGCAAGTTCCTGCCCTACGCCCGCGATCCGGACACCTTATCGCGTCCATGGGCCATCCCCGGCACACCGGGGCTCGAGCACCGCGTCGGGAGCTTGGAAAAAGAAGCCGAGACCGGCAATGTCTCCTATGACCCCGACAACCACGACAAAATGGTCCGCCTGCGGGCCGAGAAGGTTGCCCGGGCCGCCCAGTCGATCCCGTTGCTCGAGGTCGATGGCGATCCATCCGGCGATATCCTTGTCCTCGGGTGGGGGGGCACCTACGGCTCGATCACCACCGCCATCGAGCAGGTCCGGGCCAACGGGCACACCGTCAGCTCCGCCCATCTCCAATACCTCAACCCCTTCCCATCGAACACCGAGGAAGTGCTCCGCTCGTTCAAGAAGGTCATCATCCCCGAGATCAACCTCGGGCAGCTGAGCACCTTGATTCGATCGAAGTTCCTCATCGACACCATCGGCATCAACATCGTCAAGGGCAAGCCCTTCCAGGTCGGGACACTCGTCGAGCGCATCACGGAGGTCATCGAGCAATGAGCAGCGAACCGAGGACAGAAGCAAACAAATCCACAGCCCTGCCGATCTACACCGCCAAGGACTACACCACCGACCAAGATGTCCGCTGGTGCCCGGGTTGCGGCGACTACGCCGTGCTTTCCGCCGTCCGCAAAGCGCTCCCGGGGATCGCCCGCAAGAAGGAAGACTTTGTCTTCGTGTCGGGCATCGGGTGCGCGGCCCGGTTCCCGTACTACATGGAAACCTACGGCATGCACTCGATCCACGGGCGCGGGCTCGCGATCGCCACCGGGGTCAAGTGCGCCAACCCGGATCTCGAGGTCTGCATGGTCTCGGGCGACGGCGACCTGCTCTCGATCGGGGGCAACCACACCATCCACACCATGCGCCGCAATGTGGACATCACGATCCTACTGCTCAACAACAAGATCTACGGGCTCACCAAGGGGCAGTACTCCCCGACCAGCGAGACGGGCAAGGTCTCCCCGACCTCGCCCGTTGGGTCGATTGACTACCCGGTCAACCCGATCGCTCTTGCTGTGGCGGCCGACTGCACCTTCATCGCCCGCTCGATCGATGTGGACATGAAAGGCATGGACGCGATCATCAAGCGGGGCATCGCCCATCGTGGGACCTCATTCGTCGAGGTCTACCAAGACTGCAACATCTTCAACCACAAAGCCTGGTTCTATGCGTCTCAAAAGGACACGATGCACGAGAGCACGATCAAGGTCGAGCATGGGCAGCCGTTGATCTTTGGGAACGATCACGACAAGGGCATCCGTTTCAACAACGGTCGCCCCGAGGTCGTCACCATTGGTAAGAACGGCATCTTCGAGGCCGACCTGATCGTCCACGACGAGACGGATCGGTTCCTCGCCCATATGTACTCCCAGATGCGCTATCCAGATTTCCCCGAGCCCATGGGCATCCTCTACGCCGACCCATCAAGGCCGACTTATAACGAACTGCTCATCGGGCAGGTCGAGGACGCGCAGAAGAAGGCCGGCCAGCTCGATCTCCAAGCTCTGATCACCGGCAACGAGTCCTGGGAAGTCAAATAGTCCCGCCGGCTTGCTGGCCTGTTCTTTGACCCGCTTTGTTCGCCCAATCGTCCTGATCTTGGCGGCCCCGTGCGCTACCATTGGGCATGCAAACAGCCCCCAAATCAGACCAATCCGCATCTTCGACCTCATCACCATTCAAGCACACGATCCTCGAAGCGATCGGCAACACGCCGCTCGTTGAGCTCCGCAAGGTGACCGAGCCCGGCTCCGCCACGGTGTACGCCAAGTGCGAGTTCATGAACCCCGCCGGCTCAATCAAGGACCGGATGGCCAACTACATCATCTCCAAGGCCGAGGACGAAGGGCTGCTCAAGCCCGGGGGCACCATCGTTGAGAACACCTCGGGCAATACCGGGATGGGGGCCGCGATGGTCGCCGCGGTCAAGGGCTACAAGGCCGTCTTCACCATGCCCGACAAGATGAGCCAAGAGAAGATCGACGGGCTCCGCGCCTACGGCGCCCAGGTCATCATCACCCCAACCGATGTGCCCGGTGATTCCCCGGATCACTATGTCAATGTCGCCAAGAAGGTCGCCGAGGACACCCCCAACTCGTTCTATATGGACCAGTATCACTCCCAGTGGAATGTCGAAGCACACGAGCTCTCGACCGGACGCGAACTCTACGAACAAACCGGCGGCGATGTAGACGCGATCGTGGTTGGCACCGGCACCGGGGGCTCGGTTTCGGGCATCGGCCGCTACTTCAAGAAGATGGGCTCCAAGTGCAAGATCATCGGGGTTGATCCCTTGGGCTCGGTCCACTACCACCTGTTCAAGACCGGCACGCTGCCCACGCCCTATGTCTACAAGGTCGAAGGGCTCGGCGAGGACATCAAGTGCGAAGCTTTCCTCCCGGAAGTAGTCGACGAGATGTACCAGGTCAACGACTACGAGTGCTTCACCATGGCCCGTAAGCTCGTCCGCGAAGAAGGGCTCTTCTGCGGCGGTTCCTCAGGTGGTATGGTGCACATCGCCTGCCAGATCGCCAAAGAAATGGGCCCGGGCAAGAAGGTCATCGCGATCTGCCCAGACTCGGGCACCCGTTATGTCACCAAATACCTCTCCGACGAGTGGATGAAGATGCACGGCTTCCTCGAACCCATCAAGGGGCTCGGGTTCGTCGAAGAACTGATTACTAAAAGCCAGACCGTGGTCAGCGTCTCCGAAGACGAGACTGTCGATGCCGTGATCGCTGCCCTGCGGAGCAACGGCATCTCGCAGGTCCCTGTAGTCGACGCATCCGGCAAGCCCACGGGCATTATCCACGAGGTCGATATCCTCCGCGGCTTGCAGGACGGCTCGGTCAAGCCCGAGACCACCATTGGCACCATCGCACACACCATCGGCGGCCTGTTGCACCCCAAGGCCCGCGTCGAAGAGCTCTACGGCATCTTCGAGACCGACCATGTCGCGATCGTCATCGACGGCAGCAACATCGTCGGCGTGGTCTCCAAAATCGACCTCATCGAGCACCTCGCCAAACGCAACGCATAATCAACCCGTGCATCCCACGAAAAAACATTGAACGGATTTCAACCCCGAAGGAAAGTACATGGAAGTCTCAAAGAACCACAACTTTGGCACCCGCGCGATCCACGCTGGCCAACGCCCGGACCCGACCACGGGCGCCATCATGACCCCGATCTACCAGACCTCGACCTATGTCCAGCAGTCGCCGGGCAAGATCATCGGGGAGTATGACTATTCCCGAGCCGCCAACCCGACAAGAGCTGCCCTCGAAGCCAACCTCGCCGATCTCGAAGGCGGCAAGTACGGCTTGTGCTTCTCGTCGGGCGTTGCGGCCACCGGCGTCGTGCTTCATTTGCTGAGCTCGGGCGACAAGGTCCTGCTCGGCGATGATGTCTACGGCGGTACGAACCGGCTCTTCCATCGCGTCTTCGCTCAGCTCGGTATCGAAACTGTGCTCGTCGACATGACCGACCCCGACGCAGTCACCGCGGCCATGGACGATCGCGTGAAACTGATTTGGCTCGAAACCCCGACCAACCCCACCCTCAAGATCACGGACATCAAAGCGATCTCCGCGATCGCCAAAGCCAACGATGTGATCCTGGCCGTGGACAATACCTTCGCGACCCCGTTTCTCCAGAACCCGCTGTCGCTTGGTGCGGACATCGTCTGTCACTCGACGACCAAGTACATCGGCGGACACTCCGATTCGATCGGCGGGGCCCTGATCACCAACGATCCAGAGCTGCACAAACGCCTCAAGTTTATCCAGCTCTCCGAGGGCGCCGTCCCGGGGATCATGGAGTGCTTCTTGCTCCTGCGTTCGACCAAGACGCTCCATGTCCGTATGCAGCGCCACTGCGAGAACGCGATGAAGGTCGCCCAGCACCTCGATCAACACCCCAAGGTCGAGAAGGTCATCTACCCCGGGCTCGCATCGCACCCCCAGCACGAACTCGCCAAATCCCAGATGAGAGGCTTTGGCGGCATGATCACCATCTACATCAAGGGCGGGCTCGACGAGTCTCGTGCGATGCTCGAAAAAACACGCTTTTTCGCCTGCGCCGAATCGCTCGGCGGCGTCGAATCGCTCATCGAGCACCCCGGGATCATGACCCACGCCTCGGTCCCCGCCGACCAGCGGGCCAAGCTGGGCATCTCGGACAACCTTGTCCGCCTGAGTGTGGGCATCGAGGGCGTCGATGACCTCATCGCCGATCTCGATCAAGCATTGGGTTGAACCGCAGTTTTGAACACAAACAAAAAGAGACAGGCCGAAGCCTGTCTTTTTCTATAGGTTGGTCTTTTTGAGCAGCGGTCTTAGTCAGGGATCGCGCAGTGCCCGCCGTGCTTGGCGTGGTAGTCCTGGTGATACTCTTCGGCTTTGTAGAACTTGGGAGCCGTTGCCACCTGCGTCGTGATCGTGCGATCGCTCCACTTGCCTTCTTTCTGTTGGGCAGCGATGAAGGCCTTGGCCTGCTTCAACTGCTCGTCGTCCGTTGCGAAGATCGCCGAGCGGTACTGCGTGCCAACATCCGGGCCTTGGCGGTTGCCTTGGGTCGGGTTGTGGATCTTGAAGAAGAAGACCAGAAGCTCGTCATACGAGATCACCGAAGGGTCATAGGTCAGCTCGACTGACTCAGCGTGCCCTGATGTCCCAGAGCAGACTTCTTGATAGGTCGGGTTGTCGTCGTTGCCGCCCTGATAACCAGACACCGAGTCGATCACACCATCGAGCTGGGCGAATCGGTCCTCGACTCCCCAGAAGCACCCGCCCCCGAAGTACGCGGTCTTGAGCGTCGTCGGTTTGGCACCAGCCGGCAGTTCTTGGCCGTCTTCGACAAAGTCGAGCGAGACCGAGTTCACACAGAACCGCAGCCCGGTCGGCTCAGGACCATCGGGGAATACATGCCCGAGATGACCACTGCATCGGGCACAGAGGATTTCAACGCGTTTCATGCCGTAGGTGTTGTCCTCGATCTCGACAACATGATCAGCATCGACCGGCTGGAAAAAGCTCGGCCATCCGGTGCCGGATTTGAACTTACTGTCCGACTTAAACAGCGGCAGATCGCACAGGCGACAGATGTACACACCATCGAGCTTATTATCGACGAGGTTCCCACAGAACGCGGGTTCGGTCCCGCTGCGGAGGATCACCTTCGCCTCTTCGGGCGTCAGGTCCTTGGCGAGCACTTTGATCTCCGTTTGAGTCAACGGCGTGATGTTGTGGCCGGATTTGGAATAGGTCGTGGTGGAGCTCATAGATGAGGCTGTTCCTTTAGTTAAGTTTGTCTTCAGCTCGAGCGGAGGGACAAAGAGCCCGACCCCAGCCGCGAGAAAGAGTGATGCGATGGCGATGGTCATGAGTGATTTGTGGATGAGCATAGAGAGTCCTCTGGTAGATGGTACACGATGGTAAACAATCGTTTATCACTGGATATTCGGGCGACACGCAAGTTTCGATCAAATTTCTACGCCAAACTCCATGCCCAAGTTCGCCCGCAGCCACCATGTGTTCGTCCTCCAACCCGAGTAGGATACACGAAATCGGGATTTTTCCGCCTCTTGAGCATGCCCCATCAAGGAAGATCTGTATGAATACCCCTCTCAAGCTTGCCCTTCGTGTTTCGCTCGCCTTCTCTGTGCTCTTCGCTTACGAAGCCATCGGCGAACCCGAAATCCCGGCGACCGACGAGTCCCCATCCTTCACCTTCATCGGCTTCGGCGATCGAACCGGCGGCCCGATCGAGGGTGTTGAAGTGCTCGAAGAAGCCGTGGGGATGGCGAACATGCTTGACCCAGATCTAGTCATGACCGTGGGGGACATGATCGAAGGCTATTGCTTGCCCAAACAATGGATGGAACAACACGAGGAGTTCAGCACCATCATGGACGGCTTGTCCATGCCCTGGTTCCCGGTCGCAGGCAATCACGATGTCTACGCACGCCCCAAGGTCGAGGGCGAACATCTCGAACGGTATAAGGCGCATTTCGGGCCGTTGACCTACAGCTTCGATCACAAGTTCGCCCACTTTGTCGTGCTCTTCAGCGACGAGTCATTCGATTATCTCAACCCGAGCCAAACCCAGAACATGTCCCAAGAGCAGATGGACTGGCTGACGGCTGATCTCGCCAGCACGGACGCCAAGCAAATCTTCGTCTTCCTGCACCATCCACGATGGACCAAGCAATACGAGGGCTGTAACTGGGACGAGGTCCACGCGATCTTGGCAAACGATGGACGACCGTCCACGGCCGTGGGCGGGCATGTCCACACGCTCCGCGACGACGGCACCCGTGACAATGTCCACTACCTCACCCTCGCCACCACCGGCGGCTGGCCCAAACGCGGGCTCGACCACGCCACCATCCATCACATCACCCAGTTCCAAGTCCGCGAAGATTCCGTTTCGATCGTCCACATCCCCATCGGTTCACTGATCGCCGGCGATGCGTACCCGGGATCCGAGATCGACGAGATCAAGGAACTTGAAAAGGGTGACTGGTTAGTGATGGGGGGCATGCTCTACTCCGGCGGTAGTGGCGTGCTGAATTACTCCATCACAAACATCAGCTCGAATCCAATGGAGTATAAAGTGGGGCTCTATAAACCCGACGACTTTGATGTGTGGGTTACACAAAAAGAGTACAAGCTCGTACCAGGAGAAGAGGCTGTTATCAGCATTAATATTCGGGAGAGCGTCGCCGAGTTTGATAAGTTGGAATCGACCGAGCTGATCGTGCGTGCGTACTTCCCGCATCAGAATGGCGAGATCCAGCCTGTCTCCATCAAGCGGGTACTGCAGGATCCGATGGAGACACCTCCGTCTGAGGAGCCAGCACAACCGTGATCGGCTTGCTCCGATCGCGGGGTTCGATATACGGGATCAACTCGACGGGCACCTTCTTGAGCCCCCGGCGTACGGCCTTCTCAATCGCGTAGTTGAGCGAATCGTGCATCCGTTCGTGCACGCGATCCGTCACATTGAGCCCCAGCTCGTGCATCGTGTCGATCGAAAACTTCCACGCGTAGTACTCTTCAAGGCATCGGGGTTTGTAGGTCCCGAACCCGATCGCGTGGTGCCCGATCTCGTGGAGGAAGATGGCCGCGGACATCGGGCCCTTGGGCTTAGGAGATTCGAGAAGTCTGGACACGCTCCCATCCTGATAGGTCACCTGCCAGGCAACCCCGGACATCGAGGATCGCCACTTGCGGACGCGCACGCCGTGGAGGGCGAGCATTTCCTTGGTGATCTGCTCATACTTGAGCTGCATCTTCCCAGCGGGCTTTGCTGATGTGCGGCTGGTTCGAGCGTTCGACTTGGGCGCGGGCTTCCTCTTCGCTGACGGTCGGCGTTTGGGCTTTCGGCTTGTCTTGGGCACCAGCAGGTCCCAGAGCGTGAGTGGATTCATAGTGAGTCAATCAGTGAGCGAGCGGGAGCGGATTGCCGATGAGCAGTTCGCCGTTGTTGATCGTGCGTCCATTGGCGAATGCCTTCCATTCCATCGCCCGCTTATTCATCGGCTGCACCTGCAAGAACTCAATGCAGTGGCCGTCGCCGCATGCGACCAAACCCAGATCAGCATCAACGATGGTACCGGGGTGTTCTTGGGATTGCTGATCACTCGGTTTTGATTGGTTGATCTTGATGGACTCGTTGCGAAAGCCCACCTTGATGCTCGGCCACGGATTGAGCCCGTTGATCCGGGCGCACACAAACCGAGCGGGCTGTGCAAAGTCAACCACGCCATCGCTCTTGGACATCTTGGCCGCCAATGTGACCTGCGAAGGATCTTGGGTCAAGTACTCGACGCGATCGTGCGCTCGATCTTCGAGCACTTTGAGCACCAGCTCCGGCCCATCGTGTGAGAGCTGGTCGTGGAGCATGGCTGCCGTGAACTCCGGATTGATTGACCGCGACGACTGCGCCAGCACCGCGCCCGCGTCCATCTCCTTGTCGATGGTGATGACCGAGTTGCCCGTGGTGGTCTCGCCCGCGACGATCGCCGAGTTGATCGGCGAGGCCCCACGCCAGCGGGGGAGCTTGCTGGCGTGCAGGTTGATCGCGAACCGGTCCTCGATCAACTTCTGCCCCAGATACTGCCCGTACGCGATGACGACCCATGCATCGGCTGCCCAGCTGCGCACGGTTTCGCGATGCTCGGGCAGGTTGATGTTCTCGGGTTTGATCATCGGGACATTGGGCAGGTGCTCGCCAGTCCACGCACCAATCGGTGTAGCGGTCAGCTTGCCGCCGCGCCCGGCCTTGCGATCGGGCTGCGTGACGATCCCGGTGATCGTGTGTTCTTGGGCGAGGCGCTCGAGTGTGGGGAGCCCGAAGGCACCCGATCCTAAAAAAACAATGTTCATGCCCGTGCCCCTTCCGTGGGATCAGTAGTTTTAGCGTCGGCGTTTGGCCACCTTCTCCATGCCCCGGATCCGTGTCCGGTTTTTGAGCCGAGACATCTGGGTCATCTTGTCGAGGATCAGCACGCCGTCGAGGTGGTCGATCTCGTGCTGCCAGCAGCGAGCCAGCAACCCGGTGGCTTTGAGCGTCACTTCTTCGCCGCTCAGGTTGATCGCATTCATAGTCACAATTGCAGGGCGGTTGACCTCGCCGGTGATCCCTGGCAATGACAAGCACCCTTCGTCATAGGGCTCCAGATCGCCATCAAACTTGACGATCTCGGGGTTGAAGAACACGCCGGGTTCATCGCATGAGATCGGCAGCTCGGAATCATTTGATTCCCCCTCAAGCTCGGCATCCGCCGGCACATGGGCCACGAAGAGTCTCCACGACAGCCCAACTTGCGGGGCGGCCAGCCCGATCCCTTGGGCACCGTTCATCAAATCGATCATCCGATGGGCGACAAGGCGGAGTTCTTCGCCCCGAGGACAGGCCGAATCCTTGAGCCCGGCGATCGACTCAGCATCAAACGGCTTGGCCTTGGTCTTGAGAATCTCGGTTGGGTAGAGCTCGATCCGCAGCCCGGCCGGGTTCACGGCTGGGTGTTGGGTGGCATCTTGGTCGGTCTGGGTGGTGGGTTCGCTGCTCATCAACAAATCGTATGTCCCCAAACCGAGGTTGTGGGCGAGAAACCCGCTTTGAGCCGATCAATCGCATACACTTGGGGACGATTCGGTTTCAGGAGGAGCACAGACCGTGGCGATGTTTGGTAAAAAAAGCAAGAAGGACGATGAGAAGGTCGAAGCCGAGGCCCCCGTGGTCGAGGCGTTCTCCGCCAAGAAGGCCAAGCCCTTCTTCGATCGGGCCAAGACCGTACACGAATCCGGGAGCTACGAGTACGCGATGCAGTGCTGGCTGCTCGGGCTCGCCAAGGACCCGACTTCGATGTTTGGGCTCAACGCGTTCCTCAAATCCTCCGAGATCTATTCGGTCGAGAACCCAAAGAAGGGCAGCAAGACCACCAAGAGTGCCATCTCGGACATCAAGGGCGATGTCGGGCGGTACCTTTCGGCCTTGCTTGACTTCGGGCTCAAACGTTTCGATGTGGGCAACGCGGTCAAGGTGACCTCAGCGGCGGCCAAGATCAACATCACCGAAGCCGTCACCATGCTCGGTGAGCACACCCTCAAGCTCGTCCAGAACGACCCCAAAGCCAAAAAAGACTCCTATGTCAAGCTCCTCGATGCGTTTGAAGCCGTCGGTGCCTTCAAACTCGCGGCCATCGCCGGCGAATCAGCCTGCAGGATCGATCAGGCGGATGCTGATCTCCAAGCCCGCGTCCGCAATATGCTCGCCAAGAGCACGATGACCTCGGGCGGCTACGACAACGACGAAGAAGGCGGCTTCCGCAAGAACATCCGCGACGCCGACAAGCAACTCGAACTCGAACAGAAGGACTCGCTGGCCAAGACCGATTCGACCAAAGACGCGATCGTTGTTTCCACCGAGAAGAACTACACCCTGCGTCCGGATGACCTGCCGTCGCTTGAGCAGTATGCCAAGGCCTTGCTCGATCGTGGCAAGGGCTCCGATGAGCTCAAGGCCATGACGCTCTACAGCCAGGCTTACAAAAAAACCAACGAGTTCCGCTTCCGCAAGCAGGCCGGCGATATCCAGGTCATGCGTGCGGGGCGTTCGCTCCGCAAGATCGAAGCGCAGGCCAATGCGAATCCCGGCGATGCAGAACTCCAGGGCAAGCTTGCCAAGGCTAAGAAGCAATACGCCCAGATGCAGCTTGACGAGCTCAAGCTGCAGGTCAAAAACTACCCGACGGATCTGGGGCTCAAGTACAAGCTCGGCAAGATCCTCTTCGATAAAGAAGAGTACCAAGACGCGATCGAGCAGTTCCAGATCGCCCAGAACGACCCAAAGCTCCGGCGCGAGGTCCTTAATTTGATGGCACAATCGTTCCGCAAGCTCGAGGGCTGGGAAGACGCCGCCATCACGACCTTCGAGCAGGCCTTCGAGGGTATCACCGATGAGACCTCTGACCTAGGCATGGAGATCCGGTACGGGCTCATGGATGCACTCCAGGCCAAGGCAAACAAGGACCAAGAGATCGAGAGCGCACTCAAAGCCGACAAGCTCGCGGCTGGGCTCGCGATCCAGCAGTTCAACTATCGCGATGTCCGCGAACGACGCGAAGAGATCAAGGCACTGATCGCACAGATCAAGGGCTAAGCCATGCCCCATCCCTCCACAAGCTCGCCCGCAGTCGTCGCCATCATCCCGGCTCGGCTCAGTTCTACACGCCTGCCCCGCAAGGTGCTCTTGAACGAGACCGGCAAGCCGATGATCGTGCATGTGGTCGAGACCGTCCGCCGCTCGACCATGCTCGATCGTGTTGTCGTCGCATGCGATGCTCAGGAAATCGTCGACGCCCTCGCCGGGCACGATGTCGAGGTGGTCTTGACTGATCCTGATCATCCCAATGGAACATCTCGGCTCTCGCAGGCCGCGGGCTTGCTGGGGCTTGCTGCCGATGACATTGTGGTCAATGTGCAGGGCGATGAACCCGAGCTCGATCCAACGCTGATCGATCATGCCGTGGACGCCTTTGTGCGTTCAGGAGTCGAGATGGGCACCCTCGCTTCTCCGATGCAGCCCGGAGACCAGCCCGAGGACCCGAACCTTGTCAAGCTCGTCACCCGTCAGGGCGACGACGGCGTACACCGGGCGATCTACTTCTCTCGATCGCGTATCCCGCACGATCGAGATGCCAAGGGCGTAGTCTGTCTCAAGCACGCGGGGCTCTATGTCTACCGCCGGGCACTTCTGGATCGATTCGTCAGCTGGCCGATCTCTACACTCGAGTCCATCGAGCAACTTGAGCAACTGCGGGCGGTGGAGGCCGGGGTCGAGATCTCGGTGGCGATCCGCCCATTTGTCCACAAAGGGATCGACACGCCGGAAGACTATCGGGGGTTTGTGGAGCGTCAGAAGCAATAAATTATCACGATTTTCACCCGATCCCGCAACCCGCTTGCACGATCGCCATCCGAGTTGGTACGATCTGATATGCCCCAACAAAACGACGCTGACGCAGGTCAAGATTCACCAAATCGTGTCCCCCAAGCATCCGGCGCCTCGCCGGGCGAAATCGTCGGCTCTGAGCTCCTCGCGGAAGCCGGGGAACGCTCGATGGCCAACTCCGAGTACTACTCGCCGATCCCGGATGGCTACAAGAAGGGCAACCACAAATATGTCGTCATCCTCGGCACCGTGATGTCCGGTCTGGGCAAGGGTATCTTTAGCTCGTCGATGGCCAAGGTGCTCAAGGACAAAGGCTTACGCGTCGCGCCGATCAAGTGCGAGGGATACCTCAATATTGACTCAGGGACACTCAACCCCTATCGCCACGGCGAAGTCTTCGTCCTCGATGATGGCACGGAGTGCGACATGGACCTGGGAACCTACGAGCGGATGCTCAACCAGAACCTGATGAAACACAACTTCGTTACTTCGGGGCAGATCTACTCCGAGATCCTCGATCGCGAGCGCCAGGGCGTGTACCTCGGGCGCGATGTCCAGATGATCCCCCATGTGACCGGCGATGTGAAGCGAAGGCTTCGCGAATTGGCACTGCGTGGCGATGGCACCGGCCCGGCCGATGTCGTCTTCGTCGAGGTCGGCGGCACCGTGGGCGACTATGAGAACGGGTTCTACATCGAAGCCCTGCGCGAGCTGGCATTCGAAGAAGGCCCGGGCAGCGTGTGCTTCGTCGCCCTCACCTATGTCATCGAGCCCAAGGCCCTGGGCGAGCAGAAATCCAAAGCCGCCCAGCTGGGCATCAAACGCCTGATGGAATCGGGCATCCAGCCCCACATGATCGCGTGCAGGGCGAGCAACGCCGTCGACGCCAAGGTCATGGAAAAAATCGCGATGTTCTCGAATGTCCCGATGGACCGTGTGTTCTCGATGCACGATCGCCAGAGCATCTACACCATCCCCGACGAGATGCGAAACGAGGGGCTCGATCGTGAGATCCTCTCGATCCTCGACTTGCACACCCGCGTCGATGCCCGCAAAGAAGACGAAGCCCGCCGAAAATGGTCCACCTTTGTCGAGGGGCTTGTCGCCGAGAAGAAACATTCGGTGTCCGTCGCGATCACCGGCAAGTACGCCGACCTGATGGACGCGTACGCCTCGATACAAAAATCGCTCGAACACTGCGCGGCCCACTTCCGCTGCGAGGTCAATCTCGATTGGATCGACACCACCAGCATCAACGATAAGAGCGTCCAGGCCCAGCTGGGGTCCTACGACGCGGTCATCGTGCCCGGTGGCTTCGGATCTCGCGGCGTCGAAGGCAAGATCTCGACGGTCAAATACTGCCGAGAGTCTGGCACGCCCTATCTCGGGATTTGCTTGGGCTTCCAGGTGGCTGTCATCGAGTTCGCCCGTAATGTGCTCGGGATCAAGGACGCGTACTCGACCGAGTTCGACCCGATGTGCGGCTCGCCTCTGATCTCTGAGCTCCCCGACCAGAAGAAGATCGAAGGGCTCGGCGGCACCATGCGTCTGGGCGCTCAGGATGTCCAGATCGTCCCCGATACGCTCGCGTCGTTCTTGGCCGGCGGCAAGAGCTCCATGCACGAACGCTTCCGCCATCGCTACGAAGTCGAACCCGCGTACATCGAGCAGCTCGAAGCGGGAGGGCTCAAGTTCTCAGGGCGTCACCCGGAGCAGCCGATCATGCAGATTCTTGAGCTGCCAGCGGGCAAAGCCGGCACAGACGAGGTCGCCCATCCATACTTTGTCGGGGCTCAGTTCCATCCGGAGCTGACCTCGCGTCCGCTCACGCCTCAGCCCATGTTCATGGGGCTCGTGGCCGCGGCTCTGGCGTCGAAATACCAACCGGACGAAGCGGAATGGAAGAAGCTCTATGCGTCTAACGCGGCTCTGCGGACCTGGCTCTACACCCGCAAGAACGGCAAGACTCAACCAACGAGCTGATCGACGACATCCTTGAGGATCAACGCGCTCAGGATATCCGGAGTGCCGAAGCTGATCGATGAGTTGTGGATCAAAGTCTGGGCGTGAAGATGCGCCAGGTGACGGGTCTCCGCGTCATCGCCCTGCTGTGCGAGTGCGATAAAGACCTGCGTCGCCCATGGACGGTTGATCGCGTTGTCGGGCTGGAGCTCACGCGTGTGCCACGCCGCGGCGTTGAGGCAACGGTCGATCAGGCGATCAGAACCGAGTCGATTGGCGATCACCCAAAGTGCGTGAAGCGCACAGAGCTCAACCATCGTGCGGTACTCAATCGCGAGCGATGCAGATTCATGTACAAGGGCGTCCTTGGGTTCGATCAGGCTAGCGATTCGTACTTCGTCGTACTTCCCGGATTGGATCATCCACCAGAGCCGTTGATCCAGGGCTTCGGGAGGGGACTGGGCTTCGAACTCGACCTCGAGCAGATACCCAAGGAACGGCTGATCCGTCGCCCGTCGATTCCCGTACTCGTCGGTGAAGGATTCGATGTACGATGCCCGTTTAGAATCCGATTGATCAAACGGTACCGCAGACAACGGCTGGCGGATCAGCGACCGGATATGCCCGGCCCACTGGGCACCCGTCGGGATTTGAACCGGTTGATCGGCTGGATGATTTGCCATGCTCGATCGTAGACTATTGTTCATCGACGAGCCGTTGCCAAACTGTCACCAGCAACAGAATCGAACCGAAAGCAGCCCCCTTGCGAGTGCTCCAACTCCCCGATCTTGAACTCACCAAAGGCTGCGTGCTCGTGCCCACGATGGGGGCGCTCCACGGCGGGCACGAATCGCTGATGCGAGCCGCGGCCCAACGGGCAAAGATCGAGGGCGTGCCCAGCGCGGTATCGATCTTCGTCAATCCCAAGCAGTTTAACGAGCAGGCGGACTTTGATCAATACCCCAACCGGATGCAGGAAGATTTGGCCATGTGCGAACGGGCCGGCGTGGACATCGTGTTTAACCCAGCCGTGGATGTGGTGTATCCGCCGGGCGAAGATGTGGTTTCTGATATCGTGATCCCGGACATCGCCAGCAAGCCGGGGCTCGAGGATCGCTACCGCCCGGGGCACTTCGACGGCGTCTGCCAGGTGGTGTCGAGGCTGTTCGATCTCTGCGAACCATCAGCGGCCGTCTTTGGCGAAAAGGATTGGCAGCAACTCAGCTGCATCCGCACCATGAGCCAGCAGCAGGGGCGATCGCTTGCGGTGATCCCGGCGGAGACCGTGCGGGAACTATCCGGGCTGGCGATGAGCTCGCGGAACTTCAATCTCAGCGATGAGGCGCGAGTACAGGCGGTGGCGATCAGCCAGGCGCTCTTCGCGGCATCCAGTGTCCCGACCCCGTTTCAGGGCGAGTCGATCATGCGGGAGATCTTGGCTAACGGCGGGATCGAGCCCGAGTACGCGGTGATAAGGGGCGCCAAGACGCTGATGCCGCTCGAAAGCATGGATCAACGCCCCAGCGAGCCCTGCCGGGCACTGATCGCGGCCAATGTCGGGGGCGTTCGGCTCATCGACAACGCCCCGTGGACTCCCGTTGCGTATGCTTAAAGCCGTATTTGATTTTTCGATTTGTTCGTTCAGAGCTCCCCATCGAAGGTGAATCCCATGTCGACCTCCGCAGCCATCAAGCAGTCCCCGCTCCACTCGTACCACACCGATTACGACGCCCAGATGGTCGAGTACGCCGGGTGGGAGATGCCCATCAAGTACGCCACCTCGATCAAGGACGAGCACATCCACACCCGCACCAGCGGCTCACTCTTCGATGTCTCACACATGGGGCGCTTATCACTCAAGGGCAAGGACTCGGCCAGGCTCCTCGAGCATATCTGCTCACGCAAGATCGGGTCGATGCAGACCGGGCAGTGCCGATACTCGCTGATTTGCAACGCCTCCGGGGGCGTGCTCGACGATGTGATCGTCAACCGTATGGATGACAACGATTTCCTCGTCGTGGTCAACGCGGCCAACCGCGAAAAAATTAGCGCCCATATCGAGAAAGTCATCGCCGATCGCAGTTTCGATGTCAAGATGGAAGATCGCACCCTCAAGACCGCGATGATCGCCCTCCAAGGCCCCAAAGTCATGGACCTGATCAGCCGATTCAACTCGGACATCCCCCAGCTCAAGCGCTACCGCTTCCTCGTCAAGAACATGATGATCATGAAGATCATGGTCGCCCGCACGGGCTACACCGGCGAGGACGGCGTCGAGGTCATCCTCCCCGCGTCGGCCATCGGCATGGCGATGAAGATGATGCTCAAGGAGATGAACACCGCCGAAGACCACGAAGCGATCAAGCCCTGCGGGCTCGGTGCGCGTGACACGCTCCGTCTTGAAGCCGGCATGCCCCTGTATGGGCATGAGCTTGGCGAAGACATCTGCGCCCTATCCTGCGGTGTCGATTTCGTCATCGCGCTGGACAAATCCGTCGAAGAACATGGCGAAACCTTCATCGGCCAAGAAGCCCTGCTCAAGGTCCAAGCGAACGGCGGCCCGGACACCAAGCTCGTCGGGCTCGAGATTCACTCCAAGCGCACCGCCCGCCAGGGCATGGACATCAAGCTCGGGGATCAGGTCATCGGTACGATCAGTTCCGGGTGCTCCAGCCCAACGCTCGACAAGTCCATCGCGATGGGCTTTGTGAGTTCGGCCCACACCGAGCTGGACACTAAGTTGAGCATTGATGCTGGACGCACCGAGCTCGAAGCGACCGTCGTAGAGATGCCATTCTACAAGCGGTGATCAGTCTGTAGTATTGAGATTCGGCAGATTCTGCTCAACCCAGCCGGTGGTTGTATGGCGCACGATGGTGCCCGTCGCTTGATAGATAACCTGCTCGGCGATGTTCGTGCAGTGATCGCCCATGAGCACCGCCTGGCTGATAATCGCCTGAAGCTCGAAGGCCGTGTCTACTTCCATCCGCCCGTCAGAAACCCGGACCTCCGCATCGCGGGTGATGAGCTCGTGGAATGCGAGCGTGTTGACCTCGCATTTGAGCACGCCTTTGGCTTGCTCGGCGTTGATGTCCCGGAATGCACGCACGGTTTCTCTGATCACGCCGACGATGGAGTTGGTCATCACGCGGGTGGTCTTGGGGAAGGGTGTGGTTCGCTCGCCCAGCGAGATGACCAGCTGAGCCACCGCCGTCACCGCGTCGGCGATCCGTTCGAGCTCGTTATTCACCTTGACAGCCGTCAGCAGGCTGCGGATCTGTGATGGATCGATCGGGCATGAACCCCGGACGGCGAGTGTCAGCAGATCGACCGCGTCACGCTCGATCTCGATATCCGCCTGATCGATCTCATCGTCACGCTTCATCAGCTCCGCGGCCTTCTCCGCGTCACGCTCATAAATGGTCGCGAAGGTCTGCTCCGCGAGCTCTACGACAAGCTTCCCCTGGACCACAAGGCGGGTCCGGATGGAGTTGAGCCGATCTTCAAAGTGTTCGGGGGTGATGGGCATACGACGAGTATCCGGGGCGTTCTATGTGGACTTGTTCGACCTGATTCACGAATCATCTCACGATAGCCGATATTGACTCGACTCGCACAGATTATCAGATATCCTTGTGCAATTCGACCGATTCCGCATCCGCTCATCACTGCGGATGCTCATCACCCAACCGGAGCACCGACCATGGCCTTTGATATCGAACTTATCCACGCTCGTCAGATCATCGATTCACGCGGCAACCCAACCGTCGAGGTCGATGTTGTGCTCGAGTCGGGCGTCGTCGGGCGCGCGGCGGTGCCATCTGGCGCGTCGACCGGCGAGTCCGAAGCGGTTGAACTCCGTGACGGTACCGATGTCTGGATGGGCAAGGGCGTCGCTCAGGCCGTGGCCAATGTTAACGACCAGATCGCCAACGAGATCGAGGGCATGGACGCACGGGACCAAGAGGGCATCGATCAGGCCATGCTCGAGCTCGACGGCACCGAGAACAAATCAAATCTCGGGGCCAACGCGATCCTCGGCGTGTCGATCGCCGTCGCCAAGGCGGCCGCCGAGGCTTCGGGGCTCCCGCTCTATCGCTACCTCGGCGGTTCCGCTGCTAAGACCCTGCCCGTCCCGATGCTCAACATCCTCAACGGCGGCAAGCACGCCGACAACACCGTGGACTTCCAAGAGTTCATGATCCAGCCATGGGGCTTCGATGATTTCGGCCAGGCTCTGCGGGCCGGCGTCGAGATCTATCACACCCTCAAGGGTGTACTGAGCAAGAAGGGCATGTCCACCGCCGTCGGCGACGAGGGCGGGTTTGCTCCGAACCTCAAGGACAATGAGGATGCGCTCAAGATCATCGAGGAAGCCGTGGACAAGGCCGGGTACAAGTGGGGCGAAGAGATCTTCGTTGCACTCGATCCGGCGACCAGCGAACTCTGGAACGAGGCGCAGAAGGATGGCAAGGAGGGCTACAAGTTCTTCAGCTCTTCGCAGGAGATCATTTCCAGCGATGATCTGATCAGCCTCTGGGCCGACTGGTGCGATCGCTACCCGATCCGCTCGCTCGAAGACGGGCTAGCCGAGAACGACTGGGCGGGCTGGGCCAAGCTCAACAAACGCTTGGGAGACAAGGTCCAGCTTGTCGGCGATGACCTGTTCGTCACCAACAAGAAGTACATCGAACGCGGTGTCGCCGAGGGGAGCGCCAACTCCGTGCTCGTCAAGGTCAACCAGATCGGCACCTTGTCCGAGACCTTCGATGCGGTGAACTACGCGATGAGCAACCGGTTCTCGTGCGTCCTCTCGCACCGCTCGGGCGAAACGGAAGATTCGAGCATCGCTGACATCGCTGTGGCGACCAACTGCGGGCAAATCAAGACCGGCGCCCCGTGCCGATCCGATCGCAACGCCAAGTACAACCAGCTCATCCGCATCGCCGAGGAACTCGGGGACAGCGCTGTGTATGGCTCATCGACCTGGTGGCGTTAACAACACATTTCGCCTGCTGCATCTCTTGCCCCTTTGGAGTGTACCAATACACGATGAGCGAACAAGAGTGGTCATCCTCATACCCCCCGCAAGGCCCCAACGGCGGCGATCGCTTATACAAAGCCAAAGCCATCCTCGCGCGGATCTTCGGCGACGGCGAGAACCCACTCGCCTGGGGCTTCACTATTGCTAAGTTCAAGGGCGTGCGTGTCCGCCTGCATCTGCTGTTCGTGGTCTACCTGATCAGCGAGCTAATCTTCACACTACCGGGAAACCAAGAAGGGTTCGTTTTTGTCTGGCCAAGGCTCGCTGCGATGCTGGTGCTGGTGCTGATCCACGAGCTGGCCCATTGCTTCGTGAGCAAACGACTCGGCGGGGCGTTCAACGACATCATGCTCTGGCCCTTGGGCGGCCTGTATTCAGACAGCGCGCCTGAGGAATGGAAACCAAAGCTCTGGGTCGCCCTCGCTGGACCGATAGTGAATCTATTGCTGGTTCCCTGTTTCGGGCTCCCATTGTATGTTCTGACAGGGACAATCGATGCCCTCTCGTTTAATCCGTTGACACTTGGGATAAACGCCAACGCGCTGGTGCTCACCACCGGGCAGTCGGCCTGGTGGCTCGAGCTGGTCCGGGCGTTCTATGCGATCAATCTCGTGCTGCTGGTGTTCAACTTGTTTGTGCCGATGCTCCCGCTCGACGGCGGGCGCATACTCATGGCTATGTTCTGGCGGAGCATGCCCAAATCCAAAGCCATGATGCGTTCGGTCAATACCGGGCTGGGGGCGGCGACGGTGCTCGGGCTCGTCGGGATCCTCTTTGAGGACGGCAGCACGCTCCTGGTCATCGCGATCGTGGGGGGCATCATCTGCTCGATGGAAAAACGACGCTTGCAGTTCTTGTCCTACGGCTCGATGGTCCCCGGGCACCATGACGACGATGACGAATCGTGGAAAACCGGGAATACAGACGATTCCGAGCCGCTTGTTGATGAGGACGACCAAGAAGTCGTCCCACAGGCGGAGCTGGATCGGATCCTGAGCAAGATTTCGGAGAGCGGGATGGAGTCTTTATCGCGCAAGGAACGCCGAACCCTCAAGCGGGCGACAGAATCCAGCCGAAAATCCTAATATATGGGGAAGCCGGGCTTCCCAGATTGATCGAATGGGCGGAGTGATTTGTATATGGGCATCCATGACCGAGATTATGTGAACCAGAGCCGAGGGATGGGCAGCCGATCCGGGTACAACGACGGGTATGGCTCCGGGGGCAACCTCATCGCACGCGCTCCCGGCTGGTCGGTGACCACATGGATCATCGTGATCAATATCTCGATCCACCTGCTCGCCACTACGATGATCCCTCAACTCTACACTTTGGGAAATCTGACAATACATTCGGCAATCCAGCGATTGGAAGTCTGGCGATTGATCACTTTCCAGTTTCTGCATGATCCCTACAGCATCATGCATGTGGCTTTCAACATGTTTGGGATGTGGGTCTTTGGGCCCATGGTCGAGCAGTATCTGGGGCGCAAGCTCTACCTCGCGTTTTATCTGATGTGCGGGCTCGCCGGCGGATTACTATTCATTATTTTAAACCTGCTCGGTGAATACACGCCGCTCAACATTCTCAGCGATGGTTTTACGACTCCGCTGATCGGTGCATCCGCGGGCGTGTTTGGCGTGATCGTGGCGTGCGCGTTTGTGTCGCCCAACTCGACCATCCAGCTGCTCTTCCCGCCGATCCCCATGAAGATGCGGACCTTCGCGTATGGCTATGTCGCCATCGCGCTCGTCAGCCTGCTCATGGGCACGAACAACGCCGGCGGCGAGGCGGCCCATGTGGGCGGTGCGATCGCAGGATTCTTCTTTATCCGCAACTCCAAGCTGTTGGTCGATTTCTTCGATGTCTTCGGCGACAGCCGAGAGCCCAAGAACAAGAAGGGCAAGTCCAAAGCAAGGAAGGACAATGGGCGACCAAAGTCGTCCTACCGCAACTACAACAACACCGGCTCGTCGGGCCCCTCGCCCGAGCAGATCGACAAGATCCTCCAGAAGGTCTCGCAGAAGGGGCTCGCATCGCTGAGTGACAAAGAGAAGAAGATGCTCGCCGAGGCCAGCAAGAACGACGAGTAGTTGTAGTAGTGCACGGGGTAAACAGTCTTTTGCAGGTGTACGACCTATCTTTTCCCGATGACCCAGCCACTCTCATTCGATATCGAAGCTAAATCGGGCAACGCCCGCACCGGGCGCGTCCACACCCTGCACGGCTCGTTCGCCACGCCCGCGTTTATGCCCGTGGGCACCCGCGCCACCGTCAAGGGGATCATGCCCCATCAGGTCCGCCAGGGCGGGGCTGAGATCCTACTCAATAACACCTACCACCTGATGCTCCGCCCGGGCTCCGAGCTCATCCGCGACATGGGCGGCGTCCACAAGTTCATGAACTGGGACGGCCCGATCCTCACCGATTCGGGCGGGTACCAGGCGTACTCCATGGCCGACATCAACGCCATCGACGAGGACGGTGTCGTCTTCAAATCCATCCTCGATGGCTCCAAGATCCGGCTCAACCCCGAGATCGCCATGCGCGTTCAGAATGAACTCGGTCCGGACATCATGATGGCCTTCGACGATTGCCCCCCCTCAGTCGATCCCAACGCCCACACCGTGAACCAGTCACGCCTGAACAAAGCCACCGCACGCGATACCAAGAAGAAATCCGAGTACGACCACGCCCAGCGCCTGACCATCGCCAACGAGCGTACCGTCCGCTGGCTCGATCGCTGCAAGCAAGCCCACGCCCGCCCGAGCGAGCAATCCCTCTTCGGGATCATCCAGGGCGGTGCAGATCTAGAAATGCGGGACTGGTCGATCGAGCATATCTGCAATATTGATCTGCCCGGCTACGCCATCGGCGGGGTGGCCGTGGGAGAATCGACCGAGGATATCGCCAATATTGTCCGCCACACCGCCCCCAAGATGCCCGAGCACAAGCCCCGGTACCTGATGGGTGTGGGTTATGAGCACGATATCACCATGGCCGTGCTCGCCGGGGTAGACATGTTCGATTGCGTTCTGCCCACCCGCAACGGGCGCACAGCCAGTGCTTTTACCAGCGAACCCGGTCGCAACGGGCAGATCCGCCTGCGAAACGCCCAGTTCGCCCTCGACGATGGCCCGATCGAGCAGGGCTGCGACTGCCAAGCCTGCAATCCGGCACTCAACGGCTGGGTCACTCCAGCCGGGCGGCCGTTCAGCCGGGCGTACCTCCGCCACCTGTTCCTCGCCGGCGAGATGCTCGCCCCGATCTTGGTCACCTTGCACAATCTCCGGTTCTTCCAGCGCCTCACCTGCGACCTCCGCGAAGCGATCCGCAGTGATGATTGGGATGCGTTTGTGTCCAAACGCCCGCACCTGGCGCAGATCGTGGCTGATCGGATCTAAGTTGATGCCATGTTCGGGATGAAACAGGTGCCGAAAATACCATTTATGGGCTCGAACAGTCCTACCATCCTCACCCTGATCGAGCATTGTCGGTGAGGGCTATGCAAAGCATGCATCGCATGAAAGGTACGCCATGATACAACCAGTACAACCACTCGGCTTCGAGCTGATTTTGATCCAACCGAGCATGAACCCGGGATCAGTGCCCGTGCTTGCTCAAGCCGCGGGTAGTGGAGTCGCTGCGCCAGCCGGTGGAGCAACCACCGCCGCCCCGGGCACACCCGCCAATGGAGCCCCCGCGACCGGGGCTGGGAGCCCCAATATCTTGTTCTTCGGCATCATTATGATGATCGGGATGTTCCTGATCATGTCAATGTCCGGACGCAAAGAGAAGAAAAAGCGTGCCAACATGCTCTCGACCCTTGGCAAGCGCGACAAGATCCGCACCGCCGGGGGCATCATCGGCACCGTGATCGAACTCAAGGACAACGAGGTCCTCATCGAGACCGACAAGTCCTCGCACCCCCGCCTGTGGCTCGCCAAGGGCTCGATCTCGACCGTGCTCGATTCAGTGAGTCAACCAACCGATCTGTCGAAGGCCGGTTCCGATACCGAAGCGCTCTCTGCTTAACCCATTTTTCGATTTACGCTTTATACTCCATAGCCGGAGAGGTTCATACGCATGCGTCACTATGTCCGCAATATGACCATCGCCATCGCGATGCTGATTCTCGCCTTTGTCGTCTCCACCCCCGTGGACAAGAAGATCGGGCTGGGTAAAGACCTGCGGGGTGGTGCCTCGCTGATCTATTCCGTTGAGCTCGGCTCAACTGAAAACGCCAGCGATGTGATCCCACAGGTCATCGATGTGCTCAAGAAGCGTATCGACCCCAACGGTCTCTATGAAATCTCCATCGTGCGCCAGGGCCAAGACCGCATCGAGATCACGATGCCGTTGCCCAGCGAGCATGTCAAGGAACTCAAGGCCAACTTCGAAGCCGAACTCGCCAAGCTCTCGGTCACCTCGATCGAGCCCGATGAGTTCGAGCAGGTCATGCGGATGGCTCCTGAGGAGCGTGAGCAAGAGCTGACCCGTCTGGGGGCCGCAAGCCCAACCGTGACGGATCTTCTCCACCAGGCCGCCGCGGCGTACGACACAGCCCAAGAACAATGGGCCGTGCTCAATGAGATGGAAAACAACCCGGATGTGAGCGAGGATGATCTTGATCGGATCGCCGAGCAGGTCGCGATCGCGGAGCTTGAGTACGAACTCGCTCGCGACGAATCACTCGCCACCGCAGTCTCTCCCGAAGCCGTCAAGCGAGCCCTTGAGCTATCTCAAGTCCAGAAGATGCTCAAAGACGAAACCGGTGAAATGAAGCCGGTCGATAGCCCACGCAAACGGGCATTAGACCGCATCCGCGATCAGTACCCAACCCTCGAAGACCAGCTTGATGTCGTGATCGAGTCATACGACCTGTTCTCGGCAGATCGTAAATCCCTCGATGACACCGCTGACCTCAAGCGACTCGTGCAGGCCTCGGGTGTGCTGACTTTCCGGATCACGATTGATCCAGAAGGGCTTGGAGACTCATCCAATACCCACCTTGAAGAAGAACGCCTTCGTGAGCTGCTCCGCGAAAAAGGCCCTAAGCAGGCCGGTACCCGCGATGCCCGCTGGTTCAAGATCAACAAGCCAGACTCTTGGTATGACTCGCTGAGCAGTTACCATGCGATGGTCGAGAACCCTTCGGGCTTCTTCTACAACCGTGGCTATGTCGTCGAAGAGTTCAACGGCGACTACTACATGCTCGCATGGGATGTCACCGGGCTCCGCCTGACTAACAGCAGTGCAGACGGGCGATGGAAGGTCGCACGGGCATTCCAGACCGCTGACCAGCTCGGTCGTCCCGCGATCGGGTTCAAGATGAACCAGGCCGGTGCCCAGCGCATGGGCGAGCTCACGGGCAGCAACCAGGGCAAGCAGATGGCCATCCTCCTCGACGACGAGGTCTTCACCGCCCCGAACATCAACTCCAAGATCTCCGCCGACGGCATCATCCAGGGCGAGTTCACCCCCGACGAAATCAACTATGTCGTCCGCGTGCTCGGTGCTGGTTCGCTCCAGGCCAAGCTCTCCCCCGAGCCGCTCTCCGAGAACACGATCGCGCCGGATCTCGGCCAAGACAACCTGATCGCCGGCATCGACGCGGGCAAGCTCGCGTTGATCATTGTTTCAGTCTTCATGATCTTCTACTACTTCGGGTACGGGCTTGTCGCCGTGATCTGTCTGGCCGCCAACGCCCTGCTGATCCTCGGCGCCATCGCCCTCTCGCGTGCATCGCTGACCCTCCCGGGTATCGCGGGCATCATCCTGACCTTCGGTATGGCGGTGGACGCCAATGTGCTCATCTATGAGCGCATCCGCGAAGAACTCAACGGCGGGCTCGATCTCCGCCAGGCCGTCAAGCTCGGGTACGCCAAGGCACTCAGCTCAATCGTCGACGGCAATGTGACGAACCTCATCGTCTGTCTGGTGCTTGCCAATGTCGGCACCCAGGAGATCAAGGGCTTTGCGATCACGCTGGGAATCGGTGTGGTCTGCACCATGGTCAGCGCGTTGTTTATCAACCATCTGATCATTTCAACACTAGTCGAGAAGCTCAAGTTCCGCAAGATGACCATGCTCCCGATGGTCTTCAAACCCCTCGAACGCATCCTCCAGCCCAACATCAACTGGATCGGGCTCCGCTGGGTCACCTCGTTCATCTCGCTCGGGCTGATCTCGCTGGGTGTTGTCATGATCATCTCGCAGGGCGAGAAGATGCTCGACACCGAGTTCCGCGGCGGCACGCAGGTGACGCTCAAGTTCAAGGAAAACCCTGATGAGCCCGGCACGCATTTGACGATGACCCGTGCCCAGGTTCAAGAGAAGATCGAGCTGCTGAGCACCAACGAGGATGCGGATCTCGAGGTGTTACGCGGTGCCCAGGTCATCCCGGTCAACCCGCAAGACGACGGCGTGACATCCGACCGCTTTGTCATCAAGACCACATCTGACGACCGAGTGACCATCGGCGAAGAGATTACGAACCTGTTTATCGAGTACCTCGACACGCCTCCGCCATTGAAGTTCGAGTTCTCGCAGGTCGCGGACGCATCTTCGGCTCCGGTCTATCCGGTGCTCAATGATCGTCTGGGCGAGAACATCAACCGCCCAGAGTTCCGCAACGATATCTCCGCGTTCTCGGGCGGCGTGGTGATCTATGTTGAGAATATTTCGCCCGTGCAATCGCTCGAGCAGATCCAGAACCGGCTGAACATCACGCGTCAGAAACAAGATTTTATCGAGAATGTTGGGCGTAAGACCGACATTATCATCACCGAAGGCAATGAAGAAGCTGTGACCTCGTTCGCACTCGTCGCGTTCGATCCGGGGCTCGACTACTTCTCGAACCCCACCGCGTGGGAATCCGAGGTCGCCGACTCTGAATGGCGACTCGTGCTCGCGGCTCTGGCCAACTCGTCGGATCAGCTCAGCGTCCAATCTTTCTCGCCGGCCATCGCCGAGAACTTCCGAGCGACCGCATTTGCGGCCGTACTGCTCTCGCTGCTCCTCATTCTGATCTATATCTGGGTCCGGTTCGGCTCCGTCCGTTATTCGGCGGCTGCAATCGTAGCATTGACCCACGATGTGCTCTCGGTGCTGGGTCTGTTGGCCCTCTCGGAGATTATCTACGACATGCCTCAGTTTGACGGGCTGACCCGGGCACTGATGCTCGAGCCGTTCAAAATCGACCTGAACCTCGTCGCAGCGCTCCTGACCATTATCGGCTACTCGCTCAACGACACCATCGTCATTATGGACCGTGTCCGCGAGAACAAGGGCAAGCTGCCCTACGCGTCCAAGGCCGTGATTAACCGCTCGGTCAACGAGACCGTCTCGCGTACCTTGATCACCTCGGGCACCACGCTGCTCGCGGTGTTCATCCTCTACTGGCGTGGCGGCCAGGGCGTCCACGCGTTCAGCTTCGCGCTCCTCGTGGGTGTGCTGATCGGTACTTATTCTTCGATCGCGATCGCGGCCCCATTGGTCTGGTCACGCAAGAAGGACATCAGCGACCGGCGCGAGCTCGCAGAAGCCCAGGCACTGGCCGAAGCGTCTGATCAGTCAGTCATCGACGAATAAGCGGTTTTTGCTGACTTCATCTGATTCATACCCCGCCAGGATCGTGCCATCACGATCCTGGCTTTGTTTTGAAGATTGGCCCGATATACTCTACAAGCTCAACGAGCCTCAAGGACCACCAGCATGGACGAACGAACATCCAGAATATTCTTCGGCCTGTGCCTGCTCGTGCTCGTGTGGATCGGTGTCTATTGGATGTGGCAGCCAAGCAAAGAGCAAGAGCCCACCATTCGCTTCGGGCAGAATCCGATCGTGCCTGAACCAGATATTGATCCAGCACCAGAATCCAGTCCAATCATTCCTGATATGCATCAACCTGTCGAGAATGGAATCACTCCTGATCCCAACCAAGATCCGTTCGCCGGTCTTATCCCTCAAGTTGATCCCAACGATAACAAACTTATCAAATCAGCAACCACAGAACCCCGACTCATCCCGCCTGAGTTCAACCAGCATGTCGTCCAGCAGGGCGAGCTGATGCAATCGATCGCCAAGCTCTACTTCGGATCGATCGATGAGTGGGGGATTATCGCCCGGGCCAATCCCAGCGTGGACCCGCGCAAGCTCAAGCCGGGCATGGTGCTGCGGATCCCCAAGGACAAAGACAACATCCAGGGCAAGGTCGTCGGGGGCAACACCGAGCCCGGTGTCATCGAACCACACAGCGCATCTGAGTCGAAGGTCATTGAATACATTGTCCAGTCCGGCGATTCGCTCTCACGCATCTCCCAACGGATCTACGGCTCATCGCGACACGCACAGTTCATCTTCGAATCCAACCGCAACATTCTCCGATCCATGGACGATATCTCGATCGGGCAGCTGCTCAAACTCCCACCCCTGCCCGATGAGAAGACCAACGAGAACGATTCCTCGCTCGATGATTGAGCTACAATCTTCCATGGAATCCCCAGAACATACCAACACCAACCCCGTCTACATCGTCACCGGCGGAGCCGGCTTCATCGGCTCGAATCTCGTCGCCAAGCTGCTCCGACGCGAGCCCGAAGCCCATATCTACATCGTCGACGACTTCCGCACCGGCTCATACGCCAACATCGTCGAAGCCTGCCAACGCGAGGGCGTAGGGCCATTTACGGGCTCGGTGCTCAGCGATTCGGTCAGCGAACTCAACTGGCAGCCTGCGCTGCTCGGTCTTCAACCAAAGGCCGTCTTCCACCTCGCCGCCATCACCGACACGCTCGAGTTCGACGAGAAGAAAATGCTCGCCGGCAACACCGAGCCCTTCGCCGACATTCTCGAAGCCTGCGTCGAATGCGATGTGCCCTTGGTCTACGCATCATCGGCCGCGACCTATGGCTCGCCCGCCGTGGCCGACGATCGCATCCCGTTCCCCGTCGATGACGCCGGCGAACCCAACAATGTCTACGGCTTCTCCAAATGGCTGATGGATGTCGAAGTCATGCGGTTCTTCGAGATGCGCAAAGCCGCCAACGAGCCGATGCCCCATGTGGTGGGGCTGCGCTACTTCAATGTCTTCGGGCCCGGCGAAAGCCGCAAGGGCAAGATGGCCTCGATGGTCTATCACCTCACCAACCAGATCCTCGATACCGGCAAGGCCCGCCTGTTCAAGATGGGCGAGCACGAACGCGATCAGGTCTTTGTCGACGATGTCGTCGCTTGCACCATGGCCGGCTCGGCGTCTGGCGTCATCCCCGGGATCTACAACCTCGGCTCCGGGCAGACGACCTCGTTCAACGAGATCGTCGACGCGATCAACGAAGCCCTGAGTACCCGCGTAAGCCCCGAATACTTCGATATGCCCGAGGCCATGGTCTCAACCTATCAGCACTACACCTGCGCCGATATGTCCGCCACCAAGCAGGGGCTCAACTGGTCACCGGCGTGGTCCCCGATCGATGCGATGATCCGCTACGCCCGCCAAATCGCGGCCGATCGCTCAAGCTCGCATGTCCATTCCTGATTTAGTGTTCAGACTCTGAAAGAAGCCCCTCCATGCCAATCAAACGCGTACTCGTCACCGGCGGTGCAGGATTCTTGGGCAGCCACCTCTGCGAGCGACTCGTCGGCGACGGGCACGATGTCATCTGCCTTGACAACTTCTTCACCTCGCAAAAAACCAATGTACTCCATTTGCTCAACTACAACAACTTCGAGCTCGTCCGCCACGATGTGACCCACCCGATCTGGCTCGAGGTCGACGAGATCTACAACCTCGCGTGCCCAGCCGCCCCGGGGCATTACCAGTACAACCCGATCAAGACCATGAAGACCTCCGTCATGGGCGCGATCAACACGCTGGGCATGGCCAAGCGGTGCGGGGCCAAAATCCTCCAAGCATCCACCTCCGAAGTCTACGGCGACCCAACCGTCCACCCCCAGCCCGAGTCCTACCGTGGCAATGTCAACCCCATCGGACCACGCGCCTGCTACGACGAGGGCAAACGAGCCGCCGAAACACTCTTTGCCGATTACCACCGTAAGCACGGCTTGAGCATCCGCGTGGCCCGTATCTTCAACACCTACGGCCCGCGCATGCACCCATTCGATGGTCGCGTCGTGTCCAACTTCATCCTCCAAGCTCTTCAAAACAAAGACATCACCATCTTCGGCGATGGCTCCCAGACCCGCTCATTCTGTTACCGTGATGACCTCGTCGAAGGGCTCATCCGCCTGATGGAGACCGATGATTCGCATTATCTGCCGGTCAATATCGGGAATCCGAACGAGTTCACCATCAAGCAACTCGCCGAGAAAGTGATCGAGCTTACGGGCTCAACAAGCCAGCTGAACTTTGAGGACCTGCCCGAGGACGACCCGCTCCAGCGTCAGCCAGACATCACGCGGGCCAAGGCCATCCTGGACTGGTCACCGACGATTGAGCTTGAGCAAGGGCTCGAACGCACCATCGCGTACTTCCGCTCGATCGACCTGGCCGACTTCCGGGCGCCGTCGCCAAACCACTAGCGCAATGCACACTGTTCTAGAATCTGATAGGATACCCACATGATCGTTCCACGGTTCACACAAGATCGGTGCGTCATCCTCTCCGACAGCGGCGTCGAGTCGCTCCTCGCGTGCGCGATGGCCAATGAACAGCAACAAATCTCCGGCAAAGACACCGTCGGCACTTCGATTGTTCTCCCCGGATGGTGGGAGTGGACCCAGGAGATCGACCTGATGATCTCCGCCGTGGACCCGGCGATTGTCCAGCAGGCCAGCGTGTACGCCCTCGATATCTTCCCGAATCAATCCGTGTACCCGCCCGACGATCAACGATTGCTCAACGAGAGCCCAATCGGCGCGATCCAGTCGCGGATGCTCCTCGAAGCCGCCCAGATCGCGATGCGGGCCGGCATCCGCAAGGTGGTCTGGCCAATCCGGATCATGCGTCCAGAGACCACGCTCGCCCCAGATCAGACAGCGGATAACTTGGTCGATGAGATCGGCAACGCGATTGATCGTGCATTGCTCGCCGCTCGCCTTGCCTCGCTCGATGCGGGCCAAGAGACCGCCGTCGATGTCGTCATCGAGACGCCCTTTGTGGATCTTTCCAATACGCAGATTGCTGAGCTGGCCACGGATCTCGCGGTTCCGCTGGAGACCTGCTGGTGGAACCACGCCCCGACGCTACTCAACGCTCAAGAGCGTATGGATTTCTATCGTTCGGGCTCCCGGCGTTCATCGGCTCAGATCGAGCACAAGCAGCCGACTCAATCCCCGGTGAACTAGCCCAATCAGCCTGCAAGAGCCGGCGTACGCTGGGTATTGGCGCGATGGTGGCGTAAACTTGGCAGCCATGCCAACACTCAACACCCCATCGGATTCCACCCGCCCCGCCTACCTCAACGCCACCACCGGGTGCGTTGGTCTGTGGACGCAGACACTCATCCCGACGACCCGCGACGCGCCGGGCGACGCGGTCACTCCATCGCACATCTTCCTCGCCCGGGCCGGGTTCGTGCGTCAGGTCGGCGCGGGGATCTACAACTACCTGCCACTGGCATGGCGTTCGCTGCGCAAGGTCTCCGAGATCGTCCGCCAAGAGATGGACGCGGCCGGTGCTTCCGAGATGCTCATGCCCGCGTTGATGCCCATGGAACTCTACGCCGACACCAAACGCGACCAAGACTACGGCGACCTGCTCTTCTCCCTCGAAGACCGCCACGGCCGCAAGACCGCCCTGGGACCCACGCACGAAGAAGTCATCACCGACCTGATGTGCAGCGCACTGACCTCGTACAAGCAGTTCCCCCTGAATTTGTACCAAATCCAGACCAAGTTCCGCGACGAGGCCCGCCCTCGGGCCGGGTTGCTACGCTGCCGCGAGTTCATTATGAAGGACGCCTATTCCTTCCATATCGAGCTCGAGGGCGAAGCCGGGCTCAACGCGGTATACGACAAGATGTACCAGGCATACACCAACATTTTCACCCGTTGCGGGCTGGATTTCTCGGCTGTCGAAGCCGACGCCGGTCCCATCGGTGGATCTGCATCGCACGAGTTCATGGTCAACTGTGCATCCGGTGAGGACACGATTCTGGTCTGTCCTGATTCGGGATACGCCGCGAATGTGGAAAAAGCCGAGATCGGCGAGCGGGCATGGTCATTCAAAGTCGCTGCCAGCGACGAGATCACCAAGCACCACACCCCCGGCATGCCAGGGATCGAGGGCGTCGCCGAGCACCTTGGCACCCAGGCCAGCGGCATGCTCAAGTCCATCGTCTTCCAGACCAACGAGGACACCCCACGCTGGGTCGTCGCGGTGGTTCGCGGCGATCACGCCGTCAACGAAGCCAAGGTCCGCGATGCCGTGGGCGCTGGTGTAGAGCTTGCCCCAGAGAAGGAAGCCATCGCCGCCGGATTCCACATCGGGTATGTCTCGCCAAGAGCCGCGCTGTCGATCCCCTCGACTTTGGTCGTCGATCCCGACGCGCTGTCAGCCGCTTCATGGGCGACCGGTGCCGACGCAAAAGACCACCACATCACCGGGTTCAACTGGTCACGCGATATGGCTCCGCTGATCGCGGACAAGAAGATCCAGGTCGCCGACATCCGCGATGCCCAAGCTGGCGATCCGTCGCCACGCGCAGCTGGCGCGTTGCTCGAAGAACGACGCGGGATCGAAGTGGGGCACATCTTCAAGCTCGGCACGAAGTACTCCGAAGCAATGGGGCTCTCCGTGCTTGATAAGCAGCAAAAGAAGCAGGATGTCATCATGGGCTGCTACGGCATCGGTGTCTCGCGGACGCTCTCGGCGTGCGTGGAGATGTCCCACGACGACAACGGGATAATCTGGCCAGCCGCCATCGCCCCGTACCATGTCCAGATCGTAGTGATCAAGCCCAAGGACGAGGGCGTGATCGACGCCGCCAAGGCCCTGGCCGAAGAACTCGCTGGGCAAGGCATGGATGTGCTGATCGACGATCGCGACGATCGCCCGGGCTCCAAGTTCAAGGACGCCGACCTGATTGGTATCCCCGCTCGGTTTATCATTTCAGCCAAGACGATCGAACAGGGCCAGGTCGAGTTCAAAGCCCGATCGAGCGAAGGCCGGGCCGAGCTGATCGAGCGTGATCAGGCGGTCGATCAAGCCCTCGCGGCTCTGGCCAAATAACCCAAAACCCCGATATTATCTCATAAATGCCGATTCCGGGCTTGACACGGCCCAGCGGTTTCAGGATGATGTTTCTTCGTGCTCGGTTCTCGTGCCGGGCACTTTCTTGTGGACGAACCCAATAGATCAACTCGGAGATCGTGCTTTGAACCTTGAAAACCAACTGTCGCAGTGGTCGCATATCCTGATCGCTGTGGCCGGATGTGCCGTTGCGGCTTCTGTGACCAACGCTCAATCAACAGTCTACCAGCCCGGCACACCCGTCAAGTGGAATTCCGGGCTTGTCGAGCGATCACAACCCATGTCGATCGCCCAGCTCCGCACCTCCATCAGCCAGCTCGCTACTCGTACAGAACAGTCCCGCGTGCTCGTCAGCCTCAAGGCTCCGCCGGGCAAGTCGCAGCGCCAAGCACTCAAGGCATCCGGGCTCGACCTCACCACATCGCTCGGCGGTACGACCTACTTCGCAACGCTCGATCAGCATGCCGATGTCACTCAACTTGCGGGTTCCTCGATCGCTTCGATCGCCCCCATCCAACTCGCTCACAAGCTCCACCCGGACCTACAAGCCGAGCTCGTCCATCCCTGGATGCTCTCACAGAACGCGATCACAAAGTCTTCCAAACTTAAAGAGCTCGCCGACAGCGGCGTGATGACCGTGAGCGAGCTCAAAGCCCACGATCTCGACCCGCAGGTTGTGGTGGTCGTCCAGCTGCACCCCGATGTCGCCCGAGCCGCAGAATCCTTACGCCTCGCCGCCACCTACCACGCCAAGCTGCTCTCGCAGGCCGACGCGATCAATACGATCGTCATCGCGGTCGACCCGGACCAGATCAAGAAGATCGCCAGCGAAGATGCCGTCATGTGGGTCGAGCCACCGCTCCCCAAGCTCGGCGAGCTCAACGCCGAGAACCGCCAGCTCACCGGTGTGAACACGCTCAACACCGCCCCTTACAGCCTCGATGGAACGGGGATCGATGTCTTTGTCTTCGATGCGGGCAAGGTCTCGAGCCATTCGGACTTTGGTGGTCGACTGACCATCGGGTTGTCTGACACAGATGGCGTCTCGGATCACGCGACTCATGTCGCCGGCACGATCGGTGGTGGTGGCAATATCAACGCGAATAACCGGGGTATGGCACCCGGGGTCAACCTGATCTCCTACGCCTTCGAGCAAGAGGGTGGGCTCTCAGAGGGCTTCCTTTACACCGATCCCGGTGACCTCGAAGCAGACTACAGCGAAGCCATCAGCCTCTATGATGTAGACATCTCCAACAACTCCATCGGCACCAACATCGCACCCAACGGCTACCCCTGCGAGTGGACCGGCAACTACGGTACCACCAGCGCGCTCATCGACAGCATCGCTCGAGGATCAATGGGCGATCCGTTCCGCATCGTCTGGGCCAATGGCAACGAACGCCAGTCTTTCCGCTGCCAGGGCGATGACAACGGCAATCATGGCGAGTTCTACTCCACTGCGCCTCCGGGCTGCGCCAAGAACCACATCACGGTCGGTTCGGTCGATTCCGATACGGATCTGAGCAGCGACTTCAGCTCATGGGGACCAACCGATGATGGTCGGCTCAAGCCTGATATCTCCGCGCCTGGCTGCCAAGACGGCGGTGATAGAGGTGTCACCTCCACGAGTTCCTTCGGAGGCTACACCGTCAAGTGCGGCACCTCGATGGCCGCCCCGACCGTCACCGGGATCTCGGCGCTGATCTTGCAGCAATACCGGGCGACCTTCCCCGAGCTCAACGATCCGATGAACGCAACACTCAAGGCACTCCTCGCCAACACTGCGGTGGATCGTGGCAATGTGGGCCCAGACTACAAGTACGGTTACGGCTCGGTCCGCGCGGTCCCGGCTATTGATACAGTACTCAATGAGAACCTGATCGAGTCTGAGGTCGCCCAAGGCGCGACCTACAAAGGCATTATTCTCGTGGGCTCTGGCGAGAGCGAACTCAAGGTCACGATGGCTTGGGACGATGCGCCGGCGGCCTCCAATGTCACCAACAGCCTCGTCAACGACCTCGATCTCAAGATCATCGGTTCGGATGGTACGGTCTACCTCCCATGGACCCTCGATCCCGCCAATCCGAATGCTTCGGCCGTCCAAACAGTTGAGGATCATCTCAACAATATAGAACAGGTCGCCATCCAGAACCCCGCCCCCGGTGCCTACACCGTCGAGGTCAGCGGGTTCAACATCGCCTCGGGCGATACACAGACCTTCGGGCTCGTCTCCTCCTCAACGCTGGTCAACTGCTCGTCATCGGGCGTGATCAGCATCGGCGGCTCCGTCTTCACCTGCTCAAGCGAGATCACCGTCCTGGTCAGCGATTGCGATCTCAACACCTCGGATTCAATCACAGACACCGTCGATATCGTGATCGATACAGATTCGCAATCAAGCCCTCCGCTGGTGCTCACGCTCACCGAATCCGCCCCCGAGTCCGCTCAGTTTGTCGGCTCATTCTTGATCTCGGACACCAACAGAGGAGATATCACGGTTGTCCCCGGTGATACGATCCACGCGACCTACATCGATGCCGACGATGGTGAAGGCGGGACCAGCGTGCCCGTCGTCGCCTCCGGGAACATCGATTGCATGGCCCCTATGGTGGATGCGGTCTCCGTCACCAACATCGAGCCCCGCAAGGCAGATGTGAACATCGATTTCGATGAGGCCGTCAGTGCTACGGTCCGCTTCGGCACCAGCATGGCCAATCTGACCGGCTCTGCCGGTTCCGGAGCGATCTCAAGTTCGCTGACCATCGGGCTTGGCGGGCTCACCGATAACACAGACTATGTGTTTGTCATCGAGGCGCAAGACCGAGCCGGCAACGCCCAGATCGACGACAACAACGGCAATGGCTATGCCTTCTCCACCCCGGACATCCCGGACTTCTACACCGAAGCCTTCCCCGGAGGGATCGATCTCGAGGGCATGCAGCTCACACTGACACCCGCCGATTCCGTCGATGGATACACCCCAACCATGATCCCGCTTCCCGGTGGCGTGCTCCCATTTGATCCAAGCGTGGGCACGCAGCTGAGCCTGAGCGACGATGATTCCGAGTTCGTATCAATCGCCGACGGCCATCAGATTCATGTCTACGACCAATCCTTCGGGAGTTTCTACATCGGATCCAACGGCTACATCACGCTAGACGGCTCCGACAGCGACTATTCTGAGAGCCTCGATGATCATTTCGATATGGTCCGGGTCTCCGCGATGTTCGATGACCTGAACCCATCGAGTTCGGGCAGTGGGAAGGTCCGCTGGCAGCAGCTCGAAGACCGCATGGTGATCAGCTACGACGGCATCTATGAGTACTCAGGTTCGACACCCAATATCTTCCAAATTGAGATGCACTTCGATGGGGTGATCGTGATCTCTTGGGAACGCATCGATATCGACGACGCCATCATCGGCATCTCGGAGGGCAATGGGATCGACCCAGATTTCACAGAATCCGATCTCTCAACCTACCCGGCCCCGAGCGATTGCCCGGCGGATATGACTGGCGACGACGAACTCGATTTCTTCGATGTCTCCGACTTCCTCGACGCCTTCGGTGCCAAGGACCCCGTCGCGGACTTCGATGACAACGGCGAGTTCGATTTCTTCGATGTCTCGGCCTTCCTCGACTCCTTCGCCGCCGGGTGCCCGGACTAAAGCCCCGCACCGAGCATCCCAAACGCCACAAACCTGCCCGGCTCGCACTCGCGAGCCGGGTATTTCTTTGCCCCCTCAAACACCCGAGAACCCTGGAGACTATGATCGGAGATGAGCAACGATCAAGCGAATATGACCATCCCCGACACCCTCAATGTCCTCCTGATCGGCGGCGGGGCACGCGAGCATGCCCTGGCCAAGGGGCTCGCCCGATCCCCCCGTTTGGGCACCCTCTATGCCACCCATATGCAGAATCCTGGCATCGCCAAGCTCGCCCAGCCGGTCGATGTCCCAGTACTGGGCGGCGAGCTCTACCGTTTGGTCCAGTTCTGCGATCGCCAGCAGGTCGATCTGGTCGTCATCGGTCCAGAGGACCCGTTGGCCGAGGGCTGGGCGGATCAACTGGGCAAACGGGCCGACGGCTCGTCGCGCATGGTCTTTGGCCCAAACGCTAAAGGCGCCCAGCTCGAAGCCGACAAGGCATACGCGAAACAAATGATGAAGGCCGCCTCCGTGCCCACCGCCGAGGGGCGCGTGTTCACCCAGCTGGCCCACGCTGAGGAATACCTCAAGAGCCGCGATGAGGTCTTTGTCATCAAAGCTACCGGGCTCGCCAAGGGGAAGGGCGTGATCGTCCCCCAGACAAACGAAGAGGGCATCAAGGCCGTCCGCGAGATGATGGACAAGCGGGTCTTCGGCGATGCCGGCAAGCAGGTCCTCGTCGAAGAAAAACTCAACGGCACCGAGGTCTCCGTCCTCGCCCTGCTCGACGGTCACAATATCCTCGTCCTGCCCCCGTGCCAGGATCACAAGCGTCTGGGCGATGGCGACACCGGGCCAAACACCGGCGGCATGGGCGCGTTCTGCCCTGCAGAGACCCTTTCCGATCAGGTCATGGCCCAGATCGAGTCCGAGGTGCTCGTGCCGATCGCCGATGTGCTCCGCCGTGACGAAATCGACTTCCGCGGCGTGCTCTACGCCGGGATCATGCTTACCCCCGCGGGCCCCAAGGTCCTCGAGTTCAATGTCCGCTTTGGTGATCCGGAGTGCCAGCCGTTGATCTCATTGCTCGAGTCCGATCTGATCGAACTCCTCTGGGCGACGGCCGCGGGCACCCTCGACGAGGTCGATGTCCAGTTCTCCAAGCAGCACGCCGTGTGCGTGGTCCTCGCGTCCAAGGGCTACCCGCAGGACCCAGAAACCGGGGTGGTCATCGAAGGCATCGAAGACGCCGAGAGCGTAGAGGGCGTAAGCGTGCTTCACGCGGGCACCAAGCTGATGGACAACGGCATCCTCGTCACCGCTGGTGGGCGTGTGCTCTCGGTCAATGCCGTGGGGGATACCGTCGAGCAGGCCCGCGAGCGGGCGTACAAGGCCGCCAAGATGATCCAGTTTGAGGGGGCGCAGATGCGCACCGACATCGCCCAGAGCGCGACGATCCATAGCTGATCGAGTTGATTTAAACTAGATGTTTACGGTGAAGGCTGGGCGACCCGCTTGCCCGCGACCGCGGTCAGCCACACGCCCGTCGCCATCGCGTCTTCAGAATCCATCGCCCAGATCACATGGGCTCGCTTGTCGGCATCTACAAATGGCGAGCCAGCAAGCCGCATCAATACTAAGCGCATCCCGGCTTCATTCGAGTCAATCGCCACCTCGAATCGGTCGAGGACTTGCCCATTGGTATCGAGCAGTTCCAAGACTCCCAGCTCAGACGGTTTGGTATTCGCTTCGATGACGCGGACGAGTTGGGCATCGCTGGCGGTCAGCACACGCACACAGCGTTCGATCGCGCCCTGGTTGATGCTGTCGACCTGTTGCCCGTCGATTGTCCAGTTGCCCATCGAGCGGTGCGCGTGATAGCGTTCGACCCCGTCGCGTCCCAAGACCCGCAAACTCGACACTTTGGACGCACCAATGGCTGCAGGGACCTTGCTGATGTAGGGTTCGACGGAAGCGGTGAGCTTCGAGAGGGCAAGGGTCTCCAGCGTGACCATCGCGGTGCCTGTGGGGGCGAAGACAAGGGCATACACCGTGTCGCCATTGACATCAGCTCGTGTGCCAATGGTCAGAGTCGTTTGCTGATCTGCAGTGCCCAGTGCCACCTTGGCGATCGGTCGATCAAGCCCGCTGATCGAATCATCTAAGGGCTCATCTACAAATGCCGCCGTCTGGACTTGCAACAGCGCTTGTATGAGCTCGTCAATCCGATCGTGCTGTCCATGGACACCGATCGGGTTGTTGATCCTCCAGCCATTCGAGGCCCGTTCCAATGAGAGTTCCAATCCACCGGCTTCAAGATCAACCTCGCTGACAATCGAGCCCGGCACATCAAAGATCAGCTTGGATCGCCAGTCGAGCATGCCGAGCTGCACGAACGCATCGGCAATGGTTTTTTCGAGTCGCCCGAACCAACGGGCCGTCGCTATCCCGTCGCTGCCGCGTTCTTCGACCCGGATCGGGGTCATGCCCCCGGCGGAGTCACGGTCGAACTCGATCCGGATCGATCGCCCATCTTGTTGGCGGATAACGATTTCTCCAGCGAGGTTCTTGAGCAGATCCGTCGGCGAGATCAACGCCCGGGCCGTCGCCAGCGTGCGGATGCTCCCCCGGGCCTTGGGCGTCTGGGCGGGCCAGCTGTGATCCATCCCCCCGGCTGACCAGTGGATCAGCCAGCGATCAGGCTGGATCGGATCACGCTCAAGGAACTCTCGATCAAGCTCGGTCTGCCCCGCCCGGACCATCGCGACGGTGTTGGAAGGGTCGAATCCGATGGTTCGGCTTGTGGCTTCGGGTACATTCCGCAGGGCGGCCTGCTTCTGGGCCTGGGCAAAGATCACCCCCACCCCGAGCACCCCGGCCACAATGATCCAGATCAGCAGTGTTCGTATCGACATAGAACTATCCTATCGTCTGTTCGTGCACAGATGCCCCAGAGATGGCCGACAAAGAGAAGAATGATGACCACGAACCCGACCAATCCACGGCTAGCCCCGCCCCTGATCGCCATTACCTCGGACCTGATGATCCGAAACGATCGCCCGACGGCCTTCCTGACCATGACCTATGTCCAGGCGGTTCAAAAGGCCGGTGGAATCCCCGTGATTCTCCCGCCGATGGATGCCGATTCACCTTCGCGGCCCATACCCGCATTGATCGAGCGTTTCGATGGCTTCATCCTCTCCGGCGGCGACGACCCCAAGACCGAACCCTTCGGCTGCCCGACCCACGACGCCATCACTCCGGTGCTTGATGCCCGCCAAGCCTTCGAGACCGCCCTGCTCACCGAACTCGCCAAGCACCCCGATATCCCCGTCCTCGGGATCTGCCTGGGCATGCAGATGATGGCCCTGTGCAGCGGCGGCCGGCTCAACCAGCACTTGCCTGACACCCACGAAAACCACGCCATCCACTGGGAGCACCCCCACGAGATCCGATCCAATGACCAGATGAGCATGGCCACTGGCACAGTCTATTCGAAGCATCGACAAGCGGTTGATGATCCGGGGTCGATGCGCGTCCTCGCCCAATCAACGGACGGCGTCATCGAAGCCATCGATGACCCGGAGCGTGCGTACACCGTGGGAGTGCAGTGGCACCCAGAGCGGACCGAGGATCAGAATCTCGGCCAAGGAATCATCGACGCATTGGTCGCCGCCGCAAGTAATCGCTCGAACTCAAACTGATTTAGAAGTCCAGCATCGACCCGCCGCCGAGTTGTTCGGAGTTGGCGACGCCGAGCGTTTTGTAGATTTCAAGCGTGGCGCTTGAAGTGTTGAGCGTGTAGAAATGAATGCCCGCCACGCGATGGTCCAGCAGGTCCCGGCACTGCTCAGTGGCCCAGTGCACGCCCACACGGCGGATCGCTTCAGCCGATCCATCCGTCCGTCGGACCATCCGCAGCAACGGGGCGGGGAACCGCATGCCCTGGGCGAGGTCAGACATCCGCTTCATCCCCGCGATCGATTGGATCGGCATGACCCCACACAAAATCGGCACGCGGATCCCCGACATCTCGCACCGATCGCGGAAGTCATAGAGGTCTCGGTTATCGAAGAACATCTGCGTGATGATGTAGTCCGCCCCGGCGTCGATTTTTGCTTTGAGATAATCCATCTCGTCGAGCCGATTGGGCGTGCCCGGGTGCCCCTCGGGGAAGCCTGCAACGCCGATCCCAAACCCGGTGAAACTTGGATTGGATTGAGTCTTCTGATCGCTGATCGTTCGGATGAACTTCACAAGCTGCGACGCGTTGGAGAACCGATCGCTCGACCAGTCGTGATCCGTGTCCTTGGGCGCATCTCCACGCAGGGCGAGGATACTCTGGATCCCACGATCGGCGTACCCTTCGACCATCGAGCGGATCTCTTCCTCGGAATGATTCACGCAGGTCAGGTGGGGGACGGTCACGATCCCGGTCTCTTTGCGGACCCGGTGCACGAGATCGAGAGTCAGCTGTCGCGTCGATCCTCCGGCGCCGTAGGTCACGCTGACAAACGATGGTCCGAGCTCTTCGAGCTTGACAATATGATCAAAGAGCTTGTCGGCCCCCTCGCTGGTCTTGGGGGGGAAGAATTCAAACGAAAAGCTCGTCTGCGACCCGTGAATGATCCGATCGAATGCAGTCATGCCGCCACTCCCAATCCGTTCGGCAAGTACATATACACCGATAACTCGGAAGAATGATCGTTGCTCTGTGTGCTTTTGTGCTTCATCGCGTCCCTATATTCGGGTACACTCCTCGCTGAGCATTCGAAATTATGCTTGAGTGTGCTCAAATCAGGAGTCTGTGTATGTTTGCCCATCTGTCTGCTCGCGATGTCCATGAATGCCACCAGCTGGCCGGCGCTTGCCGAGAGCTCGGGGCCCATGTCGACGCGTGGCGCCATCACCTGCTCACCTCGCTGCGTCAGTTCGTCGGGGCCCAGGTCATCATCAACTCCGAGATCGAGAACTTCGGGTCGATGAATGCCGATGATTCCAAGTTCATCGGCGTCCACCGAACGGGCTGGATCTCCGACGACGCCGAGACCCGATGGCGTGAATACGCCCAGTCGATCCCCGTCGAGCGCACCCCCGAATACCCGTACCTCTCCAAGTTCTCGGGCAAGAAGATGGTGCTCTCGCGCGATCAGATCTGGGGACGGGCCTCGTGGTACCGCTCGCACACCTTCAACGAGATCCACCGCGAGTGCGGCATCGACGACTATGTCATCTCGATCTGTCCAACGAACATCCCAGGACGGTGTACCACGCTCTGGCTCCACAAAGGGGTCGGGAGCCAGGACTTCACTCAGCGTGAGCAAGAGATTATCTCGATGGTCCACATGACGATCAACACCGAGATCGGGACCTACCTCGCCGCCGCCGACGAGCCCGCGCTCAGCTCGTTGACCAACCGGAGGCTCCAGGTGCTCGATCGTCTGCTCGCTGGCGACTCCGAAAAACAGATCGCGTATCAGCTTGAAGTCGGTAAGGCTGCGATCCACGACCATGTGCTGGCGATCTACCGCCACTTCGGTGTTTCGTCGCGTGGCGAGCTGCTCGCCAAGTTCATTGGTCGAGCTCGCCCACGCTTCGATCAGCCCTGATCCGAATCCATTTTTGTTGTTCCCGATGGAGACCCCACCAAAGAGTGGGGCTGCTTTTTGTCTGCGGTGCACGAAGATAGACATGTTGCAGGGCAATGGGCCCTGGATCAGATATTGCAGACACGAATCACCAGGAGCAAAAGAATGCACATCGGTATCAAATCTCTCGTCACGCTCACAGTACTCCTCGGCGCCTCCGCCGCACACGGCGAGGTCATCCTTTTCGCCGGCGAGCAGGGCATCGTTCGCCAGCTCGACACACAGACCGGCGAGGTCACCTTCCGGGGAACCTGCGGCGGCCCGGTCAACTCCATGATCGTGTACAACGATTCGCTGTATATCGGGGATCGCAGCGGCGTGGTCTACATCCTCGACCTCGAGTCGGACACCATCAGCAACACCTTCGCCATCGACAGCGACGCGAGCGCCATGGCCCTGCAGGGCGATGAACTCGTGATCGCCGACAGCGTGGGCTCGTTGGATTACATCGATCTGGCGACCAACGAGATCAACCGATCCATCGTGGTTTCGGGCACCGACATCACCGCCATGGGGATCGACGGGGGTGGCTTGTTCGTTGGTGGTCAGTCCACCATCGCTCAGCGATCGCACATTGATCAGAACAACTTCCAGTTCTTCGCCGCCTGCGGCTCGATGATCAACTCGATGACCTTCGGCGATGACACCCTCTACCTCGGCGGCATCGCTTTCGGTGGGGCTCATGCCGGCACCGTTTATCTCTTCGATAAGTTCGAGGGTGGCGTCAACTACTCCGGAACCCACGGGGTTGATTCGGACACCACCGCGATGGTGCACGCAGAAACCATGCTCTACATCGCCGGCAGCGATGGCGTGATCCACGAAATGGACACCGATTCGGGCGAGATCGTGCGGACCTTTGAGACGGGTGTCGATATCCAAGCCATGACCGTCGCTCACGAGGCTCAGTCGTGCCGAGTCGATTTCGATGCCTCGGGCAGGCTCGATTTTCACGATGTCAGCCACTTTATCGACATCTTCGCTGAGCGTCTGGTTCCCGCGGACATCGACGGCGATGGCGAGTACAACTTCTTCGATGTGAGCATGTTCCTGGATTTCTTCTCCAGCGGCTGTTAACTCCATACCTGTCATCCCTTTCTTTCTCCCCACACATGCTCAGGCGTGTGTGGGGCTTTTGATGGAGTGAGGCGCTCGGCGATGACCGCTGTGAGCTTCTGATCGATGCGATAGATGAAAACGGTGAGCTGATCGTTGGTCCCTTTGCCCTTGAGTGCCCGCTGCTCATCGTCTGGATTGATTACACCACCGCGTGTTCGAACCTCGACAATACCACCATCATGCTTGCGGAGGGCCGCTTTGACCCGCTTGCGGTTCCAGCCGAGGGTTTCGTGAACACGGTGCCAGCGGATCATCGGATGTGCAACAGGTTCTTCGCTCGTCACCATACCTGTGCCTGGATGCACAAGTTGTATATCGGTCAGTTCGAGCAGTTCACCAACCAGATCCGCCCGCTCAAGGCACGGATCAAGCGTGCCCAGATACGAACCGATTGGGGCGGAGTCTTCCGGTCGCCAAGGCTCGCCCGCGATGGTTGAAACCGAGCCATTGCCCAAGAGCTTGGTCGCTCGTCGTTCGTGCTCGCCCGCGTGGTTCCCTGTCCAGAGTATGCCCTGGGTCAGCCCGCCGATTTCGGAGAGGATCTCGAGCTCGCCTTCGGGCAGATCATCGCCATGCACGCCCGGATTGAGTTTGATCGCCCCGCCTGCAAATCGCTCGATCAGCTGATCCCACACTGCTGGCCCAGGCATGAAATCTTCGATGTCGAGCGTGCGGGTCCCGTTGTTGGTGCGTCGCGCTGGGTCGAGATGGAATGCGTCGGCTTGCGGGCAGTCGTCCCATGCATCGCCGCAGACGACATCGAACCCGGTGTTGTAATTGTACATCCACGCTCTAGAGGGAGAACTATCAATGCCGATGGGTATGAGCCCCACCTTACCGAGCCCCCAAGAGTCGCCCCCGATGCCGCAGCACAGATCGGCGACCCGGTCACCAGGTGTTAGCACCTTGGCGAATCGTTGTGCCTTGTACAGGCTTGAAGCTGCGGAGCTGGCCATCTCGATGCCGGGCAGATCCGAGATCATGTGCTGTGCGAACTCGGGATCGAGCTTCTTGGCACCCTTGACCCGCGCCCGCTTGGCATCGCTCGCGGCCCGAACCTGCTCGGCGCTCATTTTCTTGCGCATCGCGGCAATCTGGGCCGTCGTCGGCGAGAGCGGCATGGTGTTGATCGCTTCGAGCCCTTGGGCGCTCGCAAGCCACTGCCATGTTGTTAACTGCTCATCGCTCATCAAGATGGCGGCGTGCCTTTCGATACGCCGCCCTGTGTGTCTTTAATCTACGCTGATTTAGTAGCGGTAGTGGTTTGGCTTGTACGGGCCATCGACCGGGATGTCGAGGTACGATGCCTGATCATCGGTCAGCTTCACGCCCAGCTTGTCGAGATGCAGGCGAGCGACCTGCTCGTCGAGGTGCTTGGGAAGCACATGCACGCTGTTGTCATACTTCTCGAGATGCTCGGCCAGTTCGATCTGAGCGATCACCTGGTTGGTGAAGCTCGCGCTCATCACGAAGCTGGGGTGACCGGTCGCGCAACCGAGGTTGAGCAGGCGCCCCTCTGCCAGGACCAAGATGCTCGTGCCCTTGGACTTGAACAGGAACTCGTCGAACTGAGGCTTGATGTTGATCCGCTCGACATCCGCATCCTTCATCAGCGGCTCCATCTGGATCTCGTTATCGAAGTGACCGATGTTGCCGATGATGGCCTTGTTCTTCATCCGCTTCATGTGATCGAGCGTGATGATGTCCTTGTTGCCGGTGGTGGTAACGAAGATATCCGCGGTCTCGACGAAGTCTTCGAGCGTGGTCACTTCGTAGCCTTCCATCGCAGCCTGGAGCGCACAGATCGGGTCGATCTCGGTGACGATCACACGGCAGCCCTGGCCCTTGAGCGACTGGCAGCAGCCCTTGCCCACATCGCCGTAACCACAGACCACGGCCACCTTGCCTGAGATCATGACATCCGAAGCTCGGTTGAGCCCGTCGATGAGCGAGTGGCGACAGCCGTAGACATTGTCAAACTTGGACTTGGTCACCGAGTCGTTGACATTGATCGCGGGGAACGGGAGCTTGCCAGCAGCGGCGAGTTGGTACAGGCGATGCACGCCGGTGGTGGTCTCTTCCGAGATCCCACGGATAGCGGGGGTGTTCTTCTGGAACCAGCCCGGGTTGGTCTCGATGGTCGAGCTGATGGTCGCGAGGACATGCTTCCATTCTTCGGAATCGGTCTCGGCGTTCCACTGCGGGATCGATCCGGAGTTCTCGTAGTCGATGCCGTTGATCATGAAGAGCGAAGCGTCGCCGCCGTCGTCCACGATCTGGTCCGGGCCCGAGCCGTCTGGGTAGGTGAGTGCTTGCTTGGTGCACCACCAGTACTCTTCAAGAGTCTCGCCCTTCCACGCGAACACGGGCACGCCCTTGGGGTTCTCAGGGGTGCCGCCGTCTTCGGTGCGACCAACAACCACAGCCGCGGCTGCGAAGTCCTGGGTCGAGAAGATGTTGCACGAGCACCAGCGGACATCAGCACCCAGGGCGGTGAGGGTCTCGATGAGCACCGCGGTCTGGACAGTCATGTGCAGCGAGCCCATGATCTTGAGTCCTTTGAGCGGCTTGCTTTCGCCGTACTGTGTACGAAGCGACATCAGCCCGGGCATCTCGTGCTCGGCCAAGCGGAGTTCCTTACGCCCGTGCTCATGCTGGCTCAGGTCGCGGACTTTAAACTGGATGCCGTTGATCTCGTCTACGGTCATCATCGATGATGGTGCGGCTGCGGTGGCGGTCATGGTGTTCATCCTTGTGAGTGTGTGACTCGGTCACGGTGTGTTCTTTGGGAGTTTTCAGATGCGAGCTACCGCTGCGAACAGCGATGGTCCGGATGCGTCGATCCCAGGTCGGAGTTTGTGGATCCGGACATGTTGGTATCCGGCCTTGTGAAAAATTTCAGTCTGTTGTTCGTCGGAAAATCCGAGGTGCACATGCCCCATGGCATGGCGGTATTCGTGCCGGTTGTGCTCGCACATATCGACCACCAGCAGCATTCCGCCGCCGTTGGTGGTGCGGAGCACGCGTTTGATCTCGATGAGTGCAGCAATGGGGTCCTCAACATGGTGCAGGACCAGCACGCACGCCGCGGCGTCGATGCTGTTGTCGTCCATGGGCAAGTCGGTCAGATCACCGGTGAGGAAAGAGACATTCGATGCGTCCTGGCGAGCCTCGGCGAGCCTGTTCTTCGCAGCGTCGAGCATTTCTGGCGATCGATCCACGGCTGTCACATGTTCAACCCACGGGCAGAGCAGCTCGGTCGCATTCCCGGTGCCGCACCCGAGGTCGGCCGCGTGCCATGTCGGATTCAGGAACCCGAGCAGAGAACTGTCAGTGAAAGCCCGCCCGAACATGTTGTTCCGCAGGTCGTCCCATTCTCCGGCGACACGCCCGAAGAACCCTGCCGAGTCCGTCATCCGCTCAGCGAGCACCGCACGCAAACGACGATCGTCCTCAAGCAGATTCGCGTCATCACCGAGTTGTTCTTTGATGCTGCCCCAGATCGCCCGCAGGTGGGCGGGGAGATCTTCTAGGACGACCCGGTAGTACGCAGATGGCCCAGCGGTGCGTTTAAAGAGCCAGCCGCCATCGGAGAGCACCCGCAGATGGCGAGAGCCCGACGATTGAGGGATCTGGAGCACACGCACGAGTTCACCGACCGCCAGTTCCTGCTCTTCGAGCACGCGGATCATGCGGAGGCGTACCGAGTCGTTGAGCTGCGAAAGCACCTCAACGGCGGATTGACTCGTTAAAATGGGCTGTTGCTTGATCATTTATCCTATCATCCGGAAATACGGATAAAAGGATATGAGCCCATACGACACCTGTCAACCTTGATTGGTCAATATTAGCAAAATAGAGACCGACTGAATTTTACGGCTTCACGGCCAGCGATGGGCCGGTGATCATGCCGAGGGTTTCGAGCCGGGCCAAGATAGTCGGATCCGATTTGTCGAACCAGAGCACATAGCGGAGGTACTCGATCTCCATCGCCGAGTCATTGAGCCCATTGGCGAAATCTGCCATCGCTAAGTACGGTTCGGGCGTGGTGCCACCATTATGGGAAATCGCCAGCAGCAGGGCTTCACGGGCCTCATCCATCTGTCCGGCCTGCTGGGCATAGCGTGCAAGGCGGAGGTGTCCGCTCCCCGGTTCGCCCTCGTTGATCGTCTCGCGGAGGAGCTTCATCAGGGCATCGGTCCGGTTGTTGAGCGCGAGCACATTGGCCAATGCTTCGATGTACTGCACCTCGCCGGGCTTGAGATCATGAGCGACCCGCAGGTGGCTCGCGGCTTGGTTGTAGAGCCCGAGGCGTGTTTCAACCATGCCCAGGCGGTATTCTGCCAATGGCGAGTTCGGTCGGCGCTCGACATACTCGGTCCAGAGGTCGTATGCGGTCTGGTCATCGCCATTGTCTTCAGCGATTGCGGCCTGGATATGAAGGTCGTTGAGCGAGAGTGTCCGCTTGACCTTGCTGACCGTCGAGCACCCAATCAGTGTGATCAAGAGTGCGCCAATCAGGGTGATCAGTATAAATTTGGTCAGTTTCATGGGTTCAACTCTCCACATCGGGCTTCGTTCTTGTGCATCGGGGGGCAGGCCTACAGGCACCCGCTCTATGGTAGCGTCGTTAGACTCATCGCACCAGCCGGGTTTGGTGTCCTGGTGCGGATACCATACCAGATATGCACCGATCGACCGTCCTGCTCCATACCCTCCCGAACGGAGAATCACACTTCGATTGGTTGATCGACCAGCCGACAATCTCGTGTGAACACCGCCTTCTCACTTGGCGATGCGAGCTCAATCCTTCGCCCATCGACCATCAGGCCAAGGCTCCCGTCATGCACTTCACTGGCGAGCAACTCCCAGACCACCGCGCGATCTATCTCGAGTACGAAGGGCCGATTTCGGGAAACCGAGGTCATGTTCAACGCATTGCACAGGGGGAGGTTGATCGCTTTTCCCAATCATCCAAAGCGATCAAAATGACCATCCGGTGGGAAAATTCGGTGGTGCGGTACACTGGCGCAAGGAAACCAGAAACCCCGAGCAGATGGGAGTTCAGGGCATGGATCGTGGATTCTTTGCTGGACGGCTGATCCGAAGTATGGTACCCTCGGGTATTGCAAATCCACCTTTGAGCAGGAGCATATAGATGCGGGGACATTATCGACATCCATTGCCGCCAGGCTACTCGGGCCCGGTCCCGACGCCACCGGACAAAAACAATCAAGGGTCCACGCCCAAGCCCACCGAGCATGGCGATATGTCGCTCGATGACACCCTCCCGATTGATATGGATGTTGCGCCTCATTCTTCGACAAGCTCAGCACCCTCAAAGATCCGGACATTCGAGCAGAAGCTCCGCTCGATCCGCCACGAGGACAGCTGGAACCGCACCCCAAACTCCAACGGCACAGGCGCAATCCACTGCAAGAGCTTCCACTGCAAGCTCACCGGCGACTCGCTTGAGTTCCTCGATCAACAGATCAACGAGTGGCTCGACGCGCACCCCCAGTATGAAGTCAAGTTTGTCACTTCTTCAATCGGTACTTGGTCGGGCAAGGTCAAAGAGCCGAGCCTGATCGTGACGGTGTGGGTCTAAGCAATGCGTAGTCTGGATTCTGAGAGCTCAGTCTTAAAACCCACCACGCTGTTCTGCGCCTGTGTCATCGCGGTGCTGATCATGATGCAGCCGCCAACGGCTGCTCAACCGGAAGTGCATACCCACACAAAGGCTGTCCATCGATATGCAGCCCCTGAGCTTACACTGCCGAAGCAAAGCCAGCTGATCGAAGGCGAAGTGGTTCGCATCTTTGATGGCGATACGATCTTGGTTCGGATTGATGGCAAGAACAGACGCTATCAGCTCATCGGCGCCGATACGCCCGAGTACCTGCCCAAGGAACGAAAACCAAAGCCGTTCTCCATCGAATCCATGAGATTCATTGAGCAGCTGCTTCTGGGCGAACAGGTGTATGTGCAGCACGACCCCGCGGGCGATCGTGATTCATCCGGATTGTTGCGCGCCTATGTATTCCGCGCACCAGACATGCTGTTCGTGAATCTTGAGCTCATCCGCCAGGGCTACGCCAAGTTCAGCACCCGCCACGGGACGCTGTATCAGGATTCATTTTCCTTCTACGAGCACGATGCTAAAAACAAGAGCCGCGGGATCTGGGACACGAATCCACGCTTTACGGCTGAGCTCCCGGTTGAAGACATCGACGAGCCTACACAACAAAACAACCCCGTTCGAACAGCAGAGCCCGAACAGACCGCTCGCCCCGAGACCGATACATCCCGATCAACAACTGGCCTGACAAACCAGATCTACATCACACGATCAGGGTCGAAGTACCATCGAAAAGACTGTTCGCACTTGACGGCTACGCGCCAGCGGACCACCCGCAACGCAGTCGAAGACACGCACACACCATGCAAGACCTGCAAGCCTGATGATCCTGATTCCTCAGGTTAATCGAGCATGAAACCGGATCATTCATCACCTTGCCGGTTGGCATACCCCGATTGGGGAACTATCCTCTTTTTATGCAACAAAGTGCCCAAGCGACGAGCGACCTTCCCAACTCCATCGAACTCATCCGAGCCGCCGGCGAAATCGCATATCGCTATGCGCAGGGTGATATAGACACACCCATCAACCCCTTTCGCTCGCCCGATGAGCTTCGTTCGCTGCTTGCACTCGAGTTATCAAAGGATGGCACAGCGATCGATTCGGTCATGCAATCGCTCGAAGAGATCGCCAACGCGACCCCACGCAGCACCAGCAGCCGGTTCTACAACCAGCTCTTCGGCGGGCGCGACCCGATCGCGACAGCCGCCGATATGCTCGCTCCGGTGATCAATACTTCGCTGTACACCTTCAAGGCTTCGGGCCCGATGGCGATCGTGGAGCAAACCGTGATCGGGCACATGGCCCAGATCCTTGGTTTTCCGAGTGACACTCACGAAGGCGTGTTCACGCCTGGCGGTTCGATCTCGAACCTGGTCGCCATGCTCATCGCCCGGAATCAGGCTGCCCCTGAAAGCCGAAATGACGGGGTCGGTGGTACCCGCCTGACGAGCTATATCTCAGAAGACGCCCATTACTCGGTGACCAAGAACGCCGGGATCATCGGGATCGGGCGGGCCAATGTCCGCAAGATCATGACCGACGAGCACGGGATGGTCTGCGTCGATGCCTTGCGGAATCAGATCGAACAAGACATCAACGATGGCTGCAAGCCTTGCGTAGTTGTGGCGACCGCGGGCACCACCGTACGCGGGGCATTCGACCCGATCGAAGCGATGGGGGAGATCGCCCGCCTGCACAAGGTCTGGTTCCATGTCGATGCCAGCTACGGCGGCACCATCGCGTTGAGTTCCAAGCACAAGCACCTGATGAAGGGTGTCGAGCAGGCCGACTCTGTCGCGTGGAACCCGCACAAGGTGATGGGGATCCCGCTCTCGGCGGCCGCATTCATTACTCGTGAATCGGGGTTCATGCGTCAGAGCCTCGATGAAACCGCCGAGTACTTGTTCCAGGCGGATGACGATCAATACAACCCCGGCACCCGATCCATCCAATGCGGGAGACGCAACGATGCCCTCAAGGTCTGGGCCGCGTGGAAGCACCACGGGGATTCGGGCTATCAGCAGCGGATCGACCACCTGATGGGCCTGGCCGACCATGTCGCCGATCGGGTGCGCGGGCACGATCAGCTCACACTCAGCTGCGACAACGCATACATCAATGTCTGCTTCGAAGTCAACGGGAAATCCAGCCAAGCGATCTGTGACCTGCTGCGAGAACGCAACGAGCTCATCGTTGGACACGCGGTGGTCAATGGACGACGGATTATCCGTGTACCTTTCGTCAATGGCGATCTGACGAAGGACGATGTCGATCAGATGCTCGACTTCATCCTCAACGCCGCCCAGCAGCTTCCCGCTGGGGACAACGCCGTCGTGCGTTAAATCTATATCTGCTCAGCACGCAGCAGGGTTGAAGGATGCGCTTTATGCTGTATTCGAAGACTTCGACCGCCCGTTGACCCGGGCCCGGAAGAGCAAGACCAGCCAGGTGTTGACCAGCATGGACAGGTAATGGAAGCTGATCAGCCCGGTCGCGCCCAAGACCCATGGATTACTCTTGAGGAACCATTGCGGGTTCTGGAGGTCGAGGTAGCGGTAATAAGCCGTCACGATCCCGCCGACGGTGAGCCACCCGATCAACCCGGCCATGCTGATATTAAACCCGAGCACCCGCCTGTGGAACTTACTCGTTGAGAGCTCGCTGGTGTCGATATCGGTCCGCTCGAGCACCTCAAACAAGATCCAGCTGATGGCCGCAAAGATGACCATGGTGTCGATCCCGATCGCCGCCCCCATCCCGTGGGCCCAGACGACGGTGGTCCCATGGATCAATGCATTGATCGGCGGGATCGAGATTATGATCGATGATGCGAGGATATAGCCCGTCCACCATTTCGTGGCGTTCATAAAGAGCTCGATGGTGCACGGCGGGTTCGGGCGTTCGCGTTTGATCATCGCCGCGATGTCCCAGACGACACGGGCAAGCAGGATGATCTCCGTCATGCTGATCACAAAGCTGATCCGCTTGATCATCACATCCTGAGGCAGATGGTAGGTGTGGTGCCCGAAGTTGGTAAACGAGTTGAGCAGCCCAACCCCGAAGAGCGCGTACGCGAGCCGAGAATGGGCGTACGAGGTGTCTTTGCTGATCTTGCACCCGATGTAGTAGAGCGAGCCGTAGACAAAGAGGTTGAAGCTCCCGACCAGCGTGCCCCCGGCCTTCCACTGGATCCGCATGTCCATCAGCGGGTCATCAAAGATGTCCGGTTGAAGCCATGCATACTGCTCGCTGAAGGTATAGATAAAGAGCAACGCCCCGACCGCCCACATCGTCGCATGCATCGGGCGCGAGAGTAGCCCCTTGCCCAGGTGGGCGAAGAAGTTCCACACAAACAGCAACCACCCGAGCATGATCGGCACCGAGAAGATCGGATGAAACCCGAGATACTCACGGCCAGAAAACACACCCATCACCAATGAGATCAGGATGCCAGCGCCCGCCAAGATCCAGAAATACACTTGCAGATGCAGGCGGATCCGTTCGCCAGAGGAGACCGGGCCGGCGAAGTCCTCAAAGTACCGATGGACCACGGCGACCCCACCAAGGAGGATAAACGCCACGGCGAAGACCGTGTGTATCGGGCGCAACGAGGTGAACTTCAAGCCGGAACGGTCGATTAGATCGCCCAGCCCGGGTACATAGTACAGGATAGAGATCAACCCCGCGAACATCGCGATGGCCAGCGAGATCATCGCACCACGCATGAAGGTCAGCGTGGCATATTGACGGGTCGGGTCGGGGATCGAGGTCATCTAGAACTCCCACCAGGGGACCGACGACCAGAACGATTCATCCTCGCCTGTAGATTCCATGCGTTCGAGCGTTTGGGCACGATGCTCGTTGAGGAAGACCAAGAAGGCACGCATCTCTTCGCGCTGTGCTTCGGATAGATTCGTCGGCGGCATGGTTGGGGGTCGTCCATTGATCAGTACTTCAAATATCTCGTCATTGGAAAGCCGATCGGCGGTCAGCGTCAGGTCCGGAGCACCGATCGAAGAGACCTGCCCGAGACGATGACACGCCTTGCAGGTCCCCGTGCGGAAGAGCTCAAATCCTTGGGTGACTTGCAGATCTCCGGCTTCGGCGATCATCGATTCAAGTGCTATGTTGAATGGCGGTTGCTGATCCGAGGAGCCCGAGACGCGGACCACGCTGGGATGTCGGGCCTGGCCGTAGCCGGTTTCGTCCATCGCGTAGAGGAAGCTCCAGAGTTCGACCACCTGTTCGTCATTCATCTCAAAAGTCGGCATCGGTCCCTCGCCCGATCGCAGGCGGGCCGCGAGCTGTTCGGGTTCGATCCGGTGGATGGCGTTGGTCAGGTCTGGGCCCAAAAAGCCGCCAAAGCCATGGAGCTGGTGGCAGCTCTGGCAGTTGTTTTGGTGCCACAAGCGACGCCCCGCGGATGCCGTGGGGTCGAGTTTGACGGGTGTTGAGTTGTCGGTATAGACCAGAAAAGTCTGAAGCACGAAACAGAGCAGGAGCAGACCGATCATGAGTCCCTTCGAGGAGGCGGAGCATCGCGAGGGCCAATAGCACGCGTCCTGGCTCTGTTGGGATTCGTCATCATCCATGGACAAAGAGTGTAGCGATCAAAGTGTGTGATGTACACCATCAGCAAACAAGCACGCTCATTGGTCCGCTGAGCCTCTGTAGTGGCTATTCATTGCCTTGATTGAGATACATTTGCACGCCCGGGTCTTTGAGGGAGCGGTCAAACTCGGCGAGCGTCTCCTCGATTCGCTTGATAATCGCAGCATAGTAGAGCTCAGTGTGGAAGAAATACTTCGCAACATCCGCATCGACCACCGAGATCTTATCTTCGCCCATCTCCGGGGTGTGGAGGATCTTTCCGATGGAGAAGTTCGAGAGTGTGAGGGCACCCTCTTCGCCGTTGAGCTGGATGATCTTCTTGAGCATCAGTGCTCTCTGGAGCCGGAGGATGTCGCTCTGATTCTGAATGAGGATCGAGAAACGATCGATCCCCTCGGGTGTGGGCTGATTCATGTCCCAGAGCAGCTGCTGCCACGCGTCCCGGTTCGGACAGTCCACCAGGGCGATTTCAGGGATCGGCTCGCTGGCCAGGTCCTTGCGATCGAGCGAATCACGGGCGTAGGTGTAGGTGATCGCCAGGGCTTGGCCCGGGTTGCGTTCAAAGAAACTCTCGGGGGTGATCCCATCACCGAGCTTTGAGAGGGCATAGTTGAGGAAGCGAACATTGTACCCCTCGTAGTCCTTGGCTTCGAAGTAGATAATGCGTTCAGGGTTTACCCGCTTGCCGACTTCGGTTCGTTTGATCATCTCGTAGATCATCCGCTGGACGAGGATCTCCTCGCCCGGGATCGTCTCGCCTGCGAACTCATCGAAGGGCGATGCGGTCGCGAACTCGAAGTTGTTCTTGATGAGTTCGCCGGCAAGTTGGCGGTAGATCATCAGACGCTTGTTTTCTTCGATAAACCGAAGATCGAACACATCCTCGGCATGAATCCGATAGGCATCGCGGAAGAGCTGGTTGCCCGTTGAGTCGAACATGTCGTCGTCTTTGGGCAGCGCCCGCGTGATCACATCATTATCGGGGAGCACATAGGGGGTCAGGACGATGATGACTTCTCGTTTGGTGGTCCGGGTCTGTTCGGAGCGGAACGCTGAGCCGATGAGCGGCAGGTCGCCAAGGAACGGGACCTTGTCCTTCGAGATCGAACGGTCCCGGCTCACCAGCCCGCCGATGATGAACGGGGTGGTGTTGTCGATGCGGGCGTAGGTCTGCACGCGCCGTGTAGATATCGTCGGGGCTGAAGCGAGCAGGTCGCCATCGATCGAACGGATCTCGAGGTCTCGCCCCGCGACCTGTGCCGAGACGACGGTGTCGATGAGCATGCTCACCTCGTCGCCCATCTCGGTGATCCGTGGACGGATATTGAGCAAGATGCCCGTGGGGATGTACTTGAAGTTGAACGCCACCTTGTTGGAGTTGTTGAGCACACCCTCCTGGCTGGTCGCGATGGGGATGTCCTCGCCCACGCGGATCGTCGCCTGGCGATTGTTCATTGTGAGCACGCTCGGGCGAGAGAGCACCTCGGCCTTGCCTTCACGGATCAGTGCCCGCACTTTGGCGCCCCAGTCGATCCCGACATCACGCGAGTTGAGCGTCGAAGCCGTGACCGTATCGGCGACACCGGTGGGGGTGAGCGATCCGAGGAGGAAATCGACGGTGCCCTTTTTAAACGACCATTCAACCCCGAGCTCATCGAGCCCGGTCTCGCTGATCTCCAGGACCATGCCTTCAATGAACACCTGTCGTGCCGGGCGATCGACATAATCCGCGAGTAGCGAACGGACAAGGCTCAGCTGCTCTGGATGCGCAGGGTGGAAGAGCACCATCAGCTGCATACTCGGGCCCGCGTTGACCTGGGTTTCGAGCGTGCTGGCCGAGGTGGGGGTGGTGGTCTGTCCGAACGAGCCTCGGCTCTCTCCGGCCCCGCCCACAAGCCCCATCTGTTTGTCGGTGGGGGTGGGCATCTTGGTGACCATCGGGAGCTGGTTGAACTCGAGGGTCGCGGGCAATCCGCCGATGTCTGGCGTGGTCTTGATGCCCAAGCCCTTGAGCGCGTTAATAGCACCGTCGGTGTCGACAAAGCTCAGCTGGATGAGCTGGCGATCGAGATCGGTCTGGGCGAGCTTGCCCCGCATGGAGTTGACCTGCGCAAGCCCGGTGGTGATCTGGGCATCGACGCCTTCAATGTGCGGGTTGGTGCTTGTCGATCCATCGGCAGCCACAACCACGCCCTGGATCCAGAGCTGGGGAAGCTGGGAGATATAGTTGACGAACCCGAGCCGAAGGTAGGCCGTCGATCCATCTTCTTGCTCTCGGATCAGGCGCGGCCCGAACGAAACACCCTCCGGATACCCGCCCAAGGGGGCCATTTCTTCTTCGCTGCCGACACGGTAGCCCTGCTCGGTCTTAAACCGCAGGCTGATCGATGCGATCAGGTCATAGATCTCGGTTCGGCTTAATCGCTCGAGGGCGACGAGCTTGCCGGCATTGGCCGGCATCGCGATGGTCGGGGGGACATCGGTTGTGTCTTCGGGCTGAGCGGTGATCGCGTTTGTAGCACTCGATCGTTGGACGCGGTGTGTTGCTTCGGAGGTTGATCCGAGTTCTGAGCGGAGCAGGCGTTCATTGATCGAAGCGAGCACGCCCGGGGACACGATCGGCTCGTCGATCCCGCGGAGGGCCTGCGCGATCTGTGCAAGCCCTTCATCTGTGCCTTCTTCAATGACAATGCCGCCCGAGGCGCGGGCAGAATCGATCTCGATGGTCTGGCTCAAGGATTGGTTCTGTGAACAGCCCATGACCCAGAGCGAGCCGAGCAGGGTGCCCAGAGCAATCCATGGGGTCCACGATGGTCGTCCCGAGCTCGCATCGCGTTCATCCATCAATCATCTTCCTTTGCTTTCCAGACCCCACTGGCGTGGCGATCGGTTGAGTTCGTATTCCTTGGATTTCCGCTGCTCTGGGGGGTGCCCTTCGCTTTGGGTTCACCCAGTGCCTGAACAGTGTTCTTCGGGGATGATTCGGATGTCTCAGAAGATCCCAAAGTGTTCTCACTATTCTTATCGTCCGAATCGGTCTGATCGGACAATTCTTCGTTGGTGGCGGCATCTGCGATAGGCGGGGTCTTGTTGGTACTGGGGATGACCGGCGCATCCGTGTGCATAATCGCCGCGGCCAAGCTGCCGTATTCACGCTCCATATAGTGATCGGGCTTGCCATTGAAGCAAACCGATCCCTCGCGGATGCAGATCACCCGATCAACAAGCCCGAGCAGGTACGCCTCGTGGGTCACCATGATGATGGTCCGCTCGGGCATCTCCCGGGCGATGGTTTCCATGATCTCATGCGAGGCCTCGCGGTCGATTGAGGCGGTGGCCTCGTCAAAGATTAAGATCGGGCTTTCTTTGAGCAGGGCCCGGGCGAGGGTGATGCGTTGCTTCTCACCGCGCGAGAGCTCGACCCCATAGTCGGCCAGGCGGGTCTCGAAGCCGTTGGGTAACCGGGCGATGACCTCGTCGGCCCCGGTGATCTTGCAGACCCGGTCCACATGCTCGCGGGTCGCGTCCTCGCGGGCGTAGCGGAGGTTCTCGTAGATGGTCGCGTTGAAGAGGAACACTTCCTGGAACGCGATGCCGATCGCCGAGCGGATCAGGCTCAATGGCTGCTCGCTCGCATCCTGGTCACCGATCCAGATCGAGCCCGATGTCGGGGCGATAAACCGGGGGATCAGGTTCATGGCGGTGCTTTTGCCCGAGCCGCTCGGGCCGGTGATCGCCACGCGTTCCCCGGCTTTGATCCGGAAACTCACATCATGAAGCACTTCGCTGGCATCGTCGTACCCGAAGCTGACCTGCTTGAACTCGATATCGCCCACCAGATCCGCGAGGGCGGCTTTCGTCCCCGAATCACTCATGACCCCCTTGTCATGGATGGGCTCGTCGAGCATGTCAAAGACCCGGCTCACGCTCGCAGTGGCTTTGGATGAGTGCCCGACGCCGCTGATGATCTCGAGGATGGACGGGTAGAGCATCATGACATACCCGAAGAACATCATGAACTCCCCGCCCTTCATATGGCCCTTGATCACCTCGAAGGCACCGTACGCAAGGAGCATGATCGTCCCGAGCCCGACGAGTAGGTCGGCCGTCACTTTCTGGGCGAAGTGGTAGCGCTGCGATTTGATCTGGCTCTTTCGGCTCAGATCGATCGCTTCATGGAAGGTCGCGCTCTCACGGGCCTCGGCCGAGAAACCTTTGACGACCTCGATCCCGAGGAACTTCTCGACCACACTGCCGTAGGCGAGCGATAGATTCTCTTGGGCCTCGGAATGGCTTGAACGGATCGGGGCGCGGAAGAAGCGGTAGGTGACAAACTGCAAAGGTAGGATGATGATCGAGGCCAATGCCAAGCGGATATTCATCACACAGATCACAACAATGAGGATTTGAAACTTGAGCAGGTTGAGCATCAGCAGCGGGGACTTGTCCTGGATAAATGTCTGGATTTTGTAGGTATCGTCCATCACGCGGGCGACAACCCGCCCTGGCTGGTTTGAGCGATAGAACTTGAGGCTCAGCTGCTGGAGATGGTCAAAGAGCTGCTTGCGGAGCGAGAAGCACACATCCTCGCTGGTTCGCAGCGAGAGCATGCGGCTCATATAGAACAGCACATTGCGGATCACATAGGTCAAGAAGAGCCCGATCAGGATGATCCCGAGGAGCTGCCATTGACCGCCGAACCGGTCTGTATTGCTTGAGCCCGTGAACACATCGTCGATGAGCAGCTTGATCGCGAACGGTGGGGCGAGATCGGTCAGTGCGAGCAGGATGAGCAGCCCGATGACACCGAATAACCGCCCGGAAAATGGACGCAGAAGTCCAAATAATCCTGGGCTCGAGTTTTCGTTGAAATCTGCATCCTCGTTCGGGCGCATGGATCTCCGTTCCGTCCTGAGAGTTCAGGGTATTGAAGTGTATGGTACCGACTAGATCGTCCATATGCACGCGAAATATTGCCCCTGAATGCATGGAATCACAGATTTCTTTCCTCTGGAGCATAATTGGAAGTTGCCATAAGACACAGCGATGTACGCATAAAAACCGCCCCATGAATCCATGGGGCGGCTGAAGAAACGAAGTCTGTAGATCAATCAGTTGCCTGGGATCACGCCGATCGGGCGTGAGATACCGCCACCGGTGACAGGGCGACCACCAACAGCCCGTGGGTCGTCTGCATCACAGAAGCCCGGGATCCAGATCGCCTGATAGATGGCCATGTCGCCGTAGGTGATGTCGCCATCGCCGTTGAGGTCAGCGAGTGGATCGCCCGAGAGGAACCAGAAGATGTACATGCGGATGTCTGCAACCTCAATGATCCCGTTGCCGTCGAGGTCGGCTGGGCAAGAAGTGTTAAACACCGGGCATCCTTCGGAAGGTGTGAGCCCTTCGTCGGTTGCAAAGATACGCAGCTGGAACTCAACCAATGAAAGCTCTTCATGGTCCGGGTTTCCGGGCATACCGAATGGGCCGAGGTAGGTCACTTCTTCAAGACCGAGGTCAGCGGGATCAAACGGATCTGCGCGGGGGGTGCCCTCTGGGCTTTCCTCGTTTGGACGGAAATCCTGCATGACCAGCTGCCATGTGCCGCCGGAGAGTTCGTTCCAGTTCTTGTATGTTGTGAAGGTGTAGTTGGTGTAGGTGCCGTCGTCACCGCGTGGGAGCGCGATCGGAGAAATCGTGCCCTGCGGGCTCACGAGGGCGAGCAAGAGGTCACCAACGCCTTCGCCAGAGAATGTCAGTGCGATTTCGACACTTTCCACTCGGAAGTTCTCACGAACACAGGCCAAGTCATAGGTGAATCGCTCGCCGGGGACGAGACGGTTGATGTTCGTGTTGTCGTTTTCGGCTCGAACAAACTCGAATGTGGCGTCTTCGATCTCCACATCTTCAACCTCAACAATACCAGAGTTGAGGACAAACAATGGCTTGACCGGGGTCCAGTTCTGAGCGGCGGCGACCGCGGCTTGAGCATTCATAATGCCGAAGCCGTATTCATCGCTGTGACGCACATCTGCGGTGTTGGTAGACCAGAAGGTCGGGGTTGGTCCCGGATCATCATCGTCGGTTTCACCTAGATCAAGAATAACAGAAGGCCAGTAGCTGGCGTTCGAGTCATAGTTGACCACCGTCGAGGTCTGCTGGATGATGTGCTGCATGTCACGGATGGTCAGGCTCGGGTTGGCTTCGAGCATCAAGGCCATGATGCCCGAGGCTACGGGGGCTGCCGCACTGGTCCCATTAAACATGCAGGTTTCGCTATCAGGAACGAGATAGTCATTTTGTAGAAAATTTACCTCGCCCACGCCAAAGACTCCGTTGGCATCAAAGGTGATGGTATTGCAGTTGATTGGTACCGCAGCGCTGGCATCTTGATCATCGCCGTTGATTTGTTCCAGCGTGGAAACCCCAAGCCCAAAGGTTGCTGGGAACCAGCCGGCGGTTGGTGGTGCCGGTGTAAACTCGTTGTTGAGAATGGTGTCTTGAGCGTATGCAGAAGCGAAGACGCCCGTTCCTGTGGTGGAGTATCCAGAGATCGCGTTGCTCATGCCGACCGAACCGATCGCAAAGGTTCTCGACAAGCTGGCTCTGCCGTTGTATTCAACGCGATCACCGATTGTTCCGCTATGACGGCTCAGAAGCCCAGTAGCTCCCGTGAGTATGAACGCATCCGGCATGCCGTCTGCAGGAGCGGTGTCCGCAGAGTCAACGGCGCTAATATCAAGGTACCCGTACTGCGGCGCACCGTCTGTCACACCGATGCCGGGGAGGCTGATCGCGTTGCCCATGGCCAAACGGCCAAATCCTGTGAAGTGGCTGCCGTTGCCAGCGGCGAAGACAAAGACTCGTCCTTTCCCGCCGCGACCCAAGCGAATACCACGATCGAGCCCGATCAGCTCTGGTCGGGCGATGCCCGCGTGGGTGACCTGCGGAATATCGATTTCGAAATCATCATCGGTTCCTTCGACGAGGTATTTTCCGATGCTGTTGATAGGAAAGGACTCATTCGCCGGGCCGTATGAGCCATTCATAATATGGATGTTGTCCGACTCATGTGAATAAGCCGTGCCGTTGATCAGCGAGTTGCCAAACCGAAGGCTGGCGAGCTGGGAACCATATGCGACACCGGAGCCCGCAAGCCCGTTATTCCCCTCGGCGGCCACGAGCCCCGCGACGCTCACGCCGTGGGAATAGCCTTTGTCGAACATAAAGGTCGGCTGCGAGAGCGCGAAGTTGAGCTGGTTGGCCAGATCAGGATGGATGTCACGATCGGCTGGGACGGTTGGATCGCCGCCTTCTGGGGTGTGATAAAACGCGTTGCCGCCCGCTTCGTGGATACCGACCACAACGCCGGCCCCGGTGATCCCGCTGTCGTGGACTGCTTCGATCTTGTGATCATTGCCGATGAAGCCAGCGTAGTTGTTGGTGATGTGCCACTGGTTTGGTGCGGACGGATCCGCGGTCAATGCCTTGGCTTCGGTCTGTCCTTCGTAGACCACCTCGGCCCATTCGACGCCGGGGAGATTGGTGATCTCATTGGCGAGGTTCACGGCGTTCTCAACCGAGCCCGCATCAACGACAAACACGGTGGACTCATCGAGGAATCGGCTGTAGGTGTTGGCGCCAGCACGATCGAAGCCCATCGCCTGAGCCACCTGCTTGATTGCGGCTTTGAGCTCCTGTTCGCTCTTCACGCCAACGACGATCTGTGAGTAGAGGGTGTGCTCGATGGTGCGTTCTGGGAACTTGGCATCGGGCGTGATGATTGCTTTGGACGATCGCCAGCTTGGGCGCTCGACCAGGTACTTCACATTGGCCTCGGAGCCGGTCTTTGCTCTAAGGATTTTCGAGCCTTGGGCATTTGTGGCTTGCTTGGAGCCGAGTTCAACCTGCGAGCCCGAAAGCTTCGGGTCCTGATCGGCTTGGGCGTTCATCGTCCCGACGCCGACCACCATCCCCGCTAGCGTAAACAGGGAAAGAGCGGCGATCTGGGGTTGGTACAAACGAGAGCGGGGCGATTTCTGAGAGCCAAAATTCATTGATATCTCCAATGGGGGAGTTGTGCAGACTGATAAGCCACCAGTATAGGGCATTTGGATGAAAAACGCTCTTGAAAGTGGGTGAAATCTGCTGGGGGTGTCCGGCATGCACGCGGGACGATTCGGGATGAGAGGGACAGCACACCCCCTCGATGTGTTGATATACGCACGAAGAAACGCTCTGGTTGCGTGATTCTTGCAACAGACCGCCGAGATTCAGGCGGAAATCATGCTGCCGTCTTACACTGTCGGCGATGTCATCGATCGAGGATCAAGAAGATCGTTGAGCTGGTCCGCGTCGAGCAGATTGAGTTCGAGCGCCAACGCTCGGACCGTTTTTCCTTCCGCAAACGCCTGATAGGCGAGCTTGGCCGAAGCATCATAACCGATGACCGGTACAAGGCTTGTACACATCGCCAGGCTGCCCTCGATCAGCTCAGCACAGCGATCATGGTCTGGCTCGAGCCCCTGGAGCAGCTTCTCGTTCATCGTGTTGCACGAGCCCGCGAGGATCTTGATCGAATCGAGGACATTGGCTGCCATCATCGGCATCGCCACATTGAGATCCAAGAGCGACCCCACGCCGCCCATGCCGCCGGTGGTGACGGCGGTGTCGTTGCCGATCACCTGGCACGCGCCCATGACCACGGCTTCGCAGATCACCGGGTTCACCTTCCCGGGCATGATGCTCGAGCCGGGCTGCACGGCGGGCAGCTTGAGCTCGCCGATCCCGCAGCGCGGGCCAGAACCCAGCCAGCGGATGTCATTGGCGATCTTCGACAGGCTCACCGCGATGGTCTTGAGGAGCCCCGAAACCTCGACGATCCCGTCCTTGGCGTGCTGAGCCTCGAAGTGGTTGCTTGCTTCGCGGAAGGCGATCCCGGTGGTGTCAGTCAGGTGAGCCGCGACGAGCCCTGAGAACTTGGGATGGGTGTTGATCCCAGTGCCCACGGCTGTGCCGCCGATGGCCAGTTCGCCCAGCGTATGCAGGGCCCGGTGGAGGCGTTCTTCGGCGTGGTGCATCTGCGAGGCGTACCCGCTGAACTCCTGCCCGAGCCGAATTGGCGTCGCGTCCTGGAGATGTGTCCGACCGATCTTGACCACTCCGTCCCAGGCCTTGGCTTTGGCATCGAGTTCCTTGGCCAGGCTGGTGACGGCTGGGAGCAGGGTTTCCTTGATCTGCACAGCCGCGGCGATGTGCATCGCGGTGGGGAAGGTGTCGTTGGAAGACTGGCCCATGTTCACATCGTCGTTGGGGTGGATTGCCCGCTCGCCCTTGAGATACTCGCTGTCCTTGCTCGAGCCCACGGGGACGCCGTTGGCGATGCAAACGAGGTTGGAGACCACCTCGTTGGTATTCATGTTCGTTGAGGTGCCGCTACCGGTCTGGAAGATGTCGATTGGGAAGTGTCGGGCGATCCCGCCACGGTCTTCGAGCCCGGCGAGGATCTGATCGCACGCCGCGGTGATTGCTTCGGCCTTGGGGCCGCTGAGCTTGTCGAGTTCTTGATTCGATTTGGCCGCGGCTGATTTGAGCATCGCGAACGCGCGGATCATGGTTTCGGGCACCGGAACGCCCGAAATCGGGAAGTTGAGCACCGCACGCTGGGTCGAGGCGCCGTAGAGCACATCGGCCGGGACGGGCATCTCGCCCATGGAGTCTTTTTCGATGCGGGTTTGGGAATCAGCGGTGGGGGTGGTTGCGGGCACGGGTGTCTCCTTGAATCGATGCGAAATAGCGGTTTGATCCGCTTTGTGTCATCTTTGTATGATCATAGAACCTCCTGATTCGCGATGACGGGCAACCAAGCCGATTTCCGCTCGTACAGTGAGTGCACGCACCATCCATTCCCTGGAGTCTCTCGCATGAACATCCGATCCACGATCCTCCCAGTCAAGCCGCTCGCCACGATGCTGCTGTGCTCATTTCTGACGATCCCGGCGATGGCCCAGAACTCTGCTCACCCCGATGCGAAGTCGCCGCTGGTCGAGAACCCGTATATCAAACACACCGACCCGTGGCGATACGACATCCGCTCCCAGCTCTTCCTCCGCTGGGGCGATCGGTATGTCCGAGGAAACCGCACTGGAATCCAAGAGGATTCCTATGACGAGCACCTTGAAACCGTGTCTTGGCCGATAGACGACCTGGAGATCATCTTCCCCGTGGTGCGAGAGGGCGCCTTCTATTGGTCGCCCAACAGATCGGTCGATGCTTCGATCCGTGCGGACGACTTCACCCAGCATCCCGATCCCAAGCAGCTCTACACCAAGGGCACCAACGCCGAATATTCTGATTGGCAATGGACCTCGGAGATCGAAGATCAGCTCATCACCCAGTTCCACATCATCCAGACCACACGGATCGTGGTCGCCGATACAGTCTTCGATGAAAAGAAAGCCCGTTTGCTGGCTTGGCCGGAGGGTTGGGACGAGCAGGCGAGCTCGTTCCTCACCCCGATCGTGGATTCGGTCGGGCAAGAGGTCGCCCCCGATGCCGATGAATCCATCGCGACCATCGTGAGCTTTTGGCTCGAAGAGAACGACCCGAAGTCGATCTCGCAGCTGGATCTGGTCAAATACATCACCGGCAAGGTGATCGAACATGTCGAGGTCCGTTCGCCACCAGCCGAGCTCCCAAAGCGATCCGGGTTTCGCAACTCGCGGGCGTACAACGGTGCCGATCCGGTGATGTTCTCGACGAGCAGCAACTGGGCGGGCTTTGTGGTCCGACCCGCTGACGAGGTGGCCAGAGATCCAAAGGGGACCAAGCACGACCTGGCGACCTTGCTATGCGCCGCCCTCCGCAGCGTGGGCGTGCCCGCACGCACACTCTTGTGTGTAAATGATCAGGATCAGGATATCCTTGAGTCATTCGTGAGTATGGTCGAGTTTGCGATGTACGACCCGGATCTCGAGCTCACCTTCTGGGTGCCGATTGATGTGGATAAGCTCCGGCTCAACGGCAAGCGTTCTTCGCAGTACAAGCAATGGTGGAACTATTTCGGGACGCATGATGAACTGAGCCATTACATCCCCGTGGCGTACTACTTCCATCCGCCCGCGAGCTACCGCGCCTACGACCTGCCGGCCCTCTATGGGCTCCGCTCATCGAGCCCGATGCCCAAATACGCCGTGCAGTCGCTGCTGATCGACCCGATGGTCTCGACGGTCACCGCGCCCAAGCCCAAAAAAGAAGAAGGGCAGCCGCCGTTTTAATCAATGAACGATATGGTCACTCAAGCCTTGCAGGGCTTGCGGTGGCAAGCTGCCTGGATCGGCGCGACGACCTGCAGGATGTTGCTGAGCACGCCGCCGAGGGTGCCGATGGCGTCGATCTCGTGGACCAATGACTGGTCGTAGTAGTTGAGCACCGGGCGGGTCTCGCGTTCGTAGATGTCGAGCCGATTGCGGATCACATCTTCCTTCGCATCATCGACACGCTTCTGCTCGAGCGCACGGTTCCGCAGGCGTGCGACCATGTCGTCCGGGTTGGCTGCGCTCAGGTGCACGATCCCGAGCACCTCGATGTACTGGTCCATCAGCGTGGTCTGGGCCAGGGTCCGGGGGATGCCGTCGAGGATCAGCAGGTCCGCATGGGGCTTGTAGATCCCGAGTGTTGCCTGGGCCTTCACATAAGTATGCCAGAGCTCGAGTGTCACTTCGTCGGGGACGAGTTCGCCCTTGGAGGAGTACTTGAAGAAGGTCTGGGCGAGCTCGGACTCTTTGTCGAGCGAGCGGAACATGTCGCCGGTGGACATATGGAAGTAGCCCGGGATATGCCCGAGGAGTTCACCCTGGGTGCCTTTGCCCGCGCCCGGAGCGCCGAAGAGCAGAACTGTTTTGAGCCGATCTGCCATGGCAGATTCTCCTGATTGCTTCAGTACATGTTCAGTGGACGAATAGAGCGTCCGGTAAGCTGTTTTCCCCCGTGAGGGGTGCTGATGATAGCTCGGCTATCGCGTGGGCGGGCTTCATCGCTTCCACTTTCAACCAAGAAAGAAAAACGGGCGTGGCACGAATGCCACGCCCGAGAACGCTCAATAAGAATGGAATGTCAGCGATGAACGCTGATTATGCACCGGCTTCGATGACTTCGTCCTGGAGGTTGCGAGGCATCGAGCGGTACTCCTTAAATTCCATGGAGTTGGCCGCACGACCTTGGGAGAGACCACGCAGAACCGTGGTGTAGCCGAACATTTCGCTCAGCGGCACATCAGCGGTGATCTCCTTAACGATGCCCTTGTCCTCGGTGTCGAGGATCATCCCGCGACGCGACGACAGGTCGCCGGTCACATTACCGAGGTAATCGGTCGGGGTCGTGATGACCACCTTCATGATTGGCTCGAGGAGCACGCTGCCCGCACGCGAGACCGCTTCACGCAGCGCCAAACGACCGGCCTGCTCGAATGCGATCTGTGAGGAGTCCACATCGTGGTACTTACCATCGGTGAGGGTCACCTTGATGTTGATCAAGGGGAACGGAGCCGACACGCCGCTCTTGGCGGTGTTGCGGACGCCGATCTCGACGGACGGGATGAACTCCTTAGGAATCGAACCGCCCACAATGCCGTTAACGAATGCGACATTGTCGGTGAAATCGATGCCGTCGGCCTCGGCCTGCTCTGCGGTGTACGGCTCGATGTTGACGGTACAGTCGCCGAACTGACCACGACCACCGGACTGCTTCTTGAACAGACCGCGGCAGCCGTCGGCGGCACCGTTGATCGCTTCGCGGTAGGACACGCGAGGACGACCGACTTCAACGCCGATCTTCATGTCACGCACGAGCTTGTTCTTGATGATCTCAAGGTGAAGCTCGCCCATGCCTGCAATGATGGTCTGGCCGGTCTCTTCGTTGTACTCTGAGCGGAAGGACGGGTCCTCACGACGGATGGTCACAAGTGCTTCGGAGAGCTTGCGCTTATCGTCGGCGGTCTTAGGCTCGATAGACATCGAGATGACGGGTTCCGGGAACTCCATGCGTTCGAGGACGATCGGGTCTTCACCCGAGCACAGGGTATCACCCGTGATCGAGTTCTTGATCCCGACGACCGCGACGATGTTGCCCGCGCCCACCTCGTCGAGTGCCAGGCGATCCTTCGCGTGCATCTCGAAGATGCGTGAAGCGATCTCGCGCTTGTTGTTTGATGGGTTGAGCACACGGGTGCCTTTTTCGAGCTTGCCCGAGTAGACGCGGATGTAAGTCAGATCGCCGTGGGTGTCGGAGACCACCTTAAACACGAGCCCGGAGAACGGTGCGGTATCGTCGGGTGCACGGGTCAAGACGATGGTCTTGTCCTTGGGGTCGGTCCCGTTCATATCGGGGACTTCCTGCGGATTGGGTAGGTAGTCGATGGTCGCGTCGATCAGCGCCTGGACACCGATGTTCTTGAGCGCCGAGCCACAGAAGACGGGGTTACACTCGAGGGCGATGGTGCCCTTGCGGATGGCCTTCTTGATCTGGTCGACGGTGATGCTGTCCTCGTCTTCGAGGTACTGCTCCATCAGATCGTCGTCGAGAGCCGCGGCATTCTCGATGAGATCCGCACGCCATTTCTGTGCTTTCTCAAGAAGATCATCCGGGATGTCCTTCTCGGTGACGATCGCGCCCTGCGATGCTTCATCGAAGTGGTACGCCTTCATCTCGAGCAGGTCGATGATGCCGACGAGCTCGTTGCCCGAACCCCATGGGAGCTGCATCGCGATCGCGTTGGCGCCAAGGCGCTTCTTGATGGTCTCGAATGAGTATTCGAAGTCCGCACCGAGCTTGTCCATCTTGTTGACCAAGCACATGCGGGGCACCTTGTAACGATCGGCCTGACGCCACACGGTCTCGGACTGGGCTTCGACGCCCTCCTTGCCGTCGAACACTGCGACCGCGCCGTCGAGCACGCGGAGCGAACGCTCAACTTCAATCGTGAAGTCCACGTGACCCGGGGTATCGATCAGGTTGATCTTGTAATCTTTGCCCTGGTGTGTCCATGGGCAGGTGGTAGCCGCGGACTGGATGGTGATCCCGCGTTCCTGCTCTTCCTGCAGGAAGTCCATGGTCGCGGTGCCTTCGTGCACTTCACCGAGCTTGTAGTTCTTGCCGGTGTAGTACAAGATGCGTTCGGTGACGGTGGTTTTGCCCGCGTCGATGTGGGCACAAATTCCGATGTTGCGGATGAATGAAAGGTCGGTGGCCATCAGCTGTTTCCTCTTGCTGGTGTATGCGTGCGGTGTGCACTCGGGTGAAACTCTTGGTTGCGGGCCTTGGGAGTGGGAGACGATCCCGCTATGGGTGAGGCCCATCGAATGTGCAACTCACAAGTCGCACCGGATTGTTCTTTTGTTTGTTATTTTGTTCAGCCTCCTCGTTGAATCGGGAGGCTGTCGATTGGTCAGTTTGATCGCGAGCGATCAGCGCGTGTCGTCTGCATGAAAGTGTGCACAAGCCTCTCCGGTTCGGGGTCGGTTGGTTCTTCCATCTGGGCACACTCCTTGGTGATTGGCAACTCATTGGAATCACACGCTTTGTATGCAGCGTTGACTCAGCAGCAAATCACATCGACGATACTGATCCGCACCGGGCGCCTGCAAAGAAGACCGGGTACGATTGAGCGGAATCCTAGCCCGAGTACACTCCGAATCAAGCAAATTCTTGCCCAAGATCATATTCTCGGACCTCAGACATCGCTGATTCAAGGCTCAGAAGGCACTCCCCGGGCGACTATTGTTCTCGCCCGCATGATCGGGCGTTCTCCGAGCTGACTCAATGGGTCGAGCCGGCGTTGATCATTGAGATTGATCACGACCTGTGCCCATAGATAGGCCGCGGCCTGATCGCCGAGTTCGATGGCGTTCTCCATGAGATTTATCGCTCGGAATGGATCGTGGGGAGATCGCAAGAAAGCTGCTTCCCACGCTTCTTGCGCTTCTCGGAGCCACATGGTCCGGTCCGGGGCCGTGGGGAAAGTCTCCGCACGCGAGGCGTAGATTTTGCCCAGCCACTGGTATCCCCCGGCACCGGTGGAGGCATCGGCCCCAGCCTCCATGGCGTTTGCTGCATCCTGCCAGCGTCGCCCGGCTTGTACGCTGTGCCCGCTGGCAAGCAATGCCGAGCCCTGCCAAAGCATCTGTTGGGTGGCGGCGATCCAGGTTTTGGTATGCGTTGGGCGTGCGTTGGCGGCGAGCAGGAGCTCGTCGATGGCCAAGCCGCGGGCATCAAACTCCAGATCCGCGATCGCCAGTGGATCGGCGATCGCGCGCTGGTCCTGAAAATCGGTCGCGATCGCTGTAGCGGCTGAGAGTTTCAATTCCCACTCGATCAGCGTGGGCAGCCGCGAGCCGATGACGCTACCAACACCCAAGAGCGTCACAACCAGTCCGACAGGTATCAATCGTTCGATCTTCCGGGGTTGAGCATTCGATCCACTCGTGGTTGCCGCTTGCCCGATCATCAGGGCCCAGAGCAGCCCAGAGACGATCCAGGTGGGGGTGAGCTCGATCATCGCATGGATCGAGAGCACGGCGGCACACGCGAAGAGGGCCCATCGCCTCGCGACTGCGTGATCCATGAGCATATAGAGCCCGATCGCACACCGGCCCCAAGCCAAGGATGCCAAGGCTTGGACCAGCAGCAGGTTGACATCCATCGCGGGCGATCCGATGCGGATGGAAACAATGGATATTATGGCGATACAGAGTGCGATGATCTGGAGGTTTCGCCGTTGATCCAGCTTGGATACATCTGGATCAGCTCCGAGCGTTGGTCGGATCCGCCTGAGCACGCCGACAAAGAGCCCAATGAGGGCCAAGCCACCGAATCCGAGCGTGGCGAGCAGATCGAAGACCACGCTGTGGGCGCTGGAGACATCTTCGGGGCTCAGATCGGGCTTGAGCACCATGTAGTGCTCTTGGAAAGCCCCCGGTCCAACGCCGACGACTGGATGATCGAGGAACATCGCCACCGAGCCCTGCGCGTACTGGGCACGGAAGAGCATGCTCAGCTCGCTCAGACGCTCCCCGAGTAATCCTCGGCAAAGGACTCCAAGAAGAACAACCACACACCCAGCGATGATGATCCGCCCGTCAAGTCGGCGTTTGGTCAACAGCATAGCAATAACACTGATGACGATGGCGAGGGCCAATGCGCCCAGCCCGCCTTTAGCGCCGGTCATCAGTAGCCCCAGGAGGGCCACCGCACCACCGAGGATCGCCCATCCCCAGTGTTTGATCGGTTGCCCGGCTCGCTTGAGTGACCACCCGAGCATGAACAGCCCTGCGCTGCTTGCGCCGGCAAAGCTGGCGAACACATTGGTGAGCCCGAACCACGCGATGGGTTCGGCTTGGTTGAGCCGGCGTTCGTAGCCAAGGGCTTGGACCGAATCCGGCGACCAGCCGCGCGCGGCGAGGAAGAAATCGCGGGTGGCGTGGTACTCCGCGAGCATATTGGGATGGAGGACGAACATTTCGTATGCCCCCATCAGAACCAAGACAATCGCAAAGCTGATGGAGATGGCCCCAAGGATCTGCTGGGCGCTCGGGATTGTGTGCGCCAGTGATGCAACAAAGAGCACCGTCACGATCGCGAGCAGGTTCGATCCGTCGAGCACCGTCTCGATTGATTGCAGAGCGTGATACGCAATGGTCGCAGCGCCGATCGCGAGTAGCACGGGCAGTGCCAGCCCGATACTCCCACGGCGGAGCATGATACCGATCAGTGTGAAACATCCGGCGAGCACGACCCCGAGGTTCAGCACAATCGCCATGACCGGGCTCAAGCCCACGGCTGGTGGAGCGAACACAAATGGATCCGCCCCCCACATCGGGAACGGGTCGTGCTCAACCATCGCGCGGAGCAACGCCAGCGTGCCTATGCAGATAAGCCCGAAGAAGGTGAATGCGGTACCCACTTTGTGCTCTGGTAGAGTTTCAGGGAGCTGCCCGGTTTGTTCAGCGGGTTCGATCATGCGTCGCGTGCCTTGGCCGGTGATCGGTACTCAAACAACGCAATCGCGCAGAGTAACGCACCGATCTGGATCCCGAGCATCACCGCCTGCCATGGCTGCGCCCGTGAGATCAATAAACCAGAGATCCCGGTTGCCAGCGTGAGCGCATAGATGACAAGGATCGTCGAGCGTGCGCCGAGCCCCCGGTCTCGCATGCGGTGGGAAAAATGCTGGAGATCACCAACGAACGGGCTCTTGCCCTGGACGAGCCGGATCAGGGTGACGGAAATGAAGTCGTACAAAGGAATGGCCAAAACAATCACCGGCATCAGCACGGCATACCACACAGTGGAGGGCTCGCCATCAACCGTGATGGGCATGTAGGTCGTGCGGACGGTCAAGAACGCGAGCAGCAGCCCGAGTATCAGCGATCCGCCATCGCCCATGAAAATCTTGGCGGGCGGGAAGTTCCAGACCAGGAACCCCAATGTTGAACCCACAACCAAAGCCAAGACTGCTCCGACGAACCACTGCCCGTTGAGCATGGCCGCGACGAGGAGCATGGTGCAGGCGATGAGGGCCACCCCCCCCGAGAGCCCGTCCATATTGTCGATGAAGTTCATCGCGTTGATGATGATCGCGAACCAGAGCACCGTGATGATGATGCTGAGCCATGAGCCGCCGACATAGCCATCGAGTATGGTCATCAGGCGGGTATCGAAGAACCCCGCGAAGACTACGCCGGGGATGAGCATGATGACGAGCTTGGCCCATGGGCCCATCGGTCGCCGATCGTCGATGAGTCCCAGAATATGCAATCCGAGCACGCTGGCGATCAGTGCAATGCCCATAGGAAACTGCGATCGCATACCATCGAGGTGGTCGGCGACGGGTTCGAGCAGTTTGGGCAATGTATCTGGATCGATATCGGCAAGGAACCAAATGGCTCCAACGATCGCGATCATGGGAAGTAAAATGCCCATCGCGATGGCGATGCCGCCGGTGTTGGGGATTGAGCGGGTCTCGGCTTTGACTTGGCCTTCAATGGCTTTAGTGTCGATCATACCGTGGCGGGTGGAGAGCCTGCAGATCCACCAAGTGCTCGGCAGCGAGATAGCCAACGCGATCGCGATCAGGATGAGTATGAGGGTGACCACGCGCTTGCACTACTCCGGGTTAGAAACTGGTCGAAAATCGGCCGCCACGAACATCCGTGGGGCGGGCTTCTTGAACACCTTGGTGCGGATGGTCAGCATCATGCGGGAAAAAAGATACAGCAAGCCCATCAGCACCGACCCGCCGAGCATCATCCAGACGGTCCGCATTGGGTACGGCCCGAGTGTATCAACAATCGACGATGCCTGGTGCTCGCCGTTGCCCAGATAGCTGTAGTTTGTGCCCAGTACCGCGTTGAGGGCGATGGTGAAGAGGGCGTAGCCCACGCCGCAACCGATCGCAAAGAGGAGGTCTTTGCGCTTTGGACGGTACCCGAGCACGAATAGATCATAGATCGCAGCCCCGATGATCTGGGTGTGGTTGATCCAGTAGATCCAGAAGCCTGGCTCATCGAGCCCGTGATTGATCATCGGGGAGAACAGCGCCTGCGAGCTCAGCCCGATGCCCCAGAAGAGCAGCAACGCCCGCATCTTTGGGTTCAGCGAGAACATCGCCCACGCCGCGATCCAGACCGTCCATCGGCACATGTGCATCGGGAGTGAATCTTGCAGATCCCAGTGCTCGGGGGTGAGCCGACGGATGAAGAAGAACGCCTGGCTGACGATGATCGACCAGGCGAGCACACGGCGAAATGTTTGTTCGCGCCGGGTGCCATTGGCAAGGTCTTGCTTGAGCATTGTCCGACCGGCGATACAGAACACCGCAAACGAGCACAGGCACATACCCAAGACCACATAGTGGAACGAAGTGAACGCGTGGAACTCTTGGAACCAGTCGTAGTCATTGGGATGGGTGCGGGGCTCGGCCATCGATCGGTTAGCTCGGGGTTAGCTCATGGCGGAGCTGGCCGCAGGCCGCGGCGATGTCTCGCCCTCGGCTCGCGCGGATATGGCAGTTCACGCCCTGCTCGCGGAGCACCCGCTGGAAATGGTGGACATCATCGCCGGTTGGGCGATCGAACTGGAGCCCCTTGACCTCGTTGTACCGGATCAGGTTCACATTGGCCCGCAGCTTCTTGACAATTCCTGCCAATTCCGCGGCGTGTTCTGGGCGATCGTTCACACCCCCGAGCAAAATGTACTCGAGCGTGATCTCACGCCCGGTTTTCTTGAACCAGTTCGAGCAGGCTTCGACAAGTTGATTGATCGTTGTGAACTCGGCCCATGGGATCAGCTGCCTGCGGAGTGTGTCGTTGGGCGCGTGGATCGAGAGCGCGAGGGTGACGGGCAAGTGGAGTTCCTCGGCCAGCTTCTCAATGGCTTTGTGCATACCAACAGTAGAGATCGTGATCTTGCGGGCGCTGATCCCCATCCCCCAAGGAGCTGGAGCGGCCAGCGTCTGCACTGCCTGTACTACAGGAGCAAAGTTGGCCAACGGCTCGCCCATACCCATAAACACAACATTGGAGATCCGCCCGACGCCCTTGAGCTGGTTGAGTCGCCAGACTTGCTCGACGATGCGCCCCGCCGACAGGTTTCCGTCGAGCCCGCCGATGCCCGTGGCACAGAACTTGCACCCGACGGGGCATCCGATCTGCGATGACACGCACGCGGTGCGTCGGTCGGTATCAATGGCAGGGATCATCACGCACTCGGTCTGGCGGGCGGTGTTCGAGTACGGCATGTCCTGCCCGACGATCGGGAGACGGTTCGATTGATCTACTCCCGCTTCGGCAGCTTCGATCTTGCTAGTTTCGATATCATCTGGCCATTCGATCAGGAGTTTCTGGGTCCCGTCCGTCGCGAGTTGGTGGGCAACAGTCGGCCCTGACAAAAAGCAGATCTCGTTGCTCAACAGCTCACGATCTCGGTTTGACAGGTTCGTCATGAGCATCGGATCGACAACACCCTTCTCGTAGACCCATTCCATGATCTGTTTGGCTCGGAACTTGGGCAGCTTGTGCTGGGCGCACCAATCCTGAAAGGTATCCTGGGTGAATGAGAAGAAATGGTTGGTCGGATGCTTCATGCGTGGTCAGTTCTCAGCCTTGGTGCCTGCCGGTGATGGTCAGCGGGACGGCGATGGCGCCGTAGTCTTGTTCGTTGATGGTGGGGGGCTCGACGACCACGCGTCGTCCCTGGTGGTCGATGCCGTGGGATTCCATCAGGCGTTTGAGCGAGAGCGGGAGTCCGAACTCGATTGATTCTTCATACACATCGGCCAGATGCAGCGTGGCCCCATGGTGTTCAACAAAGTGCTTGCAGATGTCAGAGACAAGGTCCTCGGGAGCCGAGGCACCCGCGGTGAGCATGATGCGTTCGTTGCCCTTTGGATACCAGGATTCATTAAGCCCGCTGACATCATCTATAAGGAATCCGGGGGTGCCGATGTTTTTGGAGATCTCGGTGAGCCGGACAGAGTTCGATGAGTTTTCTGAGCCGACGACAATCACCAGATCGCATTCCTTGGCGATCAGTCGAACCGCGGCCTGTCGATTGGTCGTGGCGTAGCAGATGTCCTCGGTGGGGGGCTCTTTGATCATGGGAAAGGCGGCTTTGAGGGCCGAGATGATCTCGTTGGCGTCATCGACCGAGAGCGTGGTCTGGGTGAGATAGACGAGCTTGTTCGGATCGTCGATCTGTAAGTTAGGGATATCCGCCGCGGATTCGACGACCTGCGTTTGATTCGGTGCTTCGCCGAAGGTGCCGACGATTTCTTGGTGGTCCTTGTGCCCGATCAGCAGGATCTGGAATCCTTGATTCGCATAGCGGATCGCCCGCGAGTGCACCTTGGTGACGAGCGGGCAGGTGGCGTCGATGGCTTGGAGATTGTGTCGCTTGGCTTGCTCTCTGATCGCCGGGGAGATGCCGTGGGCCGAGAAAACGACGACGGAGCCTTCGGGCACTTCATCAAGGTCATCGACAAAGACCACGCCCTGATCGACGAACCGATCCACAATGTGGCGGTTGTGCACAATCTCGTGGTACACATAGAGCGCCTGGTCGGGCAGAATATCGAGGATCTGATCCACGACATCGATCGCCATGCGGACCCCCGCACAGAACCCTCTCGGATTGGCCAATATGATCTGCATCGCTTTGCACGCTCCGTGGTATACACCCAGTGACGGATGATCCTAGCCTGCAGATCGTTCGTCTGGAGTGGATATGCGTTGCGGCGGGCCTAAACTCCCCACCGGGCATTTGAACATCCAAGATACGCAACCGATCCGAGAGGAAACGAATGACGCGCCATCTACCGACCCCCTTCGCACTTCGAGCCAGGCCGCTCCCCGTCGCACTGCTGATCGTCGGCTCGATCTTTGCCGGTTCATCCCTCGCCCAGCCAGCAATCGACGCCCCCGATCCAATCGAAACCGAGATCAAGACGCTCGACCAGAAGATCGAGTACGCCGAGAACACGATGCGCCGTTTCGGGCTCGCCAAGGCGCCAGAGAAAACCCCCGGCACCTTCCGCCTGAGCACCTACAACATCGAGAACCTGTTCGACGATCTCGACGATCCATCGCTCACCGGCCGAAATGATGATGCTGATGAAACCAAACCAGAACACCAGCGTCTGGCCGTCGCACGGGCGATCCGTAAGCTCGACTCCGATGTCATCTGCATGCAAGAGATCGAATCGATCGAAGCGATGCTTTGGTTCCGCGATGAGTACCTCTCGGATATGGGCTACGAGCATGTGATCTCACTCGACGCGGGCAACTCGCGTGGGATCGAGAACGCCGTGCTCTCACGCTTCCCGCTCTCGAACCCACAGCAGTGGATCGGCAAAGAGCTCGGCGGCGTGCACCCCGAAAAGTACGGCAATAACAAGAACTACTACGCTGGTGAGCCCGTGGCTTTTCGGCGTTCTCCACTCAAGGTCGATGTGCAGATCCCGGCCAGCGAAGGCCTGGACTCTTGGACGCTCTCGCTGTTCGTGCTTCATCACAAATCGGGTTTCTACAGCCAGTACTGGCGAGAAGCCGAGGCCCGGATGATCGCCAAGCTCGCCCACGAGATCGAGATGGAGAACCCGGGGCGTCCGGTGGTGCTGCTGGGGGATTTCAACGCCCAGCAAAGCGATGAGAGCGTGCAGATCTACCTCCGGGATGGATTTCACAATATCTTCACAACGGAGAAAGTGGACGATCCCGCGACCGTCACCCACGAGTCGGGGCGTCGGATCGACCTCATACTTGCAAATAAATCGGCCAGCGAGTACATTGTCGAGGATACCGCCTTCGTTTTGGGCACAGCCGCCCGTCCGGAAGGCATCGATTGGCGATCGCTCAGCTCATTCGAGGGCTACGCTTCAGATCATTATCCGGTGAGTGTTGATGTGAAACGAGACTGACTCAAGCATTGGCCAAAGCACTGGGCCAAGAACGCAAAGCCGCGGACAGCGAAGAAATGACTCTTCAAGGTAGGAAACGACTCTATGGATAACATCAAACCCTGGCAGATCATCCTGTTTGTCGTCGCGATCGCGGCCCTGAGCTTCTCGGTCATCAAGTTCGGCTTTGGCAGCTCGATCCCCCAGCCCAAGGGCTACATGACCGCCGATATCATGACCGGCCAGCTCTACGATATCCGCAAGGGCAAGGCCAAGGGCGTCCCGCTCCCCGCCAAACACCCCGATACAGGGGAATACACACTCTACCCCGTCAATCAAATCGATGGGCTGACTTGGGAAATCCCGGGCAACTTTGAATCCTACCTCGACGAAGGCACCCGTCGGGGGACAGTACTCAAAGACGGGAAAATGACCATCACCGTACTCGAGGACGACCCGATCGTCTTTACCCTTCGATAATCGCAGATCACCAGAAATACCTTGTTTGAGAAGCGTTCTCCGCTTAGGATCAGGCATGAACCAGAGGATACAGAAATGAAGACCAGAAAAGCATTTACACTGATCGAACTCTTGGTGGTGATCGCGATCATCGCACTCCTGATCGGCATCCTGCTCCCTGCGCTTGGGCAAGCCCGCGCCACGGCTCAGAAGATCGTCTGCGCCAACAACCTCAAGAGCATCGGCACCGCCGCCAATGTGTACGGGCTCGACTACAAGGACCACTACTCCAGCCCGGTCAATGTCGGTGCAAAGTACCTCGGACGGGTGATTATCCCGGGTGAAGGCATCCGCAGCGGTGCTGAAGCCCTCGAAGGCTCAACCGATTCGTTGACTCCTTCTCAAACACAGGATTGGATCACACCACTGCTCGGTGAATCGCTCAATCTGTCGGATCGCAGATCCGGTAAATTTAGTCAGATTAACAACAACTTCGGTTGCGCATCCGCCGCCAACTTCATCGATGCACCATATCCAGGTGGGAGCGGGAGTGGGCAGCCCGGAGACTACGATGAGTTCAGCGAGCAGATCATCGAAGGCGTCAAGCAGAATAGCTATATTATGCCTTCAGGATTTGCCCATTACAGCTCAGAATCACAGGGTGTTGTGAATCGGCTGGTCAGTTCCTTCAATCCTTCTGGGTCGATCCCGGCATCAGCCCAAACCGGATCCATGGTTTCAAATCCTGGCGGGCCAGTTCAGCCTAAGGGATTCCGTCATAAATTTACTTCAGTAGGCACCTCAGTATCATCGAAGATTATGGCTGCTGACGGGACACGCTTCTGGACCGATCCTGGTGAGGGCGAAGTAGACGGCTTGTCCTACACCCCAGAAGTAGCCCCACGGTGGTATGGGAACTTTACCTCGTCAACACCAACATTTAGAGAATCAACCGCTTTCGGTCGTGAATCTCCTTATTCATCCTCACAGACGAATGTTGACCTTTCAATGCGCCATGGTGATCGCACTGTGAATGCGGTGTATTTCGACAACTCCGTGCGGACCGTTGACTCGAAGGACATGTGGGAAAACCCCAACCCTTGGCACCCAACCGGCACGGTCTGGGAGGACAACATGAACACCGATGAATCGATTGCGTTCATGCTCGATCAGCAGGGCAACCGAGGCGGTGATGTGAAGATTCATTAGCCCCACCTAACGACTATACACATAACGGCCGAGCCTACTGATTCGTCAGCGGCCTCGGCCGTTTTCTTAGGCACGAATTGACTAAGCACTTTCAAGGTTGATACATGCTCGGAACACACGCCCGAACACTCAAACGCGCTCTCCGCAATCGGATGGTCTCCAAACACGGGGCCGAGCTCGCGTATTGGAAAGACCGGTTCCAACAGGATCACGGGCGGTTCTCCAACAGCCATTACCAGCGGATCATGCTCGCGATGGCCCGGGAGCCCGACGATGCGTTCCTCGCTGGGAAAATCGTCGCGGACTTTGGGTGCGGGCCGCGGGGGAGCTTGGAATGGGCCAACTCGGCCAAACTCCGGCTCGGGATCGATGTGCTCGTTGAGCAGTATGTCAACTCATTTGGCGATTGCTTGCGTTCGCACGCGATGGAGTATGTTCAATCCACCGAGACCCAGATCCCGCTCGATGCGGCATCGGTCGATGTGCTCTACACACTCAACGCGATCGACCATGTGGACCATTTCGAAGCCATGGCCGGGGAGATGCTCCGGATACTCAAGACGGGCGGGCTCTTCATCGGGAGCTTTAATCTCCACGAACCACGGACCGCTGAGGAGCCACAGACGCTGAGCGAAAAGATCATTGAACGCGAGATCTTCCGGCACCTCGATATCGAGTCGGTCCGCATCAGCCGGAAGCCGGAAGAGGGCAATATGTACCAAGCATTCTACGACGATCAGCTTGTGTACACCCCCGGCGAGATCGCGGTGCTCTGGGTCAAGGGACGCAAGCGATAACGAATCGGTGCACCGCTGAGCCCGATTAAAAGCACTCGCGCTCCTATCGTCTCCGGTCAAGAAATGGACATGATGTGACCAAAAAGATTCAGAACGGAGCGAAGCGATGAGCACACAAAAAGCAATGGACTGGCTGGGCACACACGAGGACGGCTCGATCGCCCGATTGATGGAATGGCTCGCGATGCCGTCTGTCGGGACCGATCCCAAGCATGACAGCGACACCGCCAGAGCCGCTCAGTGGGCCAGCGATCATCTGGCCGCTTCGGGCTTTGTGACCGAGATTTGCCCGACGGGCACCAAGGAAGCCCCCGGGCATCCGATCGTCATGGCGACCTCGCCGGGTGCGGATGATTATGCCGGCCCGCATGTGCTGTTCTATGGGCATTACGATGTCCAGCCCGCCGACCCGATCGAGCTGTGGGAGTCTGATCCGTTCACCCCGATTCTCAAGCCCGCCGAGGGCGAGATCGGCGAACGGGTCGTGGCCCGCGGCGCGTGCGACGACAAGGGACAAGTCATGATGTTCCTCGAAGCCATGCGCGCGTGGCACGAGACCACGGGCGTCGCTGGCGGGGGCGTGAAGTTCACCGTGATGCTCGAGGGCGAAGAGGAATCGGGCTCAGTCAATCTCGAGAAGTTCGTCGCCGACAACGCGGATCGGCTGGGCAAGACGGATGTTTGCCTGATCTCCGACACCGGCATGCTCGGGCGAGGACAACCCGCCATCACCTACGGCGTCCGCGGGCTCGCATATACCGAAGTGACGCTGATTGGCCCGGATCAAGACCTACACTCCGGGCTCTGGGGCGGCAAGGTGCCCAACCCGATCAACGAGCTCACCAAGGTGCTCGCCCAGCTCTGGGACGCGGATCGTCGTGTGACGATCCCCGGGTTCTACGAGGGCGTCCGCACGCTGACCGAAGGCGAAAAAGCCCAGTGGGCCGCGCTCAATGTCGATGCCAAAGCCGCGCTCAAAGGGATCGGTTTGCCGCCCGAAGCTGACATCGGGGAAGCTGGGTTTACCGCGACCGAACGCGAGTGGGCCAGGCCCACCGCGGACATCAACGGCATCATCGGCGGCTACACCGGGCCGGGCGCCAAGACGGTCATCCCTTCACAAGCAAGCGCCAAGGTCTCGTTCCGCTTGGTCGATGACCAGGACAGTGAGAAAGTCTCCAAGGCTTTCTTCGCATGGCTCGAAGAACGAACCCCGCCGGGTTGCCGATGGGCGTTTGAAGATCATGGAGGTGGAGCCCCGGCGACCTGCGCGACGGATTCTGATCCATTGCGGGCCGCGGGACGAGCGATCGAGATCGCGTGTAGTCGTCCGCCGGCGATGATCAAGTCTGGCGGCTCGATCCCGGTGGCCGGGCTGCTCAAGGATGTGCTCGGGCTCGAGACGATTTTTATGGGCTTTGGGCTCGACGACGATCGCGTGCATTCGCCCAACGAGAAGTTCGAGCTCGATTGTTTCCGGATGGGTGCCCGCTCTCATGTCGCGCTGATCGAGGAACTCAAGGGCATCAAGCGTTCGTCAAGCTGAGTTTGGATCAAGCCGCAGCGGCCTGGGGCTGTGATTGCTCAGCATTGCCCGGTTCGATTGGGAATGATTCCTCGGGGGCACCGGCCCCTTCAGGAGGGAGTTCGATCCCGACTTCGAGAGCCGGTTCGCCCCCCTCAACATTCCCATCCTCATCGAGGATATCGACGGTGCCCTCTTTGGGAATCTGGCCGCTAATGGTGGCGATGTACATCGCGTGCTGGAACTGGAGATCCTTGACACGGTTTCGGAGATCATGGAGCTGGGTTTCGTGTCCGATCACATTGGCGAAGACGCTGAGCATCGAGATCACGGTGATCGCGCCGGCGACGAGTAGGACAATAAGCATGGGTGTAGAGAGGGTGACCATGCCCAGAACATCGGCCTATGACATAAGAATCTTTGGCAGATTCCATGGACTCGATGCAATGTTGGGACATTGGATGTAGAATAAACGCAGATTCTGCCTGCCTCGCCTCCACGGGATTGATGGCGCGGGCACAGGTGCCCAAGCAGGAGGCTTGCTCAACCGTGATCCACCAATGCCGAGTTGTAACTGTGCAAGCGTTGTGCGCGCTGATGCTCTTGTTTGGTTTCTGCCTTTCGCCTGCTTTGGCTCAGGATGAATCCCAGCCTCAAGGGCGCATTCAGCTCTCTGTCGTGAGCTTCGGGGTCGGGGGGCTGGCCCGGGCGGGCGATTGGACCGGGATCCAGGTCCAGGTGCTTGATCAGGGCTCTTCGGGGGGCGATGTGATCCTCCGACTGGCCTTCCGCGATGAGGACGGCGACGAGACCCAATACGATCGTGTGATTACGACCAACCCGGGATCGCTGCAGAGCTTCTGGCTCTACGCGTGGATCCCGTATCGGGGTGCAGATTTAGAATACGAGCTGCGTGCTTACGAAGCCATCGACACCGGCAACACCCAGGTCGGTCAGCTCGGGTTCCGGGCCGGTAAGCTCTTGGGCACCCAGCCGATCTACAACCCGCAGGTCCAGCCCTCAACCGTTGTCCTCGCCGGCGTCGTCGGGAACAATCAGCTGGGCATGGATCAGTACGGATTCGTCGTCAACAACCGGCTCGCCCGCCCGTATAGCCATGAGCTGATCCGCACCTCGCCCGGGCTCGGGGTGGACAACCTGCCCGATCGCTGGCAGGGTCTTGTGAGCATGGACACGCTGGTGTGGTCGAACACCGAGACTGCCGCGTCCTCGCCCGGGCGGCTCTCGCCCGAGAAAGCCCGCGCGATCCGCACATGGGTCGAGCGCGGGGGGCACCTGGTGCTTGTCCTCCCCAGCAGCGGGGACCCGTGGTACTCGGGGGCTCATCCCCTCCGCTCAATCCTCCCCGAGATCGCTACGCCCACACGACGCGAGGGCGTCGATCTTGAGTCCTACCGGACACTGCTGACCGAATCCAAAACGATCGCACTCCCCGATAACGCGGTGGTGTATGCCTTTGAGCCGCTCAAAACCTCGGCAAGTGTTGAACCCGATACCGATGCGATCCCGGTGCTCAATGCCCCCAACGGCGACTGCGTGGTCATGCGACGCTTGATCGGCTCGGGCATGGTGACGGTGGTGGGGCTGCCGCTCAATCACGGTCAGCTGCGCCGGGTCGGGCTCCCCGAGGGCGAAGCCTTCTGGCACCGGGTGCTCGGGCAGCGTGGCGATATCGTTCGCCCGGCCATGATGAGCGACAATGATAAAAACGCCATCAACAACCGATCCCTGGTGGTCTTTGATCAGGGGGTCTCTGGCGAGATCTCTAAGACCGGGCAGGCCGTGCAGGGGATCTTCTTTGGGATTGTGGTGTTCGCACTGTACTGGCTCATCGCCGGACCGGTCGGGTATGGATTACTCAAAGCCAAGAAGCTCAAGCAGCACGCGTGGGTTGCTTTTATAGCCACGACCGGTGTGTTTACGGCCCTCGCGTGGCTGGGTGCGACCACCATGCGCCCCAAGACCACAGACATCACGCATCTGAGTTTTCTCGAACAAGTGCATGGTCAGGCTACCCAGCGGACCCGCTCATGGATGAGTGTGATGCTCCCGAGCTATGGCACCGCCGTGCTGAGCCTTGATGATCCGGAGTCGATCTCAGGCTTCGGGGCTCAGGAGTCATCCAACCTGCTCTCGCCTTGGACGTCACCGGACACGCTCAACGCGCTGACTAAGGGTTTCCCGGATAACTCGGGCTACCGGGTGGAATCGAAAAACCCGAACGCCATCCGGGTGCCCACGCGGGCGACGGTTAAAGTATTTATGTCGCAATGGGCCGGCGATGCTCGCTGGTCGATGCCCACCCCCGTCGGGACACCGGGGGACCTGAACGCGCCCAGACTGACGATCGACGGCACGGTTGTCAGCGGGCAGCTCGTTCACAACCTGCCGGGCCCGCTCAAGGATGTGACCGTGTTCGTGCTGGCCGGCGAGGTGCCCGTGCTCACATCCGGCGGGAACATCGGGCGACGATCGCTGACCAGAACAGCGGTGCTCTCGCCCAACTTTGGAACGGCTGGATGGGGCCCGCAAGAGGCGATTGATCTCGAATCAATCACGAAGATCTCCGCCGAGACCCGCAACACGCGCAATATGAACTACTTCGAGAGCGCGATCCGCTACGGCGTGCCTCAGTCCGGGCTCGGGTCCTCAAGCGGTTCGGTCAACGAACGCCTGATCGCCAGCCGATTCCTTTCGCAGCTCGAACCTCCACGGTTCAACAACTCCGCCAACGACACGGTCGGCGATCGGCTCGCCCAGAAGAAGATGCTCCATGGATGGGATCTGGGCAAATGGTTCACCGAGCCCACGCTGATCATCATGGGCGTGCTTGAAGTCTCCAAAGGCGACGCGAGCACTGACGGCATGCCGTCGCCGATGTGGGTCAACGATCGCCCGGTCCCGGCTTCGGGCAAGACGATCGTCACCTGGATCTACCCGTTTGATGGGCAGCCACCCGAGTACCTAGGCACCAACATCGATACGAGCACACGCACTGATCAAACAGACCGAACCGACGACACCGATCAAGAGTCGAAAGAGAGCCCATAATGGCGATGATTGAAACGATAAACCTCACCAAACGCTACGGCGACCTGATCGCGCTCAACGCACTCAACCTCAAGATCGAGGAGGGCGACTGCTTCGGGTTCATCGGGCCCAATGGTGCGGGCAAGACGACCACCATCAAGGTGCTGGCCACGCTGCTCAAGCCCTCGTCCGGACAGGCGCAGGTCGCGGGGATGACGATCGGGTATCAGAACCGCCAGATCCGACCGCTGATCGGGTATGTGCCCGACTTTATGGGCGCGTATCAGGACATGGTGGTGCACGAGTATCTGGAGTTCTTCGCAGCCGCGTACAACATCAACGGCTCACAGCGCAAGAAGGTCGTCAACGATGTCCTCGAACTCACCGACCTGACCTACAAGCAGACCGCCGAGGTCAACTCGCTGTCGCGCGGGATGCAGCAACGCCTGAGCATCGCCCGCGTGCTGCTCCACGACCCCAAGGTCCTGCTGATGGACGAGCCGGCGTCCGGGCTCGACCCCCGCGCACGCATCGAGATCCGCGAACTGCTCAAAGAGCTCAAGAAGATGGGCAAGACCATCCTGATCTCGAGCCACATCCTCCATGAACTCGCCGAGTTGTGCAACACCGTCGGGATCATCGAGAAGGGCGAACTGCTCTTCAGCGGCTCCGTCGACGAGATCCTCCGCCGAGCCAAGGTCGGGCATGTGGTGCATATCGGAGTGGCCGAGCGGATCGAAGCGGCGACCAAGGTGCTCGAGACCATGCCTGGGGTCGAAAAGGTCGGGATCGTCCAAGGCGACGGCACGGCCCTTGGCGGCGGGGCCGGCCAGATCATCCACGCCCACTACGATGATCGCCAGGGCGGTAACTTCACCGACATCCCCAATGTCCTGATCAACAACGGCTTCCGCGTGACGCATTTCCAAGAGGAGCCGGTAAACCTGGAGACGGCGTTTATGCGGTTGACGAAGGGGTTGGTGCAGTAGAGTTCACTCACAGAGTCTCGATCGGAAAGTTTTTACTCGCCGCGAGGACCAGATCTTTGATTTCCTTAAGGTCCGCTCGCTTTTCTGGGTTATGACGTTGTTTTCTTCTCGACGGGTCGATTGGTTGTACACGATCAACGCAGTTCATTCTCATCCAGGTACGGATGTTTGGATTTGCGCCGGCATCAATCAGCAGTTTGATCATTTCCAGATGTTTACCATCGACAGCCTCTTCCAGTGCTGTATAGCCTACACAATTTCGGCAATGGGCATTCACATTAGCCCTTTTGTCTAGAAGCCAGCGTGCTTGTTCAATCCGATTATCCCTCGCCATCTCGGCCAATGGCGTGAGTCCTAAAAACCCAAATGCATTGATTAAGCAAAACAGATCATATTTTTCAAAGGCTTGTATGTGGTCCCATCGTTCTTGCTCCAAGAGGTAAGTGAGATGGTTCGAGTCCGATTCGCACATCGGCTCGTCGCCCTTCAAGATCACACATTCCTTGAACGAATGACCTGCTTCAAGTAAGAGTAGTGTTGCCTCTATTGGTGCGAACCCAACTGAAACTTCATCCAGCAGACCTTTATCGGTGATAATTTGCGCACCATTATCGAGTAATAGCCGAACGACCGCTGTCTTTCCCAAGCCCCATGCTTCATATAATGGAGGCCGGTAGCCTGTGTAGTCAAGCTGGTTCGGATCCTCGCCTGCGGCGAGAAGTTCTCTGACCCATCGCACTGACTCCAGTTCATCTTCAAGCAAGATAGCTTCCATCAGTGGGGTTTTCGGATGGAATGCGGACTCGTTCACTGTCATAAGACTCTGAGTCTAACTCAAAACATTTGGATCGGCCAACAATAAGCGATTAGCTTTGTGCATCTTTTGGGTACTCAACCGGTACCATCAAGCACACGAATCACACGCGTGCCGGCTTTTCTTGTTGCCACGCTTTTACTGAGAGAACAAGAATGAGAACCTTACCCTTGATACCCAAGATGCTCATGCCCATGCTCATACTCAGCGGGATCGCCACCACCTGCTGGGCCCAACAACCAGAGACCGAGGTTCGCCCGGTGACCGAGACCATCCACGGCCAGCCCGTCACCGACAACTACCGCTGGCTCGAAGGGGATAACTCGGACCCGAGCAACATGGGGCTCGTCAATGACGAGGTCGGGGCGTGGACCGATGCGCAGAACAGCTACACTCGCTCGGTACTCGACAACTTGCCGGGGCGCAAAGCGCTCGAAGAACGGTTGCGTGAGCTGATGGAGGTGCCGGGGATCGGGGCGCCGAGTGTGTATGGGAATCGGTATTTTTATTCCAAGCGTGAGGGAGCGCAGCCTCAGAGTGTGCGGTATGTGCGCGATGGGCTCGACGGTGATGATCGGGTGCTGCTTGATCCGCGGGCGATCGACCCTAGCGGGCTGACGACGGTCTCTTGGACCGCGCCCAACAAAGACGGCTCGCTGATGGCCTTCGGGATGTACAAGTCCGGCGATGAGAACTCGACGCTGTACCTGATGGATGTCGAGAGCGGCGAATGGCTCGCCGATGTGATCCCGGGGAAGGTCAGGTTGTCGCAGTGGCTCCCGGATAACTCCGGGTTCTTCTATCAGCGCCTCGAAGATCTTGATGACGCGTACTCATCGGTGATGAAGCTCCACAAGATCGGCACGCATCATCGTGAGGATCAGGTGCTCTTCCGCCAGCACGACATCGAGTTCTTCTACGGCGATCTCAACAAAACAGAGGCAGAACTCGAAGCGCTCAAAACCACCTGGGGCCCCTTCGGGATGCCCTCGGAAGACGGACGCTGGATGGTCGTTGGCTACTGGACCGGGACGGCCGGCGTGGACATGTGGGTCGCGGATCTGGATCTGTGGTTTCGCACAAGTGAGCTCAAGCTCGTGCCCATGGCGATCGGCAAGATGGGACGCGTCGGCGGGGTGCACTTCGATGGCGATCGCCTGATCATGCAGCACTCCTTCGATGCACCGAACGGGGCTGTATCTTCCATCGACCTGACCAACCCGGGCTTTGAGAACTGGCAAGCCGTTGTGCCCACCAGCGATGATCTGGTCATCGAGGGTGTCTCGTTCGCCCGTGGGATTCTCGCGGTGGATTATCTGGAGAACGCCAAGACCCGGATCGCGCTCTTTGACTACGCCGGCAAATCGCTCGGGGATCTTGATCTCCCGGGCATCGGTACGGGCGGGCTCACTGTGTCCGACGATCGGACGACCGGCTTCCTGAGCTTCTCGAGCTACAACATGCCTCGGAGCATCTTCAAGATTGATCTGGCGACCGGCGAGCGCGAACTCTGGGCCAGCCCGGATGTTCCAGTTGACCCTTCGACCATTGAAGTCTCGCAGGTCTGGTACGACTCCAAGGACGGCACCCCGGTCTCGATGTTCCTTGTCCACAAGAAGGGACTCAAGCTCGACGGCAAGAACCCAACGATTTTGTACGGCTACGGGGGCTTTGATATCTCGCAGACGCCGAGATTTTCATCAACCATGTTCCCGTGGTACGAGAACGGCGGGGTGTACGCGGTGGCCAACCTGCGTGGCGGCGGCGAGTACGGCAACGCCTGGCACGAAGCGGGGATGCTCGAGAAGAAGCAGAATGTGTTCGATGACTTTATCGCCGCGGGTGAGTGGCTGGTTGACAACGGGTACACAAATCCGGATCAGCTCGGGATCGCGGGCGGCTCCAACGGCGGGCTGCTCACCGGGGCGGTTGTTGTCCAGCGTCCGGACCTGTTTAGCGCGGTGATCTCGTCGGTACCGTTGCTCGATATGGTTCGCTATCAGAACTTCCTGATGGCTCGCTACTGGGTGCCTGAGTATGGGACAGCCGAGAACCCGGACCAGTACGAGTACATCCGCAAGTATTCACCCTACCACAATGTCAAGCCCGGCACGAAATACCCCGCGGTGCTCTTCGCGACGGGCGAGAACGATACCCGTGTGCACCCGCTGCACGCTCGGAAGATGGCCGCCATTATGCAGGCTTCGACCGGTTCGGATCTGAACGACGAGCCCATATTGTTGTGGGTTGATCGCGACGCCGGGCATGGAGGCGGCAAGCCGCTGCATCTGCGAATCCGCGATGTGGCCGACCAGCGGATGTTCATGATGTGGCAGCTCGGAATGTTCGACGAGTAAGCACATATGAATCCAATCTGATCTCTCTCGAGCGGGTATCTGTGTGGTGCCCGTTTTTTTGTGCGCACTTGTCTAGGCTTGTCCATGGATCGAGCGGATGTGGTCATTGTGGGGGCGGGTGCAGCGGGCTTGATGAGCGCGATTTGGGCCGCCCGCTCGTGCGCCCATATGCAGACTCAGCCCCGGATCGTGCTTGTTGATGGGGCCAAGAAGATCGGCGCTAAGATCCTTGTCGCCGGCGGGGGACGCTGCAATGTGACCCATCATCGCGTGCTGCCTAAGGACTACGCCGGCGGCTCACGCAACTCGATCAAGAAGGTGCTCAAGGCGTGGTCAGCCAATGACACCATCGAGTTCTTTGCACAGCTTGGAGTCGAACTCAAGGAAGAAGACACTGGCAAAATGTTCCCGGTGACGGATTCGTCCAAGACTGTGCTCAATGCGTTGCTCAACGAATGCGATCGGCTCGGGGTCGAGCTGATTCATCCCTGGCGTGTTGATCAGGTCGAGCGAGCTGAGGATGGTTTTCTTGTACAAGCCGGCAAGGAAACCCTGCACACGGATCGGCTCGTGATCGCCACCGGCGGGCTCGCGCTGCCCAAAAGCGGGTCAGACGGTGCAGGCTACGGCTTCCTCAAGGGGCTCGGGCACATGGTGACGCAGCGCGTGCTTCCGTCATTAGTGCCGATGACCACCGGGCCAGAATCAGCCTGGATCACCGAGCTTTCGGGCATCGCTACGCGGGCGACAATCGAGGTGCAGTCCGGGACTGGCAAGCGCCTCGCCCGGTTCACCAATGACTTGCTGTGTACGCATTTCGGGCTCTCGGGGCCGGGGGCACTGGATGTCAGCCGATGGTTCTTCGATGCCCAGCTTGATGATCCGGATACGAAGTTGGTGATCAACTGGCTCGGGGTGGGCTCGTTCGAAGAGCTTGATGCACAGCTCCAGCAGATCGGCAAGCAGTCCATCGGGGGGTATCTGCGTACGCTGATCCCTGATCGTTTGGGCAAGATGCTCTGCCAGCGTTCGGGGATTGACCCAACGAGCCCTGGGCATGCCTTGACGCGCGATCAGCGTAGACGGCTGGTCCATCTGCTCACGGCATGCACCGTCCAAATCAGCGGCAACCGCGGGTTCACCTTCGCGGAGGTCACCGCGGGGGGCGTGGTGCTCGATGAACTCAACCCGGCGACGATGCAGAGCCGGGTGTGCGATGGGCTCTGGATCGTGGGTGAGGTGCTCGATGTGGATGGTCGGATCGGCGGGTTCAACTTCCAATGGGCGTGGGCCGGGGGGCACCTGGCCGGAAAGTCTCTGGCGGCGAGTCTTGGCCAGGCCGACGCGTGATCATATGATGACCACGGCGTCTCGACCGAGCATCGCAGTCGCCCAAGGAGCTGATCCATGTTCATGAGGATGATCTATGACCGCACGCTGGCCCAAGCCGCGTATCTGATCGGGTGCCAGAAGACCGGCGAGGCGATCGTGATCGATCCAGAGCGCGATATCGACCGGTACATCTCACTTGCCCAGCAAGAAAACCTGACCATCGTCGCGGCAGCCGAGACGCACATCCATGCTGATTTTCTTTCCGGCGTGCGCGAGTTCTGTGAGCAGACCGATGCGATGGCTTACCTCTCTGACGAGGGCGGGGCGGACTGGGACTACCGCTGGGTCCACGAAAAAAACCGCAATGGCGATCCCTACAAGTTCACGCTCCTCAAGGACAACGATCAGATCATGATCGGCAATATCCAGCTCCGCGTGCTCCACACCCCGGGGCATACGCCCGAGCACATCTGCTTCGAGATCACTGATCTGGGCGGCGAGGCCGACGAGCCGATGGGCATCGTCACGGGCGATTTTATGTTCGTTGGCGATGTCGGACGCCCTGATCTGCTCGAGACCGCCGCCGGGCATGTCGGCGATCGTGAGCCCAGCGCCCGCAGGCTCGGCGAATCGCTCCGCAAGTTCTCGACCCATCCCGACTACCTCCAGCTATGGCCCGGGCATGGCTCGGGAAGCGCGTGTGGGAAGGCGCTCGGGGCGGTGCCTCAGACCACGATGGGTTACGAACGCCGATTCAATCCGGCGTTCAAGCAATCCACCGAACCGGATCAGTTCGTCGCGTCGATTCTCGATGGGCAGCCCGAGCCCCCGGTGTACTTCGCTCGGATGAAGCGTGAGAACCGGACCGGGCCGGCGGTGCTCGGTGGACTCCCGCAGCCGAGCCAGTGCATGGTTGACGCGATCCCAGCGGATTCGGTCATTATTGATATACGCCCATGGGAGTCGTTCAGGAAAGGCCACCTAGCGGGGTCGTACTCGATTCTTCCAGAGAAATCGTTCTCTACGGTAGCCGGAGCGTTTATCGAACCCGAGCAAGAGATTGTTCTGATTGCTGAGCCAAACACCATCGAAGAAGCTGTGCGGATGCTTGTCCGGGTTGGGCTTGATCGCGTGATCCACTGGGCTGACGCCGAGGATCTGGATTCAAGGTCTGATTTGCACACCACGCAAGAGCTTGAAGTCGCCAAGATCGATGCGATGAACGATGCGGTGATACTCGATGTGCGGAACGCCAGCGAGTTCGCCGAGGGGCATATCCCCGGTGCGATCAATGTGTCGTATGTCCAGCTCCCCAAGCGCATGGACGAAGTGCCGGCCGGGCAGCCGATCTATGTCAACTGCCGATCCGGGATTCGATCGGCCAGGGCCGTTTCGTACCTCAACGAGCATGGGCACAACGCGACGAACATCGCCGGAGGATTTCTCGCATGGGAAGCTGCTGGATTCGAAATCCAGAAGCCTTGATCGATTCAGATATTTGATTCGTTGGACCCGGCGGACACGGGCGTGTTCTGCTCAATGTCACGCATCAGGTATTGGATGACATCGTTGGCGCTGTAGGTGGTCTCGCCGGGCTTGAGGAAGCGGGCGATGTGGGCGACATCATCGCCCGAAGTAATCAACGGCTTCTCGAGCTCGCCGTTCTTCTGTACCTGCCCGAGATTGATGTTCGCCATCAGGCTGTTGCAGACGCATTTGCGTCCGACGGTGTCCTCGAGCTTGCCGCCCTTTTTGAGGTAGTCATCGATGGGCTCGGACGGGCAGCGCCAGCCGACTTTGCCGTTCTCTTTTTTGTACGCGTGGCGGAGGTAGCCCAGATCGCAGATGCGGGTGCGTTCTTCGTAGATGTGCTGATCCGAATGTGTCCCGGGCATATCGACGACCTTGAACGGGAAGCCGGTGGGGGACGCGACGGGGTCGGTGAAGACATGGGCCGTCTTGGCCTTGCTCATCTCCAGCGTGTCCTGTATGAGCTTGGGATCGAGCCCAGATTCAGCACAGTACGCGAAGGCCGTCCCGACCTGGACGCCCGCGGCTCCGGCTTCTAGGGCTTCGATCAATCGCTCGGGCTCGGCGTAGGAGCCGGCGAGCCAGAAGGGGAGCCCGATGGCTTTGATGGCGGCAAGGTCGGCCGCATCACGATCGCCGTAGATTGGTTCGCCCTCGACGCTCAACTGCATCTTGCCGCGTGGTGGGGCGTTGTGCCCGCCCGCGGTAGGTCCTTCAATGATGAATCCGTTGACCTTGCCTGAAGATTTCTTGGCGAGCATGTTGCCGAGCGTCGCCGACGAGATAATCGCGAGGAAGTCGGGTCGCCCGATCTTGGGTGGGGTGCCCTCGAAGAACTCGTTGGGATCGAACTGGGTCACATGTTCTTCGCTGCGATCGGCATCTTGCACATCAATCCGCATGTCCACGGCTTCGCCGCGCGAGAGCTTGTCGATGATGCCGGGGATGGCTTTGGGGATGCCCGCGCCCATCAGGATGTGTGATGCGCCGGCAAGCATGGCACCGAAGATCGATGGCAGGTTTGGAATTTGGATCTTCTCAAGGAAGTTGATCCCGACGAGCCCGTCGTGGCCTTCTTTGGCGAGGAAAACCTCGACAAAGTTTGAAGCGACCAAGAGCTCTTCGAGGTGCCGCGATGGCTTCTGGGCCGGCATGGGCTTGGGCTTGAATGGCTTGTCGCTCTCTTTGCCGTTTTCAACGAAGTACTTGTCGATGATGCGCTGGGCGACTTCGGGGATCGGGAAGTTGGACAGTGCGCGACGCATGTGCCCGCCCGGGTCACCGACCTGGAGCCGACGAGCCAGAATCACATCGAGTGCCGTACCGGAGACCACCCCGAGCTGTCCGGCCCTAGACACGGCATTGGCGAGCGTCCAGCTCGATACGCCGGCACCCATCCCGCCCTGAATGATCATTGGTAGTGACTGTTGACTCATGTGTATGATCTTAGCCCGCGGGGTGCCCCGCAAGTCGTATGTGAGCCACAATCGGGGACATATGGCGGATACCGTGCGAACAATCCTGCCAAGGATCCAACCGGATCAGGGAACCCGATGCGATCGGAATAAAAAAGCGGGTGATCGGGATCGAACCGACGACATTCAGCTTGGGAAGCTGACGTTCTACCACTGAACTACACCCGCGTTGATTGTGCACAATAGACAATCCGCGAGCAGAGTATATGCCAAAGAGCCTCGAAAGACCCAGTGCACAATCCTCGAAATTGTGATCCGAATCAGATTAATCCGGGGTGTCCTTGATGATCACGATCTCACCGATCCTCGGCTCGATAATCGGTGACCGATCCACTCCCGCGGCCCGATAGAGCCTATTCATCGGCTCCTCGATGGGCTCGTCGCTGAGCTCGAAGGTCGAGTGATGGATCGGGAGGAAATAGCGGGCGTCGAGTTCCTTGAACATGGCCCATGCCTGCTCTGGGGTTGCGTGCATGTGATCCCAGGGGTCATAAGCGCCGATGCCAAAGATGGCAAGGTCGATCGGGCGGAGGTTCTGGTAGGCATCGGTGTGGGCGGTATCGCCGGTGAAAAGCACGCACTGGTCTTGGGATTCGACCAGATACGAGTTCACACCCCGCCTGCGATCAAAGATCGATCGAGCGCCCCAGTGCTTGGGCTCGATCGCGGTGATCGTGAGATCGTTGAACGCGATGGATTCGCCGGCTTTGAGCTCGATCACCTGCTCAAAGCCATCGGGGATCAGTTTAGCGCACCGGTCCGGTACGATGACAGTCGTGGTCTCCGAACACATGGCCTTAAGCGTGGGCTTGTCGAGATGATCGAAGTGGGCATGGGTGAGGAGGACCAGATCCGTTTCGAGGAGTGATTCGGGGGCGATCGGGGCGGGCATGAGGCGAGGGATACCGATCGTGCGTTTCCAGATTCGCATGCCGATGCGATCGGAGAGCACCGGATCAACGGCGATCGTCACATGCTCGAGCTGAGCAACCACTGTGGCGTGCCCGAGCCAGAGGACCGCTAGATCATGATCCGTGATCTCTTCGAGCACCTGCGAGATTCGCAGCGGCTGATCGGTCTGCTGAGAACGGATAATCGATTCGATTATCGCGCGTGGGTACCGGCGGAACCCCGACCGGACGGCTTTGGCCGCCCGGCGCATCCTGGGCCTTGGCGTGCGGCTCTGATTGTGCGCTGAATCCATAGCGTGTGACCATTTCGATGCGTCTGAACCTGCGGAGACCGAATCTGAGGTATTCTATACTGAGGGAGCCGATGGAAAGGAAAATGATTGCTGGCGAGTTCATTCATCATCTCGACCTCACACTCTGCCATCGCGGCCTTCGTGCTGCACTGGCTCATCGTGCTTGTCATTACCGCCCGCGTCCTGCTCAAACGCAAGCCGACCGGCGTGGCCCTCGCATGGATCGTGATCGC
>CAXBLA010000002.1:0-200944 GCA_963976625.1 uncultured bacterium
CCCCGCCGTTACCGGCGTTGTAGGCTTCGATCTCTTTGCTCGTTGGTGCACGCAGGGCATCGGTCTTGATGTACGCGATCGCCAGCTCGCCGTCGACGCCGGTCGGCGGGCTCACGCGATAGCCCACGATCTCGCCCGAGTTATCGAGCAGGTTTTCGAGCACAGGAAGCTGCGTCCCCACCGCCAACGGCGTGTTGAACACACCCTTCCAAGACCCCGAGAGCCCCATCAAACGCGAGGGCGCCCGCAGCTTGGATTCGACGACGAGCACCACGGTCTTGCCAGAAGTGGTCGCGTCGACCTCGTTGACCGGAACAAACGCCCCGACATCAGCCGGCATGCGGATCTTGGTGTAGGTGCTCGAAGTGCCCAGAACCTCGAAGGTGGTCCCTGCGGGGAGCTCGGCGATGGCGTAGAAGACATCCTGATCGCCGCAACGGAGCTGGGTGTTGTCGGCTTTGACGGTGCGCAGCTCGCCGGCATCCTGGGCAGCGATCATCCGCTCGTTGGAGATGGCCGCGGCATTGGTCGGCAGCACAGACACACCCAACGCCAGCACGGCTGTGCAAGCGGTGGCGGCGGTCTGGATCATCTTGATGCTTTTCGTATTCTTCTGCACGGCTGGCTCCTCATGCGTAGCAATCTTGGGTCGTTTGCGTCCATCCAGAGTGTACCCGCACACTCGGGTGAGGTTCTCGCCGAATGGGGCACGACTCCACATTGTACCCAACCTACCGTTATCGCATGCCCGCCACCCCCCACAATCGTGCCCGCAGCCCGCTCATGCTCATGAACAGCATCATCAGTGCAATCAGCGCGGGCGCAATCCTTGCCGCCAGCGGGTGCTCGTCGCCCATCGAGCGCCAAAGCGACAAAGAGCTCCAACGCGCCATGATCCGCGCGATCGAGATCGAGGTCGAGCACGCCAAACAGAACCCCGAATCCCGCTCGCTCAGCACCACCCTCGACCTCACGAAACTGGAAATCCGCGACGAGCACCTCCAAGAGATCGAGGAGCAATACTCCATCGATGGATACCTGACTGATCTGCAGAGCCAGACGCCCGACGCCGACGACCCGATCTCGGCACTCGTCGGCCAGGACCTGATGGGCAACACGACCAAGCTCGTGGGCTTGTCGCTCGAAAAAACCATCCAGACCGCCGTCGCCAACAACCTGAGCGTCGAGCTCGCCAGCTTCGCCCCCGCGATCTCCCAGAGCGCCCTGACCCAAGCCGAGGCGGAGTTCGACTGGCTCTTCTTCGCGTCCGCCCAGTACCAAGACTCGATCATCCCCCAATCCGGGTCTGGGTTCGGGGGCTCGACGACCTTTGTCCGCAATGCGTCGCAATCCGCCGACGGCTCCGTCGGGGTCTCCCGCAAGCTCTCGACCGGCGGGAATCTGTCGCTCTCCAACGACATCAACTACACCAATGTCGATTCTTCGTTCTTCGGCACCCCGCCCGTGCCCAACCCAGCCAACGCGTCGAACATCACGCTGGGCGTCACCCAGCCCCTGCTCCGTGGGTTCGGCAAGCAGACCAACCTCGCCCAGATCAATCTCGCCCGCAACGCCGAGCGTTCGAGCGTCGCGTCGCTCAAATCGTCGTTGATCGACGCCGCCAGCGAGACCGAGAAGGCCTACTGGGACCTGGTCCTGCGCTACAAAGAACTCGTCATCCGCTCGAAGCTCCTCGATCGCGGGATCAAGGTCCGCGACGACATCAAGGCTCGCCGGGTGCAAGACGCCCGCCAGGCACAGGTCGCCGACGCCGTCGCCCGGGTCGAGCGCCGACGCTCGGACCTGCTTGTTGCCCGGACCAACCTCCGCAACGCCAGCGATCGGCTCAAGCTGCTGATGAACGACCCATCGCTGCCAGTGGGCTCCGAAGCGCTGATCGTCCCACGCGAGGACGCGACGAGCGAGCCGATCTCGTATTCACTGCTCGACGCGATCACCAACGCCGTCACCAACCGCCCGGAGATGGACATCGCGCTCTTGAGCATCGACGACGCGACCATCCGCCAGCAGGTCGCCAAGAACCAACGCCTGCCCAAGCTCGAGCTCCAGGCCCAGGCCCGGTTGCTCGGGTTCGGCGACTCCTTCGGCGACGCCTACAACGACGACGACGCGACCCGCTTTATCGACGACTGGCTCCTTGGGCTGCGCTTCGAACAGCCCGTGGGCAACCGGATCGGCGAAGCCCAGTACCGCCAGTCGCGCTTAGAACGCATGCAGTCCGTCGTCGCCTACCGCCAGACGGCCCAGTCGATCGTGCTCGATGTGAAGATCGCCCTCAACGCGATCGTCACCAACAACGCGCTCATCGCCCAGTCGAACCTCTCACGCGTCGCCCAGGGCGAGGCCTTGCGTTCGTTGGGGGTTGAGAAGGAGTTCACGAATCTGGGCTATTCTGTCGAGCGCCTCAATCTCGAACTCAACCAGCAAGAAGCATTGGCCAACGCTGAGATCACCGAAGCCGCGGCTTTGACCAACTACAACAACGCGATCGTCGATCTGCACAAAGCCATGGGCACCACGCTCGATCGCTCGCGAATCGACTTCGTCGTCCCCGACATCAACCAGCTCGCCCCGGGCGAGTCGGCGCTTGATTATCAGGTCGAACCAGCACCCGCCAAACCGGATTCGGCCGATGACTGAGATCCTCGAAGGCCCCATCGCGATCGCGCGAGGCGTTGAGCAACTCGCCAAAGGCCAGCTCGTCGCCTTCCCGACCGAGACCGTGTACGGGCTGGGCGCCGATGCGCTCGATCCTGTAGCTGTTGATCGGGTCTTCGCGCTCAAGGGGCGTCCGAGCACCAACCCGCTGATCGTGCATGTGTCCGGGATCGAGATGGCCAAGACCCTCGTTGAGGACTGGACACCGACCGCAGACAAAATCACCAAGGCCTACTGGCCCGGCCCGATGACCATCGTGCTGCCCAAAGCCGCGTGCATCCCGGGCAATGTCTCCGCCGATGGCCCGACCGTCGCCATCCGCTGCCCGGCCCATCCGTGTGCGCTCGCCCTCATCGAAGCGTTTGGTAAGCCCATCGTCGGGCCCAGCGCGAACCCGTCGGGCCGCATCTCCCCCACCACGCCCGAGCATGTTAACGACGGGTTCCCCAACGCGGACCTCGTCATCATCGACGGGGGGCACTGCCGGGCGGGCATCGAATCGACCGTGCTCGATCTCTCGACCGATCCTATCCGTGTCCTCCGCCCCGGCATCATCGGCGTCCACGCCATCCGCGAAACCCTCGCACAACCAGTCGAGTGCGTCACGATGGTTGATGCGAGCGAGCCCGCACGCTCGCCGGGCACCATTGGCGCGCACTACCAGCCCCGCACGCCGACCACGCTTGTCGAGTCGGACGCACTCGGCTCCGCAGAACCATCGACCATACTGATCGCGTGGTCAATCGACGCCCACCCATCGGGCGGCGAGCTGATCGCGATGCCCAGCGCACTCGACGCGTACGCCAGCGCGATCTACCGCGCCATGCACGATGGTGACAAGGCCGGCTCCGAATCCCTCTGGATCGAGCAGCCGCCACGGGCAACAACCCCCGACGACGAAGCCATCCGCGGCGCGATTATGGAACGGCTCAGGCGAGCGGCTCAGAACTAAACTCGTTTGAAGCTAGTGCGCCTCGGGCACCGGCAGGTCACGCAGGAACTCGATCAGTCGAGCACGCGACGGGCTCGCACCATCGCGGACATACGCGCCCGCAACCCCGCACGCAGCCGCGAGTGATTCGCCCAGCGGCAAGCCGGCGATCTGCGCGAAGCTAAAGCCCCCGCCGAAGTGATCGCCCGCGCCAGTCGAGATCCGAGGCTTGCGCGTGTAAGGGCCCGCGAACCAGTGCGAATCGCCGCCCGAGTCCGCCGCCCCGGCCCCGGTGTGCTGGTGGATGACCACACAGTCGAGCCCGAGCGACTCACGAATGATCCCCGCGGCTTCCGGGACCATGCTCGAAAGCGAACGGTTGTGCTCGTCGTCGTACACATCCACCCCGATCACCCGCGCGACCCGCCCACTCTCGGCCAGGTTCAATCCCAGTGTCACCGGCAGGTGCTTCTGGAGCTTGCTGATCAGGTCCATCGCGATCACGATGTCCGCATCGGTGCGCTTGGCCGGGTCCGACAGATCAATAAACATGCGCCGCTGGCGATCCGTGGACAGCTTTGGGAACACCTCGTCGCACAGCCCCTGCCAGATCCCCGGCACGCCGCCCACGAGTGTCCAGTTGACCACTGAGATCAGCGACACCTGATCGAAGATCTCAATAAGCTGTTCGAGCCCGACGACTTCTTTGATGCGATCCCATGTGACGCGTTGGACGCTCTCGGGCTTGCCGAGCATGATCTTGCCGTCGTCGAACTCGAGCGCGTCGGTGCGCCCGGGCGGGCACAGCGGGATCACCCGCTCGCACAGATCAACGAAGGGCTGGTAGATCGGGTCGACGGCGTCCCAGTCGTCCTCCAGCGACACCGCCCCGATGTAGGTCACCCCAGACCCCAACGACCCGAGCGCACTCGACAGCAACGGGCCATTGCCCCCGAACCGGGTGTCGTTGACGACGAGTTCGAGATTCGCCGAGCGATTGGCGGCTGAGCCGCAGCGGGCCGCGAACTGCGGGATGGTGTGGATGCGTTCGTAGTCGTCATGCTTCATCGAATGGCGCTGATCGACGACATGGATGATCGAGTCGATGAACCCATCGAACCCCACGCACGAACGCAACGAGGGGCTGTCCTCGGGCCCGATCGCTTCGAGCGCATCGGCGGCTCTTTGGGCGAGTTTCGCCCGGGACATCGAAGGATCGCTACCGGCATGATGGGAGGATGGAGTCATTTGGACACGGCCCTGTAAACGCTTCTCTGGCTGGATGGGGCATACCATCCCACCCATCTATCGGGAGAAGGAGCCCCCATGCCCACAATCGTTTTAGCAACACAGAACCCGGGCAAGGTCAGCGAGCTCCAATCTCTCCTGAGCGACACCCCCATCGATATTATCGGGCTTGACCACTTCGATCGCGCCTTCCCCGAGCCCGAAGAAGACGGCCAGACCTTCCTCGACAACGCGACCATCAAAGCCATCACCTACGCCAAGCTCACCAACATGCACTGCCTGGCCGACGACTCGGGGCTGATCATCGACGCCCTCGATGGACGACCGGGCGTGATCTCGTCGCACTATGCCTTTGATGGCGACGCCGATGGAGTGGCCGCGACCATGACCCGCGAACAGCGCGATGTGCTCAACGGGCAGAAGGTGCTGGGCGAGCTCGAAGGCGTCCCCGACGAAGAACGCTCCGCCCGATTCACCTGCACGATGGTCCTTGCTGACCCCGCTGGCAAAGTGCTCGGATCCACGGTTGGAGCCTTTGAAGGGCGGATCGGGCAATCGGATCAGGTGCCAAAGGGCGAAAACGGGTTCGGGTACGACCCGCTGTTCCTTGTTGGGCCGGACTATACACTCACCAGCGCCCAGCTCGAGCCCGCGGAGAAAAACCGGATCTCGCACCGGGCGGCGGCCGTCAAGGACATGATCGCCCTGCTCACCGACGGCTCGATCAAGTTTCAGTAATCATTGAAAACACGCGATCCCGCCGCTACGATCTGGCATGACCACCATGCCCAAATCGGCCCCTGATCTTCAATCCAACACACCCATCCCCGGGCTCGATCCGGCGCTCGCCCCCATCCGCGCCAAGGTGCTCGCCGGCGAGCGCCTCACCCTCGACGACGGCAAGGTCCTCTACGAGACCCCCGATGTCTGGAGCGTCTTCGAGCTCGCCAAGATCGTCCGCGATCGCATGCACCCCGGAGTCGCGTACTACAACATCAACCGCCACCTCAACTACTCCAATGTCTGTGCGCTCTCGTGCAAGTTCTGCGAGTTCGCCCGCAAGCAGGGCGAGGAGGGCGAGTACACGCGCGATCTTGAGTACATCAAGGAACAGGGGCGTATCGCCGTGGAGTCGGGCGCGACCGAGTTCCACATCGTCGGCGGGCTCAACCCCTATTTACCGTTTGAGTACTACACCGAGATGCTCTCAACCCTCCGCGAAATAGCACCGGGCGTGCACCTCAAAGCATTCACGGCTGTCGAACTCGTGCACCTGGCGCGGATCGCCAAGGTCTACAAGAAGCAAGACCCCAAGATCGGCGTACGCTGGGTGCTCGAAAAACTCAAAGAAGCCGGGCTCGGGTCATTGCCCGGCGGGGGCGCCGAAGTCTTCGATGAGCGCGTCCACCGTGAAGCATTCAAAACCAAGATCGGTGCGCACGAATGGCTCGATGTGCACCTCGTCGCCCATGAGCTCGGACTCAACACCAACTGCACCATGCTCTACGGCCATGTTGACGAGCAAGACGAACGCCTCCGCCACATGGAGATCCTCCGCCGATCCCAAGACCAAGCCCTGCATCGGCTCGGGTACGCCGGCGACCCAGACGCGTACATCGCCGACGGCATCGAAGAATCCGAGCAGATCACCGCGCCCGTCATCACGCTCAACAAGGATGGCGCCCAGCTCCCCACCCCGGCGATGTCCGACAAGGGCGGGTACTACCAGACCATCACACCGCTGCCGTTCTTCCCCGATGGTTCGGCGCTCGAAGGGCTCCCGGGCCCGACGGGCAACGAGAACCTGCGCACGCTGGCCGTCACGCGGTTGATGCTCGACAACTTCCCCCATGTCAAAGCGTTCTGGATTATGCAGACGCTCCCGATGGCCCAGCTCATGCTCGAAGCGGGCGCCGACGACATCGACGGCACCGTGGTCTGGTACGACATCACCAAAGCCGTGGGCGAAGGCACGCACCAAGAGACGACCGAGCTGGATCTGAAGCGCTCGATCATCGAGGCCGGGTACGAACCGGTCGAGCGCGATACTTTGTACCGAAGAGTCTCAAGAGACGGCAGCCACTGGGGGGTCGGGGAGTCTTAACCCGAAGGGGACGAGGGCATGGGCTGGTACATCTATATTCTCATGTGGACTTGCGCGTACGGCGGCGTCTTTATCTTTATCCACTGCGTCGCTCGATCCCTAAATCCGAATCCCTGGTCCAGTGAAGACGCACTTGTTGTGGTGTGGGGAATTGTGTACGCACTGACGGCCGTGTTTTACGCGATCCCGGGTTCTGCGGTGAGTGAACTCCTTCAGTTCCCTGAAGAGATCAGCAGATTTATTGAGACGATCTCGTCCATCGGCATTCCGAGCCTGATCACAATTTATGTCACCTCGCGTACTTGGCGATCAAAGCCCGTTGCGTGGAGCATTGTTGTTGGAACCACCCTCGCGTGCGCCATCAGCATGCTCACTGACCTCAACGGTAACATCTATATAGCCCCCATAGTCTGGAACTTCTGCTATATATTTGGCTGTTGTGTGCAGAACACCAAGGATATGAAACTCGTCCCCGAGAACCTCTGCAACGAGTGCGGCTACGACCTCTTCGGGCTCGCCCTCGACACTACCTGCCCAGAGTGCGGCTACCAAGCCAATCGAGCCCCGTGCTGCCCAACCTGTGGACAAACCATCCCCGCAGAATCCCAATCAATCCAATAAAAAAGCGACCCGCAGGCCGCCTTGTGTTTGATTGTTATCGATCAGCTTCAGCCGCTGATTAGAACTTCCAGCCGAGCCCCATGTAGTAGTCAACATCGTTGGGCTTGAAGCCGCTGCCTGGAGCGGAGTCGTGGCGGTGCTCGAAGCCGGTATTGAGCGTCATGCCCGTCTCGGCGTCCATCACGACCTCGATCCCCGCGGTGTTCACCCAGCGGAACTCGCCCAGATCATCAAAGCTCGGGTAGTAGGTCGTCGAGGCTTTCATCTTCGTGTTCTCGGAGTACTGGTGCGTCCAGTCGAGCCCGAGGAGCCCTTCGGGGACGAACTCTTCGTTCGCGCTGCCGCCGGCTTCATAGCTCCCGCCCACACCGATGCGCCCGATGAGGGTGGTCTTGTCGTTCTTGATCAGCTCGTAGCCAACACCGAACGCGCCCGACAGGCGGTGGTCCCACGCCTGGAACTCGTCGTACTCGTACTTGCCTTGGGCGAAGTAGCGCCACTTGGAATCGGTGAGCCAGTCGTTGCGAACACTGAGCTCGCCACGCGATGTGTCCTTGTCGCTCTCGGAGCTAGCGTAGCTGTATGAGAGCCCGACGGTGGTTTCGTACTTGCTGGTAAACCGCTCGCCTTCGAGTGCGGCCCGGGCGCTGAAGCTCTCGGTGTTGCCCGATGAGCCGGTAAGACCAACGGTTGCCGACCAATCCCAGCCTTGGGACCATGAGGTTGGATCGGCGGGGACTTCGGGCTCGGCTTCGGCTTCTGGCTGGGCCCGGCTGGTGTTTTCAGCAGCGGTGACCACGACGACTTCGCCGCCGGTGAGCTCGGCGACCGCGGCCTGCGCCGCGTTGAGCTCGGCGAGCGCGGTTTCGTACGCGATCCGGGCGTTTTCAAGGCGTTCGAGCGCCGAGGTGTCGTCGGCCATCGCCGACGATGAGCACGCGATCCCGGCCGAGATCGCGATGAGGGTGGTGGTGTGCAGTAGATTTCGGTACATGGTGGCTCCGCCTTTGTATCTAATTATGGGCCTGTGGGTCGCCTATTCGTCTCATCCCCGAGACTGGCGATAGAGGAAATGCGCCGGCGGCGTTGAAGTCAACCAGATCACGCATGAAACTCAACACCCCGATTCTGGTATAAACACTCCGTGCCCCGATCGCATACCTGCCCATCCTGCATGCAAGAACTCGCCCGGATCCGGGCGGTCCCCGACCAGCACTACGCCCTGCCCATCGTCGTGTGCCCGAATTGCTCCACCGCATGTGTGCGGACCAAGCACCCTGACCAAGAGTTCTGGCGCGGCGTGCGATCGCTGATCCGCTCGCTGCGAGTGCTGATCGTGCAGCTGATCCTCATCGCCCTGCTCCCACTGCTGATGCTCCTCTCGATCGGGACCGCAATCAATATGATGGAAGCAAGCCCGCTGCGCACCAGCGGGCTCATCAAGATGCCCTCGATCATCGCCAGCGATCCCTACGGCGTCTCCACCGCCTGCGTGCTCGCGATCTTGTGCGTCTGCATCATCCGCCTGAGCCTGCACCACCTGCGGGCGTGGGCAGCGCTCGGCGTACTCTGGGGCGCAGTCGGGCTGTGGACCATCGGCTTCCTGAGCCCCACCCTCTTCAAGATCACCCTTGAATCCATCTTCGGATACGAGCTGACCACCGCTCGTTGGAACCCCCAAGACATCAAGACCGCGTCGCTGGGCTTTGCCCTGATCTTCGCGGTCTCGCTGCTCGGGCTTGTTCCCGGCGCGTACTACTACTCGAGCGCGACCCGAGGGCCGCAGGCTCGATACCGAAAAATCCGCAGACGGATCCGACGCCGACGAACCAGAGAGAGCTAACCATGAGCGACGCACAGACCTCAAACCCAACCGCTGCTGACAAACCCACCAACGAGCACATCCGCGCGGACCGAGCGTGCATCGGGTGCGGGTTCAACCTCTACGGCCAAACGGTCTCCAAAGACCCCCACTACGGGCTGGCCATCGCCCGCTGCCCCGAGTGCGGGCAGGTCGCCGCCCTGCAGAGCTACCCGACGATGTCCCGCTGGGTGAGCCGGTTCCGTGCATTGCTCGCGTCCTTCTGGGTGATCGGATTGCTCGGCGTGTTTTTCATCAGCACCCTCATCACACTGCAAATCGTCAGCGGGGCATTGCAGCTCGGCAGCGATGACCTCGCCGAGGAACTGGGAATCTACCACGAGACCTGGTCGCTCGCCCTTGCGCAACAACAGGCCGACGCGGCACAGGCAGACGGCTCGGCCCCGCCGGTCTCTCACACGATCAACCTGCCGACCACGACCGTTATCAACGCCCCAGGAGGCACGACCACCACCACAATCAACCGCACACCAATGGGCATGAACTATTCAGGGATGTACTCGTGGGGCATGCTCAGCGAAGAGTGGATCGACCAAGAGCTCGACTCAACGATGATGAACATCGGTGGGATTTGGAAGAACCTCAACAAGGAGTTCCTTGCCATCCTCTTGCCCGCATCCTTCTTCGCGCTGCTTCTGGGTATCTTCTGGAGCATCACCATGCTCGGTGCCCGACGCAGAACCATCATCTGGCTCGTGATCGTGTCTCAAATTATCGCCGTGGTTATCCTGTTAGCCATGATTCTGATCCCGGGATCATTCCCCCGAGCGATCGACATCGCCAAGGGGCAGGCCCTGCCCGTCATCATGCCGATCATCATGGGCGCACAGCTCATCTTCGCATTGCTCGGCGTGTACCTCGGGCGCAAGATCGCCCGGTTCGTCATCTGCATGTCCCTGCCCCCGCGCTACCGCACCTCGCTGAGTATCTTCTGGACGCGTGACGGGCTTGAGCTCCCCAAGCCCACGCTGAAATAGGCCACTGAACAAATCGCACCGCGCATGAAAAAGGCCGCCTCGATTGAGGCGGCCTTGAGTGTGTCATACCTTCAGATCAATCGTTGTCCTTGACCTCAAAGTCGGCATCGATCACATCGCCGTCGACGCTCGCGCCGTCCTCGGCTGGTGCCGCTTCGGCTCCTGCTTCGGCGGCACTCGCTTCGTAGATCACCTTGCCGAGCTCCATCGAAGCGGTTTCGAGCTCCTTGAGCCCGGCTTCGATGGCTTCCTTGGTGACGCCCTCGTCCTTGAGCTTGGACTCGAGCCCCGAGATCGCCGATTCGATCGAGCCTCGGATTTCCGGGGTGACCTTCTCGCCGTGCTCTTCGAGGCTCTTGCGTGTCTGGGCGATCATCGCGTCGGCACGGTTCTTGAGATCGACGAGCTCGCGGCGCTTCTTGTCTTCCTCGGCGTGTGCCTCGGCGTCGGCCTTCATCTTGTCGATCTCGGACGAATCAAGCCCGCCCGAGTTCTCGATGCGGATGTCGGCCTTCTTGCCAGTGCCCTTGTCGGTCGCGGTGACCTGCAGGATGCCGTTGGCGTCGAGCGCGAACTCCACCTCGATCTGAGGCGTGCCGCGCGGGGCCGGGGCGATATCTGCCAGCTCGAACATACCCAGCGTGCGGTTGTCCTTGGCGAACTCACGCTCGCCCTGGAGCACATGGATCTGTACGCTCGGCTGGTTGTCGGCAGCCGTCGAGAAGGTTTCCTTCTTCGAGGTCGGGATGGTGGTGTTGCGTTCGATGAGCTTGGTCATCACGCCGCCCATGGTCTCGACACCCAGCGAGAGCGGGGTGACATCGAGCAAGAGCACATCCTTGACATCGCCCGAGAGCACGCCGCCCTGGACAGCCGCGCCGATGGCGACGACCTCGTCGGGGTTGACCGACTTGTTGGGCTCCTTGCCGAAGAGTTCCTTGGCGATCTCTTGGACCTTGGGCATACGCGTCGAACCACCGACGAGCACGATCTCGTCGATCTTGGAGATGTCGATCCCGGCGTCCTTGATCGCGTCGAGACATGGCTTCTTCACGCGGGTGAAGAGGTCGTCACAGAGCGATTCGAACTTCGATCGGCTCAGGGTCAGCTGGAGATGCTTGGGGCCCGAGTCGGTCGCGGTAATGAACGGCAGGTTGATCGTGGTCTCTTGCGAGTTGGACAGCTCGATCTTCGCCTTTTCCGCGGCTTCCTTGAGGCGCTGCATCGCCATCGCGTCGGTCGTCAAGTCCACGCCCTCGGCCTTACGGAACTCGTCGGCGATGTGATCGATCAGGCGCTGGTCCCAGTCGTCACCACCCAGGTGGGTGTCGCCGTTGGTCGAGAGCACCTCGAAGACGCCGTCGCCGACATCGAGGATCGACACATCGAAGGTACCGCCGCCGAGGTCGAAGACCGCGATCTTTTCATTCGCCTGCTTCTCGAGCCCGTACGCCAGAGCCGCGGCTGTTGGTTCGTTGATGATCCGCTTGACAGTCAATCCCGCGATCTCGCCAGCATCTTTGGTCGCCTGGCGCTGCGCATCGTTGAAGTACGCAGGAACCGTGATCACGGCTTCGGTGACGGTCTCACCAAGATAATCCTCGGCGGTCCGCTTGAGCTCGCCCAAGATCATCGCCGAGATCTGCTGCGGGGTGAACTCTTCACCGCGCACATTGACCTTGACGAAGTCGTCGCTGCCGCCGGTGATCTCGTAGGGGATCAGCTTCTCTTCCGACGAGACCTCGCTGTGGCGACGCCCCATGAAACGCTTGATCGAGAAGACGGTGTTCTTGGGGTTGGTGACCTGCTGGTGCTTGGCCTGCTGCCCGACGAGGCGCTCGCCCTTGTCGGTGAAGCCGACGACCGACGGGGTGGTGCGGTTGCCCGAGCTGTTGATCAGTACTTTGGGCGTGTCGCCCTCCATCACGGCCACCACCGAGTTGGTGGTGCCGAGGTCGATTCCGATGATTTTACCCATTACTAGTTCTCCTTCGTGAAGCCCGGTCCCTTGATCGGTCTTGGCGATCTATATCAAGCCGGGGGTGTGGTTCTCGTGGTTCGTCGCCAAAGGAGTTGCAACTCGCGTGCCATGGATGCCAGAGCCCTCTCGTAGGAATTCGGACAATTTCGAGCGCAGTGCACACCAAGGAGCCAATACAGCCCTCTGCAGGGTGCCCGATCGACAATTTGCTGTCATATTGGCAGCCGACCGATCTAGAGTGCAGCACCTTGAACGACGCCCCCACCAACATTCTCTGTATCGGCACCACCGGGATGCTCCTGGGTTTCACCCAAACACTGCTCAAACAAGGGCACCGCATGCTCGCGATCGCCCGGACCTGCCAGAGCCTCGACCGCTGCGCCGAGGGGCTCACCCACGAGCAAGCCGATCGCCTGAGCACCGAGCAAACGGACTACACCGACGAGCCAAGATTCGAGCGGTTGCTCGACTCGATCCCGGACCCCATCGAGGCCGTCATCTGCTGGATCCATTCGTCCGCGCCAAACGCACTCGACCAAGTTCGCACGCGATTTCCGGATGCCGACATGCTCCGGGTCTGCTCGCACTCGACTCCTCTAGCCCACGCCCAATCCGCCCCCCACCGCTGCGTGATCCTCGGCTCGACCAAAGACAATGGATCTACTCGCTGGCTCACGCACGACGAGATCTCTCTAGGCGTTCTCAAAGCATTCCAATCCACCAACCAAGTCAGCATCGTCGGCTCGATCGACACATAAAAAAGCCACGCTAGGCGGAACCAAGCGTGGCGATCTGATTGAGATTCAATCGTATGTTTACTGACCCTGCGCCAGCGAGAAGCCGCGCTCGCCGTCGTACATCTTGATCGGGATGAACTCCGTCACCGTGAACTTCTCGGCCACCTTCGCCAGCAGATGCACGGTCGGGCCCTGACCGATCACGGTGCCATCGACAAGCTCGAAGCGGACGCAGCATTCGTTCACCAGCTCCGTGTACGGCGACCCGGTCGGCCAGACCTGCGTGCCACGATTCGAGATCACCGTGAGCTTGAACGGCGTCGACTCACACAAACGCTGGAGGCGGGCGGCCAGTTCGAGCGGTGTAAGGACAGTCTCCAAGAATATATCACACCCGCACACGGTCGATTGGACCTGCTCGTGCGTGGTCATCAGCGAGTTGACGCTCGGACGCACGGGCAAAGTATGAGCGAGCTTCTCGCTCGCGGGCACCGCGCAGCCCTCGATGGTCTCGGGGTTCTTGCCCAGATTCGCCGCGATGGCCCCGGCGAAGTCCTTGGTGCCCACGGGCTCGCCCTTGCCCTTGACATCGCCCGTGTGCACACCCGATTCGAGCGTGTACAACAGCGAGTTTTCGATAATGGCCGCGGTCTTGCGCATCCCGATGTGACGCAGCATGATCAGCCCCGAGAGTAGCAGGCTCGTCGGGTTGGCCAGGTCCTGGCCCGCGATGTCCGGGGCCGTCCCGTGCACGGCTTCGAAGATACTGATCTGATCGCCGATGTTGGCTGAGGGCGCAAAGCCCAGCCCGCCGACGAGCCCCGCAGCAAGGTCGGACACGATGTCGCCCTGCAGGTTGGTCAGCACGATCATCTTGTACTTGTCGGGACGCAGCACGAGGTTCATGCACAGCGCGTCGATGATGACATCCTCGGTCTCGATCTGCGGGTAGTCCTGGGCCAAGAAGCGGAACCGGTCCAGGAAGGTCCCGTCGGTCATCTTCATGATGTTGGCCTTGTGCCCGCAGGTGACCTGATCGATGCCGAAGGCCTTGGCGGTCTCGAAGGCGAAGCGGTTGATCTGGTCGCAGCCGGGCGTCGTGATAAGCCGCTTGGCGACATACGAGTCCGGGGTCAGGCGGTGCTCGATCCCGCCGTAGGTGTCTTCGACATTCTCACGCACGACATAAAAATCCACCGGCACGCCCGCACGCGAGTACACGGTCTCCACGCCTGGGAGCGTCTGGAAGTGGCGCAGGTTGGCAAACGCCCCGAAGGTCTTGCGGAGGGTCACATTGATCGACTTGCCGCCCCCGCCGATCGGAGTGCCCATGGGCCCCTTGTACAGGATCCCGGTCCGCTCGATGGTCTCGACGGCTTCGTCGCTCATCCCGCGCGAATCGCCCGCAGCGAAGACCTTGGCCCCCATATCCACCTCGTCGAACTCGACCTGATCGAGCACGCCCGCGGCTTGGAAAACAGTCATGCACGCTCGCGTGATCTCGGGGCCGATCCCGTCGCCGGGTGCGAGTGCGATTTGGAGTTTGTCAGCCATGGGATTCCTCGTGGGGTCGGGGTCATTTGAATCTCGTTCAACAGAGCGTACGGCGGCTCTCTCGCTCATTTCGGCACGATCCGAGCCCCGTCTGAGCGGTTCTCCCGCGATGGGCCCGGTTGTGCGAATCCGCCATCATAGTGCCCCCGCCCCCGCTCATTCGACCCCGGACATCCAAGTTTCACGCAGGTCTTGCGCTCTGGCCCTGCAATGGGGTGATCCCCCGGACGAATCCGGTGCGCGGGTCTACGCTTGAACTCACCCCGATTTTTCCCAGTAAGGACCCCCACCATGCCATACGCAGTTGATGAAACCCACGACCCGAAGCTCCAGTCATGGGTTGAGAGCGCCAACGACCCCAAGAGTGATTTCCCGATCCAGAACCTGCCTTGGGTTGAGTTTGAATGCCCAAGTGGATTCGGTGATGGACTAGGTATTCGTATCGGTGATCAGATTATCGATATCCGTTCACTTCTGGGCGTAGGACTGATTGACGAATCAATCCTCACAGTGAAACAACTAGAGCAGCATGTCTTTGGTATCCAAGCAGTTTCGGCATTAAACACGAACACCAAACGCAAACTCCGAATCCGCTTAGTAGAGATTTTGAGTACGAGCGATAGCGAAGTTCAGAATGCAGCAAGCAAGTGTTTAGTATCAGCGGAAAAATGCAACTTCAGTTTTCATCCTGTCCGCGACTACACCGACTTCTACGCCTCGATCAACCACGCGACCAATGTCGGGTCCATGTTCCGCCCCGACAACCCGCTGCTGCCCAACTACAAGCACATCCCCATCGGGTATCACGGGCGGGCGTCGTCCGTCGTCGCTTCGGGCACCCCCATCAAGCGCCCCGTCGGGCAGCAAGCCCCGGCCGAAGAGGGTGGCTCGCCTTCGTTCGGGCCTTGCAAGCTCCTCGATTATGAAATGGAGATGGGCGTGATCGTCGGGCGCGGCAACGAGCTGGGCGAGACGATCTCGATCGAGGACGCCGAGGACCACATGCTCGGGCTGTGCATCCTCAACGACTGGTCCGCGCGTGACCTGCAGAAGTGGGAATATGTCCCGCTGGGCCCGTTCTTGGCCAAGAACTTTGCGAGCACGGTGTCGCCCTACATCGTGACGATGGAAGCGCTCGCTCCGTTCCGCTGCCCCGCGATGGAACGCGACGCCAGCGACCCCCAGCCGCTGCCCTACATGGACAGCGAAGCCAACCGGGCTTCTGGCGGCTTTGACATCAAGGTCGAGGTGCATCTTGCATCGGCCAAGATGCGCGAGCAGGGCATGGACCCGGTGCATCTGTCGACGGGCAACATGAAAGACATGTACTGGACCCTCGCCCAGATGCTCACCCACCACTCCGTCAACGGGTGCAACATGAACCCGGGCGATCTGCTCGGCTCGGGCACGATTTCCGGCACCACCCGCGATTCCCGCGGCTCAATGCTCGAGCTCACCTGGGATGGCGACCCGTTCGCCAATCCGCCCGTGTCCGCGCCGGGCACCCAGCGCACGCCGATCGTGCTGCCGACGGGCGAGGAACGCCGATTCATCGCCGACGGCGACGAGATCATCATGAAAGCCTACTGCGAGCGCGAGGGCTTCCGACGGATCGGCTTTGGCGAATGCCGAGGGATCATCGAGCCCGCACGCTCGATCTGATACTTCTCAACACAAACACACCAAGCACCGGCCATCTGGTCGGTGCTTTTTTATGGGCACTGTTCTATCAACTCGTGATTACGGACAGAACGAGCATCGCTCGCCGGGCACATACTCGGGGGCGCAGCGGAGCTTAGTCGTCAACGCGTGCCCGCACCCGGGGCAGAACTTGGCGCTGTCCGAGGGTTCGAGCTGGTGGTTGACGCCCACGCGCTCGTCGAACACATAGCAATCGCCCTTCCACAGGCTCTCTTCGACCGGCACCTCTTCGAGGTACTTGAGGATCCCGCCCTCGAGGTGGTACACCTGCTCGAAGCCCTGCTCGAGCATCCACGAGGTGGATTTCTCACAGCGGATGCCGCCGGTGCAGAACATCGCGACCTTTTTGTGCACCTTCGGGTCGTAGTGCTTGTGCACAAAGTCGGGCAGCTCGCGGAATCGGGTGATCTTGGGATCGACCGCGCCCTCGAAGGTGCCCGCGTGGTATTCGTAGTCGTTGCGGGTGTCGATCAGGACGACTTCAGGATCGGAGATGAGTGCGTTCCAGTCCTTGGGCTTGACATACTCGCCGACGACTTTGTTCGGATCGACCTCGTCGCCGATGCTGATCAGCGAGGGCTTGACGCGCACCTTGGCGCGGTTGAACACATGCCCGGGCGCGTGGCTGAGCTTGTACTCCAGATCATCGAGCCCCGGGTGAGCCGCCAGGATTGCTTTGAACTCGGCGATGGATTCGGGCGTGCCACAGACCGTGCCGTTGACGCCTTCTTGGGCCAGCAGGACCGTCCCCATGATGTCGAGCTCGAGCATCCGCTCCTTGAGCATGGGCGCGAAGGTCTCGCAGTCATCGATCGTGATGAACTTATAAAACGCGATGATCTCGTACTGATCGGCCATGCCAGATTCAAGGCCCACACCCGCGGAATTGCTACAACCCCGCCAGATTCTGCACAGTTTGATCTTGAATAGAGCCCGGATTGATAAGCAGCCGCCCGGATCATCGGGCGGCTGCTCAAAGAATAAAAAAGAGAGAGGGAATCAATGCACGCGATCTGCGCTTATCGTCGGCGACGCCCGGCCATGAGCCCGGCCCCGACGAACAACCCAAGCCCCGCGGGCGTTGGGACATTCGCGTATTCGTAGGTGACGGTGATATCGCCCGAGTGCGAGATACCCATGATGTCCACGAATATGCCATAGAACGGCGGTGGATCGAACGGGCCGCCGAACGGGCCGTCTGGTGGATTGTTTGGATCGACCACCCAGTTGGGATCGTTGTGCCACTCGAAAAAGAGTTCGATAAAGCCACCCATGAAGGTCTCGAGTTGCCCGGTGCCCGTAAAGGCTTCAAACATCTCCAGGTCGAAAGCTGCGGAGCCGTCATACGCTGCGTCGAAGACATAGCTGTCGCTGACAGTGGTGAGCAGGGTATCAATCCCCCCGTTGTTGTACCCGTCGGAGACCCCCAGAGCGCCTGAAACACCTTGGAAGAGTGCGCCAGGGCCGATGAATGGTGGGCCGTCGTTGTTTCCGCCTTCGTCGGCGAGCCCGAACTGGTGGAGAGAAATGTATGAGGTATTCATCGACCAATCGCCATCGTTGAGCGCGGTGTAGCCGTTGCTCTGGATCATCAGATCCAGCGAGATGGTTTGATCATATGAAAGTGACATGCCGGTGAGTTCTCGTGTGCCACCCATGGTGTCGAACTTGTCGAAGATGATGAAATCACCTTCGCCCTCGTTGTTGAATGATACGACCTGTGTGATGACATCAGCACTGGCCATCGATGCCAGCGCCATCAGCATTGTGGCTGAAAGAATTCCTTTGGACTGTCTCATGGTGCTCTCCTGTTGTGGCTGATGGGTCAGCCGATGATCTGTATACCGGCCAAAAGCTCGGTCGGTGCCCGTTTTCTTGGGCTTCGAGATCGAATGTACAGGAACATGAAGACACTGTCAATATTCTTTAGAGAAATATCTAGAGAATTATTCAAAATCTCCAGAATCGTCGAGCAATGCCCCTTATCTCCTGTATAATCGAGGATATGGTACGAGCAACCGAACAGAGCGGCCCCGATGATTTCTCCCAAGAAGCGGTCATCTGCGTGCGTCAGGCCCAATCGGCCTTCGCCGACCTGCTCTCGGAAGCCGGGCTCGCCGGTGCTCGTCCCACCGAGATCGGGCGGACTTTGGGGCTCGACAAGACCCTCGCATGGAAAGTCTCTCGGTTTTCCGATTCGCCGGACCTGCTCAAAGCCGTCAAACACATCCCCGGCTCGGGGGGGGTCGAGATCGTGCTCAAAGCCGCCAAGGCCCAGGGCGTGGAATCGGGGTATATCTTGGCCGTCCGCAACGCGGACCGGACCTTCCGCGACTTTGTCCGCCAGCGTGCGGGCGATCGCCGATCATTCGAGGCGATGCTGGCCGCGGGCGGGCGCGACGAGACGATTGAGCTCGAAGAACGCCGGGCCTTCTATCAGTCCGGAGCCGCGATCTGGGGCGTCCGCGCCAAGGTCCAGTTCCTGACCATGTGTTTCAAGCCCTCCACAACCGATCCAGACCGCCTCGATGTCGTGCAGTTCAGCGGGTTCATGCACTTCGAGCGTCTGCGCAGCGATGTCCCCTGGATCATCCGCAGGCTCTGGACCTCGGACACCGAAGCCACCCCCGCCGAGCAGTTCGAGCGTGTCCCCTTGTGCCCCGAGAGCGCTTCGGGCACGGCCCTGCCGCTAATGCCTCAGTTTTGTTCCAAGCCCCTGCCCGAGATCAACCAGTTCGTCAAAGAGGACGGCATCATTTACGACGAGATCGCACCGGGCATTGTGGGCAAGCACGGCACGCTCGACTGCGTCAACGGCGAGCTCTACCGCGCCGCCCTCCCCCGCTACTGGAACGAGCAGAACACCTTCGGGCGCTACGAGCTCCTCCTTCGCACACCCGTCGAAGCGGTGATCTTTGATGTGTTTGTCCACGAATCGCTCAAAAACTTTGGCGGCTTCGATTACGCCCTCTACGGCTTGCTCGAAGACCGCCCGGGTAACGGGCATGGCAAGACCCACGATCGCCCGCTCCACCCGCCAGAGCCCGCCCGCCAGCTTGGATCGCCCCCGATCGTGCGCACGCCGAGGATCGCACAGTATGACGCGATGCTCGACTTCGCCTTGGACCGTGCCGACTGGGGCTCACGCGATGAGTTCCGTGGGTACCGGGCCGAGGTCGACTACCCCGCGACCCCGTGGTGCCTGACGATGCAGTGCCCAATCTACAAGTAGCTCCACCCCCAGAACAGCGTGTCAAAGTTTGTCCAATGCTGTCCAAAAACAAAGAACGCCTTGCTCATCGAGCAAGGCGTTTTCGATTCCAAAGTGGAGGACAGGGGACTTGAACCCCTAACTTCCAGCTTGCAAAGCTGGCACTCTACCAATTGAGTTAGTCCCCCATCGGCGATCGCAGGCATTGGGCCCGCTCAACACAACTAGGGCGACACCACAAGGATGTCGGGGGCAAGTCTAGCCCCGCAATCTGAGCTTGGCGAGCGATTGCACGCGATGAAATCTTGTTGATTTCGATCGCCCCGGCCAGTGCCGAGCCCGGGTATCATCCGCTCAAAGACCGATATCTACACGAAAGGCCCCCGCCCATGCCCCAGATCACTCCCTCACCTGTATTCACTCGCACGCTCCCCCTGCTACTGGCGCTGTGCTCTGGATGGGCGATCGCGGCCCAGCCGGCATCAGTTACAGGCGAGCCGACCGATCAGAGCAACACCGCCGACGCCGAGCAGGTCGAATCCGCGCCCCCCAAGGGCTGGAGCTTCGGGCTCTCGGGCGGAGCGACCTTCGCCGGGGACGCGGACTTTGACAACGGGATTGGCGAGTTCAGCTACGACGCCTACGAGCTGGCCATCAGCGCCCGACGCATGATCGGCGACTCGGGCTCGCTCTCGATCGAGCTCAAGGGCGGGCTGATCGACTACACCATCACCCCATCGCTGGCATCGGCCGTGGGCGATGCGGCCAACATCGGCGCGGAGTTCGACACCATCACCACGATGGGGCTCACCGGGATGTACGCCCACCGGATCGACGATACCTCGTCGTGGTTTATCGGCGGCGGGGTCATCAGCGCGGGCGAAGACGACGCGGACTTTGGCGACACCCTCGACGGGCTCGCCCTTGGTGGCTACAAGCACACCTTCAGCGATAAGCTCGAGCTGGGCATCGGTGCCCTCGTCCGCACCCGGCTCGATGATGACGCGCTCGTCGTGCCCATCATCACGCTGAGCTACCGACCCGACGATCGCTGGACCATCGCCAGCGAGGGGCTCGGGGTGAAGATTGACTACAAGGCTTCAGACAAACTCAACTACGGGATCGCTGCGGAGTACGACTCCGACACCTTCCGGCTCGACGATTCCCACGCACTCGCCCGTGGCGGGGTTGCTTCACATAGCCGTATTCCAGTCTCGTTCTATACAGAGTACAAGGCCAGCGAGACGATCGAGCTCAGCGCCCGTGTCGGTGCCCAGTTTGGCGGCGAGCTCGAGATCCTCAACACCTCGGGCAACGAGATCACCTCGCAAGACATCGACACCGGGATCTTCGGCTCGTTCAATATCTCGTTCCGGTTCTGATACAGGCTCTTAGCGACCTTGATCAATCGTTGGTTCCGTTTGCTCGCTCGCTGGCTGCTGGCTCACCACTGCGGCTCGATCCGTGATCGCGGGCGCGTTGCGTGTGCTCGCGCTGGTGATCATCGGCGGGTCGAGCGGGCGATCATTGGCCCCCACCGGCACCGCCGCGATCTGGCGGATGACCTCTGCGCCCGAAACCGCCTGAGCGAACGCGGTGTAGCGACCATCAAGGAACGAAGTGCCCTCGCGGGAAAGGCACACGAAGACCTGCGAGCCGTTGGTGTTTGGATCAGCCGCCCGGGCCATCGAGAGCACGCCGAAGCTGTGCGGAAGGCTCGATTTCTCAAGATCGATCATGTAGCCCGGCCCGCCCGAGCCCGTGCCCGATGGATCACCGACCTGGATCACGAACGGGCGCCCGTCGGCTAGGGCCGCGACCACACGATGGAAGATCACCTGGGTATAGAAACCGTTCTGAGCAAGATGCATGAAGTTGAACGCCGTATTCGGAGCGGCATCGGGGCGCATGCGGAACACGATCTCGCCCATGGTGGTCTCGAAGACCACCTCCTGCTCGACATACACCCGGAGCCCGGAGTACACGACCTCCTGACGATCGGGCGAGTCGATCTCGCCCTTGGCGAACTTGGACGCGAGCCGATCGTCCTCGAAGACCACCTCGGCCTGCGGGTCCTCGGAAACTTTCATCGTCGTGGTATCAACGCGCGTCGCGATGTTGGGCGTGACCATGGGCTGGAGCACCAAAGGCGAGCCGTGGGCATCGGAGTCGAGATACAGCTGGGCGAGCATGACCCGATCGGACTTGTCTGTCCAGATCGTGGGGAACAGGCTCGTCAGGTCCACGCGCCCCTTGGCCGCGGGGGCGGTGTGGACGACTTCAAGCGTCTGGGGATCATGGAGTTTGATGGTCAGTTCGCCCGTGAACTCTTCGGGCGTATCGACTGTCACCACCACCCGTTGCCCGATCCCGAAGTAGAGCCGATCGGGCGAGAGCTGGGCAAACAGTGTTGAGGGCATCGCGCACATCAGTAGAGTCGTCAAGATCCAGTGAGCGTGCGTTGACCATCGAGTAAGCGGTGTGTTCATGCTCGAAGGATACACCAACAGCGATCTCGTGTTGCACGGATCGTTCAAGTAGTTCTTCAGCGTATTGGTTGAGCGATAAGATATGAAGTATCGCCCGACTTAGTCGACTTAGTCGTTGTGCTTGCCGGTGCTCGATGTGAACTGATCGAGCAGCCCCCATGTTTCTCTTACGGCTTGCGAAAGCGATTGGGTGGTGCCACCGCCCGCGCCACCGCCCTGACTCTCACGGAGCAGCAGACCGTCTGCGATCTGGTCGCCGACATCATCGACCCATTCAACTGCGAGCCCGGCCTGGAGGATATTCACCCCGCCGACATGGTTGAGATCGTTGTACGAGCGGATCGTATCGGTCACCAACGCGACCTGGCCATAGATATCCACGATCTTGCGCTGCCCATCAGGGCCCGCGCCGCGGTAGAAATAGTTCGCGATGATCTCGTCTTCGCTCGAGTTGTTCCAATCGTCGGCGGCATTATCGAAGACGAACTCGCCGTGGTGCGACGGGCAGTAGAACACGCCGGGAGCGGTGACATAGCCCTCGTTAAACAGTATCCCGATCCCGTCCCAGAGTTCGTCTCTTGTGAAGTCGGAATATTCCTTACCCGAAAGACGAACCGTATCCATCCGGTTGAGCGAGGGCGAGTTAACTGTGTTTGAATACTGTTGCGGCAAGAACACACTATCCGGCAGGGCATCATTGAAGTCCTGCGAGTAGACACTCATCCCGAGCCCGACCTGTCGCAGGTTCGAGCCGCAGACAACCTTGCGTGCGGATTCGCGGACGGTGCTCAGCGCGGGCAGCGAGATGGCGATCAGCAATCCGATCACGGCCATCGACACCATAATGTCGATCATGGTGAAACCCGAGGGACGCGAGCCGGTAGCACACACTCCGGCTTGAGATCGGTCTGCTCCAAATCGGGTTGTCTTGTCTTGGTTATCCAAGTGTTGACCCATTCCTATTCTTGCGTCTTCACCCGATCGCAATCGAGAGAAGACGAACTCTGCATGCTGTTATCCAACCGAGCGTGTCCTCTGGTATGAAGGCACGCCGAGTCCGATTTGTTCCACTCGGGAAACGAGTCCCGGTCCCATGCACTATGAAGATATCGGAAATGTTCTCATTGAGCAACCCCAATTCTCTGAAATTGGGACCAACCACCCCTCAATAGCGAACAAAAGCCGACCAGTCATATCGGACCCAAAGCACAATTGAATAAAATTCTCTGCAAAGACAGGACTTGCAAGCATCCATCCGTTCTGGTACTCGTATAGACCGCTGGTCTGTGGGGTGGTTTCACAGGCTCCGGGCGCACTCGTACCCCGGTGGTATATGAAGAATAAGAATACTCAACATCAGCCCGAAACGGAATCCAGCTCTGGATCATCCGCCAAGGGCACGCAAGCCCAGGGCGCTTCACGCCCGCCACCTCCGCCCTTGCGGGCGAGTGATCTCACGGGCCAAGATAAGGTTGATTACGAACTGATGCAACGCGTTGCGACAAATCAGGAAGCCGCTGTCAGCGAGCTCTACGACCGATTCGGGTCGCTGGTTTTCCGTATGGCATATCAGTCGATGCCCACACGCTCGGAAGCCGAGGACGGGGTCCAGGAGATCTTCGTCCGCCTGTGGCGCACCGCGGATCGCTACGACCCACGCAAGGCCGCACTGGTCACCTGGGTCATGCTGCTGACCCGTCGTCATCTAGTGGACAAGCTCCGCAGAAAGCGTGCACGCATCAAGACCGCGATGCTCGACGACTCCTTGGCATCGGGGATCGGCGCGTGGATCGAATCCGACGCCGGCAAAAGAATGGAACACGATGAGCACTTCAAAACGCTCATTCAAAAAGTAGACACGCTCCCAGAACTACAGAAAACAGTAGTGATGAGGGCCTACCTGGGTGGGCAGACACTCAGGCAAATCAGTGAAGAACTCGATACCCCCTTGGGTACGATCAAATCAGCCCTCAGCAGGGCGCTGGTCCGTTTGCGCGAGCGGACCGGAGAGGAAGTTAAGTCATGAATACCCACGAACTCATCGAATCGACCATGCTCCACGCACTCGGATTGCTCGACGATTCTGAACGCGAGGCCTACGAGGCCGCGTTCGCATCGGCGCCGCAAGCGATCCAGCTCCGCGTGCGCGAAGAAGCCCGCCGTATGGCCGACCTCGGTGATCTATTCCCCGAGCACGAGCCCGACATGGAGCTCCGCACCATGGTGCTCTCGGCGGTCCGCGCCGCGATGCGCGAAGAGCAGAACGAGGCACGAATCGCCCAGACAACCGCAGCTGCTGCAGCCGTCGCGCCGCTTCATCCTGCGGGCAACGCATCAGGGAACGCATCAGCTAATGGGGTCATCGCCAAGATCGACGCCAACACCACGCCCCAACGCGCCACCTCACAACCCAAGCTCTCCTCGAGCCCACGCGTGAACCAGCTCTGGCGTGTGGCCGCGATCGGCTTCGCCGCCGCGTCCATCGCGATCGGGACCATCACCGTCAACATGCAGCAGACCTTCAAAATGGTGCAGTCGCGAGCACTGGTCACTAACCTCTACGACACGATCGGCGCCCAATACCTTGAGTCCACGATCTTCGATGAGAGCACCCAACGCGTCGCACTCACCGCTCAGGGCCAGAACCAGACCTCGGCCGTCGCCGCGGTCTGGACGAATCCTGATTGGGCGACCGGTCGGCTCTTCGTCAAGAACCTCGCCGGCGAATCCAACGAGCCCTTCCGCCTGGTCGTGCTCGACAGCGAGGGCAACATCGTCCGCGAGATCGCGACCTTCGCGCCCACCGGCGAGTTCCAAGACTTCGATGTCGATGTGAATCTCGCCACCGAACGCAACCTGGCAATCTACCCCGCGTTGATCGAAGACATCCAGAGCGCCGCCCCCGTGCTCACCAGCTCGCAAGGCTCGCTCTAAGCGGCTCCGCTGGGAAGAGCAGTATCGCACCGAACTCAAAAGGCCGACCCTAACGGGTCGGCCTTTGTTTGTATCCAAACGCTGTTTCAAATCTACCTGATCGCCCATGGCCCAACACAAAATTGTGGATAAGTCATCGAGGGCACACTAGATCGCATCGTTGCGTGTGCATTAGGCTTCGCCGGGCATCTGCCATTGGTCATCTTCGAAGAGCCCATCGACCCGCGAATCGCTCTCGAACCGTGCCTTGGCGGCGCTGAGTCGTCTCCAGAGGATCCCGCCTAGGAAAATCGCCCCCAGCATCGAGCCGCCGAAGATCATCCCGGCCATCTCGATCCGCCTTGTATCAAGCGGGGTCTTGCCGACCTGCGCTGATTCTTTGATCATCGTCAGCGAGCTGTCCGAACGACGGACCCGGGCATTGTTGGCGGCACTCGACAACGCGACCGCGAAGGTATCGAGCACACGCTGGGTGCGCTGGGCGCCCTCGCCGCGGTATTCCAAGACCACAGTGCCGGGCGTTGCCGACGAGACATCAAGCGAGGTCTCCATCGAGCGGGTGAGCTCGCCGGGGACGCTGTACTCGCTGATCCCGCGTCGCTTCATGCGATCGGCCGCGACCTCCATAAAGCGGGGGTCGGCCACCAGCTGCGTGATGTAGGTCTCCCACATCTGCATGTCCGCTTCGCTGAGCTTGGCATCGCCGCCAGAAGCGGCCATCGTCACCTTGGCCGCGTACACCCCGGGGGCGACGCGATCAGCGACAAACCAGCTCGTCACGCCAAGCACCAGTGTGATCGCGGTGATCGAGATCAACCCGAGGAACATGCCCGAGCGGACCTCTCGCCCGTGATACTTCCGCTGAGCCGACGAGATCACTTCGTAGGCCTGGGCCAGCTCGGCGCGTTTCATCAGCACCTGCTCGCACTGCTCGTAGCGTGTACGCAGGGCATCGCTGGCGAGCCGAATCTTCTCGGCGTCGCCGTTGAGAATCCGGCGCATCTTCTTGAGCCGAGTCTTGCGATGGGTCGCCCACTCGTCAGGAGCGGCTTTGGGTGAGTTCTGCGCCGCTTCGAGATCGTTGCCGAGCTTCTCGATCGTGGCGAAGAGCTCGGCGGACTGGTCCGCGAGTTCCTGGATCTTGGCCTGCCCCTCTTCGATCTGCTGATCACGCAGGGCGATCTCGTCGTTCATCAAACTCAGCTGGGCGTTGGCTTCGTCGAGCTTGGCCTGCTGCTCGGCGTTCTCTTGTTCGTTGTTCTGGCCCTGGCCGCTGGCCTGCTCGACCTGCTCGCTCAGCCCCAAGATTTTCTGCTCAAGCTCGTCCTTGAGCTTGCTCTTGTCGGCACGCTCGCTGGCCAATGCCTCGTCGGCGTTGACCGAGATCTCCTTGATCTGGGCCTTGAGCGATTCGACCTGCGCGTGCGAATCCGCGAGCTCTTTGGTGAGCCCACCGACGCGCCCCTCGTTCTCTTGGCCCTGCTCGCCGAGTTCGTGGGCGGTCTTACGGATCGATTCGAGCTCCTGCGTGGCCGCGTTGAGCTTGGTTGTCAGCTCCTCGACGCGTTTGGCCGACTCGCTGCTCGTGGTGTTCTTCTGGTTTTCGAGCTCCTCGACCTTGGCGCGCAGCTCCTCGACGAGCTGCGACTCGAGCGACAGCAGCTCGCTGTTCTCGGCGATCTGCGCCTCGTACTGCTCACGGATGGTGCTCAGCTCGTGCTCGAGCCCCCCCGCCTTCTCGGCGAGCTCTTCGATCGTGTGCGAACGATCGCCCAGCTCGATCTCCTTGCCTCGCAGCTTGGAGATAGCAGCCTGCAGCTCGCCCGATGCCTTGGCGAGTTCTTCCTTGCTGGTATCCAGCTCGGCGATCGCGGCCTTGTGGGCCTGCTTGATCTCCGCGATCTCCTGTGATTTCGTGTTCGCGTCCTGGTTCATTGAGTCAAGGCGCGACTGGGCGATGCCCAGCTCTTTGGTCGCCGTTTCGAGCTTGGCCGTCGCCGCGTCCTCGCGGGCGAGTTTTTCCTTCGCCTGGGCCTCGAGCGTATCGAGCTCGGCCTTGCGCTTGGACAAGCCGTCGAGCTGGCTGTCGAGTTCGTTGATCTTGACTTCGAGCGTTTTGTTCTTGGATTCGAGGTCCGCTTCTTGCTGCTCGAGCAGCTCGGCCTGCGACGCGATCTTGGACTCGCGCTGCTCCAACCCGCTGGCGCGCTGGATCAGGTTCATCTCACGCGATTCAAAGTCCTGGCGCATCTCCGCCAGCTCCACCTCGCGGCTCGTCAGCTCGGTCTCACGGTTCTCAAGCTCGCTGCTCTGCTCCTCGAGCGCACGCTTCTGGTTCCCCAGCTCGGTCATCGCGACGCGGTGCTCTTCGTGTGCTTTGCGCAGCGCCCCGAGCTGCGATTCGACCCCCTCGATCACATCAAGCACATCATCCTCGGCCTTGCGCATCTTCATCTCGGCTTGCGGATTGGGCTCGGGCGTTTTATGGCGCTTCCGCGATGACGCGGCTTCATTGGTTGTTTGTTCGTGCTTCGGGTCCATGCACATCTCCTCACCGGCTCACGCCGAGTTCGATCTTCACCGTCCGCCCAGCTGGACTCGGATCGTTCAGCCAATAACAGACAAATCATGTATCGACCTGTCAACCCCCCATATCGATCTCGGCGCGGATTTTGCGCCGAACGGATCACGGTCATGCCAGACGATCCGGTTATGCCTCCTCGCTCGATCGTGCCAGCGTCCGAGAAACCAGCCGCCCCACCTGAGCCCATCTCAACGCGCATCGCAACGCCCGCTACCATCCTCTATGAACACACGCCCCGGCGACATCACCCTCGAGCTTGAGCGAATCAGGCTCGCCGTCAATCCCCGCTTAGGGGGCTCAATCACGGGCCTGATGGTCAAGGACCAGCACACAAGCAGATGGACGCCGGTGCTCCGGACGATGTCGCCCCATGCAGACTCCCCCTCGGACGCCGGCTCCTTCGTCATGGCCCCGTGGACCAACCGGATCAAGGACGCCGTATTCAAACACGACGGGCAAACCTACACCCTGCGCTCCAATAACTCGGACGGCTCGGCCATCCACGGCTACGCCCGCGACGCTCCCTGGAAAATCACCGATCGCTCCCCCATCACCGCCCGCCTCGTGCTCGACTCCCGCACCTGCGAACCGGAGCTGATCAACTACCCATTCCACTTCGGTGCGGTTCAACGCTTTGAGATCAGCCCTGATGCCGTCGAGATCGAGCTCTCGATCACCAACCTCGACGCCCACCCCATCCCCGTCGGGTGCGGGCACCATCCCTACATCCACCGCCACCTATTCTCGGACGACGATGACCTGCGCATCAAACTCGATGTCGATGGTCGGTACCCAACCGCGGGCTGCATCCCCACCGGTGAGCCGATCAGCGATGATGTGTGTACCGCGCTGGGCAAGGGCGAGCCGATCGGGAACCCGGGGCTCGACGATGTCTTCAGCGGGTTTGGCGGGCAAGCAACCTTCGACTGGAATGCGAGCAACACCCGCATGACCATGAGCTGTTCATCGAACCTCAACCATGTGGTCATATATACACCCCGCGACGAATCTGGCTCAGCCAACGAGTTCGTGTGCGTCGAGCCCGTCACGATGGTCAACAACGGGTTCAACCGGTTAGCCCAAGGGCAGAATGGCACCGGCGTGCAGATGCTCGCGCCCAACGAGAGCCTGCGCACCACGATGCGTCTGGCGTTTAGTTCGATGAAGTAACCAGTTTTAGTCGAGCATGGCGAACATGTCCGCCTGCTTGTCGGCCAGATAGCTCGAACGAACCAACGGCCCGCTCACCACCATCTTGATCCCAGCAGCAGTCCCGATCTTCTCATAGTTGGCGAACTCATCAGGGTGCACCCAGCGATCGATCGGCAGGTGATTGCGTGTGGGCTGGAGGTACTGCCCGATCGTGATGATGTCGCAGGGATCGCCGCGGGTTGAGTCGTTGCGATCACGCGGGCCGTCGTGATCGGCGGTCATCGCGACGAGGTCGTTGAAGAGCTCCGTCACTTCCTCGGTGCGCTCGCCGATCCCGACCATGATGCCGGTTTTCGCCACCCCGCCCTGGGCCTTGACCCGGCGCAGCAGTTCCATGGTGCGCTCGTAGCGGGCGCTGGGGCGCACCGCGGGGTGGCAGCGCTTCACGGTTTCGAGGTTATGGGCCAAAATGTTGGGCTTGGCATCGATGACCATCTGCAGGGCGGCTTCGTCGCCGCGGAAATCGCCGACGAGCACCTCGATCGACATGTCTGGGCAGGCTTCGCGTGTGCGCATGATCGTCTCGGCCCAGATGCCCGCCCCGCCATCGGGCAGATCATCGCGATCGACCGAGGTAATCACGATGTGCTTGAGCCCCGCGCCCCGCAATGACTCGGCGACCCGTCTTGGCTCGTCCTTATCGACGGCTCCGGGCTTGCCGGTCTTGACATTGCAGAAGCCGCAGGCGCGGGTGCAGGTGTCACCCAAGATCATCGTCGTGGCGATCCCGCGATCCCAGCACTCGCCCATATTCGGGCAGGCGGCTTCTTCGCACACGGTATGAAGCCCATGAGCATGGACATTGTCGCGTGTTTTCTTGAACCCCGCCCCGCCCGGAATCTTGGCCTTAAGCCAGGACGGCTTCTTCTTGGCCGACAAGTGGTGCACCGCGTCGTCCTGGTTGTTAAGGATCATCCCCGTGAGCGAGAACTTGGGCTTGATGTTGGCGATCGGATCGCCCCCGAGCCGACGCGGATGGCGCTCGAGCGTGCGCCCGATCCCGGTTTTGGGTGTTTGGGAGCTCGAACCAGCGTTGGTCTCGGATGTTGGGGGTGGATTCGTCATGGGATTCTCAGCATTTGAACACCCCATCGGACACCTGCATCTGTCGGCACACGGGGGCTCAACGCGTATTCTAGACGGATCAAGCGCAGGGCGCAGGGCGTGCGCCAAATCAATAATCTGGCGTTTTCTCGTGAATTGAGCCGCACACTCTCGGACCATTTGGCGTATTTTGTGCTCACAAATCAACCTTGCACGCCCGAGTGGTCGATGGACAGTGCACGGGTGCACATATCCTTTGAGGATTGTGTTCGCTACTATATCAATTGAGAGGGCAACGCCACGCGTGCGCGTCCTCTGCAGAGATATGTTCGAGATGTAGAAATCGACACTTTCGGCGGCTCGCCGATCGAAGAGCAGGAGATGCCCAGTGCGTCAAATCGTCAACAGACAACACCGTCAACTCCCCGCCCAAAGCACACAAGCACGCAAAAAAGCGGCTGCAGTGGCCACCCTTGCTGTGCTGGCCCTGAGCTCTGTCTTCTTGGGCGGGTGCACCTGGGATTCCTACATGGACCCATCCGTTATCGGACGCTGGGAACGCACTCCCACCCGTGTGCCCATCCTCAAGAACATCTCCCAGATCGAAGATCCCAGCGCTGAATGGGTCGAGATCTCCGATATCACCTCGCAGGACCTCATCCCCGAGACCGATATCTACCGCGTCGGGCCCGGCGACTTCCTCGATCTGACCATCTGGGACCTCGTGACCCGTGGACAAGCCGAGCTGCTCCCCCGCCAAATTGACCAGAATGGTTACATCCAGATCCCCCAGCTCGGGCGTATCTTTGTGACCAACCTGACCGAGACCGAAGTATCCGAGGCGATCGCGGTTAAAATGGCTCCGATTGTGGTCGATCCGTTGGTCTCGGTGGTCGTCCAGCAACGCCGCCAGCAGGTCTTCCACCTCATGGGCGCTGTTGCAAACCCCGGTCCATACTCGATCCTCGACGCGGATTACCGCATCCTCCAGGCCCTGACCGATGCCGGCGGGTTCCCCGAGTTCATCGATGAAATCTATGTCATCCGCCAGGTCCCCATCGATGCGGGCGCCTCGCAGCTCTCACCAGAAAACATCGGCGACGACCAAATCTTCAACAACGATGGCAATAACAACTCCAATCCATCCAACAACACCCCATCAGGCGAGAGCCTGCTCGATGTCATCGACGACATCTCGGCACCTGGGATGATGAGCGGCTCGATGAACCGCAGCACCACCGGGCTCGTCGCCAATACTCGCCCAATGGGCCAACCAAGCGACGAAGAGCCGCTGATCGACCTGATCGAATCGAACCCACGCCAGACCAGCACAAACACCGACGATCAGAACGCCGAACCGGAACCATCGGCCCCCCACTGGCGCTTCTATGAAGGCCGCTGGGTCCGCGAATCCGCCCCCGTGGCGACCCGGCGAATGATCCAGTCAGGCGACGGCTCCTACCTGCAAGACTCGCGTGGGCAACTCTTTACGCAACGCGTGATCCGTGTCCCGGTCCAACCACTCGTTTCGGGTGATGCCCGCTTCAATGTGGTGATCCGTCCTGGCGACACCATCCGCGTTCCGCCCGCCTCGGCTGGTTTCTTCTACATGCGTGGGGAGATCAACCGTCCGGGTTCATTCCCGCTGCCCAATATCGGCAAGCTGACCCTCCTGCGAGCGATCGCGGCTGCGGGCGATCTTGGCCCGACCGCGGTCCCCGAGCGGGTCGACCTAACCCGCATGGTCGGCAACGACGCCCAGGCGACGATTATGCTGAATCTGCGGGCGATTGCCGAGGGCACCCAGCCGGATATCTACATCAAACGCGACGACCTGATCAATATCGGGACCAAGTTCTGGGCGACCCCGCTGGCGATTATCCGCGGAGGCTTCCGCACCAGCTACGGGTTTGGATTCCTGCTCGATCGGAACTTCGGGAACGATGTGTTCGGTGCTCCGCCAAGTAATGTTGGCAACTAAATCCCGGATTCTCAGCGAACTTGAACCCATGAATCTTCGTACCGATCCCTGTCAAACGGCAGGGATCGTTTCTTTTTTGCGCGATCAGCTGTGCAGCGCCGGTTGAGTTGACAAAGAACTGCCCAAGAAGGCTCGAATCTGCGAGCGATCTTCTTATTTCGCGCCAATCATCACGGACCTGAGGAGGGAACGAAAGCGGACCGAGAAAACCGCCGAAAAAAGATCAGCAGCCGAGTTCATCAGGCGTTATTGTGCAAGACGCCGGGCCCGGGTGCCCTGTTTTCTTCAACCCAATCCCCGAGCCTCCCCATCGAAGAACGCTGTCGAATACTGTTTCTCGAAAATTGTTTATCACCCAATGAGTTCACCGAATACAACAACCCGTCTCCCCGCCAAACAGCCCGATGAAGATCGGATTTTGGGTGTGTTTACACGCTCGGGCGTGATGCTCACCGCCTGCATCGGGCTGTGCTTTCTTGTGCTCTTCTACCGCTGGCTCTTCAAACAGGCGGAGATCAGCCTGGATAAGCCCGAGGACTGGGGGCACGCGTTCGTGATCCCGCTGATCGCGATCTACATGCTCTGGCAACGCCGAGAGCAGATCTGCAAGACATCTACAAGCGTGTTCTGGCCCGCCTTCGTCCCCTTCCTGCTCGGGATGCAGGCCTACGCCTACAACCTCTTCAAGGTCCAGAACCACATGCTCGAGGGCATGAGCCTGATCCTCACCCTGGGCTCACTGACCCTGTGGATGGTTGGGCCTCGGATGTTCCGCTACTTTTTCTTGCCCATCACTTACCTTGTGCTGATGATCACGGTCGCTGAGCAGATCATGCTCGCGGTCACCTTCAAGCTCCAGTTGATCGCCTCGCAGGGCTCGTGGCTGATGCTCAACCTCATCGGCAACCCCTTCGGCTGGTTCGAGGCTGACATCGAAGGCAACACCATCGAGATCATCACCAACACGGGCGTGACGCACCCCATGAATGTGGCCGAGGCCTGCTCGGGGATGCGGATGGTCGTCGCGTTTTATGCGCTGGCCGTTGCGGTCGCGCTGCTGGGCTCGCCCAAGTGGTGGCAGCGGATCGCATTGATCCTGCTCGCGGGTCCCGTCGCGGTGTTTATGAACATCATCCGTGTCACTGTGCTCGGGCTGCTGATGATGATCGATCCCAACCTCGCCAACGGCGACGCCCACACCCTCATCGGCACCCTGCTGCTGATCCCCTCGCTCGGGCTGTTCCTCGGGATCGGATGGATGCTCAATCGGTTGATCTCGACAGAGAATGAAACAGACGGAGCGGCATTGAAAGCGGGCGCATCATGAGTATGAACCAACAGAAAAAAGCCGCCGTGCTCGCGTGCGCGATCTTGCTCTCCGGGACGGGTGCGATCGCGGGGTACATCAACTTCTTCGGCGTCAAGATGCACAAACGCCCGATCTACCCCGAGGGCAACCGTCAGGTCTCCTCGCTTCCATCGATCACACCCAACTGGACCCAAGTCGGCCCTGACCAAGTGATGGTCGCGGAGGTCGTGGAGACCCTGGGCACCGAGAACTATGTCTCACGCTCTTACTACCGCACGCTCGATCACAACCCTCAGGACCCGATCGTGCTCGGGCTCCACATGGCGTACTACACCGGGATGATCGACACGGTCCCCCATGTCCCCGAACGCTGTTTCGTGGGCGGCGGGCTCCAGCAGGGGGCCTCGTCAAGGGTGATGGAGCTGCCCATGAACACCGATTCATGGCGCGTCGACACCAGCGTGCCCAGCGAGTTCGCCGGGCTCGATGGAGAGCTCTACTCGATCCGCCTGAGCAACGACCCCGCGATGAGCGATGCGCCCGGCACACGCCTGCGCCTGCCGCGCGGGGTGTCGCCAAGCTCGCCGATCGAGATGCGGGTGTCCGAGTTCATCGAGCAAGACGGCGGGCGGATCTTCGCGGGCTATTTCTTCATCGCCAACGGCGGGACCAAGGCCAACGCCAACGAGATCCGCCAGCTCGCGTTCAACCTCAACGATGATTACGCGTATTACCTCAAGATCCAGGTAACGGGCTCGGCATTTGACTCCTACGAAGAGTTCGCCCAATACGCCGGCGAGTTTGTCGGCGAGATCCTCGGCGAGACCATGCGCTGCGTCCCCAACTGGGTCGATGTACAGATGGGGCTCTACCCCGACGACAACCCGCTCAAAGCCCTCAGCAACACGGGATCAACACCCGATCAATAGAACAAACAGACCATCGCCCGCCGAACATACCGGCAAGTGATTGATCCAAAGACCGAACACAACACACAAGACTGTGTGAATACACCCCGGCACGAGCCGGGATATGAAGAAGGAAGAACCGATGGCCTCTCGCGTCAACACACGATTCGTAATCATCCTCATTGTGGGTGTGCTCGCACTCCTGGGCATGCTGGTGCTCGCATACAGCGTTGCGTATAAGAGCCCCGCTGATCTCGCCAAACGCGGCGATCAGTTCATGGCTGAAGGCGATTACAAGAGCGCGGTGCTCGCGTATTCCAAAGCGGTCAACAAGGACTCGACCAATGTCGAGAACCTGCACAACTGGGTTGACGCGCTCGAGCACACCACGCCCGAGACCGAGACGCTCTACCGTCAACGATTCGCCGGCGACTACCTCGGCTCGATCAAGCGGACCGCGACCATCCTCCGCAACGACATCGATGCCCACGAACGCTACCTCAAAATCCGCATGGAAATGTTGCACACCAGGTACTCCCGCGGGCTCGCCGATACGATTATCGAAGACTCCAATGTCGCCCTCGCGTTCTTCCGTGACGATCCGGAAAATGTCAGCGAATGGGAACGGCTCAAGCGCTATCGCGGGCTGACCATCATGGAGATCTCCCGCCGCGACGAGCTGCTCTCCGAGGACCAAGAGACCTTGGGGATCAATGATCTCGAACGCGCCCTCATGGCCGACCCAGACGATGTCGAGTCGATGATTGGGTTGATCAATCTCAAGAGTTTCGTCGCCAATCACAACGCGTCCGAGATCCAGACCCAGAAGCGTCTGGCCCCGCTCCAAGAGGGGCTCGAAATGGTCAACGCGTACCTGGCCGAGCACCCCCAGACCATGGAACTACTGATCCACCGGGTCTATCTGCAAGCCAATATCGACCAGATCCAGATCGTGGACTCCACACCAAAGAACCAGCAACGGGCTGCGCTCAATGAGAACCAAGGCAAATACATCGACGACCTGAACTCGATCGGGGAGATGCTCGCCGGCCCCGCGAGCGACCAGCTCACGATCGACCTCGTCAGACGATACCTGCGCCTCGAGAGCATCATCACCCCTCAGGCCCGGTTCGCCAAATCTCGCCCGATGATCGATCTGATGATCGATTCACAGAAAGACAACGCCGAGCTCCTCCTCCTGGCGGGGCGTGTGGCCAATGATGCGGGCGATGAGGACGAAGCGGTTGGGTGGTACTCACAGATCGAGGACCTCGAGCCCAAGGCATTGAGCTACCAGGGGTTCCGCCAGTTCGACGCCCAGCGCGAGGCCATGCTCTCCAAAGCAAAGATCCAGACCCAACAAGCCATCACCGCGGCCAGCCAGACAGACGCGGACCAGAGCGTGGTTGATGCCGCGATCGCGACCGCCGTCGCCAGCCGAGACAAGTACGCCGGCTCGGTGACCGACGATGACCTCCGCCTGATCATGCTCGACGGGAACATCGCCCGCGCCAAGGGCAATCTCGAGGAAGCATTCCGCAAGTTCAAACGCTTCAACGAGCTGACGAACCGTGAGCAGCCCGAAGGGCTGTGGTACGAAGCGGTCGTCGCTGTAGAGCTCGAGCAGTACGGCGTCGCCCGCGACGCGTTCATGCTCATGATCCCGCTTGACGGCACCAGCCGCAAGCTCCAGGCGATGCTCACGCTCGCCACGATCCATATCCAGCTCAAGGACTACCAAGCCGCGGCGGAGTTGTACACCAGCATCCTCGAGTACAGCCCCGGGCTTGAGATCGCCGAGAAAGGGCTCAGCGGCGTGAACCAGCTGCTGAACCCCGACCTGATCGAGGACCCGGTCCTCGCCAAGATTTTCGAAGCCCGCCGGGTCCGTATCGGCAGCGCTGAGGTCCCGGGCGATTACGCCGGGGCGATCCAGATGCTGCGTGATTCCATCGAAGAGTACAACTACGACCCACGCATCGCCCAAGAACTCGCGGGCTTGCTCCTCGACAGCCAGGATGTCGTGGGTGCCCGGGCCGTGCTCGAGCAGTGCATCGATATCCACCCCGACAGCGAGGCCATCGCCCGGATGATCCAGGCGACAAGCTCCGACGACCCGGTCGATATCCTGATCGCGTCGATCCGCCTCTCGAGCGCCGACGAGGTCAGCAAGCTGCTCTCGATCGCACGCGTCGCGGGCGAGAAGGATCGCCCCGAGATCCTCCGCGAGACGCTCGTCGAGCTCAACAAAATCGCACCGGACAACGATCAGGTGATCGAGATGACCTTCCTCCAGATGCTCGCCACGGGCGATCTCGACGGCGCCCGCGCGATCACCCAGCGCCCGGGGCTCAGCCCGGTCGAGGTGCTCAGCTTCCGCGCACGGATCGCCAACGCAGAGGGCGATATCAATCAGGCCGTCGAGCTGCTCAAGCAGGCGGCCGCCTCAGGCACGGCGGACTCTTCGATCTTCCACATGCTCGCGATCCTTGAGCGCCAGACGGGCGATATCCCCAGAGCGATCCAGTCCTTCGAGCGATCATTGGCCATCAGCCCCAACCGCGACACGACGATCACCGAGTACCTGCTCACACTCGTCCGCGATGGGCAGTACGAGAACGCACTCAATGTCGCGCGGCGTATGCAGCGCTACGGCTCGATCAATCCGATGTTCATGAACCTGTGGCTCAACCTCGAATCCCTCTACGGCGGTACACAGGGTCAAGAGTTCGCGATCCGCCAACGCGAGAAGATGCTTGAGCTCAACCCATCGAACATCGACAACCGCTTCCAGCTCGGGCGTCTCTACAACGCGACGCGCCAGTGGGACAAGGCCCGCGAGACCATCGACGCGCTCCAGGCATCCGCCAATGAGCTGGAGTTCGCCAAGCTCGATGCCGCTTGGTACGCCAGCCAGGGCACCTACGAAGGCAAGGACGGGCTGATTCTCGCCAACGAGGCCTTCGCCAAGCACATCGCAAAGCTCCCCGCCCCAGTGGGCGCCGAGCCATACATCGCCAACGCCGAGTTCATGCTCGAGCGTGGACGCCCGGACCTGGCGATTGCCGCCGCGTCGCAGGCGATCGAACGCCAGACCCCCGAGACCATGCTGGGCTCGAAGCTCCTGGGCGATCTGTACCTGCGGATCAACAACTCGAGCGAGGCAATCAAGAACTACAAAGCGGTCGTCGATAACGGCGCGGACACCGATTTCTCGGTCCGCCCTCGCCTGCTCCAGGCGTACCTGATGCTCGAGCGATTCCAAGATGCCCAGGATATCTACAATCAGCTCCCCGAGGACAGACGCAAGTCGATGTCGATCATGTTCCAGGCCGCGAGCATCGCACGCGGGCTCAATGATCCCGCCAAGGCCAACGACATCCTCAATCAGGCGGTGGCGCTCTACCCCAACGACGCGTCGGTCTATATCACCCGCGCCGAGTTCATGGTGGGCGATCCGGCCCAGATGGACGATCTGCTCTCCGACATCAGCAGAGCGATCAATCTTGATCCGACCAACTACCGCGCGTACCGCGTTCGGTCCGCGGCGTACTTCTCCGCTGACCGCAAGGAAGACGCGCTCAAGGACCTGAGAACCGCGATCAAGCTCAACCCATACCTCGATTCGATTATCTACTCGGTGCTCAACGAGATGCTCACCGATCCAAACCGCGGCGGCCAAGCACTCGATGTCGCCCGCGAGGTGGTCGCCCAGCGCCCCGATGACGCCGGGCTGATGACACGCATCGGCGGGCTCTTCGCGTCACGCAAGGACTGGTCACGAGCCGCCGAGATGTACGAGATGGCGTGGAATACCCGGCGCTCGATCAACGACGGCGCCGTCTATATCGACATGCTCGTGCGCATGACCCCCCCCAACGCCCAGGAAGCCAATGCGGTGATCACTGAGCTCACCAACATGGTCGGGGACATCAACCAGAGCGCGGGCCTGCTCGCGGCTCAGGCGTTGGTGCTCCAGGCACGCGGACGCGATGACTTCGCCCAGCAGCAACTCACCAAAGCCTTCGACCTCTCGGTCGATGACAACCAAGACCTGGTCACCTGGTCGGGCAACCTCTCTCGCTACTTCGAGGGCAAGCCCACACAGGATCAGGTCAAGTACCTCGAAGCGCTCAAACGCCGGAACGCGAATCAGGATATCCACGCCTGGATCGATCTGTTTATCGCCAAGCACCTGGCCCTTCAGGGTGAGAACTCGTCACGCGTGACCGAGATCCTCGAGCGCCTGCAGGGCTATTCCAACGAGCCGGCCGTGCAGGTCCGTGCTTTCCGCACGCTGGGCTCGACGCTCTTCGACCAGGGGGACTTTGAGCAGGCCGCTGCGGTTTGGACCGCGGGGATCGAGCTGTTCTCGGACGACTGGGAGATGAACAATAACCTCGCCTACACCCTCTCGACCAAGCTCGATCGCGTGGAAGATGCGCTCGTGTATGGCGAAAGAGCGATCGGTGAGAACATCGCGCGGAGTGAAGCGTATGAAACCATGGCCGGCATCTACATCAGGCTCAATCGATACGATGAGGCCCAGCAGATGATCGATGCGGGCGCGGTGCTTATTAAGAGCATCCCAGCCCGGGTCTCGATGATTCTGACCTCGGGCAAGCTTGAGCTTGCACGGGGCAACATGATCGAAGCCCGTTCGAGACTCAATGACGCACAATCCACGCTGCGGGCCTCCCCGACGGCATATCCTCCCCTCGAAATCGATATTGCGGACTTCGAGCAAGAAATCAACTCAGCCGAAGGCTGATCAAACCGACGATGAATAGATGATGCGCACAGCCAACGCGTTTCGGGACCGATCCTCACCCTATCGGACGGGCCCGGGCACAATGGAAGCATGATGGAGCAGTGAAATGAGCAACCAGCAACCCAGTCGCCCAGCCGGCCCCCAACGCGCGGGGTCCGCTCCACAAGCCCCACAAGCGGGGGGTGTGGTCTTTGATCCGCTCAAGCTGCTTCAGAAGTACAAGTTTGTGCTCGTCGGCGCGGTCGTTCTGGGGCTCTTTGTTGGGGTGGGTTCACACTACTTCTTCCTCTATGTTGCCCCCGGGTACAAATCCACGGTACTGCTCCAATGTTCTCCGGTAGAAACTGAATCCAGCGCAATTAGCGTGGACACGATCGACGAAGACGAAATGGCACGCTTCATGGGTACCCAGGTCCAGAAGATCAAGGGTGAGAATGTCATCAACGCGGTGCTCGCCGACTCTCGGCTTGAGTTCGAAGCCCCCAAGTGGTACAAGCAATACTCGCGGAACAGTCGGCTCGATATCATCGAAGCCACGAAGGAACTTGAGAAGACCATCAAAGCCTATGCGATCCCCAAGACCTACCTGATCCAGATATCGGTGCAGGTCCGCGATCGCAACGATGCCGCCGGGCTCCTCCGTCTGATCAAAGAGAACTACATACGCATACTCAGCTCGGACACCAGCTCGGGTATCACCAAGCGTAAAGAGGCGATCCGTAAATCGATCTCCGAATCCGAAGCGGTGCTGATTGAACTCAACGCCCGTAAGAACCGGCTCGTCGAAGAAAACCGCCTTGGCACCATCAGCGCCGATAAATCCGCCGAAGCGGAAATGCTCCAGCTGGTCAACGCCCAGATTATCAACAACCAGCAGCTCATCGAAGCGCACCAAGTCCGCCTGGCCAATGACGAGGCCCAGCTCCAACGCAACACCCCCATCCAGTACGATCCGACCCTGCGTGACCGTGTCGAGGCTCATCCCATCATCCTGAACATGCTCCAGCGGATCGGGGACCTCAAGACAAGCCTCTCGTCGCTTCAGGCCGCAGGGATCCTGCCAGATCACCGGACTTATAAATTAACACTCCAGCAGCTCGAAGCGACTGAGCGAGAAATTGCAGAAACCCGCGAGCGTCTGCTCCTCGAAGCCTTCAACACACGCGTTGACTCCACACGCACCGCGCTGAGTCAGCTCCAGGCCCAAATTGCTGACCTCACCACCACCCAAGAGGAACTCCTGGCCAAGCTCAATAAGCTCACGCAGACCACCGAAGAGATTGACGAGATTAACCGCCAAATCGAAAATACTCTCAATCTCCGCTCGGAGCAGGACTCGCAGCTTGCACAACTCAGCGTCGCGGCCCGGCTTGATTCTGCCGACCGCATCACCGTGACCAAGTCGGAAAACATCCCCGATCGCCCCGCATTCCCGATTATCTACATCATGGTACCGTTGGGTGTATTCCTTATCACCGGGCTCACGGCGGGCATCATTGTGATCTTCGAGATTCTTGACCAGCGGATCAAGAGCGCTGCGGACATCGCCATGATCCCACGCACCCCGATCCTGGGCATTATACCCGACGCCGAAGAAGACCCCTCAGCCCACAGCTCGCTCCAGACCCTGTTCATGGACAGCCCCAACTCGGTGCTCGCTGAGCACTATCGCCAGCTGCGGACCAAAATCACCAAGAAAATGGGTGCCAATGGGCACCGGACGCTGCTCGTCGCGGGTGCGATGCCCGGCTCGGGTGCGACAAGTGTCGCCAGCAACCTCGCCCAGGCGTGCGAAGCCTCGGGCAAGAAGACGCTGCTGATCGATACCAACTTCCGCCGAGCCAAGATCCACACCGCGTTCGGGCTCCTGGATAACCCGGGGCTTGCTGAAGTGCTCGCGGGCGAAAAAACACTCGCCGATTGCATCCAGAAAACGACCGACAAGGGCCCCGATGTGCTCGCGGCGGGTGCACGCAATCTGCGTGTGGTCGAGCGATTGGGCACCGAGCTGCTGGGCAAAGTCCTCGCCGAATCATCGGCCTCGTACGATGTCGTCATCCTGGATGTCGCCCCGGCGATCGTCGCCGGCGACGCCTTGACCCTCGCAAGCCAGGTCGATGCGACGATGCTCGTCGTGCGGGCGATGGCCGAGAAGCGTGGGCAAGTCGCCCGGCTCAAGAATGAGCTGAGCGATCACCGCTCCGAGTTCCTCGGCGTGCTTGTCAACCGCGTCCAAGGCACCGCGGGCGGATACATGCGTCGCAACATCCAGACATCACACAAGTACCACGCGGGCGACCCAGAACACGCCGTCTGATCTCTGGAGCACGCTCAGGTGGCCGACACAACCCACAACACTCCCTCAAGCACACGCCCAAAAAAGCGTGTGCTTGTCACTGGGGGCGCGGGGTTTATTGGCTCGCACCTCGTCGAGCACCTGCTCGCTCAACATTGCCGCGTCACCATCATCGATAATCTATCCACCGGGCGGCTCTCCAACCTCGACACAGTGATCGATTCCGTCGAGTTCATCGAAGCCGATGTTGAACCCGGGCTTGAGACGCTCGACGATACTCAACCCTTCGACGCCATCTACCACCTCGCCGCGGCTGTCGGGGTTGAGCTGGTGCTCGACCATCCTATCGAATCCATCAAAGCCAACATCCAAGAGACCGACGCGCTCTTCGAGTATGCCAAGGAAAACGGCCGTCCGCCGACGCTGATCGCTTCCTCCTCCGAGGTCTACGGCAAGCCCAACACGGGGGTCTTCTCGGAAGACGACGACCTGCACTTTGGGCCCACCACCATGACCCGTTGGTCTTACGCCCACGCCAAAGCCATCGACGAGCACCTCGCCATCGCGTACTGGAAGCAGCACCAGCTCCCCACCGTGATCTGTCGATTCTTCAACACCGTGGGCCCACGCCAGATCGGGCGCTACGGCATGGTCCTGCCACGCTTTGTCCAAGCCGCACTTACTGGCAAGCCCTTGCGCGTCTTCGGCGATGGCTCCCAGTCGCGCTGCTTCTGCGATGTCCGCGATGTGATCAAGATCCTCCCAGAGATGATCCCCAGCCCCCAGTGCCACGGACGGGTGTTCAATGTTGGGTCCGATCGACCCCAGACCATCCTCGACCTCGCCCACACGGTCATCCAAGCCTTGGGCTCGCCCTCCACCATCGAGTTGGTCCCCTACGGCGACGCGTACCCCGCGGGCTTCGAGGATCTTCGTCATCGCAAACCAAATCTTGATCGGATCAAAGCGGCCGTGGGTTTCGAGCCCAAGCTCGACCTGCTCACCACGATCCATGACCTCGCCGATGAGATCCGGGGCGACGAGATCCGCACCGGTTCACATTCAACGCCGCGTTCATCGCAAGGCGGTGCCGCATGCTGATGCAAGCCGGAGAGCTCAATACATTCGATCCGACGGCCCCGCTTGGATTGGGCGACGAACTCGCCAGCCAGGCGCGGACCACCCTCTCAGATTCCAATATGGGCTCCGACTTTGCTCAGGGCGCGATCAACCATCTCGATATTCTTTCAGGTTATATTTTGGTCTTTGCCGTCGCGTTCTTGGTCACGGTGCTCGTCACGCCGCTGGTCCGCAAGCTTGCGGTGGCCAACGGGATCGTGGACCATCCGTCCGAGGCCCGCAAAATCCACAAGATGCCAATCGCCTATCTGGGTGGGGTCGCGGTCTATCTCGGGATCATGGCCGCGTTGGTGTTTAGCTATATCGCCTCGGATTACGATGGCATCATCGAATACCACCCGATGAGCACCGAGCACATGACCGACGGGATGTACAACCCGATCGTGCCGCTCTGGATCGCGTTCGGGATGACCTCGATCGTGCTTGTCGGGCTGCTCGACGATATCACCGGGATCCCGCCGCGCGTCAAGCTCGGCGGGCAGCTCGTGGCCGCGGCTGCACTGGCGTTGGGTAATGTCGGGATCAATGTAGCCGCCGGCGTGCTCAAGCCGACGCTCGGCTGGGCGCTCGATAACCCGGACCTGATCTACCAGATTCCGCTCCCGCTCGAGATTCCGGGCTTCGGTTCAAGCATCGAGCTCGACCTGATCTACTGGTCGGGCACCGCGATCATCGCGATCTTCGTGCTCGGCGCTTGCAACGCGTCGAACTTCATCGACGGGCTCGACGGCTTGCTCACGGGCGTCACATCGATCGCCATGATGGGATTGCTGGCCATCGCACTGACCATGGCCGTGATGGACGACGGAGTGTTCGATGCCCCACGCATTATCTTCGGGCTCGCGGTGCTTGGCGCCTGCCTCGGGTTCTTGCCTCATAACTTCAATCCCGCGTCGATCTTCCTGGGCGATACAGGCTCGCTGCTGCTGGGCTATTGCAGCGCCGTGATGATCCTCTCGCTGGGCGACACGGGCAAGACCGCCCTCGTTATCGCGGGGCTCACGATCTACGCAATCCCCATCATCGACACCGCGCTGGCCATCATCCGTCGCAAGCTCGCGGGCAAGAAGATGTCCGACGCCGATGCCGATCACCTCCACCACATGCTCAAGCGAGCCTTGGGCGTTAAGGGCGCGGTCTTCTCGCTCTACGGGATCGGGCTGGTCTTTTGCATCCTGGGCGTGATGCTCAGCTACTTCCGTGGTCGCCTCATCTACGCCTTGGTGATCATGCTCGCGTCCTACATCGGCGTCTACGGCATCAAGATCGCCCGCCAATCCCAGATCAACGAGCAGTGCGCGGGCAAGAACAAGAAGAAGCCCAAGGATGACGAAGCCGAATCGACAGCCACTGCCAAGAACAACATATAGACGAGCCTCAACCAGGCCAACCACCACACGGAGTCGAACCATGAGCACCAAGAACACCCCACGCACCCCATTCGTCGGCGGCAACTGGAAGATGAACACCAACGCCAGCGATGGCGCCGCCTTGATCCGCTCGATTGTGGATGGGCTCGGATCATCAGCCGTGGATGTCGCGGTGTACCCGCCGTTCGTGTACCTCCGCGAGATCAGCTCCCTGACCAATGGCTCAAGCGTTCAAGTCGGTGCTCAGGACCTCTACCATGAATCCAACGGGGCGTATACCGGCGAGATCTCTACCGACATGCTCAAAGATTGCGGCACGACCACCGTGCTTACCGGACACTCGGAACGCCGCCATGTGCTCCATGAATCCAACGATCTGATCAACCAGAAAACCAGAGCCGCCCTCGATGCCGGGCTGATCGCCGTCCTCTGCATCGGCGAGACCCTCGACCAGCGCGAGCATGGCAAGACCGACAGCGTCAACGAGGCACAGATCCGCAGCGGGCTCGACGGGGTCGCCAAGAGTGACCTGAGCAAACTCGTGATCGCCTACGAGCCCGTCTGGGCCATCGGCACCGGCAAGACCGCCACCCCCGACGACGCTCAGGACGCCCACCACGCGATCCGTGAGCTGATCGCCAATATGTACGACCAGGACAGCGCCGACGCGATCCGCATTATCTACGGCGGGTCCATGAAGCCCGCCAACGCTGGCGAACTCCTCGCCATGCCCGACATCGACGGCGGGCTCATCGGCGGGGCTTCGCTGGTTGCCAGTGACTTCGGCGCGATCATCGAAGCCGCCAATGCCCGGGCCGCGACGCTGGTGGGCTAAGCCGCCCACATCGCCCAGATCATCATCAGAAACCTGCCCTGTTCGGGTATTGATTGAACTCCCGCATTGCTGACAAGGCTGAAGCGTTGATCGAGTGCGCCTAGACTTCCCACCGCGTCCGCCCGACGGATCGCGCCGTGAAGACTTGTCCCAACTGCTTGTGCCCACTGGAGCAACGCGTGCCCATTCCCGCTTCATTCACCGATTCCATCTCGACGCTCACCATCGTGCCCACGCTCGGTGTCATGAGCCCAATCGTGGTCAACCTGCTCATCGCGGGCTTCGTCGCCGTGTCGGTGTTTATGATCCTGATCGTGCTGATCCAACGCCCGCAAGGCGGCGGGCTCAGCGGCGCGTTCGGTTCTGGCGGCGGCGGTGGAGGTGGCGCGGGCCAGACCGCCTTCGGCACCAAGACCGGCGACATGCTCACCTACGCAACCATCGGGATCTTCCTGCTCTTCCTGGGCTTCGCGATCGCGCTCAACTTCATCACCAGACCACCAGCACCGACCGCGCCAGTCGCGCCGTCGATCGTGGCTCCGGTTGATGTACCCGTTGACGCACCCGATGATGCCTCAGACACAGGCACAACTGATGCTGACTCGGCTGTCGATTCAGCAATCGAAGGGGCCGAGGATGCTGTGGACTCCGCAGTCGACACAATCGAAGAAGCCGGCGACGATGTGATCGATGATGCCACAGAGGCCATCGAAGAAGTGATCCCGACCGACATCCCAGCCGGCGACGATTAACACCGATCAGCCCCCACCGACGCCAACCTGCACCCTGGAGTACGCCTGTGATTCGTAGCATGACCGGTTTTGGAGACGCATCGAGCAACCAGCAAGGCTCGATCTACAGCGTCGAGGTTCGATCCGTCAACAACAAGTTCCTCAAGACCTCCATCCGCATCCCGGATCGGCTCGCGTCGCTCGAACCCGAGATCGAGCAAATCGTCCGCGGCGTCATCTCGCGTGGGTCCGTCACCGTCACCATCAACTGCACCGACACCGACGAGGGCGCCGCCCAAGAGATCAACGCACCAGCGCTGCGCAAGTACGCCCAGCAGATCGCCGACGCGATCGGCGCTCCAATCGAAACCGTCGATGTCGCCAGCCTCGTCAATCTCCCCGGCGTGATCTGCCCCCCAAGCGACGGCGAGTCGCGCCTGGGCAACGCCCGCAAGGCCATCACACCGCTGATCAAGCTCGCCCTCGAGCACCTCGTCGCCATGCGCACCCGCGAGGGCATCGCGCTCCACGATGACCTCGCCGGGCATTTGGACATCATCGCCGATCGGCTTGAGCAGATCACTGCATTCGCCCCCAAGGTCATCGCCGACTACCAGGCCCGGCTCAAGTCGCGCATGGAATCGCTGGTCTCCGACGCGGGCACCGACATCGATCAGATCGACCTCGTCCGCGAGATCGCGGTGTACGCTGAGAAAACGGACATCGCCGAGGAGATCGCCCGCCTGAGCGAGCACCTAATCCACTTCAAGGACCTGCTCGCTGATGACAGCACCCGCCCGATCGGTCGCACGATGGACTTCCTTGCCCAGGAACTCTTGCGCGAGGCCAACACCATCGCCAGCAAGAGCCCCGACGCGCAGATGAGCCGACTGATCGTCGAAATCAAGGGCGCGATCGACCGGATCAAAGAGCAGGTCCAGAACGCTGAGTAAGCCAACCGCCGCAGTCAACTGAGAATCAACCGATGTCATCACGCCAACAACTCAGCCAGCGTGAGATCGACGCGGTGCTCGCCCACTACGACATCGGCACCGTCCACGCGATCCACGAGCTGGCCGAGGGGTCGTTGTACTCGCCCAAAACAATCGTCGAGTGCGATCGCGGCAAGCTGCTGCTCAAACGCCGGGCCCGCGGGCTCGATATCCCAGCCGTCGTCGCCTTCTCGCACGAGATCATGCTCGCGTGCCTCGAGCGCGGCCTGTGCATCCCCCCGCTGCTGGGCACCAAGGACGAACACAACTCGATGGTCCAGTTCGAGGACCAAGCCTACGAGCTCTTTGTCTTCATCGAGGGCAGTCGATACGCCCACACGCCGGAGTTCCTGATTCCCCACGCCCAGCAAGCCGGCGCATTGCTCGGCGAGCTCCACACGATCCTCGATACGCTCACCGCCCAGAACATCAGCTTCGAAGCCCCCGTCGAACCCACCACGATCGACATCGGACGATTGCCTGTGCTTCAGAGCCCCGTGTGCGCCGGGATGGATCCCAAGCTCCGCGACGAGCTCGCCCGCCTGCTGACCTTCGGCTGCGAGCTCAGCGACGCCAACGCCCAAGCCCCCGCCATCGTCCACGGCGACTGGCACCCGGGCAACATGATCTACCGTGATCGACACATTGTGGCCGCGTGCGACTTTGACAACACACGCTCCGGCTCGCGCCCCCGCGAGATCTCCCAGGCGCTTATCCACTTCTCGCTCAAAGCACCTTCGCCGGGGCAGACCGCGATGACCTGCGATCCATCGCCCGCGCTCGATGCCCTCGCTGCCTTCTGGCGGGGCTACCGTGACCAGCCAGGACCGACCTGCCCCGCCAAGCTGTGCCTGGGGCTGATGCCCGCGGTGATGATCGACGAAGCCCTCGCCCTGCTGCCGACTGATGGCATGGCTGATCAATCGGCCCTCGAGCAGTCCATGTCCATGCTCACGGCCGTCGCCCGCAAAGCCGCCTGGCTCGACGAGCACCAGTCCCAGCTGCTCGCCTCGCTCGAATCCGCCTAAATCTGGAACCGGATCACCCCCGATCGGGTAGAGTATTGCAGATGACCATCCGATCCCCCAAGCTGATCTGTTCACTCGTCGCACTCGCGTGCGCATGCACTGTGAGCCTTGCCCAGGATAAAACCAGTGCGCTGATCGACCAGCTCGATAGCGAGTCGTGGCAAGAACGCGATGTCGCGCTGATCGATCTGATCGACTCCGACCAGCTCATCACACTCAGCGACCTTGAGCGATTCATCGGCGATCCTGACCTGAGCCCCGAGCAACGCGCCCGGCTCAACATGGCCTGCCTCACGCGGTTCGCCTCGCACCCCAAGGGCGGGCTCGGGGTGTCCTTTGGCGACCCGCGCCCCGACGGCGTCGAGGTCGTGCCCATCGCCAACGATCCACGCTTCCCCGCCAGCGCCATGCTGGTGCCCGGCGACACGATCACCATGGTCGGCGATCAGCCCGTGACGACGGAGACCGATCTGCGGGCGCATATCTTGAGCCGCGAGCCCGGGGACTTGCTCCCCGTCACGATTTTGCGCGGCGTGCACACACTCGAGATGCAGCTCCCGCTGGGCGCATTCACCCAGCTCGCCGGGGCCGCGAGGCTCGACCCGATCGTCGCCCAGCGTGCCATCGAGCTGCGCTGGGATCGCCTGGGGATCGCATACATCAAGACATCGACCAATGGCTCAGCGATCAACGAAGATCAATGGATCGCCGCGGCTTTCCCCGAGGACACCACCCCCGATCCCCGCCGGGGCAGCAATCGGCTCGTTCCCGCGATGGTCGCCGGGGCCCAGCAGCTCGTGCGCTCCGGGCAGGGTCGGTTCCGCAGGACGAACCTGTGGAGCTCGCGCGATCTGATCCACACCCGCTTGGTCGAGATCCAGATCCAACGCTACGACGAGAGCACCAAACGCCTGACCAAGCAACAAGATTCGATCGAAGCCGAGGCCAAAGTGCTTGAAGATCGACGAACCAACGCCAAGAGCCTTGATGAATCGAAGCTGATCGCCCAGCGCATCGATCACCTGCGCACCGAGCTCGAAACCATCCGCGTCGAGCTCGCCAAGAACAAGGCCCAGAGGGCGATGCTGATCATCCAGCAGCGTAACTCCAGCGGGCCCGAGTGATCCATGTACATACATGTTGGAGTTAGCCGCAGAGCTCGCAGAGCACGCACTCGACGGCTGCCCGTGCCCGGACGATGGTCTCGTTGTCCAGATCACCCTCGGTGAGTGCGAGCGCCCGTTTGCAGCGTTCGGTGCATTTCTTCTTCATCGAATCACGCGGGATATCGAGCCCGTTGTCGTAGACATCCGCCAGCTTGACCAATCGCCCCTGCCACGGGCCGTCGGCCAGGCGCTGGTCGTAGTCGGCCTCGCGCTGGGCTTCACGCAGGAGCATGTTCTTGGTGAGCACCGCGACACAATCAGCGACATCGCGCCCGAATCGTTTCTCGATGGCGTCGAAATCGACGCGTGTGTCCTCGATCGTGTCATGCAAAATAGCCGCGCAGATCGCGACCTCGTCATCACACTTGAACACATGGCTCACGACCATCGCGACCCGGAAGGGATGGGCGATGTAGGGCGTCTTCTTGTCCTTGCGGAGCTGGTGGTTATGCGCCCGAGCCGCGAATGACGCGGCTTGCTGCCAGAGCGAGAGACTCGACGGGGTCGGGGTGCTTTTCATACCCAAGCATACCGACAGGCCTACGCAAAAACCATCGATCGCCCGGGGACAATCGCAGTTTCACACGCTCTGTACAAATCTTCTATGGGTTGAACAACGCACCGGGCTCAGCAACGCTCGACGATGATCTTCGCCTTGGCCGGCGAAGCGCCGTGCTCGTCGAAGATCGTCAGCGTGTTCTCCTCGTCCGTGTTGAGCCAATCACGCTGGATCGCCAGGGGGAGCACGCCATCGACGCCCTTGCCGTCGCTGGTCGCGACAAAGTACCGACCGGCCGCGTGCCCGTTGACATACACCTGCCCCTTGGTCATCCCGGCCAGGTCGAGATTGAGCGCCACCATGACATCGGGCGTGTCGAACGACGAACGCCACCAGGTCGGGGTGTCCGTGTTGCTCAGCTTGGACTTGCTCACGCTATCGAAATCGATCTCGGCGGGTGCTTCCCACTTGGCGAAGGACCACTCGACCTTGTCGGTGATCGCGTTGGACGCCTCGTAGAACCCGCCCTGATCGTTCATCAGCTTGAGGGCCGCGGCGACATACGCGTCACCATCATCAGAGAGCGCGTTGTTCTCGAAGGCGATCTGCAGCGTGTTGTTCCCCCGGTTGATCGTCTCGTGATCGAGCACCAAGCGCTGACGCTTGTTGGCGTCGTACAAACGGATCGGCTCGTCGTTGAGGATCACCATCGTCCGCACGCCGAAGGCGGGGAGATCGACGACGATCGATGACTTCTTGAGGTGCTTGAAGGTCCAGGTGATGCGCCCGTGATGGGTCGAATCGCCACGCTGGAGCCCGAAGACCGGGGTGCGGTAGCCGAGGATCTCGATCGGATCGCCGTTCTCGAGCGCGCCCTTGCTGACCTTGAATGGTACCTCTTCGATCAGGTGCCCGTAGACACCCTTGTGGGCGGTCATGTCGGAGCCCGCATCCACGCGCCCCATGTTGTCAGCCAACATGACGAGTTCCTGGTTGCCCTTCTTGAGCGGCAGCGTCAGCACATCTTCCGCACCAGGGCCGGCACCAAAGATGCCCACATGAGCGCCATCGAGGAAGACCGAGACCCGGTCGCTTGATTCTGGAGCCATCACCTTGAGCTTCTTGGTCGCCGAGTTGTTGAGCTCGACCTTGTACCAGCCGTAGCCGTAGGGCGTGCCGAGCACCGAGAGATCCGCGGGCCCGGGGATCTGAGCATAGCGTGGGCTCTGCCCATCGATGTGCTCTTCGGGGATCGCCTTCTCCCACCCGCCGATGTTGACCTTGGGGAGGGTCTCGTCGGGGTAGCCCTCGATGCACTTGGTGTTGTGGGTCTTGGCGACGCCTTCGGGATCGATGTGCGTGTGGGACTTGCCGTTGGGCGAGACCATCGCCACGCCGTCGGGGGTCAAACCACCGACACCGACATACACATGGTTCTCGTGGATATAGGTCTCGTCGGCCATCTCGTCACAGACGACAATCAAAGTCATGCCTTCGTGATCCACAACCAACGGCTTGCGCCCCTTGGGCACCTCGACCTCCATCGGGGTCCCGTTGATCGAAACCTCGCCGATCGAGTTGGCCGCTCCGAAGACCACCAACGCGTTGTCCGTCGCGGTCAGTGTGTTGAGGCTGGTGTAATCGAGCGTGTGCTGCGCAGACAGGTTGACATCGAACATGCACCAGTGCGCACGCTGATGACCCAAACGCACCGGCAGCGATGCGCCGTCGGGCAGCAGCAGGTTGAGTGTCCCGGCTTTGGCTTTGAGCGGCGAGAAGATAAAGATGATCGAGCCCTGTGAGCCGCGCATGTGCGTGACGATGTGACCGTTGATCGACGATTCGTCCGAAGCCGGATCGATCACGATCGGCGGGTCTTCCTGCTCGGTGTGGGCCAGCACGCGCGAGAAGCTCGACGCGAACATGGTCAAACGACGCACGCCGCGATGGACATCGGAGAATCGCCCGTGCTCGTCGAGCATGGCATTCGCATCTTGGGTCGGGCCATAGGCGGTGAACTCACCGGTGGGTGCCATGGCGCTGTAGAAGCCGGTCGAGGTCCCGCTGGAGAAGTTGCTCAGGTTGAACTGCCCGCCCGCGCTGGTGATCTCGGCGAGCTGACGCTGATACGCGAGCCCGTCAAGGGGCTCAGGGGTTGGCTGGGCGAACACCGGGCGCGACTTGGGCCCGAAGTCGATCACGATCTCGGGCTGATCCGGGCGCACGGCGTTGAGCTGGCGCATGGTGCCGAACATATCGCCCTCGCCGGTCCAGCCGTCGATGTCACCCTCGACGCCCTGCCAGAGGTTATTGGAGTTGATCTTGGGTACGGTCAGCCCGGCTTCACGCATGTAGCGTCCCAGCTCGCCCAGGTAGCCCTTGGCGGCGACCTCGTCGCCGCAGTTCCAGTGGGCCTCGTTCTGGATGAGCACAATCGGCGCGCCCTTGGTCGTCGAGGCTTGCAGGTCCTTGATCTTCTTGGCCAGCGCGTTGAAGTACTTGCCCACGGCTTGCAAATACGGCTGATTCGGCTTGCGGACTTCGAGGTCCTTGACATTGAGCAGCCAGGTCGGCAAGCCGCCCAAGTCCCAGCCCTCGCCCACATACGGTCCAACACGCAGGACGCAATACATCCCCGCTTCGGCGATCAGCTCGACAAAGTGGCGGATGTCGTTGTTGTCTTTGAAGTCGTACGCTCCCTGGCGGGTCTCGATCAGGTTCCAGAAGATGGGGGTCTCGATGGTGTTGAGCCCGGCGTGCTTGGCGGCGTGGATCCGGGCGGCCCATTCTGAGCGGGGTGTCCGCTGGAAATGGATCGAACCCGATACGAGCCAGACGCGCTTGCCGTCGATTGAGAGTGTGCGGTTATCAAAGCTGACAGATGCCATAAGGTGCCCTCGAGTCAGGACTTGCCACGGTTGATTCGAGCCATCGAGATCGCGTGACAATCCGGTTTTTGCGTGGACTCATACCCTAGGGGCGAGAGCAAAAAAGGCAAATTTCGGACCCTTCTGTCGGCGTGGCGGACCATGCAATTCGGGCGATCTATCGAACACAACAATCGTCGCAAACAACTGCGAAACAGCGATTTACAGAAGAAAACCAGCCGATTCTGCGCAGAAGAACAATTCACGCTGGGCGCGCTTGATAACTTTGAAAATTAAATGAGCCCGCCAAAGCCCCGCTTCAAGTGTTCGATTTTTGATAGGGTTCGATCAGCTCGCCCAACATTCGTACTCGTCGTGCATGACGATCGCCTTGTTGATCTCGAGCGCATCGCGGAGCCCGTTGGGCGAGAAGCCGCATTTTTGCGCAACCCGAACCGAGCCCGGGTTGTCCTTGCAGATCTGTGCCCGCACGCGATGGATGCCAAGCCCCGAAGGATACTCGGCGGTCGCAAAGTCCACCATCCCTTGCACACCTTCGCTCGCGAGCCCTTGCCCACTGAGCCGAGCATCGACCCACCAGTTGGCCTCGCAGGTCCATTCGAGCCCACGCTCGATCTTAATCAGGTTAAACAGCCCGACAAACCGACCAGCGTCCGCCCCACTGGCGATAAACGCGGCTCGTCGCCAAGCGACGCCGGCGATATCTTGCACGCGGGCCTTGGTCATGGTGCGCTCAAAGAAGTGCGCATCGGACTCACCCGCACGCGTCAGCGGGATCCATCGGCGGAGATTCGATCGCCCCTGATTGACCGCCTCGACAAACCCGGGTTCGTCGTTGGGCATCAGCATCCGGAACACCAGGCGCTGCGTCGAGAGCTCCGGCTTGGGCAAGACCTCCACCGGTCGGCGGTTGATCACCCGACCCTGCGTTTGGGCGTGCTTGTATTGGTTGTGCAGGGGCAAGGCACTCATATCGGACTCCAGTCGTGTCCGATATATCGTCGGGATCAGCGGGCGACTGAAGTATCCGGGGTCCGGAAATCAAAAAACAGTTCGTGTCCGATAAGAATCAGAACCGCGAACGCAGGAGCTTGCACCACAGGCGGACGCATTCGCGTCGGGGCGAAAGTACGCCGCACTCGGGGCAGGTGTCGTCATCGCGTGGGCGGGCGGAGAGATCACCAAAGCAGCGATAACAGCGTTGACCCCGTACTGGGAGCACTGACTTGGCAACCATCCGTCTGCCAAACCAGCACAACGAGTTTCCTATTAGCAGAGCTGGGAGCGTTACATACACCGCCAAGTCTCGAACCTCATAGAGATCCACAAACCCGCCATTGAAATAGTCACGCGGAATCATGTAGTCATTCCGGAAGTCGTAGAGCCCATAGAGCACGAGTGCCAAACTGGGATACATCACAATCCACAAAATAGCTGCGCCTAAGTCATAAAAGCAGGTCGCTTTGAGTATTTTCCAATACCGAAAAGAACTAGTAGACGACCGCTTAAGAGCGGTCTCGCCGGTTCGATACTTTGACCTCTTCGACCACGGCCGTTTCCGTCTCACGGATTACTCTACGGTCACCGACTTCGCCAGGTTCCTCGGCTTATCGACATCGTGCCCACGCAAGACCGCCGCGTGGTACGCCAACAACTGCAAAGGCACCACCGTGAGCATCGGGCTCAGGCATTCTTCGACGGCCGGCACATAGAGCACATCCTCGGCGACCGATTTGATCTGCTCGTCGCCCTCGGTCGCGACCGCGATGACATGGCCACCACGCGAGCGGACCTCTTCGATGTTGCTCATCACCTTGTCGTACTGGTTGCCCTGGTTAGCGATGAACACCACGGGCATGCCCTCGTCGATCAGCGCGATCGGGCCATGCTTCATCTCGGCCGCGGGCATGCCCTCGGCGTGGATGTAGCTGATCTCCTTGAGCTTGAGCGCCCCCTCCATCGCGGTCGGATAGTTGTACCCACGCCCCAAGAAGAGCCAGTTGTCGCGGTGGACATACTTCTCGGTGATCCTCTTGATGCGGTCGTTGGTTTCGAGCACCTGCTCGATCTTGTCGGGGATCGTCGCGAACTCAGTCATCAGTCGCTCGGAGGCTTCGGGCGACATCATGCGTCTCCGGGCCATAAACAGCGAGATCATCGTCAGCACCGCGACCTGCCCGGTAAAGGCCTTCGTGCTCGCCACGCCGATCTCGGGGCCCACACGCAGGTAGACCCCCGCGTCGGTATCACGCGCCAGCGTCGAGCCCACGACATTGATCACGCCCAGCGAGAGCGCCCCGCGGTCCTTGGCTTCGTGCAAAGCCGCGAGCGTGTCGGCGGTTTCGCCGGACTGCGAGACCGCGACGACCACGGAGCCGTCCTCGATGATCGGATTGCGATAGCGGAACTCCGACGCATACTGGCACTCGGCCGGGATCTTGGCGAGGTCTTCAAGCAGGTACTCGCCGATCATCGCGCTGTGCAGGGCCGTGCCCTGGGCGGTGAGGATGATCCGCTTGGATTTGACGAGTTCCTTCGAGAGCCCCATGAGCCCCCCGAGCACGATGCGTCCTTCGTTCTTGTCGAGCCGACCCTTCATGCAGGTGCGCAGGGCTTCGGGCTGTTCGAAGATCTCTTTTTGCATGTAGTGCGAATACGACCCGAGCTCGATCTGCTCAAGATCCATCTCGAGCTGCATTTCTTTGGGGGTGAGCACCTCGTTATCCACGGTCGTCGTGCGGAAGCCATCGGGTGTGATGCGGACGACCGAGTAGTCATCGAGGGTGACGGCCGTGGATGTGTGCGCCACGATCGCGGCTGGGTCCGAAGCGATGATGTACTCTCCCGATCCAATCCCCACGAGCAAGGGCGAGCCCTTGCGGGCGCAAACCATCACTTCGGGCTCGTTGGCGCAGATCACCGCGATGGCGTACGCCCCGCGGACCTCGCGAAGGGCGGCTTGGACTGATTTCTCCAGGTCCATCCCGCTCTCGGGGTCATAGAAATGCGAGATCAGCATCCCGAGGACCTCAGTATCCGTTTCGGTGTGGAACTCGTTGCCGCGTTCGATCAGCAGCTTGCGGATCGAGGCGTAGTTCTCGATGATCCCGTTGTGCACCAGCGAGATGCCATAATCCCGATCTTGGTGCGGGTGGGCGTTGGTCAGGGTCACCTTGCCGTGGGTGGCCCAGCGGGTGTGGGCGATGCCCACGGTGCCGATGAAGTCACCCTTGTCGTGGATTTTGGCTTCGAGCTTGGAGACGCGCCCCACCGCCTTGATGATCCGTAGCCCCTTGGGCTCGAGCATCGCGATCCCGGCGGAGTCATACCCGCGATACTCCATCCGCTTGAGCCCCTCAAGGAGCAGCTGTTGGGCGGGCTTTTTTCCGATGTAGGCGACGATTCCACACATGCAAGGCTCTCCATCAAGCTCGGTCACCGGGCCGGGTGTCGGCGCTGGTCTATCTTCTCTCAATCGGCGATTGGTACGCCGGCCATGATCCTACGGCCTCAAACCCCCGGGGTTCACCACCCGCCCAAACTACCCGCCCGCACAAAGCGTCCGAATGATCCCACATTGGGTCCGATCTGCCGATTTTCGCCCAAAGAGTGCATAGACTCAAGCGGTTTAGGCTCACTGACAAAAATACATATGGGACCCGCTGCTCATGCCCAGACGCGAAGATCTTTCCACGATCCTGCTCATCGGTTCTGGCCCAATTGTCATCGGACAGGGCTGTGAGTTCGATTATTCCGGCGCCCAGGCCTGTAAAGCCTTGCGGGCGGAGGGGTACCGTGTGGTGCTCGTCAACTCCAACCCCGCGACGATCATGACCGACCCGGACTTCGCCGATCGGACCTACATCGAGCCCATCACGCCCGAAGCCGTCGAGAAGATCATCCGCAAGGAGATCGAGCTGGGCACCCCCATCGACGCCGTGCTCCCGACGCTGGGCGGGCAGACCGCGCTCAACTGCGCCTGCGAGCTCTTCGACCAGGGCGTGTTCGAAAAATACGACATCGAGATGATCGGCGCATCGCGCGAAGTCATCCACAAGGCCGAGGATCGCAAGACCTTCGCCGACATCTGCGATGAGCTCAACCTCGCCACCCCCGAATCACAGACCGTCGAGAGCTTCGAGCAAGCCAGCGAGTTTCTCAAGCAGATCGGGCTGCCCGCGATTATTAGGCCGGCCTTCACCCTCGGGGGCTGGGGCGGCGGCATCGCCTACAACCACGCCGAGTACGAAGAGCTCGTCAACCGCGGGCTCAGAGCGTCGATGATCGGGCAGGTCCAGGTCGATAAATCGCTCATCGGATGGAAGGAATATGAGCTCGAGGTCGTCCGCGACAAGAACGACAACTGCGTCATCGTCTGCGGCATCGAGAACATCGATGCCATGGGTGTGCACACGGGCGACTCCATCACCGTCGCCCCGATCCTCACGCTCACCGACAAAGAATACCAGGTCCTCCGAGACGCCTCGCTGGCCATCATGCGCGGCGTCGGGGTTGAGACCGGGGGCTCGAATGTCCAGTTCGCGATCAATCCGAATCCGAAACCCGATGAAAACGGGCACAAGCCCTTCGAAATGGTCGTCATCGAGATGAACCCGCGCGTCTCGCGTTCGTCGGCCCTGGCATCCAAGGCCACCGGATTCCCGATCGCCAAGATCGCCGCCAAACTCGCGATCGGCTACACCCTCGACGAGCTGCGCAACGACATCACGGGCAACACCAGCGCGTGCTTCGAGCCCTCGATCGACTACATCGTCACCAAGATGCCCCGCTGGACCTTCGAGAAGTTCCCCGAAGCCGACGAGACCCTCACTACCCAGATGAAATCCGTCGGCGAGGCCATGTCCATCGGACGCACCTTCAAGGAATCCTTCCAGAAGGTCATCCGCTCGATGGATGTCAAACGCTTCGGGCTCGGGCTCGACAAGAACGACAAGTGGCTCCAGGCGAAGCAATCCAAGGACGGGCGGGCCGCCGACGGCTCACTGATCGAATGGCCGATCGCCGACGACACCCTGAGCCGAAAGCTCAGCGTCCCCTCGCAAGGTCGCATGCACTTCATCCGCTACGCGCTCAAGATGGGCTGGGGTGTAGACAAAGTCTGCCAGCTCACCAAGATCGACCCGTTCTGGATCCACCAGTTCAACGAGCTTGTTGAGTTCGAGGACGAGCTGGCCGCGGTGGAGTCGCTCGACGCGATGCCCAAAGAGCTCATGGCCCGCGCGAAACAACTCGGATACGCCGATGCCCAGCTGGCGAACCTGTACCTCGGCGAGATCAACCCCGAGAGTATTCTGGCCGTCCGCAACAAACGCAAGCAGCAGGGCATCGAGGCGGTCTTCAAGTGCGTCGATACCTGCGCCGCCGAGTTCGAAGCCATCACCCCCTACTACTACTCCACCTTCGAGCACGGCACCACCCGCGTCAACGACGACGGCTCCACCACTACCATCGCGCCTGAGTGCGAGCTGAGCGAACGACTGCTTGCAGACAATGATCCGAAGCAAAAAGTCATCATCCTCGGCGGTGGCCCCAACCGCATCGGCCAAGGCATCGAGTTCGACTATTGCTGCGTCCACGCCGCCTTCGCCGCCCAAGAACTCGGGCACGACGCGGTGATGATCAACTCCAACCCCGAGACCGTCTCGACCGACTACGACACCAGCGACCTGCTCTTCTTCGAACCATTGACGCTCGAAGATGTGCTCAATGTCACTGAGAAACTCGACACAAACCTGCTGGGCACCATCGTCCAGTTCGGCGGGCAAACCCCGCTCAACCTCGCCCACGGGCTTGATCTGGCCGGCGTGCCGATCATCGGGACCACACTCGACGCGATCGACCGGGCCGAGGACCGCGACCGGTTCGATCAGTTGCTCACCAAGCTCAATTTGAAGCGCCCCGCATCGGGCATCGCGCGTTCGATCGACGAAGCCGTGACGATCGCCGAGCGGATCACCTACCCGGTGCTCGTCCGCCCGAGCTATGTCCTCGGCGGGCGGGGCATGGAGATCTGCCCCGACGAAAAGGCATTGCGTCACTACATGGCCACAGCCGTCGATGCTTCGGGGCTCGACGACGCGCCGATCTTGATCGATCAGTTCCTCGACGGCGCGATCGAGCTCGATGTCGATGTCGTCGCGGACTTTGATGCCGATGGCAAGGGCACCGCGCTCGTCGCCGCGGTCATGGAGCACATCGAGCAGGCCGGCGTGCACTCGGGCGATTCGACCTGCATGATCCCGACCTGCAACCTCCGCCCCGCGATCCTCGAAGAGGTCAAAGAGACCGCCCGCAAGCTCGCGACCGAGCTGGGCGTGTGCGGGCTCATGAATGTCCAGATGGCCCTCAAGAACGACCAAGTCTACATCATCGAGGTCAACCCCCGCGCATCGCGCACCGTGCCCTATGTGGGCAAGGCCAAGAGCACGCAGTGGGCCGCGATCGCCGCCAAATCGATGATGGGTGTTTCGCTTGAAGATCAGAACGCCCATGAAGTCCCCCACGCCGGGTTCTTCGCGGTCAAAGCGCCAGTGTTCCCATTCCAGAAGTTCCCCGGCGTGGACTTTGTCCTCGGTCCCGAGATGCGATCCACCGGCGAGGTCATGGGCGTCGATGCCTCGCTGCCCAACGCCTACCTCAAAGCTATGCTCGGCGCGGGCACATCCTTCCCCACCGAGGGCGGCGTGTTCGTCTCCGTCCGTGAGAGCGATCGCCAGGACATGATCCCGATCGTCCGCTCGCTGATGGCGATGGGCTTCAAGGTCTTCACCACCAAAGGCACGGGAGAACTGCTCGCCACGCACGGGCTGCGACCAAAGATATTGCAAAAAATCCAAGAGGGCGCCCGCCCCAATGTCATCGATCTGATGCAGAACAACGAGATCCAGCTCGTCATCAACACCCCCACCCGCACGGGTTGGCAGACTGACGAGGGCAACATCCGCGCCACGGCTGTGCGTTTGGGCATCCCAATGATCACCACCGCGACCGCCGCGGCTCAAGCCGTGCACGCGATCGAAGCACTCAAGGCCGGCTTCTGGGATGTGACGGCTTTGCAAGACCTAACGACTCCAGCCAAGGCCCATGCGTGACGAATCGAAAGTCGAACGATTGGGTGATCGTCTGTCCAAAGTGCAATCACCATAAATCAGTGCGTGTGTTGGGCAAAAAAACTGATCGCTCCGTCGCCATCGGCAAGCCAGCCATTGGGTATTGCCGCAAATGCCGATGGATCAGGGTCCACCGGTTCGCGCATTCCCCTGACCTATAGATTGGCAGCGGTGAAGGCCTTGCTCACCAGATCCCGCTCCCAACTCGGCGACGGCCCGGCTTTGGCCTCGTAGTGCTGCCAGATCTCGAACCAATAACTCCGGAACTTGTGCTCGCCGAAGGGTTCGTAGTGCTTGTGCAGGGCCTTGGTGATCTGCCCATCGGTTCCGCTCATGCCCAAAGCGCTCTTGCCGTGGCGGATGGTCTCGGTGTCGATCGCCAGACGCGAAAACCGCCCGAGCAGCTGCAGAATATTTCCGCCTGCGTACGGCCCGATCCCGGGCAACGAAATCAAAAACCTGAACACCTCGTCGTCGCTCACCGCCGAATCGGTCAGCCATGCCTCATCAACATGCCCGCGGACAAAGAGCTTGGCCAAGTCCACAATCCGCTGATCGCGATACCCGACCCGGCACCGCCCCCGCAGCGTGCCCACCCGTGTCCGGGCGAGTTTTTTCGCGCTCGGGAACGAGTATGCACCGGATGCGCTCTTTCGCCCGCACACCTCGCACAGCCGCCGATTCATGTTCACCGTGCTCGGCCAGGTCACATTGCAACTCGTGACCGTTTTGATCACATCCTCGAACAGCGTCGGCGAGCGGAACAGCCGCCCCTTGCCCGACTTCTTCCAGCGCGGATCAACTTTGTGGAACGCCCGGATCTGAGCCGCGGACACATCGAGATTGAGCATCCGCGTGAGCTGGGCGCGAGCCTGGCCCTGCTCGCTGCGATCGAGCCGACGATCGAAACGAACACGGAGCTTTCCATCGTCTCGTTGATCGATCACACACGCGCTCGGCTGGGCGTCGAACTCAAGCACCCGGCTCAGCGACTGGTTGCCCACATCCCAGTAGTTGGGCATGAGCACAAAGTAGCCGTAGCTGCACACATCGCGGGCGAGCTCAAAATCGCTCGGCGTATCCACACTTAAGACCGAACCAGCCATCTTCCGCTCCGTATTGTTCTTCCGAGCCAACCATCGTTGACCATCGTGCAACCATCCGCCCGATGCAATACTATCATAGAGACACCATTCGTTATATACATGCCCCCGCAAGGCCCCCTTGCACGCAATCCGGGCATTCACCACCTCAAGGAGCTTTCATGCACATCCCATCATTCGCACTCGCCGCCTCCATCGCGATGGTCTCGACCCTCGCCCCCACCACACTGGCGGCCGACGACGAAGTCCAGATCCGCGACTCCGTCGTCAAGATCTTCACCACCTACCGAGCTCCCGACTACGAATCACCGTGGACCAAGCAGTCCCCCTCCGACATCAGCGGCACAGGCTTTGTGATCGACGGCAACCGCATCCTCACCAACGCCCATGTGGTCGAGATGGCCTCGCAGATCTTCGTCCAGCCGCCAAACTCGGCCGACAAAATCCGCGCCCAGGTCATCGGGATCGCCCAGGGCATCGACCTGGCCGTGATCGAGCTGAAAAAAGAATCAGACCGCGAAGAGTTCCATGAGAACCACCCGCCACTGACACTCAACGAGACCCTCCCCAAGATCGGCTCGACCGTCCAAGCCATCGGCTTCCCCATGGGCGGCGAGCAGATCTCGCTGACCGAGGGCGTCGTCTCCCGTATCGAGTTCATCGGATACTCCCAGGACACCGTCGGGCTGCGTGTTCAGGTCGACGCGGCGCTCAACCACGGCAACTCGGGCGGCCCGGTCGTCCAGGATGACCAGGTCGTCGGCGTCGTCTTCTCGGGTGTCGAATCCGCCGACAACATCGGGTACCTGATCCCCGTCGAAGAAGTCGTCGCCTTCCTCGAAGACATCGACGACGACGGCGAGTTCAACGGACGCCCCAAAATGTTCACAACCACCTTCCAGACCGCCGAGAACCCCGCCCTGCGCGACTGGCTCGATCTCGACTCCGATGAGACCGGCATCCTGTTCACCGGCCACGAAGACGATGAGCTCGGCGACACCTTCGAGACCTGGGACCTGATCGATCAGATCGGCGATCACGACATCGACAACGCCGGCATGATCACCATCGGCGACAACCTCCGCCTCAACTGGGGCTACATGATCCCCAAACTCGCCGAGGACGGCACCGTGCCCATGACCGTGCTGCGCGATGGACGCTCGGTCGATATCGACATGCCCGTGGCCGCCTCGCGCGATGACCTGATGCCCGCGATCGGCGATGGCTACCCCGAGTACTTCATCGTCGGGCCGTTGGTCTTCTCGCCGGCTCGCCGCGAGCACCTCATGAACTTCTACGCCCCGTACCTCGCCATGCAGGGCAACCCCGCCGCCCTGCGTGTCGAGGAAGTCCGCAAGGAAGAGGGCGAAGAGATCGTCATGCTCGTCTCCTCCTTCCTCCCCCACCCGATCACCAAGGGCTACGACTCGGGCTACAAGCCCGCCCTCAAATCCCTCAACGGCACCGACATCAACTCGCTCGCCCAGCTCGTCGAGCTCATCCGCGATTCCGACGAGGACTACCTCGAGTTTGGCTTCCACGACAAGGGCCAAGAGACCCTGATCTTCGATCGTGAAGAGCTCCTTGAGGCCACCGAGGAGATCCTCGAGGACAACTCGATCCGCAAGCAGGGCTCGGATCGCTTCATGGATATCTGGGAAAACGACTAAGCCCACCCCCCGGATCCAACCCCGTAGCGACGATCCTGAATCCACAAAAAACACCACTCAACGCCCCGAAACGGGCGTTTTTTCATTTTTGGCTGCACTTCACTTGACATATTTAAATATTTGGCTAAATTACGAACATGAACAAAGTCTTCAAAGCCTTGTCCGACCCGACCCGACGAAAAGTCCTCGGGCTGCTCCGCGAGCGACCGATGACGGCCGGCGAGCTCGCCGACCACTTCGCGGTCTCCAAGCCCACCATGTCCGCCCACTTCGCGGTCCTGCGTGAAGCCGGGCTCGTCGAGCCCGTCAAGGAAGGGCGCGTCATCACCTACCACCTGATGATGTCCGTGCTCGAAGAAGCCATGCTCGGCTTCGCCCAAGTCTTTGGGCTCGAAATCAAGCCAGCCGAGCCAACACCCGCCGACAACAAACCATCTGATACCGCAGACCAAAAAAACCACCCCTCGCCGGAGACCCAGTCATGATGACCCCAAAGACCCAAACCATCGTCGCCAGCACTGTCATCTCGCTGTGCGTCCTTGTCTCCCTCGCACTCATCCCGATGAAGCCTCAGGGCTCGGCGATCGTGCTCGGGATGATGCTCTTCTTTCTGATCGTCTGGAATGCTGTCAAAGCCTTGGCCCTGCGCAAGTGCAACGACCTGGACTGGCTCAACTCCAAGACTCGCCACGAGATCCTCTTTGCGATTATCCTGGCGAGCTTGCTCGGGCTCGGATCGATCACTTCAACGCTGGGCAAAGAACTTGGTTTCTTCGACAGCAACCTTGTTCAACGCATCGCCGGCGTCAATATCGGGCTCTTGCTCATCGTGATGGGCAACTACATGCCCAAGAAAAACCAAGCATCCGCCAGCCAATGCGGCTGTGGCTCCAAGCCCTGCTCCATATCCGGCTCGAAATCCAGTTCAAGCACGCTCCAACGCTTCATGGGCTGGACCTTCGTCCTCGCCGGGCTCCTCTACACGATCGCATGGATCGTCCTCGATCTCGACCAAGCAGGGATCGCCATCCTCTTCGCGTTCCCCGTGGCCATCGCGAGCATCTTTGTTGTCCGGTACCTTTCTAGCCGACGATCAAAGCCGACTATCGTAGTGTAGATTGACACACACTCATCAAAGGAAGCCTGCACCAATGAATGACATCATCAACCTCACGGACAAACTCGCCCTCTTCGATGAAACCTGGACACCCAAGATCATCGCCGAGCTCAACGGCCAGCACATTAAGCTCGCCAAACTCAAGGGCGAGTTCGTCTGGCACAGCCATGAACACGAAGACGAGCTCTTCCTCGTCCTCGAGGGCCAACTCTCCATCGAGTTCCGTGATCGCGATACGGTGCATCTCAACAAGGGCGATATGTACATCGTGCCCAGAGGCGTGGAGCACAACCCCGTCGCCAAAGACGGCGCATCGGTCTTACTTTTCGAGCCCGCCGCCACCAAGCACACCGGCAAGCTCATCACCGATCGGACAGTCACCGATCAACAGCGCCTCTAAGCACGCCGTCTACTGAGCCACATCCATCACGATCGTCGCGTCGTGCCCACGCAGGTAGTCGTGGCGCAGCTGCACGATCGGCGTGCGCTCGAGCGCCCAGTCGAGCATCTTCGATGGGTCGTACCGCACCGCGGGCGCCGACGCCGGCGTCCGCTGGGCGTTATGGCGATCGGACAAGAAGTTGAACACCAGCGTCCCACGCTGAGCATCGCGAAGGGCCGACCAGAACCGATCGAGCACGCCCTGGGCACCAGCCATATCGAGCGTGTTGAGCGAACCCGAGAACACAAAGACCTCCGCCCCATGTTCTCTCACAAGCCGAAGCGCCAACCCATCGTCAGCCACAAAGTCCCCGAGCTCAAAGCGTGCCCGCTCGATCTTGGCTTCTTCGATCCGCTCACGCGCGAGCTGGGCCATCGCCTCGACGCCCTCAATACCGATGTACGATTTGGGAAACTCGCCCACTGCGTGCTCGTGCAAGAACATCGGGAGATCCCCGACGCCGCAACCAAGGTCAGCAACCACACGCCCCGAGAACCGCCCGAGCAGCGTGAGCATCTCGAAGCGTGTCCGCTGGGCGTCCTTGCTCATCCAGAGCTGCGACTCAAAGCCCGCGCCCATCTCACGCGTGGCTTTTTCGTAGGGTGCTAGATACGGGCGCTCGCTCTTGGTTTCATTGGTGGGCTGATTTGTGGGCATGCGATGACTCCTGATCCGCTTCAACAACGAACCGATTCGATGACCCATAGTGAACCCCGCCGATCGACGATTATTCGTTCTCGACCGAGCCGACTTAACCCAGACGGATCATCTCGGCATACTCGTCGTAGCGAGCGTCCACATCCGCCTTGGTGATCCCACGCATGCGTTCGAGCGAGAACGATTCGACATTGAAACTCGCGATGATCGTCCCGTGCGCCAGCGCTTCGCGGACCGATTCAAACGATCCAAGATCGTGCCCGCCGCGAGCCGAGAGCCGCCCCATCAAGCCGCCGGCGAACGAATCGCCCGCGCCCGTCGGATCCACAACCTTTTCAGTCGGGTACGCCGGGAGCGCACAGATGCCGTCGCGATGCACCAAGATACACCCATGCTCACCCTTCTTGACGACCACAAACCGTGGCCCGAGTTCGAGCAGGTGCCTGCCAGCCGTCACCGGATTGCGGTGCCCGGTGTAGAGCTCGGCTTCGTCGAAGTTGAGCACCAAACCATCGACCTTGCCCAAAAGCTGGGTCAGCTCGGGCTTGGCAATATCGATCCACAAGTCCATCGTGTCGGCCACGCTGAGCTTGGCATCGGGGAACTGCTCGAGCATGCCGATCTGCACCATCGGGTGCGAGTTGGCCAAGAACACCACTTCCGAATCCTTAAACGACTCGGGAACCGGCGGCGGCGCTTCTTCAAGTACCCCCAGATCCGTGAACAGCGTATCGCGATGATCCATATCCTCGTGGTACTTGCCCCCCCAGCGGAAGGTCTTCGAGCCCTTGCGGACCTCGAGCCCCGCGGTGTCGAGCCCCTTGAAATCCTTGAGCGATTCCATGAACGCGTCCGGGAAATCATCCCCCACGGCCGCGACGAGCCGCGCCTGTGTATAAAAGGAAGCCGCCGCGGAGAAGTAGACCGCCGAGCCCCCCAGCAGATCCTCGTGACGATCGCCTGCGGGTGTTTCGATGGTGTCGATGCCGATTGTGCCTGTGACAATTAAACTCATAAAGAATCATAGCCCCGCCCGCAACCTCCTGTTCACCCGTCCGTACAACTAGTCTGAAATAGGAGAAAACATGAACACCAAGATTGCCCATAACATCCCGTCCGAACCTTCCCGCCCGCTCGCCGCCGCCCTCGCAGGCTTCCTCACGATGATCGCCACGCCGGCAATCGCCGCCGAGCACACGATCGAGCAAACCCACAACCAAACAACTGCACTAACCAGCGAACAAGCAGACGCCGAGCCGATCACCGAAGCGGCCATCACCGCCGCGATCGAGGAATATGTCCGTGCTAAATACACTGGCGACAATGAAACCGTCCGCTCACGCACGCACAGCGTGCTCGCCCGCCGGGCCGTCTCCAGCCACTACTGGGGCGAGCCCACCAAGGACTGGGTCCGCCCCTACACCCAGGACCACCTCAAGTTCTACGGCACATCGCTCAATCAAACCCGCACGGACACTCCAGAGGACGGTCGCTGCGAAATCGAAATCTTCGACATCGCCCAACGCACCGCATCGGCCCGCGTCATCATGGAGGATGTCGTCGACTACCTGCACATGATCCATTTCGAGGGACGCTGGCTCATCGCTGACTCGGGCGTGATCATCCTCGATCCCGTCGGCGACAAGCCACCCGCCAAGTCCTCACCCGAGATCGCTGGCAAGCCCACCGACAACTACGCCCAGATCGAACAGATCGTCCGCGACTACTGCGTGGGCTTCTACGAACTCGACGGCCAGAAGGTCCAAAGCACCTGCCACACCCTGCTCTCCAAACGCGTCGTCGAGCAGGCCGAACCCGTCGACATCGAATACCTCCGCGAGATCACCTACGAAGAAATCGAAATCCTCGGCAACACCTTCAACAAGGAGTTCAACTTCGATCCAGAAACCGCCCGCTGCGAGATCGAGATCTATGAAGTCCGCAAGAATGTGGCCGCCGTAAAAATGACCGGCACCATCTGGTTCGACTACATCCACCTGCTCAAAGTCAACGGCCAATGGCAGATTGTCAACATCATGTTCGAGGGTCTGCCCCGCGACGAATGGGTCGATATTAAGCAATAACTCGAACAGAAATCGCTCGATTATATTGACCAACGGTTGTTATGGCCCAATCTCAAGCTTCGGCGACCACTTGAGCCAGTCCTCATCCACCGCCTCCTCAAGCTCGAACCGATCCCCCACCTTCGCCCGCTCGCCCGCCTTCTTCTCCGGCGTCGCCAGCGAGACCGACGACGACATCGCCGATTCGAGCGAGTCGGCCTGCACGCTCAGACCCGAGAAGAGCCCAAAGTCCACGCCCACGCCGCCGGATCGCCAGAACTTGGTGCCCGTGTACACGATGCCCGCGTACTTGGGATCGATATCAATGCTGATCATTACGGCCGACGCGTCGTTGGTCAGCTGCGCATCACGCACCGTGCCCACACGGATCTCGCGATACAGCACCGGGCTCCCTGCCGACAAAGTCCCCAGCCGATCCGACACGAGCACCAACCGCAGCGAACCATCCGCCGACGGCCCCGCGGCCGGCGGGCCATCGAGCGCAACAAACGAGGTCTCGATCGGTTGATCCGCCCCGCCGGGCGTGAGCGCAATGTAGTTGGGCCCGATCAAGGTCTCGAGCCCGGCCACGCTCGACAAGCTCACCCGCGCCCGCACCACCCAGAACTTCGTCCCCGTCCGCGCCAACCCCTCAGCTTCGGGCATCAACTCCGCCTGCACCTCCACGCCCGAGAGATCCTCAGACAGCGCGACCGAGCGCACCACCCCCACCGGCACCCCGCGATGCACGAGCTGCCCGCCCGGCTTGATGCCCTGGGCCTGATCGAACCGGATCGTCACCATCATCCCTCGCTCATGGTTGACCTGCGACCACACCACATACGCGACGGCCGCCAGCGCCAGCAGCGGGACAATCCACGCGAACGAGACCCGCCGTCGACGGACAATCGCCACCGGTATCTGTTGCTGAGATCGCTCTTCTTGGTTAGCCGTTTGGGTATTCTCTGACTCACTCATTCCAAAACCTCTTCCCAGATCGATCGCGGGTCGAACACGCTCGACGCGATCAGACTCAGCACCACCACGCCCCCAAAGACCACCACCCCCGGGCCCGGCGTCACCTGCACCAGATCCCCCAGCTTGACCACCGCGACGACCACCGCCACGAGCAGCACATCGACCATCCCCCAGCGCCCGACGAACTCGACGAGCCGATAGATCCGGGCCTGGTCCTGGAGCGTCACATTCCCCGCCCCCAAACACAGGGCGAGGATCATGATGAGCTTGCCGATCGGGGCGATCACCGAAAACAGCAGAACCGCCCCGCCGACGAACCAGTGCCCCTCGCTCAGCAGACCGACCATTCCACTCCATATAGAGGAGGCCGAACCGTGCCCGAACCGCTCGATCTCCATCACCGGCAGCGTCATCGCCAGCGGGTACAACGCCAAAGCCGCGAGGGCAAAGGCCGACGCACGCCCCCTTGATCTGGGGTGTGCCCCGTGGCGAATCACACCCTCGCAGCGTGTGCATCGAGCGACGGATCGGTGATCCACCGGAGGTACCCGGTGCACCAAGCCGCAGACATGGCAGGCATCGAGCCGATCTGTTCGCTGGATACTCGGTTCACATACAGAGGATTCCATGGACTCATCATATGGGATTCGCGCCCAAACTGTTGCACTTAGCCGGGCAGAGAGCGGATCATTTATCCTGCCTCAATCCCCATTCATGCCGGGTTCCAGAACACGCACAAGAATTATGCTCTTTGAGATTCCGAATTTTCACACCGTCCGATCTCGGTCTTGAATCTGCGAATTTGCGATATACAGAGCGTTTTTTATTTCTATTTTCTATTTGTCGCTTCGCTTAGATTCGTCATATCCGTGTTTCTTCCGTTTCAATTCTACAAACAGCGGAAACCAGCGATGCGTTCGTTGCGAAAGGCATGGTGTAGAACGATGAAGACCCAACACACACACGGGTCACTCTGGGAGACAATGCGGCACCCGCCGCACACGAAAGTACAACTCAATCTTCGGCGTTGAACACCACTCCAAGCGGGCTCGGACGAGCAATCCGCCGCGCGATCGCTGACATCTGATTATTGAACCAGGACGACAAGGACAGGACGAACCACATGAAACACCAACGAAACAGATCACTCGAGGAGGGACTCCGGTGCAGATAAGGGATGGGGCTTGGGCATTGTGATGGATGCCCTCAGTGGATCGGCGTCGTTGACCCCCAACTCAGCCCCATCCCCCATTTGCAACCCTCCGAGAGACGAAAGACTGAAGACGAGATCACACGCCGGGTGGGAACTTAGGCAAGGTCAGCTCCATGCGATGCGTTGGCATGCACCGGGCAGATCAGACAGCACACAGTGTCAGGGAGGATCGTTATCGTCCCCAACCGACCTGACACTGCTCCCCGACTGGGCCTACCGCCCAGGCGGGGTTTCGGGAAGGAAGCCAGCTTTTTAGGAAGCTCGCAACCTGAACCGGACACGGGAAGGCGAGAGCCCGTGTCCGGTTTTTTCTGCGCCCTGCGCCGAGCCCCCTGATCCCAACAAAAAGATCCCAACAAAAAACCCGCCTGATCCGATGATCAGGCGGGCGGATGGAATCACAATGGAGTCAGTCTTACGGGCCCTGGAAGACACGCCCGGAGTACTTCTGAGCACAGATCTTGCTGAGCAGAGCCATGATATCCGAGTTATCGATGACAAAGTCGCCGTTGGCATCGAAGATCTCATCACCAACCTCCAGATGCGCGCCGGGCTCGGAGAGTGCCTGGATCGCCATCGAAAACTCGCTGAGATCGACGCACCCATTCCCGTCAACATCGCCAACACGATCCTGGCGATAGAGACTCCATTCGCCGTTCACGGGTACATTGGTGAATGTACGAGTCTCGCCACCAGGGAAAATTGCGCGGGCCTCTTCGATCGAGCTGGCATCCGCGAGCCCATAGTGAAGCGTGTACTCATCCTGTGCCTTGTAGTTGACGCCCGTGCGGACTTCGCGGATTTGGGTCATGGAACCGGTATCGATTTCGACGATAGTTCCAACTGCGAAGATGTTCTTATCGACTTCGCCGACCACATTGAGACGAACATAGTTGTTGGTCGCTGCGTCGGGCGAATTGTTGATGAAGAGGTGCACGCCGTCGTTGCTGGTCCCGACAAGTATGTCGAGATCATGGTCGCCATCGACATCACCGATAGCGACACAGAAGGCATCCTCCTCGACATCGACGCCTGCGGTGGCGGCCTCGTTGATCAAGGGCCATTGTTGCGAACCACGATAGAGCTTGTTGTCCCCGAGCATGTTGCAGAGGTAGGTATCAAGGTTGGTATCGTTGTCAAAGTCAGCGAATACCGTCCCCCAACCAATATGGAAGTTGCCCATGCCTGCGCTTTTGGTCTGATCAACAAAGACGCCATTGCCATCATTCATCAGGAGCTTGTTGCCAGGGGAGGTATTGGTCAGGTACATGTCGAACAAGCCGTCATAGTTCAGATCACCCACCGCGATGCCCATACAATCGATGTTGGCCGCGGTATTGGTTTTCTTGGTCACCTCTACAAAGCCCGATTTATCGTTGCGGAACAAGCGGTTGTTGATCCCGATGCGGCCGCCCTTGTCGGTGCCGAGGTAGAGATCGTCGTCCCCGTCGCGGTCGTAATCAAAGAACGCCGCGAGCAGTGTTGGGTCGAGCTCTGCATCGACACCGAGCTCAAACGCCCGGTTGGTGAAGGTCCCGTCGCCGTTGTTATGGAACATAAAGTTCCGTGTTTCATCCGCGAATGTCAGCGTCCGCACGGCCGCGTACATATCTAAGAATCCGTCGCCGTCGATATCACCCCAAGTCGTTGACATCAGCGGACAATCGGTCTTCACACCGGCCTGGAGTGCGACATCGGTGAACTGGAAGTTCCCGTCGTTGCGGTACAGTCGGCTCGAACTCACCCAGCCGCTGACAAAGAAGTCCAGATCCCCGTCGTTGTCGTAGTCCGCGGCTGACAACCCCGACGAGGTCGAGCTCTGCCCGAGGTTCGCCACAGCGGTGCGATCAGTGAAGTACCCATTCCCGTCGTTCTCGTACACGCCGATGACATCGCCCAACCCACCGGCGACGACGATATCGAGGTGTGAATCGCCGTTGAGGTCCAAAAGCATCAACCCCGCGCCAAACTGCGCGTAGTTGAACCCGATGTGGAAATCGACGCCGCGTGCAACGGCTTCATCCGTAAAACTGAGCGGTTCGCTCGCCACGGCATGCGCCGCCAAGCCCGCTGAAGCGACCAAGAACGCGACCCGCGTCTTCATACGAATGCTCTGTGAAATCTCTCTTCTTTGGCTCATTGTCTGCTCTCCTGGAGGGGATGCACCCCTCAAAGCTACCCATTCTTCTGTTTAGACAGCGATGTCCCCTCGCCAACCCAATATAGCCGAAGAATGGTTGCTTTGAAACAAAAAAAAACCGAAATTTCATGATCGGAGAACCACCTTTTTCACTGCTCTTTAAAGACATTCGGTGCCCAGACCGCCTCAGGCTCTTCTTTATCAGACGCGCTCCTTGGCCCCTTCTTCCGTGTGTCGAGCCGTCCACGCTCTTATCGCTCGTTATACTCGTCTTGTGCACGCAAGCCAAACAGCTTATCTGACGGTGATTAACTGGCCCAGCCGCTTCACCGAAGCCAATAGGGTCGATGCCCTCGTCGGCTCGGCGGCGATGGACCCCTACCAAGCCACCCAGGCGAGCCGACGCAACCTACCCGGGGTGATGTGCACGATTGATGCCCTCGATCGCGCCCTGATCCTCGATTCCATGCACGCACGCGGAATTCTGTGCATCGCCCCCACCCACGACGAGGTCATGAGCTACGCCCCGCCGATCGGCGCTTCGAGCGTAAAGCAGTTCCCCGGTACCAACCCTGCCCGCTTTGAGATCCAGCCCCACGAGGGTGAGCCGTGGACCTTTGAAGCCGATCAGGTCAAGCTCGTGATCAGCGGACAGATCAAAGGCGTGAAGCTCAAGCTCAACGACATGCCCCCGTCGATGGCCACCTCCGACACCGAGCGACGGGATTTCCAAGCCCGCCCCACGCGAACCATCAATATCACGCCGCTGCTGGATCTGCACATCCGTCCAAACCGACCCGGCCAGCCCGCCCAACCAATCAAAATCGTTCGGCTCATGGGACCCCGCAGCACCCGCATCGGCATCGTGGGTGACGACGCCCCCCCATCGCTGCTCGACAACGCCCGCCCCCACGAGATGGCCCAGATCCTGATGCCCGATGCCCCGATCGACCAAGAGTTCCACGACTTCGACCCGCCGCACTGGGTCCGGCGGATGACGACCAAAGCCGGCGGACGCAACGGCTCGCTCTCGCTCGAATCCTGGGCCTTCTACTCGCCTTGGCTCGGGATCATCAAACAATCCATGTACGGGTGGTAAATAGATGAATGCAGCGCACGCGAAGAACAACGACTGGCTCACCCGCACGCCCAAGTGGGTGCTGCTCGCTGCGTTCTGGACCGCTCAGGCGATCGTGCTCTACCTCGTCCAGGCGTTCCTCTATACATCGCAATCAATCCTCGACACCACCGATATCAACGGCGATCAGACAGACACACTAATCCCCAAAGGGATCCTGGGCGAATGGCCCGCGCTCGATGAAGTTCTCAGTTTGCTGATCAACCCTGAGTATCTGATGGTGGCGAGCGGCGGGATTCTGGCCCTCACCATCGCCCAGATGATCTTCATGCTCCCGTGCAGACAGCCCGGGCTCGCGTCGGCCCACGGGCGATCGGTCCGCAAGAGCCTCTTCATCGCCGGGGGCACGATCGGGGTGCTGGTGTTCGCCCTCGTCATGGGGGTCTACGGCTTCTCCGAAGACGCCCTCGACCGATCGCTGCCCATGTGGGACCTGGCGAACGACCATCCGTATTTCACAGCCGGGATACTGATCTCAATCTCTTGGCTCGTCGCGACGCCGCTGCTGATCAAGTTCGCCAAGCCCGGGCCCAAAGAAACCGTCCTCGCTCGGCTATCCAAAAAGCTCTTCATCGGCACCATCATCGAGATCGCCCTGCTGATCCCGCTCGACTACATGGTCCGCCGAAAAACCGACTGCTACTGCTGGGCGGGGACCTACTGGGCGTTGACCGTGTGCGGCTTTGTCGGGGTCCTCGCGCTCGGGCCGGCGGTGTTCTTGCCGATTTTGGCCAAACGACGCAAGACCTGGTACGGCGGGCACTGCGGCGTGTGCGGCTACGACATGGGCGGGAGCCTTGATGCTCCACGATGCCCAGAGTGCGGCACCGGATGGAAATCCAGCCCAGAACAGCCCTTACGCGCACCCAAACCATCCAAAATCACGGATTCCGAGTCAGAATCCACGAATCCCTGATATACTCAATGCAGAGATCGAGCCGATGAAACTGCGGATGGCGATCTCCCAATAAGCTCATCGAGCCCGGCTCGCTCGCACTGATCGCACACACCGAGACGATCCACCAGCCGACCGCTCGATACGGAGACCCCCAATGGAAGACATCATCCAACAAATCGTCGAACGCGAGGAGATCATGATCCTCCTCATCATCTTTACCGCGGTGACCATCATGTCGATCGTCAAAGCGCTCACCGGGATGATTGGTCGTCTGGCCGGCGAACGGACCCGGCGCGAAGTGGCGGCGTACATCGCCGAGGGCTCGATGACCCCCGAGCAGGGCGAGAAGCTCCTCGCATCCTCCAAGCAAAACAACGGACGCAGCTGCTGCGGCTAAGCCGACGACCGCTCGCACAGGAGCTCAACCATGTCGAATATCTTTGATTCTGTCGCTAATGAACCCGGATTGTTGATCCCCATCATCGCCGTCGGCGGCGGGCTCTTGGTCGCCATCGTCGCGATCTCGTTTGAGGCCATCCGACGCATGCTGTTGGCCGAAGAGCAAGAAAAATCCCGTCGCGAGATCGCGGCCTACATCGCCGAGGGCTCGATGACTCCCGAAGAAGGCGTTCAGCTGATGAAAGCCTCGCCTGGCGATCGCAAGTGCTAGATCAGATCATCGCTGACAGCTCAGCACCAGCACACGCAGCGCCTCGCTGATCGACCATGCCTGCGCCGGGCAGCCGTGCGCTTGGTGTCGCCCGTCGATCGCGTCCCCGTCATAAATCTCGAAGAGCTGCCCGACCCCGTCGTCGCTCATTCGATCAACGAGCCCCAGCATGATCGCTTGGGCTTCTTGGCGTGATCCATCGCTGAAATCATTGACCCGCAGGACCGCCTCGCAGTACGGCCCGAGCAGCCAGGGCCACGCGGTGCCGTTGTGGTAGGCGCGATCGCGATCGGTCATGGAACCTTTATAGTGCCCGCAGTAGTGCGGATTCTCCGGATCGAGCGTCCGCAGACCGACCGGTGTGAGCAATGCCCCGGCGACGGCTTCGATCGCCCGCTTGCCCATCGGCTTGGGCAGCCCGACACCCGCCAACGACAGCGCAAACATCTGGTTCGGGCGGAGCTCATTCGATGGTGCGCCGTTGGTCAGACAATCGACGAGCCCGTTAGCGGGGCCGACACCCATTTTGGTCTTCAGCGATTGGCGTGCAAGATCCACACGGGCCGCCAGCTCTGGGCGTGATTCATCGAGTTCCATGCGGGCGACGAGCGCATTGATCCATAGGGCGTTGATCTCGATGGCCTTGCCGTGCCTTGGGGTGAAGGCGACGCCCTCGCGGAGCGCGTCCATCCAGGTGAGCTGGGTGTTCTCATCGCCGGCTGTGATCAAACCGTCGGCTTCGTCGAGCCCGATGCCGTGGATCGTGCCCGCGATGTACGCATCAATAATCTGATCACACGCATCGATCAAGCCCTGCCCCACGCCCTTGCCCGTTGCAAGCTCCCACTGTCGGCAAGCGTGCACAAACCACAGCGACGCGTCGACCGTGTTGTAGTGCGACGATCCACCGGCGTCATCGAAGCGATTAGGGATCAAGCCGTGCTTGATGGCATTGGCGAAGGTCGTCAGCGTCTGGTGCGCCTCGTCGAAGCGCCCGGTGCACAAGAACAGCCCCGGCAGCGCGATCATCGTGTCGCGCCCCCAATCCGAGAACCACGGGTACCCCGCGAGCACCGAGACCGAATCTTCGGCTTTTCCGCTCTCTTCTCCACTGAGGCGCCGAACAATAAAATCGTCCGCGGCCTGCGCCAGCTTCGTGATCCCATCACAAAGTCTGGTCTCCTGCGGATTCCCCGCCGATGCCAGCGCATGCTCGATCGCAGCCCCGACCCGTGCTTGCTTCGCCTTCGAGCACGCTTCCCAATCAATCTCCCTCTGCCCAGAAACGCACGCTTCGATCTCGATGATCATCGGCTCGTCGGGCATGACCTTAGCCGAGAACACACCCGGGCACAGGAGGTCTTCTTGGTCGCTCTGCTGCCGCTGGGTCTCGTGGTCGTAGCTGATCCCGCGCCAGATCGTGGGGTTAGCTTCCCACGCCAGCCCGTCGGCATGGAGTTCGAGCGATGGATCAAAGCCCGATCGTGTGATCTTCACACTCGATCCCAACTCGGAATCAGTACCATCGGCCGTGAAATCGCCCGTGCTGATCGAGCCCGGATAGTTGAGCTCATGAAAATCCCGCATCGAGACCAGCGGGCGGACTTCGATGGTGACGGGCATTGAAGCTTGCAGATCAGATTCGATCGCGTACTCCACCCGGCACCCGCCCACGCCATCGGCGATGGTCAATGCTTTGCGGATCCGGACGCGTCCGCCATGGACTGGAATCTCAAATACCCACTGGCACGAGTCGATCCCCTTCTCGAACCGCACCAAGTACGGATTCTCGATCGGGGGCTCCTGGTCGGCGAACTGGAACCCGGTGAGCCGGGCGTCGAGGTCCTCGCCGGTCTCTGGATCGCCGCCCGGGATATGCACGCATTCGTCAAAGGCATTGAGCAGCATCACCCGGCAGACCGGGGGCGAGAGCGACGCGCACAGCAAGCCGTGGTATCGGCGCATGCCAAGCCCGCAGACCGTGCCCATGGCGTAGCCTCCGAGCCCGTCGGGTACGACCCACTCGCTGTTATAGCCGAGCCCAGCAGCGTCCAGCGGGCGTCCGGATTGGAACTCGACGGCCCAGTTCTGGGACGAGCGTGGACCGGGTTTGGCGACCAATTTTGCATCCATAGTGTAAAGAGGATAGCAAGATCAACCCCCCGAGTAGACACGGCCCCACCAGCATGGGATACTCTCCCATGGAGACCACCCCAAAATCACAATCGACCGGTTCAGCATCCAAAATCGTCATGGAAGGCATCACCTTCGATGATGTGCTGCTGATCCCGCAGGCGTCCAATGTCATGCCCGCGACGGCCGTCACCTCGACGCGCCTGACCAAGGACATTACTCTCAATATCCCCATGGTCTCGGCCCCGATGGACACCGTCACCGAGTCCGAGCTGGCGATCGGGCTGGCCCAAGAGGGCGGGATCGGGATCATCCACAAGAACCTCCCGATCGAGGCCCAAGCCCGCGAGGTCATCAAGGTCAAGCGATCCGCCAACGGCGTGATCTCCGACCCGATCACCCTGGGACCGACCGACACCGTCGCCCGGGCCATCGAGCTGATGCACGAATATAAGGTCTCCGGGTTCCCCATCACCGCAGACGGCGCAAACGATGTCCGCTCCAAGGGCAAGCTGATGGGCATCCTGACGAGGCGCGATCTCAAGTTCGCCCAAGACGAGACAACCCCGATCAGCGAGATCATGACCAGCGAAAACTTGGTCACCGCCCCCGCGGGTACCACTTTGGCGCAGGCCGAGGGAATCCTGAATCAGCTCAAGGTTGAGAAGCTGCTGCTTGTCGATGATGCCGGCTGTCTCGACGGGCTCATCACGATGCGCGACATCGAGCGTCAGTCCCAGTTCCCCAACGCGTGCGTCGATAGCCGCGGACGGTTGCGGGTGGGCGCAGCGGTCGGCCCCAACCAGATGGACCGCGTCGCGGCCTTAATCGAAGCCGAAGTCGATGTGCTGGTGGTCGATACCGCCCACGGGCACTCGGGCGCGGTCATCGAAGCCGTCAAAGAGATCAAAGCCAAGTACGACATCGGGGTGATCGCTGGGAACATAGCCACAGGCGAAGCCGCCATCGCGCTTGCCCAGGCAGGGGCCGACGCGATCAAAGTCGGGATCGGCCCGGGCTCGATCTGCACCACCCGCGTGGTCACCGGGGTGGGCATGCCTCAGGTGACGGCCATCATGAACGCGGTCGACGGGCTCCGATCCATCGGGTCAGACATCACCGTGATCGCCGACGGCGGGATCCGCCTGAGCGGGGACATCGCCAAGGCGATCGCTGCGGGTGCCCACTGTGTGATGATGGGCTCGCTGTTCGCCGGGCTCGATGAGTCCCCGGGCGAGCTGGTGATCTCGGGAGGTCGTCGCTACAAGAGCTACCGCGGGATGGGCTCGGAGGGCGCAATGAACAACGGCTCGGCCGATCGCTACCGCCAGAGCGACAAGCTCGCCTCGCTCAACAAAGGCCCGCAGAAATTTGTCCCCGAGGGGGTCGAGGGCTTGGTCGCGTATCGCGGGACGCTGGCCGAGTTTGTGTACCAGCTCGTGGGCGGGATGCGCTCGGCCATGGGCTACTGCGGGTGCCCCACCATCGACAGCTTCCGCACCGACGCCCGGTTTGTCCGGGTCTCGGGGGCGACGGTCGTCGAAAACCACCCCCACGACATCAAAATCACCAAAGAATCGCCCAACTACACGATGGACCGCATCTAAGACCGCGGCCTGCCCGATTTTGAGGCGTTGGTAAAATCAATCAGCCGATGAACCCAATACCCCCTGAGCCAGTACTAAAATACTGGAAAGGGTATCTTTACGGAGCACACACATGAGTATTTTGCAATCACGAAACCCGGCGATGAGCGTCCTGCAATCCGAGCGGACCTTCGGCGTCGAACAAGCCAAAGTCATGACCCTCGGGGGCACCGTCACGGCGACGAGCATCCTGCTCTCGATCGTGGCCGCGGTCGGGATTTTGACCTGGCAGGCCATCAACCGTACATTCGCGGCGACTAACAGCTTTCCCGGCTGGGTGATGCCGGTGATGATCGGCGCATTCGTCGGCGGGATCGTTGTTTCATTGGTCATCTACCGCAAACCAAAGACCGCCCCCATCATTGCGCCGCTCCACGCGGTGCTCGAGGGCGCATTTGTTGGCGCGGCGACCTTCATTATCCCCATGCAGTTCATCCCGCCTCAGGCTGACGGGAGCACGAGCCCGATGGTCATGCTGGCGGTCCAGGCCGCCGTGGCGACCTTTGCGGTCACGGGCGCGATGCTCTTTGGCTATGCGACGGGTGTGATCCGCGTGGGTCCCGTCTTCCAGAAGATCATGATCACCGCCCTGATGGGGCTGCTCGCGTACATCGTGGCGCTCTTCGTCCTCGGTATGCTCGGCATCCAGATCTGGAACGGCTTTGCTGATGCTGGCCCGATGGGCATCGGGTTTAGCGTGCTGATCATCGGGCTGGCGAGCCTGTTCCTGATCCTCGATTTCCAGTTCATCGAACAGGGCATCGACGCGCAGGCACCCAAGTACATGGAATGGGTCGGCGCGTGGGGCTTGATGATCACCATCGTCTGGCTCTACATCGAGATCCTCCGCTTGCTTGCCAAGCTGCGATCAAACGACTGATCTGTGTATCAGCAACTCAACAGCGAACACCCGTCTGCGGACGGGTTTTTTAATGCACTACTCAGGAGTATGCCAGAGGGCCCGATCGCTGATCCGCTCCATCCAGCGCACAGGGCTGGCCAATGGGGTGAACCCGGTTTTTTCGTAGACCTTGTGCGCGTCGAGTGTTGCGAGCATCCATCGCCGGGTGCTGGTGATCTCCGGATGAGCATCCGCGGCTGCCAGCATCCGCCTCGATACCCCTTGCCCGCGATAGGGTTCGAGCACAAAGACATCACACATATAGGCAAAGGTCGCGCCGTCGCTGATGATCCGGATGAAACCGACCTGCTCTTCGTTGCCCGCTTCGTTCGTGACAAACGCTCCGACCACGAGCGATCCAGCGATCGCCCGCTCGAGCACCTCTCTGCGGATCCCCGCGCACCAATAGGCCGTGCTCAGGAACGAATACACAACCTCAAAGTCGATCTCGCTGTGCTCGTACGATATCCGGATATTGAGCTGCCCCATCGCCTCGCCCACCGCGTTAGACATTGAACAAGAAGTTGCACACATCCGCGTCGTGCATGACATACGCCTTGCCCTCGACGCGGAGCTTGCCGGCTTCCTTGATCGCCTTCTCGCTCTTATGCTCGACCAGGTCATCGACGCTGTAGCACTCGACGCGGATGAAGCCCTTTTCGAAGTCTGTATGAATCACGCCCGCGGCCTGGGGTGCCTTGCACCCGTGGGGGATGGTCCAAGCGCGGACCTCTTTCTCGCCGGCGGTGTAGTAGGACTGGTACCCGAGGAGCTTGTAGGCCGCCCGGGCGAGCTTGCCCAGCGCGGGCTCGTCCATGCCCATGTCGCTGAGCATCTCGATCTTGTCGTCTTCGTCGAGTTCCGAGAGCTCACTCTCAATACGGGCACAGACGGGGACCATCTGTGCGCCAACGGACTCGGCGTGCTCGCGGACGCGCTGGGCGAGTGGGCCCTCGCCGTTGGGGTCGTCGTCGGAGACATTGGCGATGTAGAGGATGGGCTTGACCGTGATCAAGCCGAGCATATCGAGGGCTTTGATCAGGTCGGGGTCATTGAGTTCGAGGGCCCGGGCCGGCTTCTGGGCTTCGAGGATGGGTTCGAGGAGTTCGATGACCTTCATGCGGGCCACGGCGTCGCGATCGCCACCCTTGGCGTTGCGTTTGGCCTTGGATGCGGCGTTCTCGATCTTCTGGATATCCGCGAGGATCAGTTCGAGCTCGATGGTCTCGATATCGCGCAGCGGATCGACCGAGCCGTCGACATGGGTGATGTCCTCGCCGCCGGGGGCTTTCTCGAAGCAGCGGACGACCTGGACGATCGCGTCGACATCCTTGATGTGCCCCAAGAACGCGTTGCCTTTGCCCTCGCCGGCCGACGCCCCGCGCACAAGCCCGGCGATATCGACCAGCTCGAGCACCGCGGGGATGATCTTCTGGGTCTTGACATGCTCCTGGATGATGTTGAGGCGTGGATCGGGGATCGGGACGACGCCGACATTGGGGTCGATCGTCGCGAATGGGTAGTTGGCGGCCAGCGCGCCCGCGTTGGTCAGCGCGTTGAAGAGGGTCGATTTGCCGACATTGGGGAGCCCAACAATTCCTGCTTTCATCTCGGTTTCTCCGGTGCCCAAGCCCCTGCTCCACGCAGCGATGATTGGCATAGATCATAGGCGATCAGTCGCATCCGCTGCGATCCGCCCCTACGCTTGAGGCAGATATTGCATCCGTAGCTCAGCTGGATAGAGCAATGGTTTCCTAAACCATAGGTCGGAGGTTCGAGCCCTCTCGGGTGCGTTTGCATGGCTCAGAAACCCGTAAATCCAACGAACCCGCTCCCCGATCGCGGGCACCTGCTCACCGAGCAGCGCAACGAGCGATCCGCGGGGCTTGATGCGTGCTCGACGCTTGAATGCCTACAACTCGTCAACAGTGAGGATCAACAGGTAGCGTCGGCCGTAGGTGAGCAGATTGTCCAGATTGCGGCTTTTACTGATCTGGTCATCGCCGGGCTACGAGCCGGCGGACGATTGATCTATCTGGGCGCGGGCACCAGCGGCAGGCTGGGGGTGCTCGATGCCTCGGAATGCCCACCGACCTTCGCGACCGATCCGGGCACCGTCATCGGGCTCATCGCCGGCGGGGATCGCTCGCTGCGGGTGTCGTCTGAGTCCAAAGAAGACATTGCGACGGGTGCCCATGACGAGCTCAGCGCCCTGGGGCTCACGGAGCACGACAGCGTGCTCGGGATCGCGGCCGGCGGGACGACGCCCTATGCCCTCGGCGGGGTCGAGTACGCCAAATCCAAGGGTGCCCGCACCGGGCTGCTGACCTGCACGCCCATCGAACAGCCCGCTTGGTGCGATGTGCTCATCGCCATCGAGACCGGGGCCGAGGTGCTCACCGGCTCGACGCGGATGAAGGCGGGCAGCGCGACGAAAATGTGCCTCAACATGATCACGACGGGCGCGATGGTGGGCTTGGGCAAGACCTACTCGAACATGATGGTCGATCTCAAAGCCACCAACGAGAAGCTCCGCGATCGGGCGGCTCGGATCATCTCGCAGATCACCGGGCTCGATCGGACGCACGCGCTCGATCTGCTCGACCAAGCTCATCAGTGCGTCAAGCCCGCGATCGTGATGCACACGCTCGGCGTGCCTTATCACCGGGCGATGGAGTTGCTCGATCAGGCCCAGGGGCATCTGGGGCGGGTGATTGGGGAGCCTGAGAACAAGCAGGCCGGGGATCGGCCATGAGCGGGCTGATTGATCCAAAGCTCGCCGGGTCCGTGCTGATGTTCGGCTTCCGTGGCGGGACGCTCAACGACCCCGAGACGAGCACCGACATCGCCGAGCTCAAACGGCTCCACCCCCGGGGTGTGATCCTCTTCGATCACGACATCGCCGGGAACCATCCACGCAATATCCACAACCCCAAGCAGCTGAACAAGCTCATCGGGGACCTGCGCCACGAGCTTGGCGAAGAGTTGGTCATCGGGATCGATCAGGAGGGCGGGGCCGTGGCTCGGCTGCGCGAGGACAACGGGTTTCTCCCCACGGTGAGTGCCGAGGACTTCGCGTCGATGCTCGAAATGGATCAGATCCAGTACAGCGATCGCCAGGCGCGTCAGCTGCGCGAGCTGGGGATAGATCTGAACTTTGCGCCGTGTGTTGATCTGTCGATCGATCCCAGCTCGCCGATTATCGCGGGGCGTGGGCGATCGTTCGGGGTCGATGTGCAAGAGGCCGCCCGGTGCGCGGGCGTGGTGATCGCCGCTCACGAACGCCACGGGGTGCGCTGCTGCATCAAGCACTTCCCCGGGCATGGCTCGGCCCTGCTCGATTCGCACATGGGCTTGACGGACATCACCCGCGTGCACCAGCCAGAAGAACTTCAAATCTTCCAAGCCCTCGTCGAGCAGTACAACACACGCGTCGCAGTGATGAGCGGGCACTTGGTCAACACGACCATCGACCCGGATCTCCCCGCATCGCTCTCACCGGCCCATACAACGGGCGTGCTGCGCGATCGGCTCGGCTTCGATGGCGTAGTCGTCACCGATTCGCTGGACATGCGTGCGATCCGCGATCGGCTGGGTGAAGGGCAGGCCAGCGTGCTGGCGATCGAAGCGGGGGCGGACCTGATCCTCGACGGGCTCAACGCACCGGGCTATCGCGAGCCCGGCGGGGCGACCCGGATTACGCAGGGGCTCCGCCAGCACGGGAACGAAGAGGAAATCATCGCGGCGTCGCGTCGGCTTGATCGGTTCTTTTCGCCGATTCAATCGGCGTGAGCCCGGCGCAGCGGATCGCCGATAACCGGTCCATAAACAGTGATTTTTGCGTGAATCTGCCCGTCGGCGGGCGCAATCCCGACACAATGGCGGATTTCGCTGGCCAACGCCCCCAAAGTGTGGTCGCATGTAGATAGCCATGCGTACTCAACCGAAGAAATCGAACAGCGTTCTCGTCGTCCTTGCACTCGGAGCCGCGCTCAGCGCACTCGTTGGGGGGTGCGCTGGGTCCCGGTATTCGGCCGCGGGATCTTGGAAGTGGTCCCCGCCGCCGGCGCTGTCGGCCGGGAACGGTGGGGCAAGCTCGGCCGTGGTCGTGCCGCCCGGGCGAGCCAACGCGCAGGTCTTCGCGTACAACTATGACCAGATGCCCGAGTACGATCGGCGCGATTCGTCGCTCAGCGTCCGCACGAATGATCCGTACGCCGGTTGGCTTGGCTACCCGGAAGTCGAGCGTCCATCGCTCGAAGATCAGCGTTCGTTCTATACGAGCCGAAGCCCTGATCGCTATACCTACCCCACCCGTGATTCGGATCGACGCGGATACCGCTCCTATCGCTCGCGGCGTGGGCACTGGCGATAAACCAACCCAAATGATTGTGCGCACCGCGCACAAAAAAGGAGGAGGCCGACCCGTCACCGGATCGGCCTCACACCAACACCAACATGCATCGTCATCTGGTTGCTTGCTTACGATTTAGTCGTAGAGCGCCGCGGTGGTCGGGAGCTCGACGGATCGGAGCTGAAGCGTGGTCTCGACCCGGAAGTTCGAGCCGCTGTATCGGCGCTCGGCGTGGAAGATATCGAGCGAGTAGGTCCGCCCGTCTTCGAGCCAATCGAGGCGGTCGACATCGAGGAACTGCTCACGCTTGGGATGCAGCCCGCCCAGGTCCACGACGAGTCGCCCGTCGATAAACACCCACACATCGTCATCACCGGTGAACTTGAACACCTGTCCGGTGTCCCTGTGGAACGCGAACTCGGTATTGATCTCGGTGGTGAAGTGGTAGTTGCGGTTGTCGCGGAAGTCGCCGTAGAGCTCGCCGTTGACCGGCAGGAAGTACCCGCGGTTGCCGAACTCCTCGTCCGAGCCGCTGTCAAAGACATAGCGATCGGTCCCTTCGACCCGTGTGAGGGTCAGCGAGATGTTCTTGGAGAGGTTCACGCCCGGCACATCTCGGTACCACTGGCTGAAGCTCTCTTCGCTGGCGAAGCCGTTGCCGCCGCCGCCGGCCTGCAGCGAGCCCGCGCTGTCACCCATCTCTTGGTTGTACATCGAGGGGTTGATATTGCGCCCTTCGCTGTCTTTGAACTCCGAAGCGATCTTGAACCCGCGGAGATCACCCGATGAGACCGGCTTGCCGTTGTCGCCGAGGTATTCAGCGACGAGACCGACCGTGGTGGTACCGCCGAAGGATTCGAAGTCCGGGTGCCCGCCATCCCAAGCCTTGGGCTTAAAGTCACGGATCACGCAGGCGAGCTGCAGTGTCTCGGGGAGGTTGTCCGAGGCGTTGGCTTCGACCTCTGTCTGGTTCTCGGCGTTTTCATTCTCGGTGGCGCTGGCGATCGAGACGAATCCAACGGAGCCGGCCACGAGCATGACGGCGCTGAGCCCACTGAGGCGTTTGAAATACTGCATAGTGTGTGTTTGACGATTCATTGTGAAACTCCCGCAGCGTTCTTGGCTGCTCTCCCCCGAAACAAAAACGCTTAGTGTTCCGACGCGACGCTCGCGGCGGGTTGATCGCCCGCGGACGCGACCGCGGTGCCGATCGAAAAGATCATCGAAATGCCTGACGCTGCAATCGCTGCGATCAGCAGCGCCTGCATGAGCCGATTCGGGTTGCCCGACTCTGTCATCTGGTCCAAGTGTTGGTCTGCGGTGGTCATTGGTGCCACTCCTCGTTGCATGTTGGTTGCCCTGGTCCCCGACGAGGGGAAAGAGCGTGTGTTGTATCAAACATCGAATTCCCCTCCCCGATTGCCAGCGATGGGGGTGAGAATTGCGCGATCCTCTGTGGGTTGTGACGGCTGGCGAAAAAACTCCGCTTGTATGGGCGTTTTTTGCCCGAACCCCAAATCCTTGTGCATGGCCGATTTGCGAGTGCAAAGGGGCGTTGTGCCGATACCCCAGTGCACACGGTGCTCGAAATCCCCGCAGATCCGGGGATCGGGCGTGGTACACTCACCAAGGGCAGGGCTCTGGAGGCTGATGGGTTATGGATGTATTTGTCATCGAAGGCGGTCGCAAGCTCTCGGGCTCGTTGCGGATCAAGGGCTCGAAGAACGCCGCCCTTCCTTTATTAGCCGCCACGCTGCTCAGCGACGAGCCCGTCACCCTGCGTGATGTGCCCGATCTCTCGGATATCCGCAACATGTACCGCCTGCTGGGCGAGCTGGGCGTGCAGGTCGACAAGCAAGAACTGACCCAGCAACAAGAATTTGACGACCTGAGCCCCCCCATCACCCTCCAGGTCACCGATCCCAGCGAGCACCACGCACGCTACGACATCGTGCGGACCATGCGGGCGAGCATCTGCGTGCTCGGGCCGATCCTGGCCAAACGCGGGCGAGCGCGGGTCTCGATGCCCGGCGGGTGCGCGATCGGGCAGCGCCCGGTCGATCTGCATCTGCGAGGGCTCGAAGCCTTGGGCGCCAAGATCACGCTTGAGGGCGGCGACATCGTCGCGACGGTGCCTCAATCGGGCAGACTCATCGGCGATACCGTGTTCTTGGGCGGGCCGTTTGGCTCGACCGTGCTGGGTACTGCCAATGTCATGTCCGCGGCCACCCTCGCCCAGGGCACCACCACCATCGAGTGCGCCGCGTGTGAGCCCGAGATCGTGGACCTGGCGAACATGCTCATCGGGATGGGCGCCAAGATCAGCGGGGCCGGCTCGCCACGCATCACCATCGAGGGCGTCGAATCCCTCAGCGGCGTCGATCACACCGTGATCCCCGACCGGATCGAAGCGGGCACCTTTATGTGCGCCGCGGCCATCACCAACTCGACGCTCACACTGACCAACTGCCCGCTCGACGCGATGATGTCGGCTACAGATAGACTCGAAGCCATCGGGGTGCACATCGACCCGACTGATCATCTGACCGATCAACCCAACTCAGCTGACCCGCTGCGGCGGACCTGCACCGTCTCGACTTCTGGCACGCTGCGTCCGGTGCAGATCACGACGCAGCCGCACCCAGGGTTCCCGACGGATCTGCAGGCCCAGTTCATGGCGCTGTTGTGCTTGGCCGAGGGCAACTCGGTCGTCACCGAGAAGATCTTCCCCGAGCGGTTCTTGCATGTGGCCGAGCTGACCCGGATGGGCGCGACCGTGCACCGCCATGGAACCACGGCCGTGATCTCGGGCGTCAAGGAACTCACCGGTGCCCCGGTGATGGCCAGCGATCTACGAGCCTCCGCCGGGCTCGTGCTCGCGGCGATGGCCGCCGAGGGCACGACGGTGATTAATCGGGTCTATCACATCGATCGCGGGTATGAGCGTCTTGAGCATCGGCTCGCCAGCGTGGGCGCGTCGATCCAGCGCCTGAGCGAAGAACAGACCGCCGAGCTCGGGTTGATGAGCGAATAGGCTCAACCGCCCTCTCATCTTCTTCTTTTAATCTTCTTCTTCGTCAAAGCCCCGGCTGACGAGCAACGCTAGGTGCGCCAACGCATCCTCGGCATCGGCACCGACACAGGTCACCTCGATCTCGGTGCCTTGGGTCGCGGCGAGCATCATCAGCTCCATGACTGATTTGCCGTCGGCGTCATCCTGATCGCTGCGGACCCGTACATCCGAGGCGAAGCCGCTGGCGGCTTGCACGAACTCCATCGCCGGGCGCGCATGGAGCCCCTGGCGATTGATGATCTTCATTTTGGATGAACAGCTCTTGCCCATGCCTCGCCTTCGGTTTCTGGATGATCAACACAGGTGCCCGCGATCAACATCGCGGTGCCCAGACATCGGCGTCGGCCTTAGCCGCCGAGCCGATGGTTGTCGGCGTCGTCGAGGAGCTGAGCGATATCCGCGGGGCTGCCCGACTGGCGCAGCGCCCGGCGGAACCCGTCCTTGGAGAGGTTCTTGAAGATGATCTCCATCGCCTGGAGGTGCTCCTCGGGTCGGCTCTGCGGGCTGAGCAGCAAGAACACGGTGTAGACCGGCTGCTTGTCGAGCGAGTTGAAATCAATCCCCTCACCACTGATCCCGATGGCGGCGGTGATCTGCTCGATGTCAGGGTGCTTGACATGCGGGACGGCCACGCCGCGACCGAACCCGGTCGAGTGTTTGCGTTCGCGATCGAGCACGCGTTCGATCAGGTCGTCCTTGATCGACGCGGGTGCGGCTCCGGATTCGACGAGCAACTCGATCATATCGCGGATCGCTTGATCACGATCGGTGGTCCCCAACTGGGCAATGATGGAGTCTGGCTGGATGATTTCCGTCAGTTTCATGCTCTTATCCTATGTGCCCCGGTGCCCGGGGGCTCGATGGCGCTGAAAGTGACTCAGACAGCCGCCCGAGCCGCCAGAATCAGCGGTGTGCGAGCTTGAGTTTCTCGCGGTGGTCGTTGAGCTGACGCCCGACTTTGGAGATCGCGTCGTCGATAACAAGGTACAGATCATGCCCGTCGGCTTTGGCGATGAAATCGGTGTGATTGACCACATCGACCACCATTTCGACCGTAAACGATTCCTTGGCGGTGTTCTCTTTCCAGAACTTGATGTCGATCTGCTGGATGAGATCGCTGTATTTATCGAGCTTTTTGGCTTTGGACTCGGCATGGTTGCGGATCGGGTCGGTGACTTCGATATTGTGTAGGCCGACAATATTGGTACGCATTTTGGACCTCCTAAAGCTTCTTATCGCCCACGGCTCGCGATGCTGAATCCGTCCAGCCGGGCTGTGGGTATCCGTCTCATTCTATGTTAAACAACGGTGAATTGCACGCCAGAAATGGCGACAACTTGGGCTCTTGTTGCCTCATGGCCCGTCGGCTGGCGTGCTTTGCCGGGTTATGACGAGAATCCCACCAATTCCGTGCACACCCGGATTTTGGCTTATACACTGGCAGTCGATGTCTGCACGCACACTCCGCAACCTGATTCAGTATGGATTGCTCCTGGCGATCCTGCTCATGCTCACTGTCTTCTTGCTCTACCCGATCGGGCTGACGGTCCGCGGCGGCTTCGCCGAGGATATCGCCACGGGCAAGGGCTGGACGCTCGATCACCTGATCCTGATCTTCGAGAACCCCACGCGGATCGCAGGACTGGTCAACGCGTTCAAGATCGCGCTGGCGACGACCGCGTTGTGCATCATCATCTCGCTGCCGCTGGCGGTGCTCAGCGCCCGCTATACATTCCCGGGCAAGAAGCTGCTCAATGCTTCGATCTTGGTGCCGTTGATTTTGCCCCCGTTTGTCGGCGCGATCGGTATCCGGGCCTTGCTCGGGCGCGAGGGCGCGCTCAATGCGCTCCTAGGTACCGACTGGGATGTGCTGGGCGTGGCCAAGTTCTGGGGCGTGGTGGGCGTGATGGCGTTGCACCTCTATCCCATCATCTATCTCAACGCGACGGCCTCGCTGGCCAACCTCGATCCGGCCCTCGACGAGAGCGCTGAAAACCTCGGCGCAGGCGGGTGGAAGCGGTTCTTCAAGATCACCCTACCACTGATCCGTCCGGGTTTGTTTGCGGGTGCGACGATCGTGTTCATCTGGAGCTTTACCGAGCTGGGCACGCCGTTGATGTTCGACTATTACGATGTGACCTCGGTGCAGATTTTCTACGGGCTCAAGGATGTGCAGAACAACGCCGAGCCGTACGCGTTGACGATGGTCTTGCTTGTGGCCGCGATCTCGTTCTATCTGCTCGGCAAGTTCATCTTCGGCAAGAAGGGCTACGCGATGTACTCTAAGGCCTCGCGCGCCGGATCCGAGATCCAGCTCGGGCGGTTCTGGGGCACGCTGGCGGCTGTCGGCTTTGGCAGCGTGATCCTTTTGGCGATCCTGCCGCATCTCGGGGTGCTGCTGACGAGCGTGGCCGAGCCCGGATCGTGGTACGCCACGGTCCTCCCCAAGGACATCACCGGCTCCCACTTCAACGAAGCACTCACATCCCCCGAATCATTCAACTCGATCAAGAACTCGCTGATGCTCTCGCTGATCGCCATGGTGCTCAACATGGGCGTGGGCGTCGTAATCGGGTACCTGATCGTCCGCACGACGATCAAGGGTCGCGGCTTGCTCGATGCATTATGCATGCTGCCTTTGGCGGTGCCGGGCTTGGTCATGGCGTTTGGCTATGTCGCGATGACCCTCCGCTGGCCATTTGGCAGCAACGGGATCTTCGAGGGCACCTGGTTCCATTGGATGAACCTCGAAGTCTTCGGCACCAACCCCAACCCATTCCCGCTGCTGGTGATTGCGTATGCGATCCGCCGACTGCCGTACATTGTGCGTTCGACGGTGTCGGGGCTCGAGCAGACCTCGGGCGAGCTTGAAGAAGCCGCGGTGAATCTTGGGGCGACGCGGGTGGCCGCGGTCCGCAAGGTCATCATCCCGCTGATCATGGCGAACCTAATCGCCGGCGGGTTGTTGGTGTTCAGCTTCTCGATGCTCGAGGTGTCGGACTCGCTGATCCTGGCCCAGCGGAGCGATCACTTCCCGATCACGAAGATGATCTTCGAGTTCACCAATCGGCTCGGCGACGGGATCTACATCGCCAGCGCGATGGGTGTGTGGGGCATGACGCTGCTGACGATCACGCTCTTCGGCGCGTCGCTGATGCTGGGCAAAAAGCTCGGCTCGATCTTCCGCGTATAATCCGCTCCACGGAGCACACCCATGCAGATCAGACGGATGACCAAGGACGACGCAGAGCCCATCGCAACGGTGCTCAACGCGGCCATCGGCTCGTCGATCGCCCACTTCGGGACCGTGCCGACCACTGCCGATGAGGTCCTCGAAGACTGGTACGAAGCCGGCGAAATCTACCCGTGGCTCGTCGCCATTGATGACAGCGGCGCGTTCATGGGCTTCGCCAAAGCCTCTGCGTGGAAAACACGCACAGCGTATAAATGGACCACCGAGACCGGGATCTACATCAACGCGGGGGCTCAGGGCATGGGCGTGGGCAAAGCGCTCTACACCAAGCTCTTCGAGCTGCTCACGCTGCAGGGCTATCGGATCATCGTCACCGGGGTCTCGCTGCCCAACGACGCGAGCGTCGCGCTCCATGAGTCGATGGGGATGCAGCTTGTTGGCGATCTGGACCCGGCCGGGTATAAACTCGGGCAGTGGATCCCGGTGCGGATCTACCAGAAGCACCTCGGCGAGCTCTCGCCCGGAACCGTGCCCGGGCACATCCGCGCGGTGAGCAGTGTCTGGGAAGAGATCTCGGCCAAAGGGAGCAACTAAGCCATGTGTGATGAATCAGAGCAGTCCTCGAAAGACCAACTTCAGAACGAAGACCAGCAGCTCGCCATCGAGCGCGTCTATCGGCTCTTACACACTTACACCGAGGGCACCCTGCTCGTCGATGCGCTCCCCTACGACCAGTTCTATATGATCGATCCACGCACCGGTGCCCTCGTCATGTGCATCGAGGAGGACATGCTCGCTGGGCAGGACATCGTGCTGGTGGTGCCTCAGGATTTGTTCCGGGCTCCGCTGCGCCTGAGCCTGGAGCTGAGCACCAGCATCGAAGAAGAAGCATGCGATCGCTACCTCGCGTACCACCAGAACCAGCACAACCCGATCTGGGCCCACGGCTACATCAACTTCGCCAAGCTCGATTCGGGCGAGGTGCTCAGCCAGCACGAAGTCCAGCGCCCAAACGAGTTCATCAGCGAGCACTCGGGGCTGTGCCGAAAGCTCAACAACGATCGCAAAGCCCTCCGCGAGGTCTGCAAGCTGCTCAGCAAATCCGACATCGAGGAGCCCACGGCCGTGGGCATTGATCCTTTGGGCTTTGATGTCCGCGGGCCATTCGGGGTTGTCCGGGTGGAGTTCCCGGCCCGGGTGACGGATGCACGCCAAGCCGAGGAAGTGTTGGCCGCGCTCTTGGGCGGCGTGTCGTGACCAAACCTGAAAGAACGAACTTGAGAGAAGGCCACGCTCATCTGTTCCAGCTCGGGCGTTCGCTGCAGATGGTCGATCTGATCGGGTGTACGACGCGCGAAGAGATGATCGAGCTGATTGCGCAGCGGGCGAGGACGGCCGCCCCTGATGAGTGGATCTTGGCCCACGGCGCCCGTCCTGATGGCTGGGCAGACCCGACCTGGCCGAGCCGCCAAGAGCTCGATCGTGCTTGCGACGGAAGGGCGGTCGTCGCGTGGTGTTTCGATTATCACCAGCTCGTTGGTTCCACAGCGGCCCTCGATCGTGCGGGGATCAACGCACAGACCACAATGGACGGCGGACGCGTAGAGCTTGATTACAATAACGAACCAACCGGGCTGCTCATCGAGCACGCGGCCCTCGCCATGTGGAGTGCCGTGCCCGAGCCGATCGAAACTCGTCGAGTCGAGTTCGTCCGCGACGCGTGCCTGCACCTCGAATCGATGGGCTTTGTCGAGCTCCATGATCTCAAAGCGCAGCCTTGGATTGGTGGTGTGCTCAGTGATCTGCACTCCGCCGGCGAGATCAGCATCCGCTCGGTGCTCTACCCGCTCATCAAAGACCTGCGCGAGACGATCGCTCAATCGGCGAGTTGGAAATCAGATGCGGTCCGGCTCGGCGGCGGCAAGATCTTCGTCGACGGCACCTTCAACTCGCGCACCGCGTGGATGCTCGAGCCCTTCGCCGACGGGCACCCCGACCACCCGCGGGGCACCCCGATGATGAAGATCGCCCAGATCGATCGGATGCTCGAAATCTGCAAAGACCACGGCTTACCTCTGGCCGCCCACGCGATCGGCGACGGCGCGGTCCGCGCGATGCTCGACGCGATCGAGCGCACGGGCTGTGCGCACACCGGGTGCCGGATCGAGCACGCCGAGCTGATCGACGAATCGGACATCCCGAGGTTTAAGGAATTGGGCGCGATCGCGTCGTTACAGCCGTGCCATCTGCTCCCGGATATCGAGGCGCTCAATAAAGCGGTGCCGGATCGGCTGCATCGGGTGCTGCCGATTCAGGAGCTGATCGATTCCGGGCTTGAGCCGGGCAAGGACCTGATCTTTGGCTCCGATGTACCCATTGTCCGGGCGAATCCAGAAGACTCGATCCAGGCGGCCGTGCATCGTCGGCGGGCGGGGATGGACGAGTCGCAGGCGATCAACATCGACCAGCGGATCAGTGAAGACAACGCGTGGGCGTGCTTCCGGGCGGACCTGAGCGCGTTTTAATCTGTTGAGATTCGATCTTCATCGAGCGGGATCGTGAGCAAGAACTCCGCCCCATGCCCTCGGCGTTTGGTGAGCACCAGGTCGCCGCCCATCTCACGAGCCAAGCCGCGTGAGAGCGCGAGACCGAGACCGAGACCCGAGCGGGCATTGGAGAGCCCACGCCATCCGCGTTGGAACTCGCCGAAGATCCGGGCGCCCTCGCCGGGCGCGATGCCGTCGCCGTGATCGGCGACGAGCAGTTCGAGCATGCCGCCTTGGATCGTGGTGTCGAGGTGCACGCGGGTGTCTGCGTCATTTATCCCCTCGTCACCTGCTGCATCTTCTTCGGACTCGTCTTCAGACGGAGCCGCGTATTTGCACGCGTTCTCGATGAGGTTCATCATGATCCGTTCCACGGCGTGGGGATCGACGGTCAGCGTGCGATCGCCGTGGGCTTCGAGATCCATCGAGACCACCAGATCGAGGTTGCTCTGCCCCGCTCGCCGCGCCAGGGCCGGACGGAAACGCGCGATGAGCGCACCGGGCGAGAGCGTCTGCACGCCCGAGGCTTGGTCCTTGGTCGATCGCTGGCGCGAGAGGCGGGCGTACTCGAGCACATTCTCGACGATGCCCGACAAGCGTTCGGACTCGCGCTTAAGGATCTGGAGGTAGTCCTTGCGGACGGTCTCGTCGCTGACCATGCCGTCGGCGAGCATCTGGGAGTAGAGCCGAAATGTTGTTAATGGTGTGCGCAGCTCGTGCGTCACGGCGCTGACGAACAGCCCGCGACGCTCCGAGAGCACGATGGCCGCCCGAAGCACGGCCCCCACCGCGATGATCGTCGAGATGATCGCGATCCAGGTGACGAGCAAGCCGATGGTGGCCGGCGACCATCGCCAGGCGAAGCCAGCGGTGCTTACCGCGGGGATGAACTCGACCGGGATGGTCGCGAGCTGGAAGCCCCCGACCATCGACGATCGTGGGCCGGTGACGGCCACGAGCGACGAGTCGGGCATGACATCGTGCACAGAGTCAAGCAGATCGGTGCGGAGTGCATCCCAATCGAGCCATACCCCCTGCACGACGGGCTGGCCGTTGATCACGGCGGAACGCACCAGCACCAGCTGCATCGCGCCCGCATCGTCGGCGATCCACCTCGGTTCGAGCGAGCCGATCTCGGCCATCGCCTGCCCGCGTGCGCCCGCAGATTGATCTTCTGATGTCATTGAGCCGATCGCCGTGACTCCATCATCGACTAGAAACGCGTTCTTGTCTGGCTGAGCATCGAGCGTGGATCTTTGGTGCTCTTCATAAGACGGCCCGCTCGGGGATGCCTGCTTGGGCTGAGGCTGCGTGTTCTTGGTCGCGTTCTCCACCATCCGCTGGCGGGCGAGGTAGTCCGAGTCATCGTCCGACTCGGCGGCCTGCTGCGACATACGCGATTCCGATTCATTCACGCTCTCTGCTGTGTTTGATTCATGCAGCTGATCGCTGTACGCATAGCCTGCGTCCGCGAGTTCGTCCTTGGGCTTTTCGGATGCGATCGTTTCGGATTCGGGCTTGTTCGAGTCAGCCTCAATCGAATACGAGCGTTTGGCTTGCCCGGAGTAGCTGGGTGAATCTTTGAGGGTTTGGAGCGTGTTGATCAGGCTTGAAATCTCGGTCGTCTGATCGTCCGCTTTGAGCCCCTTCCCGTCTTGCCCGAACTCGAAGTACCGGTTGGCGTACGCCGGGTTGGCCTGGGTCACGGAGCGGATCTTGCGTTGGATATCTTCCCGTGCGTTGTTGATCCACGCATCGGTCATGGCGTCGTCGGTCGCGTCGATCGGCTTGTAGTCCGTGTACGGGCGGGAGGCCTCGATCGCCAGGATCGGGGCCATCTGCGAGTCCATCCGCCAGAGCGCCCGGCGGATGGATTCCTGCTCGCGAGCCTGCTCTTGGGCGATGGCCTCGCGTTTTTCGAGCGCGACGACCTCGACGCTCACCCACGCGAGCGCGCCGAGCGCAAGGGCCACACTGCTCCAGAAGATCACCCAGGTCATGAGTCGGCGGGTGCTCACGGGTTGGCCTCACCTGTTTGTTGAGCTTCGTCTTGTTTAGCTTGATCTGTATCGGGCTGGACCAGCATATAGCCCTTGCCACGCACGGTTTTGATCACGCTCGGGTTGGTCGGCTCGTCGTCGAGCGTCTCGCGCAGGCGGGCGATGGTCATGTCCACCGTGCGTGTGTGGGTGCCGCGCGGATCGAGCCCCCATACGGTCTGCAAGAGTTCTTCACGAGAGACGGCCCGCCCAGCATTGGACGCCAAGAACCCGAGCACCTCGGTCTCGCGCTCGGTGAACGATCGGCGGACGCCGCCAACGAGCACGACTTCTCGGCGCTCGAAATCAATCTCCCGTCCGGCGATGGTCACCGTCGTTCGGCTCGTTGGTCGCCCCGGCGATCGACGCAATACCGCCTCGACCCGGGCGAGCAGCTCGTCGATACTAAAGGGCTTGACGATGTAGTCGTCCGCTCCGAGTTTGAGCCCTTGGATGCGGTCGTACTCCTCGCCTCGGGCGGTCAGGAAGATCACGGGCTGCGAAGGTTTGACCTTCCGCAGATTCGCGAGCACCTCGAGCCCGTCCATCTTGGGCATCATGATGTCGAGCAAGACCAGATCCGCGTCCGTCGACAAGATCAGCTCCAAGCCCGCGGCTCCGTCGGGGGCATCGAACACCGTGTACCCAGAATACGACAACGCGTCGGCGAGCCCACGCCGGATCGAGTCGTCGTCTTCTACCACAAGCACTACACCAAGCGACATGCAATCTCCTTCAAAGGTGGGCACATAGGTGGGCGAATCCCCAGAAACGGATTCATTCCCAGTCGTACCGCACGGTGTAGGTCACGACGACCTCGCCGTCCTTTTCGACCGTGACAGGGATGTGCATCGTGCGGACATCGAGCATCTCGCTCGAGTGCGAGATCGACACGATCTTGGCGTTGCTCCAGCGGTACAGGTATTCCTGGATCTGCACATCGACGGGCTGGTCTTTGTGGTTCCGGATCTTGATCTCGAAGGACTCGACCATCCAGTTCTTGCCCCGGCTAAACGCGGTCTGCTTGCGTTCGCCCACGACATCGAAGGCGTTGCCGAGCTTGATCATGACCTCTTCGTTTTTGGGGGTGTGGTCGATGACATCCTCGCCGATGAACTCGAACGAGCCGTCGGCTTCGTCGAGCTTGCTCACGCGGATGCGCCCCGATGGCAGCGGGATGCCCAGCCCGTCCTCTTCGCTGTTCTCGAATGCGAGGTAGACCTCGACCTTGGAATTGGAGGTGACCCCGAAGTTTTTGTCGTTCTGGATGCCGCCGTAGTTGCGGTACATGCTGGACCCGTCGTAGAGCAGTTTCTTCTCGACGGGCACATTCTTGGCGGCTTCAAAAAGCTCGATCTGCTTGGTCGAGCGATCGGGGATCGTGGTCGATCGCCCGAGGGTGTAGAGGTGGTACTCGAAGAACGATTTTTCTTCGAAGCCGGGGGCAGACTTCGCCATCCCCGAATCCATCATGGTTTCGGCATACCGATAGTGCTGATTCTGAGGCTGAGGGGCCCGGTGCACATCGCCGGCGACGAGCTTGAGCGTCGCGTCCTCGTAGGTGCCACCGGACTGGTTGAGGATCGAGACCCAGGCGCTCAGGTCGAGCGTGCCATGGTTGGCGTCCTCGCCGTCAGCGTAGACCATGTTGTAATCGGCCCACCAGGTGATGCCGCTGGTCTGGTAGGAGATGCGGGTGTCCTGCTCGCCGCCGGTGTGGGATTCGAGCATCCAGTTGAGCGTGGGCTTGAGGATCAATCCCTCGGCCATCGACGGGAATCGCACGCCGTGGTAGCCTTGCTGGAACTCGATCTCGCCGTTCTCACGCTGGAGCAGCATCCCGCCGGCCGACACCGACAAGAGCTTGACGCTCTGCCCGCCCCAGATGATGTCCTTGTCGATGTAGCGTTCGAGCATCTTGTCCATGCTCAGCAGATCGAAGCGGTAGTCCTGCTCGAGCACGGTCGTGCCGTCGGGGTCGGTCAACGATTCGAACATCACGGTTGTCGGATCGAGCAGGGCGGCCACGCCCGAGAAGCTGATGTCCGAGACGCCGCGTTCGATATCGAGATCGCGCTGCTGCTTGACGATCGCGTAGCCCGGGATCTGGCGGTACTGGTTGTAGCCGTAGCCCGAGCCCCCACCGGGGACAGGACGGTACATTTCTGGCGAGATCGCGCCTGGCTGGGCGGAAGAGTAAATGGTCAACGCGGTCTCGTCGCCCATCGAGGTGCCCGCGAGCAGGCTCAGGGTCAGGGCGGAGGTGACGGCGGCTATGGATCGTGTGAGGTTCATCATGGGTCTCCTGTTGAGGTTCTGTATGAATCGGTATCATGAGTATACGGGATTCGCATTGAATGATGCGGTTTGGGTTGTGTGTCTGGTTTACTTCGGGTTCTTGACGAGCACACGCTGGCTGTGGTTCATGAAGTACACATCGCCGCGGTTGGCGAGGACCCACTGGCGGTCCTGCTTGACGAGGTCTTCGACCAGGGCCCAGTATTCGTCGCTGGCGAACTCGATGGTCAGCTCTGGCGCTTCGTCGGCCATCTCGCCGAGCTGTGCATCGACCCACTGGCCCTGCTTCTTGTACAAGGTCGAGCCCTGCCCACGCTGGATGGTGTTGACGACGACCTGGTTCATGTCCGCGTCGTAGTACTTGTTGGCCTTGAGCGCCCCGTCGGTTTGGACAGAGCCGACAAAGCCGTAGACTGCTTCATCCTTGTCCATCTCGGATTGAATGGTCGCCGCATCGGCGCTCTGACGGTTGGCCATCTGCGACACACCCGCGGCTCCAGATCGCCGTTCGTTGAGCGTGCTAATAGACTCGTTGGTGACACGGTATGCCCGTGTGCGACCGCGATCATCAACTTCGAGCGCCCGGCTTAGCTGCATCTCTTCCTCGGCCAAGAACGCCGTGTATTCTGACATGATCCCGTGCTCGAGCGAGAGGCGCACGATCTCATCGACGAGTTCTTGGTTGGGCTCGGTGCCGTCGGCGCCGGCGAGGCGGATCTCGTTGATCAGGCTGTCCATCCGCTTCTGGGCCCACAGGCGGGCGATGAACGCGTAGCGGTTGGACGCTTCTTCCTGTGAGAACTCGGCGACCAACGCGTTGGTCGGATCGTCGGCTTCCTTCTGCTGCTTGCGATCAGAGGCGACCCACATCTCGGCCGATTCATTGCCCAGGTTCGCGTAGCGTCCGAGGATTACAACACGCGATCCCGAGAACAGATCACCCAATGATCTTGGCTCAACCATCGTAAACTGTGGAGCCCCACTCTCGCCACCAGCGTAGGTTGTGCCGAAGACCGGATCGAGCATCACCGGGCCATCGAGCTTGTCGAAGACCTGCCCGACCTTCATCTCGACATCTTCGTTTGGAGCGACAAAGGTCGACTCGGCGCGGGTATCCATCGCGAGCCCATCGAGCAGCGGCACATTGACATCGTACCCGATGCCGAAGGTGAACACGCGCCGACCGTGGGTGTTGGCCCGCTGAGCAGCAGCGCGGATATCGGATTCGCCGGTGACACCGACCGAAGCTAGGCCGTCGGTCAGGAAGAGGACCATCGGCAGGTGCCCCTCGGTCACTTCCGTATCCAAGGCATCGAGCATCGCGTCGTGGAGGTTGGTGCCCCCGCGGGATTGGATTCCGTCGATGTAGGCGATGATGCCGGGGAGCGAATCGGTCGTGATCTCGACGGGGAGATCAGTAAACGAGCGGACATCATCTGCGTAATCAATAATGTGGACGAACTCGCCGGGCTTCATGCCCAGCACGATCTGCTTGGCGGCTTCGCGCGCCTGAATGATCTTCTGCCCGTTCATCGAGCCCGAGCGATCGACCACGATGGTGATCTCGCGAGGTGTGGTATCAGCAGTCATATCGATCTGCGGCGCGTCGGCAACGAACATGAAGTAGCCCGAGTCCGCGCCCAGACCATCCGGATAAAGCATGGCCGTGGCGTCGCCATTGCTGGCGTCATTGCCGAGCATGGCGTAGAGCCTGAACGCGCCCGGCTCGCCGAGCATTGGGACATTGATCTTCATGGTGTCGTTCCCGCTCGCGTTGGATTCGATCTTGGACACGACCGGGTGCGAGGGCGAGAACACGGGGCCCATCTTGCCAGCTGCTTCGAGCTCCAAGTTAATCGACCACTTGATCGACGAATCCGCGTACGACGCTGAGCGGGGCAGCACATACTCCACACGCCCGCGATGGGCATCGAGCGATTGCTCGTACACAATCGTCATGGTGCGCGACGCGCCGGGCTCGACGGGGAACACCGAAGACTGGATCATCGAGGAGCCCACGAACTCGAGCAAGCCCGGGTCGATCATCTGGGCGACGATCTCGTTGTAGCGCCGGGTGGCTTCTGCCCTTGGCAGCAGCTTGGCGGTGGGCTCGTCGCCGATGCCGTCGATGCCGAAGGTACTGATCGACGAGCCGTTGGGCACTGGCAGGACCAAGCGGGCCTGCTGGGTGTTTGAGCCATTGTTCACCACGGTAATCTGCACGCTTGTTGTCGCGAGCGTATCGGTCAAACGCACATCGACATCGACCGTGCTGATCTGCGTTACATATTGCGTCCCCACACGACGCTGAGGCAGCAGGATATCGATCGTCGCCTGCGCTACTGTCTGACCAGCGGGCTCGATGACATGGGGCTGGACAGCAGTCTCGCTCTGGGCGATCGCCATGTTCGCGCACAGCACGATCGAGAGCGCGGACAGAGCGGCGGTGGTGTTCTTCGATGAGTGGCTGTTGTTGGCGTACTTGTTCATGGCGTTGCTCCTGCTTGTTCAATGCGAGTTGGCTGCTGGCGAGTGGAGACCACTCCCTTGGCACTGTTAAACATACAACCCGATCCGAGCCGCGGTTGTCACCACTATGTCACAACAGCATCGGTCGGCACACCGATGGCGCTTTGTCACCAACATGTCACAGGCGTATCACAAGCGACCCGCCCGCAACGCTTCCCAGCCAGCACAAGCACCCAAACCGGGTGTTCACAACTGTGTTTAATCTTTCGCGACTTCAACAATCAACTTGTGAGGCAGCAGCATCGCCATGAGCCCGGCCGAGAACAACACCCCGGCCGTCGCGGTGAACGCCGCGTTGAGCCCCATGCCGCCCATGATGCCGTTGGCGAACGATTCCGGGAACAGCTCAACCATCCAAAGCACAACCCCCGGCGTGTGCGGCTTATCCGCCAGCCCGTTCTGCACAATCTCGGCAAAGATCGGACCAACAAACGCAAGCATCCACGCGCCCCCGAGCATCAACCCGCTCGCCAGGCTCGTCCGGTGCGGGAGCAATCGCTGGGCAAGCGAGATGCTCACCGGGATCACCGCGCCAAAGCCCACGCCGGTCAATACCGTCGCAAAGATCGCGAACGGCACCTCGATCCCATCGCCGATCATCGCCGATCGCGGAATCATGTACATCGCGATCGCCCCGAGCATGGGCAGCCCTACAAAGGCGAGCTTCTCGAACCGGGCGCTGAGCAAGAACCCGAGCAAGATCCCGACGCTCCCCATGCCGACTTGCATGGATGCTTGGAGCATCCCGTTGAGCTGCGAGGCTTCGATGCCAAGCTCTGCGCTCATCTCCGCAGCGTTGTTACGAGCCATCACCGTCTGCCCCGTCCATTCGACCAGCAGGTACACGAGCGCCATGTTCACACTAAACCGCATCATGTTCGCCACATACAGCACGCCCACGGCCAGCCAGCGACGCCGACGCTCGCTGCGATCCCACGACACATGGTGATTTTTTGCGTCGTGATGGCGATGCCCGACCTTGTGGATCGAGTAGGCCAGCAGTGCCGCGAACGCGAGCCCGATGGGGATGAACCATCGCAGCGCCAGCACGCCGGCTTGCGAGTCGGGCGTCCCGTCGAGGGCCCCGTCCAAAGTCGGCGTCATCCATTCGACGAATCTCGGCGTAAAGACATTGCCCGCGATCCCGCCGCACATGCCCGCGAGGAAGAAGACGGCGATGAGCATCGAACGCTTCGCCCCCCCCAGATGCCCCACGATGGCGGCCGCCGGCGGGTGGTACGCACCAATACCGGCGGCGCCCAAGCAATACAAAATCGCGAACTGCGTGTAGTTCTGCGCCATCCCCAGGTTCCCGATGCACAGCACCGCGACGACAAAGCCCAGCGTGCCCAGCGCCCGCGTGTCATACCGATCGCTCGCCCACGCAACGACGGGCTGGATGGCCCCGGAGAACAACGACCCGAGCCCGAGCAGCAGGGCTTTCTTTTCGGTCGGGATCTCCAAGAGCACGGCGAACAAGGGCAGGAGCGCCACGCCCACAAACGAGAACAGGTCAACGACAAAGTGCGTGACGATCGTCACCCCGGCCCGCCGCCCGGCGTTCCCTATTGGGATGGCCATAGGGCTCGGCACGGGCTGGTTCTTGATTGATGACTCAGGCATATCGGGCAGATCAGGCATGGCATGATTCTTGGCTCACAGAGCACAGATAACCCCCACGGACGGTTTTTAGATGCTCTTTGAGCCAACCCATCGCCTGGATCCAGTCTCAATCCCACCCCAGCCCATCATTGGGCTCAATAGCCCCCCCAATCACTCCGAATTATGCAACACGCAGGCCCATCCAAGCGTATAACTCCAGACCGGAGCACCGTCTTTTTTGGAGCCTCCGGCTGGTGCGGGTAGTTCTTATGCCGCACATACACTCGCCTGCTGATTCAACCCGATCCAATCCCGCACACCCCCGCTTGTGCGCTCGTCGAACAGGAACCTGTCTATGCCCGCTTCTCGCCTGACCCCAACCGCCCTGATCACGATGTCGCTCGCCCTGGGTGGCTCGATGGGCTCGATCGCCCATGCACAGCTTGCTCAGCATGCCCAGCAAGTTCAACAGATCCAGCAGGTGCAGCCCGCCCAACCAATCGAGCAAGCCGACCAGCCCAAGCTCGAGCGCATCGACCTGCTGACCTACACCCAGCCCAAGGTCTACGAAGGGCAGATGGTCATCCGTGTCCGCACCACCTCGCAAGCCCAGCTCGACGGGCTGCTGAGCCTAACCGAATCCGTCTGGTCCGAACGCACCGGGATCGGGCAGCTCGAGGTCCAGATCAAGCGATCGAACCTCGATGCGATCACCAAGATGGGCATCCCCCACGATGTGCTCATCGCGGACCTGCAGGCCCACACCGACGAGCAATGGTCGATGCTTGTCGCCCAAGAGCGCATCGACATCCGACGCCGAGCACTCGAAGCCCAGCAGAACCAGCTCGACAACAGCCAGAACAACCAGCGAGGCGGCCCAACCACCGTCCACGACGAGTCATGGTTCGAGAACTACAAGCAGCTCACCGACATCATTGACTACTTCAACAACATCGCCGACTCCCGCCCGGACCTGGCGAGCATGAGCGTCGTCGGCCAATCGCTCTTCAACAACGACATCCACGCGATCACCATCACCGGGCCCGACCAAGAGGGCAACCTGGGCGACGATCGCCCGGTGATCCTCTGGCACGGGGCGACCCACGCCCGGGAATGGGTCTCGCCCATGACCGTGACCTATCTGGCATCGAGATTCACGGATGCTTATGACACCGACCCGCGCGTCAAAAACCTGCTCGATCGCTCACGCATCGTCATCGTCCCCGTCACCAACCCCGACGGCTACCTCCACACCTGGTCCGACGCACGCTTCTGGAGAAAGAACCGACGCAGCAACGGCGGGGGCACCGTCGGCGTTGATATCAACCGCAACTGGGGATTCGAATGGGGCGGCCAGGGCGCTTCGCGCAGCTCTCGCGATGAGACCTACCGCGGGACGGGCCCCTTCTCCGAGCCCGAGACCCGTGTGATCCGCGACTTGGCCCTGAGCTTCGGCGACGACCTGCTCGCCCACATCGATTACCACACCTATTCGCAGCTGATCCTCTGGCCCTTCGGCTATGCCGATGATGTGATCACGCCTGAGCCCGATCGCTCTTTTTTTGATAACCTGGCGAAGGACCTCTCCAGCGAGATCCTCGACATCTCGGGCGAGCGCTACGCCCCTAAGCAATCCGTCAGGCTCTACCCCGCGGCCGGCACTTCGAGCGATTGGTTCTACGGCGAGCACGGCGTCACCAGCCTGACCTTCGAGCTCCGCCCGAGCAACCCGGCGCAGGGCGGGTTCTCGCCCACACCCGACATCATCCTGCCAACAGCCCAAGAAAACTACGAAGCCGCCAAGCTCTTTGTTGAGCGCGTGCTCGAGCCCATCTCCCTCTGGTTCGAGCCCATCGACACCATCCACGCCATGCTCACCAACAAGGTCACCGTGAGCGTCACCGATGGCTTGACCATCCACGATCCGGATACCGTCACCCTCAACTGGCGCATCGGCAACACCGGCGACTTCACCACCCAGAGCATCCCCCACGCTCAACTCTCCGACTACACCATCGAGCTCCCCCTCGTACCCTGCGGCGAGACCATCGAGTACTACTTCCAAGCGGCCACGCTCGGTGGGCTGCTCCAGACATATCCCCCCCAGGGTGCACAAGCACCGTTCAGCTCGTTCGCCGAAGGATTTATCGCCTCCGCCCACGAAGACACCATCGAGCTCGACACGGGTTGGATCGTCGGCACACCAAACGACACCGCCACCAGCGGCATCTGGACGCGCATGGACCCCGAGGGCACCAGCGCCCAGCCCGAGAACGATCACTCGCCCGAGGGCTCGATCTGCTGGGTCACCGACGGGGTCGCCGGCGTGAATGCCGACGACGGCGATGTGGACAACGGGTACACCTCACTGACCTCCCCACGCTTCGACGCGGTGATCTTGGGCGATGAGGCCATCCTCTCCTACTGGGTCTGGCACTCGGGCAACGAAACGGACGCCGACACCATGACCACCCGGATCTCCAACGACAACGGGAACTCATGGACCAGCATCGAGTTCTACCGCGGCACGACTAACCAATGGGAAGAACGCCAGTTCCGCATCGCTGACTACATCCTGCCGACGGACCAGATGCGTGTGCGTTTTATGGCCGTAGACCTCAACAGCGACAACACCATCGAAGCCGCCATCGACGACCTGCGGGTCGGCGTCGTCGGGTGTGTCTCCACCAACCCCGCGGACCTCAACGACGACGGCCTCCTCGATTTCTTCGATGTCTCCGCATTCCTCGATGCCTTCGGTGAGCAGAGCCCTGTGGGCGATTTCAACGAGGACGGCTCGTGGGACTTCTTCGATGTCTCCGCCTTCCTCGATGCGTTCGCGGAAAACTAAGCCCAGCAACCACTGACCGAGCGAACATGATCCAGCCTTCAGAGAGAAGAGACCCAAACCCCTCCTCTCCCCTACCGACCCCCGCGCATCCACGCGGGGGTCATTTTTCATGCCTGCTCGCTCGCCGGGCCAGACCCACACGGCTACGATTGAGACTCGTTCTCAATAAACAACTCCCCGTCGAGGAACCGCCATGATCGCCGAACGACTCAAGAATGATAACTGGGCCCTGCACCAGATCGCCGAGCGCCAGCCAACCCCCGGCTCGCTGATCAAAGGCACCATGCCCAAAGCCGGGTACCTCGACATGCTTGCCCAGCAGCTGCTGATCAACGACGCGCTCGATCGTGCGCTCGCCCCGCTGCTGAGCGATCCACGGTTCGAATCAATGCTCGCCGACGAGCAAATGCTGACCCAGTACATCCGCGAGGACCTGGCCCACTTTGGTGTCGATGCATCAACCATCGAGCCCAACCCCGGCACCGCACGCTACATCGAACACATCGAGGCGCACAAGGACGAACACCTGCACTTGCTCGGGCTCCACTATGTCCGCCTTGGCGCATGCAACGGCAACACCTTCGTCGCCCGCGTGGTCCGCAAGGCGTTCGCCCTCGATCACCCAACCGAAGGCACCCGCTATCTCGATCCGTTCGGGGCCGCCCAGCGCAAGGGCTGGGTCACCTTCAAAGACGGGATCAACGCCCTCGTCCTCGATCAAGCCCAGCAGGACGAGCTCTTCGACGGCACCCGAGCCGCGTACCTGCTCTCGATCAACCTCGACTTCGCAGAGTACAAGAGCGCTGAGCAACTGCTCAGCGAGCACGGCAAGAGCCTGGACAAAGCCGAGTTCGACGAGCACCACTCCGTGCATGTCTCCAAGGAGATGCACGAGGAACTGGCCGCCAACGACGGCTGATCTCCACTATTGATTTCAATCTCGTTATGGCTCGCGTGCTGCCCACGCTTCGATCGCCGCGCGCACCTCGTCGGCGACCTGCCCGAACGATGAGCTCGGCAGCAACCCCAGCGGGTGCTCGATGATCGCGATGCGCTGGTTCTCAACCGCCGGGATCGGCAGTTCCGCGATCCCGCCGATCGCCGACTCGATCTGCGCCCAGCTCATCGGAACCGGCTCGCCGATCTGATCGTTGGCTGTGTGCCCCTTGGGCGCAAAGACCAATATCGAATCTGGGGCGAGGTTGATGATGTCCTCGTAGTCGAGCTCCTGCCACATGCCGCCGGTGGTGAGAGCGGGCGTAACACCGAGGCGCTCGATGAGCTGCCCATGGAAAGAACTCGGGCCCATCGCCCCGGGCGGGTCGATCCCCGCGAGCACCAGCATCCGCCCCGCGTGGCTCGCAACCCGTCCCATGGGCGACCACGACTGGGCCAAGCGTGCACTGGGCAGCTCGACCGTCAGCTTCGCGCCCGGATGGATCTCGATGCCCTCTCCGAGCCCGGTCTCGATCTGCGTTGGATTTTCGGGGAACCCGACGAGCTTGAGGTAGAGATCATCGAGCGTGATGGCGATGTCGTCGAGGGATTCGAGCTGATAGACCCACAGGTTCCACCCGTGCTCGTCGGCGAGCGTTTGGAGCAGTTCGGGGATGCCGACGGTGTTGGATTCGATCAGGATATCGGTCGGATCGAGCGTGATGAGCAGCTCGTAATCAAGCTCGAGCTGTGAGCCGACGGATGGGATCGAACGCGACAGGGCCGAGTCGTAGCTGTGACGACCAACGATCGAATCCTCGAACCCGATATCCCGCAGCATCACCCCGAGGGCCGGCGAGAGCGTGACGAATCGGCGGGCTTCTTCGCTTGGCTCGTCTCCCGCCGGGGTCGTCGTGTTGCTTGTCGCAGGTGGGGTAGGGCTCGACGAGCGTTCGCAGCCCATGACGCTGGCGATGCATACGCAGAGCAATGCCAGCGAGAACCACTTTGAGAGAGTACACATCCGCATGGCAGAGCATATCAGCGCATCATTGATCGCGTCGTCCGATCGAGGGCCTCGAGTTGTTGATCGTTGAAGAAAACAAACGCCCAGGTCCGATCGTTGCCCAGCTCGATCTGGCGCCTCATCTCAATGCCGCGTTCGACGCGTGTTTGATAAGCGTTGATGGCCTCGCGATGGCGATCGCGATACGCATCGAGCAGGGCTTGGAGCTGCTGATAAAGTTCTTCTCGCTCCGGACTCTTGGGCGTATGGCTGGCGATCTGCTCGACGAGCTGATCCTTCTCAAGCTGGGCCTCGTCGTCGCCCACCATGCTCGGTGTGTGGGGCGCGTGGTGGGCCTGCCAGCGGGCGTGATCGAGATCGATCGCGTCATCAGCACCAAATCCCAAATCTAATCGCTGGGTCGCGGTCACCATCGCCATGGGGGCGAGTCCGATCCCGAGTACATCGCTGAACCACTGTTCGCTGATCTTGTCGTAGATCCACCCGCCGGTGCCGTGGATGAAGAGCTCGCCCAGGAGCGCCCGGGCGAGGGCGCTCATCAGCAGCCCGCGGGGCATGAGCTCTTCTTGATCGAACGAATCGATGTTCTCCGTATCGATCGCCACCCGCGCTTCGCCCGTTCGACACCCCCACAGCGGGAGTTCGATGCGTTGACCTTCGATCGCGAGCGGGCGCACGCCAGCCTCCGGATACTGGGCGACGGCGGTGTTGTAGGCGACTGCCCAATCGTGCGCGTCGGCTCGCATCGCATCGACCGAGTGCCCCATCGCATCGGTTTGCAAGAGCTGGGACGCGAACACAATCGTTGGCACTTCGATGCCCAATCGCTCGCAGGCGTGCTCGATCGTCGCGTAGGCGAACTGAGCCGCCAGCGATTCCATGCCCGCGTACTGATCGAGCCATTGGGCGAGGGGTTCGAGCGCACTGGCCTCTTCGAGCGTCGGCATCTGGATCGGCGCCGCGGGCGCAGAACCCACGGCGACACCATCAGCAATCGCATCGTCCGCAAGCAGCTCGATGGCTTGCACACGCAAGGATTCGCCGGTGCCGATGGGCACGCGCACGGTCCCGGGGTTGATCGCGTCCTGGTCGGGCACGATCCAGACGGCCTGGGCGTTGGTTCTTTTGGCGGCTTCGTCGAGGGCGATCAGTTTGGCCAAGATCCCGTTATGGAACACGATCGGCTGGTGCCCGCTCATCACGACCGGGCGTTTGGGATCGAGCCCCAGCTCGCCGCGTGCGTCGCGAGGATATCTTTGAGCGACTTGATCCAGAGCCGATGACCACGCGGCCCAGCCGGGCTTGATGGTCACGCTCGGCAGAGATGCGGGAGAACACGCGGGCTCTTCGCCCGCGTCTTGCGCATGATCTGTGGCTGTTTCGATCGGTTGGTCCAACGCCCCGCTCCTGTGCATTCGCTGGTGCTTCCCGCTTCGGAGCCCGCTCTAGGAGCACTCGGCCTTGGCCTGCGCCCGCGCCATCACGGGGAGCCGATCGATCACGCGATCCATCGCGCGGTACATCACGCAGCGGTAATGGGTCAGGCGGGTTTCCGGGTCGTCGAGCCCGCCGCCGAAGGTGCGGTTGAGATCGTTGTAGATCAGCTCGACGGGGATCTCGCCGATGCGCAGGTTATTGGCGATCGCCTGGACCCAGAGCTGCATCGGGAAGGCGTACCCGTCATCAGTGAGTTCGAGCTTGGCCATCGCGCTGACCCGATGGGCCTTGAACCCGCAGAAGCCGTCGGTGAGCCGAAGCCCGAGCCGATCGTTGATCTCTTGGGTGATGGTCGCGTTGATCGCTCGCCGGTCGGCCGGGGGGAGGTCGGCGTCCCAGTCGGTCTCGGCGTTGAGGTAGCGCGAGCCCGAAACAATATCGAGCTCATCGCGTTGGATCGCATCGAAGAAATCGGGCAGGCGTTCGGGCTCGTGCTGGAAGTCGCAGTCCATGGTGATCACCCAGTCGTAGCCGTCGCGGAGGGCCCGCTGGTAGGCCTGGCGGATCGAGCAGCCGTAGCCCATGTTGGACTCGTGGCGGATGATGTCGAGGCCCATGGGGCCCTTGAGCTCGTTCAAAATATCAGGTGTGCGATCGGTCGAGCCGTCGTCGAGTACCAAAACATGGTCGGCGTACTCGCGTACCTTTTCGAGCACGGACTGGACATGGTCTTGTTCGTTATAGATAGGAATCGCAATCAGCACACGCATAAATCTTGGCCTCCGTAGCAGTTACACCGGTACTGTAAACAGCCCGCACCAGTAGGTCTATATCTGAACGACCGTTCGGCTTTCATTATTCCTGAACAATTGAGAATCTGCCCGCTTAAAGCCCGGCGGGCTGGCTCATTCAGGGATCGGGCGTGTCGGTGCTGGGCTCTTTGGCCTGCTCGCGCTCGCGTGCCTCGGCTTCGCTGCGGGCCAGCGAGGTGTAGGCGGCAAAGCCGAACGGAACCCGTTCTTCATTGCTCGCTGGCTCTTCCTCGCCGTCTTCGATCTGCTCGATCAAGGACGCCGAGACCGAGTGCACCCCGATAATCTGCGAGATCGGCAGCGTGTACGACTCGCCCGTCGGCGTGTTGATCCGGAAGATCGTGCACTGCACATCGCCCGAGATCGAACGATCCTCAGGGCACCCCGACATCGAGCACGCGAACACCGGCGTGATGTCCGCGATCGGGATCCGCTGGCCCAGCGTTGTAATCACGCCCATACGACCGTCGAAGAGCTCGTCGACGGGCGAAGAGCTCGCCTGAGCCGCGGCTGGCCCGGTGCCCAATCGCCCGCTCGATGAGGCCGCCGCCGATGCCAGCGCCATCAAGATCTCGCGGACGACATTGCTCCAGAAGACATCGCGCCGGGCCTGGGTCCGTAGTGGGCCAGGTTGGCCGGCATGCCCAGCCTGACCAGCATGCGCATCAACAAACGGGACATGCCCGTACCCAGTCGGCGGGGTGGACGACTCCAACCCCTGGGTCGGGCCTTGCTGGGCTTGCTGGCCTCCCGCGCTGGCTGATGGCTGACTGTGAACGCCGAGTTGATCGAGTGGATCCATAGCGGATTCTACGCAGCGGGCCACTCCAAAGCGATCTTGGGGGATAACCACCGGACCTGAAGCCTCTCAAAATCCGCTTGAAACCGCCCAAACCGCACAGTCGGCACAGCGTCGCGCGGGCGTGGTCATCGACAGGTATTGCGGACAAGTTGAACAGTTTACCGGCCGATACCTCCTGCACACGGAGGCTACACGATGAGCAGAGAAGATCAATCAAACGCATTCAACGAAGTCCGCGCCATCCTTGGCAAGCTGGACCGATCCATCGACGAGGCCCGCTCGCGTCGCTTGGATACCGATCAACCAACCCGCCGAGCGTCCAATATCGGATCCTCATCGAACAGCGCCGAGAAGTTCCAGAGCGGACTCGATCGTGAGATCGGCTCGCCGGCTCCAGAGCCCGCCAAGACCGAGCTCCAGAAGAAGAGCGCGACCTTCGGACGCGCCAAGCCCCTCAACGGCAACACCCCCGCGCCATCGCAGTGGAAGTCCACCGGGTCCGATGACGATCAGCTGATCGGCTGAGCCCGCTCAATGAGCAACAACTCGATTAATCAGTAAGCTGATGGTTTTCGATCCATCGGCTTATTCTTTGGCGCAAGACCGGCAAGGGCATCGCGCCCTCACCGAGTACCACCTTGTGGAACTCACGGATATCGAAGCTTTCGCCCAACGCCTCCTCGGCCTGGGCCCGCAGCTCAAGGATGGTCAGCTCGCCGATCTTGTAGCCCGTCGCCTGCCCGGGCCAGCCGATGTACCGGTTGATCTCGGCCTCGATGTTGTGCTCCGAGAGCGCGCCGTTGGAGCGCATGAACTCCACCGCCCGCTCGCGGCTCCAGCCCTTGGCGTGCATCCCGGTATCCACCACCAAGCGCAACGCACGCCACATCTCGAAGTTGAGCCGACCGAAGTTGCTGTAGGGATCGTCGTAGAGCCCATTGGGCCCTTCGCCCATCTCGAGCCCGAGCTTCTCGCTGTAGAGCCCCCACCCCTCGATGTAGCCCGTAAAGCCCATGGTCTTGCGGATCGGGTGCTGGCCTTCGATCTCTTGGGCCAGCGCGATCTGGAGGTGATGCCCGGGCATGGCCTCGTGGAGGGTGAGCGCCATCATCTCGTAACTGGGACGCTGATCGAGGTGCGTTAGGTTGGCCATGAAGTTGCCCGCGCGTCCGTTCTGGGCCGAGCCAGGGTAGTAGAACGCCGTGGGCGCGTTTTCGGCGGAAAACTCGGGGATCGGGAGCACGCCGTAGGGCAACGAGGGCAGCTCGACGAAGAGTTTGGGGAGCAAGCCGTCGATCCGTTTGCCCATGGCCCGGTACCCGTTGAGCAGGTCGTCGGGCTCGGTGTAATAGAACCGCGGATCGGTGCGGAGATACTCGACAAAGGCCTTGAACCGGTCATCGTCGTTGAGGAACCCGGTGTGGGCATCGCTCCAGTCCGTCGAATCGATCACGGCCATCATCTCGCCCCTGATCCGGGCGACCTCGCTGAGCCCGCGCTGGTAGATGTCATCGGCGCTCAGCTCGGGCAGGGTCGTGTGCGAAGCGATCATCGCGTTGTACGCGTTGATCCCATCGACGCCCTGGGATGCCCCGATCGTGTCCCGGCACGCAGGCAGATACTCATTCTGCACGAACACCGCGAGCTCTTGGTACACCGGGATGATCCGCTCGGCAATCACTTTCCTCGCTTCGACCGCGATCGGGTCGTGCTCATCGAGCGATCGCAGGGGCTTGAAGAATGGCGACTGGGTGGGGTCCTCGCGCAGCTCGCCCGTTGCTTGGGCCATCGCCTGATCCGCCACCGCTTGCATCACGACAGCCGGGGGCACGCGCCCTTCGCTGATCCCGGCCCGCATGTTGTCCATCTGATCACCGATCACGATCGGGATCCGCTTGAGCTTGGTGAGGTAGTCTTCGCGGTGCTGGCGGGTCATCATCGGCACCCGATCGCCCATCTGAGGCAGCCAGACCTGCGGGCCGGAGATCGAAGAGATCGGCTGCTGCCAGGGCTTGATCGCCGCCAATCGCTGCTCGGTCTCCCACTGGTTGATCAGCAGATCCGCGGCCAGGTGATCGCGCTCGCTGAAGCCATCCCGATCGAGCCCCTTGAGCCGGGCGAGCATGTTCCGGCGTTGGCTCAGGCGGTCCAAGATCGCGGGCAGTGATTCGTCGCCGAGTTCATCATTGCGGGACTCATCGCCCAGCAGCGGCCCGACCATCATCGGGGATTCCTCGAACGCCAGCTCGATCGCCTCGTTCATCAGCGCCCAGAGCCCGGGATCACGATCCCCTGGGCATGGCGGGAGCTCGACGCTGGCCCACCCCCGAGCGATGAACAGGGCACAGACGAGCAGGGCGAGGAGTAGACGGCGAGGGCTGAGAGCGGTTGTTTTCATGCGCTCATCATACCGGATCGGTGCAAATTGGTCTTCCAGATCGGATGCCATTGAGCGATCAAATGCATAGGATTCTTCTCGATTCGCACCGGATCGAGCCGATAGATTGGTGGTTGCTGCTTGCCAGCGACGGGCCGTCCATTCGGGGGAATGGTGTAATTGGTAGCACGAGGGATTCTGATTCCCTTAGTTCGGGTTCAAGTCCCGGTTCCCCTACTTTCATGAAGAACGCGCATGGGCCCACCCGTGTGCGTTTTTTCTCTATAATGCCTGATACAAGAACACAAGAGAACACTGATCACGATCGTCGGCCATGCCCGACGCCTGACTGACCGACAGACCGACGAAGGGGCCCATGAGCCAACCACCAACCAACCGACCCGCACCCAAGAAAATTTCACCGATCGCGATGAGCTCCAAGCTCGACATCGCCAAGAACTGGCTCCCCCGCTACACCGGGATGCCCATCGACAAGTTCGGTGACTATGTCCTGCTGACGAACTTCTCGAACTATGTAACCGAGTTCGCCGAGCAGTTCAACTGCGACATCCACGGCATCGGCCGCCCGATGCAAGCCGCGACCAACAGCGCGGGGCTCACGATTGTCAACTTCGGGATCGGCTCGCCCAACGCCGCGACGATTATGGACCTGCTCAGCGCCCGCATGCCCGAGGGCGTGCTCTTCCTTGGCAAGTGCGGCGGGCTCAAAGACTCGACGGAAATCGGCCACTTTGTCCTGCCCATCGCCGCGATCCGTGGCGAGGGTACCTCCGATGACTACTTCTCTCCAGAAGTCCCGGCGCTGCCGAGCTTTAAGCTCCACAAGTTTGTGTCCGATCGCATCGTCGAGAAGGAACTCGAATACCGCACCGGCGTGGTCTACACCACCAACCGTCGCCTCTGGGAGCACGACAAGAAGTTCCAGGGCAAGCTCAAACGCATGACCGCGCTGGCTATCGACATGGAGACGGCGACCGTCTTCATCGTCGGGCACCACAATCAGATCGCCCGAGGCGCGTTGCTGCTCGTCTCCGATGTCCCCGTGACCCCTGATGGCGTGAAGACCGAAGCCTCGGACCTGAGCGTGACGCAGAACTTTGCCAAGCTGCACCTGCAGCTCGGGATCGAGGCGATGACCAAGATCGGCTCCGACGGCGAGCCCATCAAGCACTTTACTTACTAAGAAACCGGGTAACTAAAAAACCGGGCAAACAGCTCAGCCCTGTTCGAGCATCGTGCCCAGGTCATCGTCGCCCTCGAGCTGCATCTTGAGCAGCTCGGCGTAGCGTCCGTCCTTGGCGAGCAGCTCGTCGTGCGTGCCAACCTCGCGGACCGCGCCCTCCTCGATCACCACGATCCGGTTGGCGTGGCGGATGGTGCTCAGGCGATGGGCGATCACGAAGCTCGTCCGGTCTTGCATCAATGATGCCAGCGAACGCTGGATCAATCGCTCGGACTCGGTATCGAGGGCGCTGGTGGCCTCATCAAGAATCAGAATCTTAGGATCGGCCAAGATCGCCCGCGCGATCGCCAGACGCTGCTTCTGCCCGCCCGAGAGGCGCACGCCCCGCTCGCCGACGACGGTGTCGTATTGATGTTCGAGCTCGACGATAAACCGGTGCGCGTTGGCCGCCCGAGCCGCGGCCATGATGTCATCCTTGGACGCGTTGCGTTTGGCATAGCCAATATTGTCGCCCACCGTGCCATCAAAGAGGAACACATCCTGCTCGACGATGCCCAGCAGCGAGCGGTACTGCTCGATGGGGATCGTGGTGAGGTCGATGCCGTCGATGGAGATCGAGCCCATGGTGGGATCATCGAAGCGGGCGATCAGGTTACACAGCGTGGTCTTGCCCGCGCCCGATGCGCCGACAAAGGCGATGGTCTCGCCCGGCTGGATCTGCAATGAGATATCACGAAGTACATAGTCCGTCCCCGCCCCCTCGGCCTGCTTGCCCATGTCGTCCGTCGCCTGCTCGTCGGTGGTCTTTGTCTTGCTCGCCCGCTTGGGGTAGGCATAGGACAGGTGATCGATAACCAGCTCGCCTCGGATCAGGCTCGGCTCGATGGTGTTGGTCGGGACGGTGTCGGCGAACTCCTGCTTCTCGGCCAACAAATCCAGCACGCGATCGAGGGCGGCGAGGTTATTCTGCACATTCGTCGCGCTGGCGACCAGCGCTTCGAGCGGGCCCAATAGCGCGAGCAGGTACGCCGAGAAGGCCATCAGATCGCCGATGGTGAGCGTGCCGTCGATGACGGCCCCGCCGCCGTAGATGAGGATGGCGGTCGAAGCCAGCGGGATCATCAGCTGCCAGACCATCTCGATCCCGCGTGCCCACCACCAGGTGTAGAGCTCTTGGCGCGCCAGCAGATGCCCCTCGGTCGTGAACCGGGCGGCTTCGGAGTGTCGGCGGTTAAACGCACGCACCACGCGCATGCCCGAGAAGGCCTCGGCGCTCATCGCGTCGATCCCCTGTCGGCGAGAGCGGATATCGCGGTACATCGGGCGGATGCGCACAATCCAAGTCCGATGGCTGAACCAGATCATGGGCAGGAGCATCAACGCTCCGACGACCAATCGCCAGTCGATCCAGACGAGCACCAGCAGGGTGCCCAGCAGCTGGGTGATGGCCCGCCACGGGTTGTAGATCAGCGAGAAGATCAGATCGCCCACGCCCCCGGCGTCCTCGCGGAGGATCGACGCGACGCCGCCGGATTTGAGCTGGTGGATGCGATGGAGCGGGAGCTTGGACGCGTGCGAGAACACCCGCCGACGCAGCGACACTTGGACTCTTTTGGTGATGCGGGTGCACTGCCAGCGACCCCACACGCTGATGCCCACCGAGAGCACGGAGACCACGAGCATCGCGCCCCCGAGCATCCAGATGAGTTTCATCCGATCGGGCTTGTCGCTGGAGAACTCGCCGACAAACGCGGGGATGCCGGTGGGCCCGGGGTGATCGGTGATGATGTAGTCGATCGCGACCTTGGTGGACAAGGGCATCAAGAGCCCGAGGAGCACCGAGACACTCAGCGTGATCAAGGCCGCGATGACCGTCCCACGGAAGCCGCCGAGGAGCGCAAGAAAAGCGCCAAACAGACCCAGGAAGGATCGTTTGGCGCGTTGTGCTCGTTTGGATTCGAGCGTCGCGTCCACCGTCTCGTGCACGGTCTGGCGTGCATCTTTGGCGCGACGATTTTTGAGGTAGGCACGGAATCGGGATTTGCTGGATCTGCTGGGCTTGCTCACGGGTGATGCTACCCGTCGGGCCCGATCAAATCACTGGCAAGCCGACGATTCGCGCCAGATCACCATCGATCAGCGGCGGCGACGCCCGAGCATCAGCCCGCTGGCACCCAGCAGGGCGAAGGTGCCCGGAGATGGGGTTGGATTCGGCGGCGTTTCGCAGCTGAAATCAACACGGAACTGGGCGTCGTTGTAGTCGCTGTCGCCTCCGGGCAGGCGGATGTCCTCGATCCCCACCAGCACGCTGTGCGGGTTGCTGGCATCCACCGAAAACTGCATCCAGTCAGACTCGATCGCGGTTGAGAAGAAATCCAGCCCGCCGACGATGACATCGTACGAGAAGTCCAGACGCTGACCCTGCGAGAAGGTCCCGGGCAGCTGGTAGCGCTGGCCCACGGTGGCTGATTTATTGGTCAGCAGCGAGACGCCGTCGCCCAGTGACTCGGGGCTGATGTAGCTCAGCTGCCCGGTGTAGCCTGCGCTCGAGCCGACCCACACGATCTCGGCGTGCACATTGTCGCAGGGCGCGAAGATGCCCGGATCCTCGGGGATGGGCACACTGGCGCTGGCGATCGAACACGAGCCGCCGACAACGGCGGCGATCATAACGGCGAAAGAAGTCGTCTTCATTTTAAACCCCTGTCTTCTGACCCCCCGATATGACGGGCCTTCAAACAGAGTGTGCATCTCGATCGCCCGTTGGGCGAGCAATCGCCTGGGGTAAACCCCTGCCGCCGCCATACCAATGGCACAGAACCCACAACCCACACTGGCACGGGCCCGCAGAGTCCGGTAAGGTAGAGGCTCGCCATATCAATTACTCGATCATCTGCCCGAAAGGCCTGCCGATGTCAACAGCACCCACCAAGAGCCCCAAACTGGCCCTGCACTGGAAGATCCTCATCGGGCTCGTGCTCGGGATCATCGTCGGGCTGGGGATCAACCTGCTCTGGACGCCCAGCATCCCCGCAACCGCAACGAGCGAGGCCACGGTCGGCATGTGGGAGTCGATGGGCGTCGATGACGCGACAGCCTGGCTCAACGGGGTCGAGATCGAGGGCGTCAATGAAGACGCGGGCATCGGCGCCAAGAGCGCCCGGTTTGTGCGCAATCTCAACAGCTTCGTCGGGCAGCTGTTTATGCGTGGGCTCCAGTTCATCGCGGTGCCGATCGTGATCTTCAGCCTGATCGTGGGCGCGTCGAGCCTCAATGATCTCTCGAAGCTGAGCCGGATCGGCGGCAAGACCATCGCGATCTATGTCGCGTCCACCGCGCTGGCGATCTCCATCGGGCTCCTCTTCGCCAACATCGCCCAGCCGGGATCGTTCGTGTCCGAAGAGACCCGCGACGGGTTCGTCGAGCAGTTCGGGGCCCAGGCTGATGCCAAGCGGGCACAGGCCGTGGCTCCTGATGTGTGGGAGACGGTGCTCAACATCGTGCCCAAGAATCCGTTTAACGCGATCGCCGAAGGGCGGATGCTCCCGATCGTGTTTTCCTCGCTGCTCGTCGGGATCGCGCTCACGCTGATCCCACGCGAGAAGGCCCGCCCCGTCATTGCCTTCTTTGACGCCATGACCGATGTGGTGATCAAGGTCGTCGAGATCGTGCTGATCATCGCGCCCTACGCGGTGTTCGCGCTGATCGTCGAGCAGATCGCCTTCCTTGGGCTCGATATCCTCGGCTCCCTGGCGGTGTACAGCGCGACCGTGGTCGCGGGGTTGCTCACGATGATGTTCGTCGTCTACCCGATCGGGTTTAAGCTCTTTGGCAAGCTCTCGTACGGGCGATTCTTCAACGCGATCGCCCCCGCCCAGCTCTTAGCCTTTAGCTCCGCGAGTTCGTCGGCTACCCTCCCCGTGACCATGGAGTGCTGCGAGCAGCGCCTGGGCGTCAAAGAAGAGGTCAGCTCCTTTGTATTGCCCATCGGCGCGACGATCAACATGGACGGCACCGCGCTCTACCAGGGCGTGGCCGCGGTGTTCATCGCCCAGCTCTACGGGATGGACCTGACCGTCATGCAGCAGCTGACGATTGTGCTCACCGCGACGCTCTCGTCGATCGGCACCGCCGGCGTGCCCGGGGTCGGGATGATCATGCTCGTGATCGTGCTCCAATCTGTCGGGATCCCGCTTGACGGGATCGCCGTGATCCTGGGTGTGGACCGGATCTTGGATATGTGCCGGACAAGTTGTAATGTGACGGGCGACTGCATGGTGTGTGCCGTGGTCGCGTCGAGCGAAGGGGCATTGGAAACCCCCGAGCAGGTCCGGGCGAGGCTCGACCATCCATTGGACGAAGACCCCGTCAGCGAGGGGCGATTGGACCGTTGACGCCCCCTACACTTGCTCTATGAGCACCAAAGCACACACGAATCCGACCCTCGACCCGGCCAGCGTCCTCGACGGGCGCCTCCGCGACGCGATCCACGCGGCGGTGCCCGACCTGCCCGTCGAGCAGATCCAGACGCACATCACGCCCTCGCGACAGCCCAAGTTCGGGGACTTCCAGTCGAACTGCGCGATGCCCATCGCCAAGCGGTTCAAGATGCAGCCGCGCGAGCTGGCGGGCAAGATCATCGAGCACCTCGATGTCGATGGCGTCGCCGAGCCCGTCACCGAAGCCAACATCGCCGGCCCGGGCTTCATTAACCTGACGCTGCTGCCGGCGGCCGTCAGCGAGGCGCTCGATGCGATGGATAATGACCAGCTCGGGATCGTCGCCCCCGACAGCCCCCCCACCGTTGTCGTCGATGTCTGCGGCGTCAACCTCGCCAAACAAATGCATGTCGGGCACCTCCGCTCGACCGTCATCGGCGACGCGATCGCCCGGCTCTACGAACGCATGGGCTACACAGTCATCCGCCAGTCGCATGTGGGCGATTGGGGATTGCCGATCGCGATGGTCGTCGAGCAGCTCATCAGCATCGAAGACACGGGCACCGACCTGAGCGGGATCTCGCTGGGCGAGCTCAACGCGATGTACAAGAAGGTCCAAGCCGCGTGCAAAGCCGAGACGCGGGCGCTCGAGCTGATCCAGAAGATCGGCGGGCATCCCAAGGCCGAGATCGAGCTCAACGAGCGGATCGCCGATGCCAACGCGTCGATGGACAAAGCGAAGGCGAGACTCGTTGCGCTGCAATCGGGCGACGAGCGCTCGGTGCAGGTCTGGCAGCGGATCTACGACATCACGATGGACGCCTGCCTCTCGACCTGCAAGCGTCTGCACACCAAGATCACCGACGAGCACAGCGCCGGCGAATCGACCTACCGCGATGAGCTGGCCCCGCTGGTCCAAGACCTGATCGATCGCGGGATCGCCGTCGAGGATGATGGGGCGTTGGTCGTCAAGTGCGACGGGATCAAGGAGCCCACGATCATCCGCAAGCGTGACGGCGGGTTCTTGTACGCCACGACGGACCTGGCCGCGATCAAGCGCCGGGTGTCGGCGCTTGGCGGCGACATCGTCGTGTACTGCGTGGACTCGCGCCAGGGGCTGCACTTCAAGCAGGTCTTCGCCGCGGCTCACAAGGCGGGCTACGACCAGAACGCATCGGGCGCCGAATCCAAGCTCGTCCACGCGATGTTCGGGACGATCTTGGGCGAAGATAACAAGCCGCTCAAGTCGCGCTCCGGCGAAAACATGAACCTGACGGATCTGCTCGACGAAGCCGTCACGCGTGCGCACGCAACGGTCGCCGAGAAGAACCCCGACATGCCCGAGGCGGACCGCGCCGTGATCAGCGAGGCCGTCGCGATGGCGGCCGTGAAATACGCGGACCTGTCCACCGAGCGGATCAAAGACTATGTGATGAGCTTCGACCGGATGCTCGCCTTCGAGGGCGACACCGGGCCGTACCTGCTCTACGCCCTTGTGCGTGTGCGTTCGATCTTCCGCAAGGCTCAAGAACTGGGCATCGACACGAGCAGCGTCGGCGATGCGCCGTTCAAGCTCATCGAGCCGAGCGAGAAGGCCCTGGCCCTTCTGCTGCTGCGGTACCCCTCGGTGATCGAGAGTGCTGGACAAGACTGCGAGCCCAACCGGTTGTGCTCGTTCGTCTACAGCCTCGCCTCGGCGTACAGCACTTTCTTTGACAAGTGCCCGGTGCTCAAGAACGATGACGAAGCGCTGCGGAGCTCACGCCTACGCCTGTGCGCCCTGACCGGGCGGGTGCTCAGCGATGCGCTCGAGACGCTGGGGATCCCCACCGTCGAACGCATGTAAACCGATGCCATCCACATGATTTGATCGAACCCGCCCGGATTACTGGGCGGGTTTTTCCTGCGCTCAGAGCCGGGCGTGCGCATGAAAAAACGGCATCGGGGGGCAACCCGATGCCGCTCGCAGGTCATTCCGGAGTGAATATCTGCTGAAAATCGGTTTAGAACAGGAACTGCATCTGTGCGGTCAGACCGAACTGGCCGTCCTCGGAATCAGCGAGCAGGTTGTGCCCGTCGGAAGTCGAGACGATCGAGGTCGTGGTCGCGTCGAGGTAGTAGCGCAGATCCAGGGTGAACTTGGCGGCGTGTGACTCGGGGACCATGTAGTGGTTCCAGCCCACGGTGACGGAGTTGAACTCGTCGCCGGTGGCGCCACGATCGTCGTCCGGGAGAACGGCATCGTAGCGGGCGAAGATTTCGTTCTGATCGCTGACAAAGAAGCCGCCCTGTGCGATGACGCCGTAGTCATCGAATGAAGCGACGCCGGTGTCCATGCTGCGCCAGACGCCTGCCGCGAAGAAGTTCCAGCCGTCGTCAACCCATGAGAAGTCCAGGGTGCCGGTGGTCATGTCGGTGGTCGGGGTGAAGGACGGGTTGGTGTCGCCTCTGGATTCCATGTGGATCGCGGCACCGATCATGCCGCCGGCGTTGCTGCCGCGGAACGAGGTGAACTGCTTGAACTGATCCCATGTCGCGTCGCCGACGAGCAGTTCAGCGCGAGCCGAGATGCCGTAGTCGGCTTCCGCGGCTGCGTTGAACGCGGTGTTGTCGGTGTTGAAGCCGTCGTTGAAGCCGACCTTGGCACGCCAGGCGTCGCCGCCGAACTGGAGCTCGATACCCTGGGAGAAGTCCTGGTTGAAGGTCTCGTTGACGCCCGAGCGGTCGCTTGCAAGCTGCCTCGACGAGGACATGTTCTCTTCGCGGAGGACCGCGGACTTGAACTGACCGACCTTGATCGAGACATCGTCGTTGATCTTCCAGGTCGCGTTGGCGTCTTCGAGCGCGGCTGCGCCGGAGCTTCGGCTGAATGCGAACTTGATGTTGGCCTTGATGTTGTCGGTGACATTGCCCGAGATGCCGACCTTGGCGCGACGCATGACGAAGCCCATGGTGGTGTCATCGTCTGGCAGGGCCAGGGTGGTGCTCGCGTCGTCACGGGAGTTGAACTGGTAGCGTGCCTGGATCTGGACGCTGACCTTGACATCGGAGAGGTTGGTCTCGTTGAGCACCGAGTTGTACTCGGCGGCCGAGTTGGCCAGCTCGTACGAGCGGGACAGGCGGAGGCTATCGCTGCCAGCCATCGCGCCGGCGGAGCTTACCAGGAGTGCTGCGAGGGCAGCCTTGGATGCGTGTGCGGTATACATGTTGATTCCTCTATTGCTTCAAGTACAGATTCAACTACTGCTTCAACGAACTCGTCATCATCGCAGGAGTGTTCTTGGTCGCCCCATTCAACACGAGTGGGTTTGTCTGCACACACTAGCATCTCGATCTGAGGGCGGGCGAGCATTTTTCAGTGTTCACTCATTCTTCAAAGAGTCTTTATCGAGTCTTGTTTGAATCTTCACAGTTCTCAACAGCATCCATATCGAGTGCGCACAAAAAAGCACCAGCCGACCCCAAAGGATCGGCTGGTGTTGAAGGTATTTGAATGATCTTCGATCCTTGCGATACTCAGGAAAACCCGAGCGTGCTTGGAGCGCTGATCAAATCAGATCCGAATCAGAACATCCACTGCATGGTGCCTGAGAGCATGATCTGGCCGTCTTCGCCAGCGTTTTCCTGGAAGAAGCCGGATGAACCGATGGTTGCACCGTTAGCACCGCCGAGGACACCAACGCCGGTGTCGCCAGCCACGCCGACGAGGTCGCTGGTTTCGTCAAGCGAAACACCGAGCTCGATGGTGAAGACTGCAGCGTGTGATTCTGGAACGAAGTAGTAGTTTGCACCAACTGCGAGGAAGTTGAAAGTATCTTCGTTGGTGGTCTGGCCAGCGGATGCGTCGTCGTCAACGATGAGGGTGTCCCAGCGTGCGAAACCTTCCCACTGATCGCTGAAGAAGAACGAGCCGCCGACTTCGAAGCCCATGTTGGATGGGTTTGCGGTTGCGGTGACTTCGTTGTCAGCGTAGTAGAATGCTGCACGGACTGCCCAGCCGTCGGCTTCGTATGCACCGTCGATGGTGAACCATGTGTCTTCGGTGTCAACAACAGCTGATGGGTTGGTGTCGCCGTATGAAGCGAACAGCACACCGGCACCGACGCGCCAGCCAGCTGCCGAGCCACGCCATGAGGTCTGGTCATCGAAGCGAGCCTTGTCGGAATCGCTGTACATGTCGAAGCGTGCGTTGATTGCGAAATCAGCTTCGCCGCCTGCGTTGTATGCAGTGTTGGCGGTGTTTGGCCCGTCGTTGAAACCGACTGCGAAGCCCCAGGTGTCACCGCTGAAGTGTGCTTCCACACCCTGAGTCCAGGATGGGGTTGCGAGCCACTCGTGCGAGACCGAGCGGTAGGTGTTCATGGTGTGGAACTCGGAGGTGCTTGCTTCTGCGGAGTACGCAGGAACAAACTGACCAACGCGAAGAGTCATGGAATCGTTGACAGTCCAGTCAACATATGCGTCTTCGAGGGTCGCGGTACCACCGGCACCAGCGCCTGCATCGTTAGGACCGAAGTCGAAGCTCACGCGACCACGCATGTTGTCGGTGACATCACCTTCGATGGCGACCTGAGCTTCGTTGAAGCCAAAGCCCATGGTGTCGTCGTTGTCTGCAGGTGCACGGCCGTCAGCGCTGTTGAAGCTGTAGCCGAAGATCACGCCTACGGATACTTCAACATTGCTCATGTTGCCCTGGTTGAGGACGCTGCGGGTGCCCGCATCGGCCTTGAGTTCGGCCGCGTAAGCGCGATCGAGTTCGAGTGAACCAGCAGCTGCGAAGCCGGTGGTTGCAGCGGTGATGATTGCTGCAGCAGTGATTTGTGTCTTGTTGTTCATCTTTGTCAATCTCCGGATATGACGTGGTGTTTTAGTCGCGGGAGTGTTCCCTTGACCGTTTTCGAAAACTTACTCAAAGGATCGAGTGACCAACACGCGATCCACATTCTGTCGTCGTCAGGATCCTGCACGAGGCAAGGTTCCATATCCTGGCGACTGGTGTGTTTATCGACCATCGATCGAATCCACACCAATGTTTGCCCTTACTATTTTACGCTATCGGACGGAAAATCCAATTTTTCTGCGCAAAAAACAGCCGGTGGGAACCATATTAGGGTCCAAACCGGCTGTCAAGTAAGTACAGGCTTACTAATGTACAATTTCCATCTTTCTCAGCGGACCGGCGTTCAACGCCTAAAAACGCCGATTCCATGGCGCAATCTCGATCAGAAGACCAGCGTCATCTGTGCTCGCAGCCCGAACTCGGAGTCCGAAAGCCCCAGAACGCCGGTGGTGTTCGGGTCGTTGGAGCCCACGCCGCCCATCAGGGCATCGATGTTGGTGCTGTCGTCGAGGGTGAAGACGGCTTCGAGTGTGAACTTGGCCGCGTGTGACTCGGGCACGAAGTAGTAGTTCGTACCCACAGTCACATTCTGGAAGTTGTCATCGGTACCGGCAGCGACGAGCGAGTCATCGAGCATCACGACATCGTAACGCGCGAAGCCCTCCCACTGATCACTGAAGAACATACCACCCTGGACCAAGAAGCCCGTGTTGGTGAAGTCGGTGGTCGCACCCACGAGCGGATCGGTCTCGACATTGTGACCGACATACTCAGCGAATACATTCCAGCCATCGCCTTCGACCTGGACATCAGCGGTCCAGAAGGTCACGGTCTTGGTGTCCACGCCGGCGATCACGGGGTTGGTGTTGCCCTGCTCTTGGTAGTGCGCACCGAGCCCGAACTTGACGCCGTAGTTGGAGCCGCGGAAGCTGGTTGCATCAGCGAACTGATCCCATGTGCCTTCCACAAGGTACTCAAAGCGGCCGGTGATGCCGAAATCAGCTTCGCCCGCTGCATTAAACGGCGAGTTAGCGACGGCGCCGTTGGTGATGTACTCGGCGCCGTCATCGAATGCACCGATCAGCTTCCAGTTGTCCGTGCCGTACACGAAGGCGACGCCCTGTGTGTGCCCGACCTGGAAGAACTCGTTCATGAACGATTTGTCAGCCGCGAGTGTGTGCTCTGGCTTGAAGTTATCTGAACCAAAGACGGGGTCGTGCCACTGACCAAAGAGCAGGGTCCAGTTATCGTCGAGTGTCCACGCGGCCTGCGCGATCAGCAGGGTCGCGGCCCCGCCTGCAGCGCCTTCAGCGGCCCCGAAGTCGAAGACAACCAGGCCCGAGATATCGGTGCCCTCGACATCGCCACTCATCCGCACCTGCGTGCGTGGGGCGCTAAAACCCATGGTGGTGTCGTTATCGCCCAGTGCGCCGGCGGTCTGCTCGTCGCGGGAGTTGTAGCCGTAGCGGAACTGGGTCATCACTTCGACATTGAGATTCGCGGCATTGTTTGAACCGAGCAGGCTCGAGCGGGTCTGTGCATCTGAACGAAGCTCTGAAGCGTACGCGCGATCGAGATCGAGCCCGGATTGGCCCATTGCGATCCCGCTGAGCGCAACGAGTGTGCATGTTGCGGTCATGGATTGGATGTTGGTGTTCATGATTGCCTCCTCTTGATTCAGGCGTAAAGCGCGAAAACTGACCGATATGCCCAAAAACCTTTTTCGGACATGTTCATCCGATGAAATATCGGCCAGAACACTTCGATCTTAGCACCTATAGGCGACAATTTTGTCCTATTTGAGAAGAATTATTCTCGCTCGGATGAAATCATCACGATTCGCATCATTTATATACGGATTCTCAGGGCGTGTCATGCCGCGGGCTCAAATTGCGACAAATGGTCGTGATGGAGCCCTGGGGGCAATCCCAGTTCAATCCCGGAATGATCTCGGTACGATCACGGCTGGCATCACTCAGAACATGATCTGGAGCTGGGCCCGGAGCACGAACTCGTGCGGGGTGAGCCCCATGAATCCGGTGACCGAGGGATCGGGGAGCACGAGTGTATCGTCGGCACCCACGGTGATCGCGAAGGTCGAGTCGAACGAATAGCTCGCGTCGAAGGTCAGCTTGGCGGCGTGGCTCTCGGGCAGAATGTACCGATTCACCCCCACGGTGGCGAACCGATGAATATAGCCGTCGGGTGTGCCGAACCCGTTGCGGAAGAGCTTATCGACCCAGAAGGTCTCAAAGCGGCCGAACACCTCGACGCGGTCGGTCAGAAAGTACCCGCCCTGGAATACGAACGCGTTTTGGAGGATCCCGAGCGTGGTCCGATCGAACTCCCAGTCAACCCACTGCCCGACATAGGCCGCGAAGAAGTTCCACCCGTCGCCCTCGTGCTGGTAATCGAGTGTCCAGGTAAATGCCTGGGTGCTTTCCGCGTCGAGCCCCACGAAGCCAGGCACCTGCCCGCCCGGGTTGGTCTGCCCGTGGAATTGATAGAGCAGCCCTGCGCCAAACTTGGTGCCGGGGTTGGACCCCTGGAAGCTGGTGAAATCTGCGAACTGATCCCACGAGCCCTGGAGCTTGTAGTCTGCACGGACGCCGAAGGCAAAGTCCGCTTCGCTCACCGAGTTAAACGCGGTGTTGTCGGTCTCGCGCGAACCGACATATCGCCCGCCGTCGGTGATGCTCGCCTCCCATGCGAAGTTATCCCTGACGCGACCGAGCGCGATGCCCTGGGTGTAGCCCGGGCCCAGAAACTCGGAGACCATCGAACGATCGACCGCGAGTTGGTACTCGGAGGCGATCGCCTCCTCGGTCAAAATCGTGCTCTGGAACTGCCCGAACTTGAGGTAGAAGCCTTCTCGCTTGCCCGCGAAGTTGTACTGGGCGTACGCGTCGAGCAAACGAGGCGCCCCGGTGGAGCCGGCCAAGAACGGTGCGATCGCTCGTCCACGCCCGCGGGAGAGCTCGGCGTCGCCAAAATCAAACGACAGACGGTAGTTGAACTGCGAGGAGACAATCGCCCCATCGAACGCGACCCGGGTTCTTGGGAGCGAGAATCCGGTGGTCTGCTCGGTTCCTCCGGGTATAAAGCCCGGATCACGCTGGGAATAGGTGTAGCGGGTCTGGCTGAGCACGGAGATCCGCAATGACGAGTTGTCCGCCCGCTCGACGAACCAGCCCGGCTCGGTTGTGGTTGGTTGGTAAGCGAGTGCTCGGCGATCGAAGCCGGCTCGTCTTGTGTGGTTTGTATGGCTCGCATTGGTGGTGCTCGCAGCACTGTTGACTGATTCAGCCCTGAGTCTCGAGGCCAGATCATGGGCAGATTCGCCAGCAATGGCCGACGAGCTCATCGTCGCGGCCACCAGAGCGCCTGCGATGGCCGTGGCCCGAATGTGCTTTACGCCGAGTTTGATGGATGAATCGGCCATGGAACTGCCCTCAGAGAATCATGCGGATAGAGCGCACACGATACCCCATCAATCAGAGCGAGGCATGCGTATATAGTGTATCCGTCGACATTCTGGCTGGTTGACCGCCAAAGTTCTGTCCAAATCAGATCACTGTCGGGGCCTGGTCTCATCCCTTCGCCCCGACGGACCTACCTTTGTTCAGATTTGGTAAACAATGATCTGCCTACACTTTAGGTGATCGGGGCGAGATACAGTTGTGGGCCGTGAACCGTTCCAGCTGTTGAACCCCGTATGCGGATAGACTCAATGATGATCGCAAAGACTGACGCTCAGAGCACGATTCTTGTTGTTGATGATGAGCCCGACATCGTCGAGCTGATCACCTACAACCTCGAGCAACACGGGCACCGGGTGATCTCGGCGAGCAACGGCGTCGAGGCGCTCGAGGCGGCCAAATCACAGCTGCCCGACCTGATCGTCCTCGATGTGATGATGCCCGAGCTCACCGGGACGGAGGTCGCCAAGCGCCTGCGGGCCCAGTCCGAGACGGCGAGCATGCCGATCATCATGCTCACTGCACGATCTGAGGAAGCCGACGAGCTCGAAGCGCTGGGCGCGGGGGCGGATGACTACATCACCAAGCCATTCTCGATGCAGGTGCTGCGGGCACGGATCCACGCACTGACCCGGCGGACCTCATCGACCAAGGGCGAGCGTCAGTCCGTGCTGAGCATGGGTCCGATCAGCATCGACTTCGACGAGCACCGCGCCACCGTCGACGGCAAGACCATCCAGCTCACCATCACCGAGTTCCGCCTGCTGTGCGCCCTGATCAGCAATCCTTCGAAGGTGCTCTCGCGCCCGGCGCTGATCTCTAATGCCATCGGGCCCGGGGTGGCCGTGACTGAGCGGACGATCGATGTGCATGTGACGGCGATCCGCAAAAAAATCGCCCCGTACTCGGCGATGATCTCCACCGTCCGCGGCGTGGGCTACCGGGCGGACCTGCTGGCGAGCGTAGAAGGCTAAGCTCTGTCTATGAGCGGGCCAACACGATCAGAAGCCAATGCACAAACCGTCTGGGCGATCTTGGTCGTTTCGCTCTTGGCATGCGCGATCGGGTACATCATCGCGCCGTGGCTGGCAAGCCTGATCCTTGCGCTCGCGCTCATTGTGCTCTCGCTGCGGGCGACCAAGGATACGGCACGCACGCAGCACCAGCGTCATGAGCTCGAGCAGACCCGCACCGACAGCAAGCGCGCCGAGCACAGCGCCTCGGCCCTGCGCAATGTGGTCAACGCAATGTACATCCCGATCCTGGTCACCGATCGCTGGGGCGAGATTGTGCATGTCAATCGGAGATCAGAAAGTATCCTGGGCATGGGCCAGAGCATGCTGGGTCGGCGGTTTGATGAGATCATGCCTCAGGCGATGCTCCATGAGATCGAGACGCTCGCCCGAGCCAACGAGCCGGGCCACGCCCGATTGTCATTAGCGATCGCCGGCGAGATGCGCGAGTTCGATGTGTCGGCCGACCCGGTTTCGCTCGATGACTCGGACGCGCTGGGCGCGGTGCTGATGTTCCGCGATATCACCGAGCTCTCGCGGGCGATGACGCTCAAGGCGGACTTTGTCGCCAACGCGAGCCATGAGCTGCGCACGCCCATCGCGTCGATCCAGGGCGCGATCGAGACCATGTCGGGCTTGGCCAAGGACGACGAGAAGATGTCGGCCCGGCTCATGGAGATGATCGCGAGCAACGCGACGCGCCTCGAGCTGCTGGCTGGGGATCTGCTGGATCTCTCGCGGGCCGAAGCCGAGGACCAGCCACCGATTTTGGATCGTGTCGAGCTGCCCGAGCTGGTCGACAAAATGAGCGCGGGGCTCGAATCGATAGCCGGTCGGCGGTCGATCGGGATCGTCACGCGGATCGACGACGGGCTCGATGCGATCGCATCCGACCGGACGCTGGCGGGGTTGATCCTGCGGAACCTGATGGGCAACGCGGTGAAGTTCGCCCACGAGGGCACGGATGTACGCGTCGAGATCGAGCGGGCGGACATCGCCCTCGATCGCACCGCGCCGATCCCGGCGGGGCTCGAACACGAGACCGGGATCCGGATCCGGGTGATCGACCGGGGCGTGGGCATCCCGATGGCCCAGCAGCAGCGGGTCTTTGAGCGGTTCTACCAGGTCGATGACGCGCGGACGGGCTCGGGGGCCAAGCGAGGAACGGGGCTGGGCTTGGCGATTGTCAAGCACGCGAGCCGAAGGCTTGGCGGGTCGGTTCGGCTCGAGAGTGTGCATCAAGAGGGCACGACGGTGACGGTGGAGCTGCCGCGCTGTGCGTATGACGCGAGCACCGATACCGCCCCTGAACCTAGATAATCGGTGCCCAATATGCGAATTATGGGTCTTGATGCGCGGATTCTGCTGAGCGGACGCGTTGATCGGGTCGATCTTTCTGATGCACCGCGCTGGCACAGGGCCAGAATCGCTTCTTCCGGGTTTGGGCTGTGATGGCTGTTATCATTGAGAGCGGGCATCGCGATCCTTCGAGAGCTGGATCACCCGTATGACTCACTCCGATTGTTTGAGCCAGATAGCACAGGCAGATCGCACAGGCAACAAAGTTCACCATGGCCAAAGACGGACCAAAGACCAGCACCAAGCCCTCGACCAAGTCGAGCACGAAGCCTGCGAGCAAGGCGAGCGCGAAATCTTCGCGCCGGACCGTCGTGCAGATCCAGGGCAAATCGATCAAGCAGCAGCTTGCCGACCTGATCGCCAACCCGACGCTGTTCTGGGGGGTGCTCGCGTACCTGCTCTTTGTGCTCGTGGTCGGATCGACGATGTACTGGACGCGCGGGGCGACCAAGGTGGACATCGGGCAGATCATGCGCGAGACGCGCTCGTCGCGGGTGGAGTTTAACACCGAGGATGTGCAGCAGACGCAGATGCACCGCGAGGCCGCCCGGATCAGTGTGCCCCGGGTGTACAGCGCGGACATCACGGTGCTCGAAGAGATCCGCTCGGACCTGCTTAACCTGCCCAAGACACTGGCGGGTGTGGGCTCGCTGGATCAGGTGGCGCGCGATATCCGTGTGCGGTTCGGGCTCAACGAGAGCGCGTTTATCTCGCTGAGCGCGATCGCCAACGACGATGCGCTCTTCGCCCAGTGGACCCAGCGCGTCACCCGGCTCAACGACATCCTGCGTCGGCGCCCCATGCTCAACCGGATGGCGTGGCAGAACGCGACCCAAGACGGGCAGAACACACAGATCGAGCTGCGTTTCCCGGTGCTGGGCCCGAGCGATCAATCGCAATCGAGCACCGTCGAGCTGATCAGCAGGGACGACACGATCAATATTGATAAGTCTGATCAGCTCGCCGCCGAGCTCGCGCGGATTGTTCGGATCTCGGGCTTCAAAGCCCCAGGCGACGATGTGGTCCAGAACCGTTTGCTCAACGATCCGCGTCCGAGCTTTGCCTACGACGCGACGGCCACCACCCAAGCGATGGACGAGGCGTCGGCGAAGATCCCGCCCGTTCGGCGGACAATCACCATCGGGCAGCGGTTGTTCTCGCGTGGCGATGTGCTCGAGCAATCCGCCCTCGAACTGGTGATCCAAGAGAACAACGAGTACAAATCACAGAACGCCAACACCGCGCGCATGTGGCTGGGGCTGCTCTCGACCTTCGGCATGGTGGGCGCACTCGGGCTCTTGCTCAGCGGGTACATCACCCGCTACTGCCCCAGGATCGCCCGCAAGCCCGCACGCATCGGGTGGATGACCGGGATGATCACGACCGTGATCGTGTGCGCGTGCGTGCTGAGTCTCGTGGATCCGCGGCTGATCTGGCTGGGCTCGATCACACCGGTCGTGCTCATCGCGGTGCTGATCTCGATCGCCTACGACCAACGCACCGCCTTGGCGATCACCGGCGTCACCGCCTTGATCGTCGCGATGTCGCTGAAAATGCACACGGGGCTTTTAGCGATCATGCTCATCGGGATCGCGGGCTCGATCGCCCAGCTCGATGATCTGCGTGAACGCCGAACGCTGATCCGGATGTCGATCACCATCGCCTTGGCGCTTGGGCTCTCGGCGATGCTCGATCAGTTGATCTCGCTGCCGACGATCGGGGCGGATGGCAAGACGGTCATGCTCGCGATCCTGGGCGCGGGTGCCCAATCGTTCATCGCGGGCTTGCTCGTTGGCGGGATCGGGCTGTTTATCTTGCCGTTCATCGAGCGGATGTTTGATATCACGACGGGCATGACACTCATCGAGCTGCGCGACCCCAAGCAGCCGATCCTGCGCGAGCTCCAGCAGCGGGCGCCGGGGACCTACAACCATTCGCTCAATGTGGCGTCGATCGCCGAGAGCGCGGCCGAGAGCATCGGGGCCGATGCGCTGCTGACCTATGTCGGGTGCTTATACCACGACATCGGGAAGATGAACAAGCCGATGTACTTTATTGAGAATCAGTCGGGCGGGCCCAACAAGCACGACAAGCTCACGCCGGCGATGTCGCTGCTGGTGATCGTCGGGCATGTCAAGGACGGCTCGGAGATGGCCCGCGAGCACGGGCTGCCCAAATCACTGCGTCACTTCATCGAAGCCCATCACGGGACAACGCTGGTCGAATATTTCTATCGGCGGGCCCGCGAGCAGGCGTCGCAGGTGGACGAGGAGCGGAGCGCGGAGCAGATTCTGCAGGAAGCCGCGGACCAGCTGCCCGATGAGGTGGACTATCGCTACCCGGGCCCGCGCCCGGCGACCAAAGAGGTCGCGATCACGATGCTCTCCGATGCGGTGGAGAGCGCGACGCGCACGCTCACCGATCCAACGCCGGCCCGCATCGACGCGCTGGTGCGCTCACTGGCGAACAAGCGTTTGATGGATGGGCAGTTCGACGAGTGCGACCTGACCTTCCGTGAGCTGAGCACGATCTGCGAGTCGATCTCGAAGACCGTCGCGAGTATCTACCACGGGCGGATCCGCTATGCCCAGGACGAGGGCGGCGCGAGCAAGGGCGAGAAGTCGAAAGCGAAGGAAAAGGATCAAGACAAGCCCAAGGGTGAGGAGAAAGCCTCGGCCAAGGACCAGAAGAAGCCCGATGGCGATGGTGATGGCAATGCTGATTCGGGTCCAAACTCAGACTCGGGCAACTCCCCCGCGACCGATTAAACCGACTACTTCTTACGCGACTTGTGCTGTGTCTTGCTCGATTTCATCGAGCCTGTTTTGTGCTTGGTGCCCATCTCGGTGAACATGGCGATCACGAGGATGATGGTGCCGATGACGACGAGCAGAAGGATCGAGATGAGTAACCATTGGGGCATGTATGGGCTCCTAGGGTGATTGACCAGCCGCGAGGATAGCAGAAAAACCAGCGTTTGCAAGGGCTCAGCGGGGATCGTTGAACCCGGGATTGCTCGGGTGCGTATGTATATCAGCCGACCGGGTCGTGCGAACGGGCCGATGGGCGCATAGAATAGTGGGTGACCAACTGTTCTCGGCGTGTGTCGGGTTTGGTTGGTCGATAGATTTCCGGGGCCGATATGGCATTCGACCGGATAGGGAAGGCTTTATGTGGCGAGTCGAGGAGCGTGTTAGCCTCGTAAAAAGTACGCAAAAACTTATCTGCAGAACCGCAGTACGCACTCGCAGCCTGATTGGCTACGGATCATGGGCTTGACGCTCGATAGAGCCCATGATCACGATTATCGAGCTGGTCAACACCTGGTGTCTCTTGGGGTGTTGGCGAGGAGGTTTCGAGGGGCTGGGCCGAAGCACAGGGTGTCATTCCCCGGTGTCAGGTCGAGATTAAACGAATGACTACACTCGTAGAGGCATTTTGCTGACTATCCCGGCACGGGGGTTCGATTCCCCCCGGCTCCATTTGATACGCATGCTCTTTTTAGTTTGAGCAAGACAGAGCATGCACCTTGCAGCATGCCTCCATGTATAAATCGCCCGCTCGGAGTTTTCCGAGCGGGCGACAGAGAGGTAGTGGGCTCATGGGGTTCGCCTTGCGGCTGCGAGACGGGATCCGAGTTCAGCTGCGTCATGGAGCGCTTGCTCGCGCGAGCGATGGTGCCGTTCGTCGTCGAACTCTTGGTACTCCGAGGCGATCTCGTAGATGTCCCTCGCCGTAATGCCGAGCAGGCGCGTGGCAATAGTCAATAGGTGTGGGTTTAAGTGATTCCACCCGTCGCGAATGCCGCCCGGCTCGAATCCGAACTCGCCTCTGGAGGATAATACGACAAGCGACTTGCCGCGGAGTGTGCTTTGGATCGGGAAGTCTCCCCGTTGAAGGTCGAATGAGAATGTCTCGCCGGGCCGGATGATCTGATCAATCCATGCTTTCAGGGAGGCGGGGAGTCCGTAGTTGTAGAGCGGCGCACCGAGCACAAGAACATCAGCTCGTCGCACCTCGTCGATGAGGGTCATTGATTCTGCGAGCGCGTCATTCATCTCCTGAGAACGATTTTCGGGCTGTGTGAATCCCGCACGGATCGATGTTTCACTCACGATAGATGGCGGTTGGCGGCCGACATCTCTGGCGAATACCAGCGCATCTGGTTCGCTTGTGCGCCATCCTTCGATGAACCGGTCGGCCATCTGACGGGTGATCGAACGATCAAGGCGTGCGCTTGCATCAACACGCAGCAGGACAGTCATGATGGAGCTCCTTTTAAATAGGGACATTTCGCGTATGGGGTTATGAACTGGTCGCCATGTCACGACGACGTGCAGATATTCACGCCGTTCTGATCTGAATCTCAGACAACAGCGAACGCTGAACCGGGCAGCGGTCAGCGATCTCCATGAGACGAGAACGCTGCTCCTCATCGAGGTCGCCTTGGAGTTCGAGCCGCTTGGTGATCCGAAGCACGGGTCCGCTTGCCATTTCACAGTCGGGGCAGTCTTCCGCGTGTATACGGTCTTGGCTGAGATTGACCGAGACTCCGGTCAACGGCCAGCCCTTCCGGTCGGCGTACATCCGAGTAGTCATGACCACGCACGTACCAAGGGAAGCCAATAGCAACTCGTATGGAGACGGTCCGGAATCTGTGCCGCCCAAGGTCTGGGGCTCGTCGGCCCAGAGTGAATGACCCCTTACGCGGACCTGAGAAGCGTAACCCGATTGGGCACTGGTCACAGCGACCAAGGGTGTGTCCGTAGTGCTCTTGCTGGATTCCGATTTCATGGCAGTTCCTTTCTGGTGGGGCTCAGCCACACAAGTTTTGAGTGGGTCCCTGAAGGTCCCGTCCGTGCTCGTCTGTGAATCAGCCGACGAGGTGTGTCCACCCCGTCGGCCGAATGGGGAAAGAGAAGCGGTTCTGCGATCTATTCGGCGTGCTCGCTGAAGAGGGTTGGCCATTTTGTGTTGGCCTTGGCAACGCTCCCATTGAAGTCATCATTGAACTTCTCGAGGATTTGGGCGTTCACATTTAGGTAGAGCTTCCCGTTGCGGACCTGGGCGGTGGTGATATCGACGGGGAGCAGGATCCCGAGCGAGACGCCGTAGGCGCAGAAGCCGCCGTACTGCGGGGCGTATCGGTCTGGGTTGGAAACAAACTCGGCCTTGCTCTGCTCGTCGGCGAAGAGGTAAGTCGCACCGGCGTGCTGTGCGCGGATCATCGGCGAGCCGTTCTTGGGTTCGCCGTGCGAAAAGAACGAGACGGGATCAAAGCCCGCCAGGGCGATGTCGCTAGCACCTGACACATTCACGAGCTCGCCTTTGGCGGCGGCGATCTTGGCGACCGCTTCTTCGGTGCTCCAGACATCGCTAGCGATCATGCGGTAGTTGACAAACGCGGCTTCGAATCCGTCGTAGCCCGGGAGCTTGGCGGCCGCCGTCGCGTCGGAGACCACGACGACCTCGAACCCGTCTTCGATCAGATCGCGCATGTGGGATTCGACGCAGAGATTCGCCGACATACCGGCGAGGACGATCTGGTTGATCCCCCGCTTGCGGAGCTGGAGCGCCAGGTCGTTGGACTCGGGGCCGTAGACTTTGTGCGGGCCAACGATGACGGTCTCGCCATCGTTGATGTATGGCTTGTACTGCTCGAGCCAATCTGCGCCCGAGCCTTCGAGCTGATCAACATCCAACGGCCCATCGCGGTGGAACATGCCGATGTCGTGCATCAGGGTTTCGAGGGCACCTTCAAAGGCCCAATCGTGATCGTGCGGGTAGTAGTAATGCGGGCTGACCATGACCTGGGCATCGGCGTCTTTGGCTGCGCGGAAGAGGTGCCCGATATTGTCGACGGTGCCGTTCTCGGTGACGCTCTCACCCACGACGCCCCAGGTGACCCCATCGGGGCTCAAGAAATCGTTCTGTGGATCGATCACGACGACTGCGAAGTTTCCTCGCGAGAGTTCAACTCCCGGGCGGGGGATCGGCGCGTCGTCGCGGGGGCCGTCGATGTAATGGACATGCTCTGGCCCGTGCTCATGCATGTGGTGCTCTTCGCCCATCGTCTGCTGCGAGGCGCAGCCCATGGTGGTGGCGGCGCAAGCCGTGAGTGATGCGATCATGGTGGTTGTCATTGCGTGCGTAATCATTTCGTCTCCTAGTAGGTATCGTTCCTGTGTATGTACACTGTGCGGCTGCCCCCGAGAACCCCCCCGAGGCGCAGGTGGTTGATGTTTATTTCGTCTCGGGAATTCCTGGGTCGTCGATCGGGCGAGGCCCGGGCGCCGCCCAGCGGAATCGGCGTTGGCGCTCGTCGATCACGACATCGTTGATGCTCGCTTCTCGCCGACGCATGAGCCCGTGCTGATCAAACTCCCACAGCTCGTTGCCGTAGCTGCGGAACCATTGCCCCGCGGCATCATGCCACTCGTACTGAAAACGGACACCGATCCGGTTCTCGCGGAAACCCCACAGGGCTTTGGCGAGCCGATACTCCTGCTCCCGGTTCCACTTCTCTTCGAGGAAGGACCGGATCTCATCACGCCCCTGGATAAACTGGTCGCGATTGCGCCACACGCTCTCGGGCGAGTAGGCGAGCGATACACGCTCTGGGTCGCGGCTGTTCCACGCATCCTCGGCGGCGCGCACTTTGGCGAGCGCGGTCTCGGGCGTGAAGGGCGGGATGAGTGAGCGCGGCGATGGCGCAGACGCCGAAGCGCCGTGGAGTTCTTCAGGGTTCATTTCAGGCTCTTTCTGCCTTCGATCTCAGTGAACGAGGGCGATAGATGTCAGTGGGTCATGCCGTGTCATGCCGGGTCGACATGGTTCATGGAGTTCATCGGCGTGATGCCAATCAACGCGCGGAATCAGCTAGCTCGGCCGGTGACCATTCGACGGCAGCGAACTCGCTATCGAGCGGCGTGCTGGCGATGTGATTGGTGTAGTTGGACATCACCTTGAGCGATGTACCCAGGATGACTTCCAGGACGGTCCGCAGCGAATAGCCCGCGTCGAGCAGCGCGTCGATGTCACCCTGCTCTGGCCAGCCTCGGGTTTCGTTGATACGCACGGCGAAGACACGCAGTGCTTCGAGCTTGGGATCGTCAATGCTGGTGCCGTCGCGGAGGGCATCGATCACCTCGTCGCTCACGCCCTGAGATTTGGAAATCCCGGTGTGCGCCGACATGCAGTAGGTGCACCCGTTGAGCCGGTTGTTGACCATCAGGATGATCTGACGCTCGGTGGGCGACAGGTCCGTCTTATCGAAGATACCCGCGAGGGTCATGTAGCTCTCGAGCAAGGCCGGCGCTTCGGCCATGGTGCCCAAGAGATTGGGCAAGAACCCGAAGGCTTGCTGGGCACCCTCGATGAGCTCTTTGGCTTCGGGGGCAGACTGTGCGGTGTGGATCTGGAACTGGGACATAGCGGACCTCCTCTGGGTCTTGCGTTTGCTGGCCAAGCGACACACGCGCCGGGTCCTCAAACGCTTGGTTGCCGGCTCACATCGGCCGGGGTCGTGAACCTTGCTCTACCAGTCAGCGGGTCGCCGAAGATGGCAAAGCAAGCGGTCACGACTAAGCATACTGACTAATCAGTATAAATCAAGTTGTATTCCCGGGTGTTTTACTCAAAACGGCATGAATTGGCGTTTTTTTGCCATATTTGCTGTTTATTTTTTGTTTTTTGGTATACTTACCAGTGCATATCCCTGCTCAGCGATCCATGCGTATGGCCTAGTCAGTATGAGTATGCACCTATTCGGAGCCCATCATGCCCCCAAGCAAGCGAGATGATTTGATTGATGCCGCGATGCGCGTTTTCTATCGCAGCGGCTTTCACAACTCGAGCCTCGACGACATCCAGGAGGAGGGCGGCATCAGCCGAATGACGCTCTACAACCACTTCAAGTCCAAAGACGAGCTGATGGTGGCCGCCATGCGTCGGCGAGACGAAATTTTCCGCAATCGGATGATGAAGTTCGCCGAGTCCAAAGGCGCGACGCCGAGAGCGCACATCGAGGGCGTGTTTGATTTCCACGAGGACTGGTTCACCGGCGATGACTTCCATGGGTGCATGTTCATCAATGCCAGTGCGGAGTTCTCGATCGCCGACTCCGCCCCGCGTCGGATCGCCGCTGAGCACAAGCAGGAGATCGTGCGCTACCTCATCAAACTGCTCGAAGCCGACGGCTGCCCGGCCCCCCACGACCTGGCCGATCAGCTCAACATCCTGATCGAGGGCGCGATCGTGACGGCCCGCGTCGTGGGCCAGGTTGTTGAGAACGGCACCGACCCCGGCGCCCCCGCCCGGCTCGCCAAACGCATGGCGATCAACCTGCTTGATCAGCACGGATCCAGAGCTTCTTAAACACGGTTCTCACTGTGCGGCCAAATCCATCAGCCCAAGAAACACCCACACATCATCCGCGTTGAGTTCACCGTCTCGGCGAAAATCTACAGAGAGATCATCCGAGAGAAAACGATCTAGAAACGCCGACACATCAAACCAATCGACCTTCCCGCTCAAATCGATATCCGCGGGATCCTCTGCCATCCGAGCGACACGCACGCCACGGGCCCCAAATGCAAGTCCACCGCCAAACCGATTCCACAAGTCATGGTCATCCACGCGGATATCAAACGGGTGGTTGTACACTGTTGTCCCCCAACCCGTTCCGTCATAGCCTCGCCGGTGTGATGTACTAAACGGCGAACCCGCCAGATTCTCAACCCATTCCCATTCCCCCCCCCGCAAGATCGAGCACCCCCCACGGGCTCGGTTCATCGGGGAATGATCCGACATCGAGCGGGAAGTACACATCCTTGTCAAAGCCAGCATTCCGCTGGCCTCCGTCTTCGGGCAAGAGCCCGGGGCGGAGCGCTTCGTCCGTCTGATTCGGGTACTTCCAGTATCCACCAACCCCATTATCCTTCTCAGGATCCCAGTGCGCGGCCTTGACCCATTCATTTCGACTCGGGATCCAATACCGGGCCTCGGGTGGGTGACCCGTCGGGAAGCTGCAGGGCAGCTCTTCGCACTCGAAGGTTGAAGTATCGTAGACACCGGTCTCAAATGCCCATTCCTCATTGACTTTTCCATGATGCAGCCAGTTGATGTACCGGGCGGCGTACTCCCAACCCATTGTGCCGGGCTCATTTTCGCTCCGCACGAGCACTTCTACACGCTCAGGGCTGATATCGAGTGACCACCCAGAAAACTCGTTCCTCGCTCGCGAAAGCTCAGGATTGTTTTTGAAGTAGATCGGTGAATACGCCCGAGCAAACTCAGCCTGCTCTCCCACGGTCATTTCGAGCTGAGCAAGACGGAACTCATGCTCGACATCGCCGATGGGAAGCACCAGCGGGAACTCGATTTCATCGCCTTCCGTCGCCCGGTTTCCCGGATCGCCGATGAGCATGTAGCCGTTGTCGTTGTCGTTGTTGAAGTCTTGTTCCGTCGATGGATAGCCGCTCGCGGCTGCCAGCCCTGCACAGAGACCAACGGTCATGACACTGAACTTGGTTCGTCCGATCTTCATCCGCGGCTCCTGTTTGCACCTATCCGTATGGAGCATACACGAAATGCCCCAGGGTGTCAGGCGGTGTAGAGCGCGATCAACCCATCGGCGAAGGCTATGGTCTCACGGGCAGCTCGAAGCGGATGGCGACGGTTGAGGTCATCGGCGGGTACGGGACCGCGAGACGCCAGCAGACGAAGTCGGCCGGGTCGAAGCCGCTGCGATCGAAGGCGAGCTTCGTGATCTCTGTGTATCTCGGGATGTGCGGCGTTGCCAAGATCGGATTCTGCCCGAGGGGTTTGAGTGTCTCGCTCATCGGCAGCTGGAACCGCGTATCACGCTGCTCGAGATCATCGAGATCGCTCGATGCACGCCCGTAGACCACCGCGTGCGGATCGATCTGTGACGCGATGTCCTTGTGAACGAGCAGATCCATCATCAGTGTTTCGATGGGGATGTTGACCAGGCACAAGAACTCGCCGAGCTGATTGTGCTCGTCGCTGTATCGGCTCAGCGATGCCGGGTCTGTGTAGCCGTAGAAAAGGCTGCACAATCCGGTCCGCCCAACGGGCCCGCTCGAGAGCTCGTAGACCATCCCTGAATCGATGGCTTTGGTCTCGATGGCTGGCGAGATGCCCGTAGTAAACTCCTCGAGCAGATGCGGCGCACCCTCGTCGTAGTCATCGAGGAGCGAGGACATATTGCCCACGGCTTCGGATCCGTCATCATTAAAAGCACGCAGCCGAAACAACGGCCAGGCCCCGTTGGCACGCAGCCGTTGCAGATCCATGTACCCACCGATCTGTGCGCAGTCGAGCAGCTCGGGGTTATCGCGGTTGGGCGCCAAGAACGATGTATAGATGCGTACGCGGGACTGAGCGCCCCAGATGCCGCTGTTGCCTTTGAATGCGAGCTTCCGGCTCTTGACCAATCGATCCGAACCAGAAAACGCCATGCTATCGAGCAGGAGCCCGAGTGCTTCGCGATCGCCGGTGTGGATCTCGACCATATCATCGAACTCGTCGAACGCATCGCGGACTTTGGTGACCAGGGCAGGATTCACCCCCACGCGTATGAACGCTTCGATGACTTTCTGAACCGCTCCGGCCCCCGGGATGCTGGCCGCGACGCGCTCGAGGGCGTCTTCGTTGATGATTTTTCCGAGCTTCCAGGTGAGTGTTTTGTCAATTCCGAGCGTCCGGGCGGCTTCCCTGGGGCTCTCTGCATCCGCCCCCACCGCCTGGTAGGCCTCGATCAGCGATCCTCGCAGACGACGCACGGCTTCTACATAGTGCTCTTCGAATCGCTTGGGATCCGCGTTTGGGGTCAGGTTTTGGACATTGGGTGCATCGTGCAGCATTCAGCGACTCCTTCGGCGAGGTTGAGTATAGCGGCTTTGTGTTGGTCTGCGAAATACAATTTAAAAATTATTCCAGAAATGTCTCCGGAGACACTTGCATTGCTGTGGACATTCCGCTACATTGCTCTTATCGGCGTCTATCAGGCTGACCAAGACGGATCAGTCGCGCTGGGATCTATAGAAAGAAAGAGAGCTGAGCTATGAGAACAAAGAACTGGACAGTCGAAGCTGCAGCCGCAGCGATCATGGTCACCGGGGCAGCCGCAACCGCTGACATCACCGTGACCCAGAGTTCGACCGAGACATCGTACTCCACCACCCTCAACTTCGACGAGGTCGGCGGCCCAACCGGCGGCGGCATCGCGACCGACGCGTGGGCAGGGATCGGTCTTGCAGACATCCAATCCGGTGCTGGGCTTGGCGCAGTCGGCGATGTTTCAGGCATCAACCCATGGGTGAACTCGGGGAATTCATTCGAAGGCGCCTTCGGCATCTTCATGACCTTTGATTCCGACCTGAGCAACTTCAGCGCTCAGTTCTGGGATCCCTCAGGTCCACCAAGCCCATTCGGCGGCGGCGCGGGCATTTTCCTGCTCGATGACGGTGTTGAAGTCGCAGCATTGGCCTTCGAACCAGCATGGGGCGGGCTCGGTGATACTTGGATCGATGTCTCCGCCACCGACGGCATGGTCTTCGACGAAGTCCGTGTACTCGGATTCGGTTTCGGCCCAACCACCTACATGGACAACGCCTCGTGGAACGCGGTGCCAACTCCAGGCGCAGCCGCGATCCTCGGTCTCGGCGGGCTCGTTGGTGCACGCCGTCGCCGCGCATAAGTATTCATTGTGTTTTTATCCTTTTCTGGGCACCCGATCGAAAGGTCGTGTCGCCCTCTTTCAGACCCCAAACCACCGATACATCGACCACTTACTCAGGAGTCACCCCATGTACAAAGCAGCCACCATCGGTCTTCTCGTTCTGACAGCAGGCAGCGCCGTCGCGCAAGACGCCGCCCATTTCCAGCGGATCCTCGATCCGGTCACCAAGCAGCCCGCACTCTCGGCCGTTGACATGACCCCGGACGGGCGTTTCATCATCGGCAGCATGGATACAGACGGAGACGATCTGCCAGACACCGGTTATCGTTGGGATCGCTTAACCGGCGAGTTCTTGCATATCCCAACCGAGATCATCGGGACGGGTGCTGATCCTATGTCCGCGATTTCTGATGACGGCCAGGTCATTTTGGGGGACATCGCAGACGGACTCGACGGAATTGAATCCACCGCGGGGCTCTGGACAGCCGAAACAGGCTGGGTCAGCCTCGGGTTCCTCCCAAATGCCGGCTCATGCCCCAGCCGAAGCAGCGGCTACGAACTCAGCGGCGATGGCACCATCGCGGTGGGGCTCTCGTGGGACGAGTGCTCGGGTCGTGGGTTCATCTGGACCGCGGAAACCGGGATGCTCGAGCTTGAGAATCTCGCCAACGGGGGCAACCGCGCTTCAGTGATGTCCTCGGACGGCTCGGTCATCGCTGGATTTGCCCAGGGGTTCACACGCACCCCGGCATACTGGGATGGCTTGTCACGGGACGGGACCGTGGTTGATCCGACTTATGGCGCGACCGGCGAGTTTTACGGGGTCAGCGATGACGGGTCGATCCTTCTCGGGTCATGGAACTTGGACGACGATATCTACGGCAGTGCCGTCACCCTGATCGACGGCGTCGTGACCCCCATCGGGGCCGGCTCACTCCTTCCAGGCTGGGGTGGGAATCCCATGGATATCTCCGACAACGATGTGATCGTCGGGTTTGATTTCCTCCTGGGCAACCGCCGATCATGGATCAAGCCCAGCGGGCAAAACGAACTGATGGAAACGGTCTCGTACATCAACTCGTTGGGCGCGGGGATTCCTGAGGATACACGCCTGGAAGTCATCCAAGCAATCTCGACCGACGGAAAAACCGTCATCGGGCACACCTCCGGGGGGGTTCCCGCGTTCCTCATCACGCTCGACTACAACTGCCCGGCTGATCTGACCGGCGACGGCGTGCTCGACTTCTTCGATGTCTCCGACTTCCTCGATGCATTCGCTGCCCAGGACCCGGCGGCCGATTTCACCAACGACGGGCTCTTCGACTTCTTTGATGTCTCGGACTTCCTCGATGCGTTCGGCGCCGGCTGCCCATAATCGTTCGATCCATCGATCCCTCTCAACCCCCACCCCGAATCGACGGGACGGAGAATCACTATGCGTCATCCATGCCTTCTGGCGTTGCTCGCGGCGACCGCCGCCGCGAGCAACGCACAGAATGTCCAGTTTGAACTGATCCCCGGGATCTACCCGGCGGATATGTCGGCCGACGGGACCGTGCTCGTGGGCAATAACTTCGCCTTCGAGACGCTGAGATGGACCCGGGAATCCGGGCTCGTCAATCTCGGGCGGGGCACCTTCATCCCTTTGGGTGTGGGTGCCGGGACACCGGATATCTCTGATGATGGGACACGCATCAGCGCCACCATCACCACAGACGATGGGCAGTACGCCACACAGGGGCTCTGGACTCTTGGCGATGGCTGGGAAGACATCTTGTCGCCGTTGTTACCAGAGGACGGCGGATTGATCGACCGTGCGTACGGCTCCGCCTGGGGGCTCTCCGGGAACGGCGAGCATGTTGTTGGGCTCTACTGGCGCCCGGGCAACGGCGGGCCCAGCGGAGATGGGCTTGCGCATGCATCATTCTTGGATGGCAACGGGATCGTGAGCGACCTTGGTTCGACCATGAGGGACAGCCGAGCGAACCACGCAAACTATGACGGGTCGGTCGTGGTCGGATGGGATACCTCGCATTCGTTCGGCTATTGGAGCCCCACTGTCTGGGAAGATGGCACGCTGACGCACCTCAACACCAACCAGGGATGGGCGATGGCCAACTATGTTACCCCAGATGGGAACATCATCGGCGGCGACACCTACAACGAAACCGAGTTACATTCCGATGCGACGCTTTGGCAACGAAGCGGGAGCGACTGGACAGAAACCGTCCTCGGCTCACTCCCGTTCACGCTTCCAAACGATGGAATCGCGACGGTTCTGAGCATGACACCGGACGGCTCTGTCGTGGTTGGTTACAACCAGTTCAACAGATTCAGTGCGACCGGTTTTATCTGGACCGCCGAATCAGGGATGGAAGATATTGAGACATGGCTCATCGACCGCGGTATCGACATCCCGAGCAATCTTGATATCAACAGCCTGACCTCCATCTCAGCGGATGGAACCATCATGGCTGGCATCGGGATCGATGTCTTCGATGGGTCTCCGATCGGCTTTATGATCAACACCCAGCCGCCCTGCCTGGCCGACCGCGCAGATCTGGATGGGAACGGCGTGCTCGACTTCTTCGATGTGTCGGCCTTCCTCGACGCGTTCGGTGCCCAGGACCCGGCGGCTGATTTTACCGATGATGGGGCCTTCGACTTCTTCGATGTGTCCGACTTCCTCGATGCCTTCGCCACGAGCTGCGACTAGAACAGTAAACATCGAGCAATCAAGTTTTCAAGCCCCCGCGACCCGGGGGCTTTTTTGATTGCTCAGCTCCCGGAGCGTTCTGTGTGCCGTTCGGTTTTCGACTCCCTCTCGGCTCTACTCGAGCCCCATCAGCCCCAGAAACACCCACACATCATCCGCGTCGAGCACACCGTCTTGGCGAAAATCAACGCGTTCGTCTCCGTTGATAAAACGATCAACAAAGAGTGAGATGTCGAAGAAATCAACTCGATCATCTTCGTCGAGATCGGCGGGGTGGAAGCCGCTTGGAACGCCAAGTCGCAGACCATATGTGCCCCGAAACGCGCTGGTTGCATAACCAAAGGCGATCTGGTCATGAGACAGCGGATCTCCAACATCCACATCAAGATAAAGAGAACCTGTCATGACCCGTTCCCCAAGTCGATCCTGATTCCTCGGGGTCTCTGTGACCTCCGATTGCCCCCCCGCCATATCGAGCATGCCCCATGGGCTTGTCTGCTCTGGATACGATCCGACATCGAGCGGGAAGAGAACTCGTTCTCCCGCGTTGCGTTCGCCGCCGTCCTCGGGCAGGCCAGGGCGAGGCTCAGTGTCTGAACTGTTGGGAAAAGTCCAGTAGCCGCCTTCGCCGTTGTTTTTGTTTGGATCCCAATAGCCCGCCTTTGTCCACTCACCGAAAGTGGGCATGAAGAACCGTGCGCCCGGGTTGCGAGCGGCTTGGTGCTGCCAGACCTCATTTTCGTCTTGTACAAAGGTCGAAGTGTCATAAACACCAGTCTCGAAGGCCCATTCCTCGATGACCTTGCCGTGATGCAGCCAGTTGACATATCTTGCAGCGTACTCCCAACCCATGTTCACCGGATCGCCGAGGGAGTATGAGGGCCATAGAACTACCTTTCCAAACGACGCGTCCATCGCATCGCCGACAAAATCAGTGAGGGTGACGCGCCCTCCAGTCCGCTTTACATAAAACGGAAGATAAGCTTCGACAAATTCGACGTACTGCTCGACGGAAAGCTCAGTTGTCGAGAGCCAAAACTCGTAATCGACTGATCCAAAATCTGTCGTTATCCCTCGTACCTCTTCTGGTCTCGGGGCACGGTTTCCGGGATCGCCTATGAGTGCGAAGTCGAGCCCATAGATATGGACAACATCCTGAGGCTCGCCTCCGGCAATGGCAGCACCGGCACAGAGACCAACCGCGCATACGCTCAGTTTGATTCGCCTCGTGCTCATTTCAAAGCTCCAGATTCAGATTTCCCATCCGACCGAATCAGTCCAATCGACTCAATCGCTTCCTTCTGATCAAACTTCACAACATGCGCACGATGAAGTGCGAACAGCATTGAAAAACCCGCCGAGCGCGGGGCCTTGGCGGGTTGGTTGAATCGTAAATGGTTGCCGATGGGTGGGCGTCGACGGGACGGCCAGCCGAGCCCTTTGAGCGATGATCGTTGAGCAATGGGAACGCTCAGACTCACTCGACTTCGCAGCCGCCGATCACTTCTCGTGGCAGGCCATACAGTCGGCGGCCGACATCCTTGCCGCCGAAATCGATCCCCTGGAGCCCGTGACGCGTCCAGCGGAAACGCTGACAAAACTCGCTATCGGAGCCCAATCCATCTCTGGGAATCGGGAAGGTATCGAGCGGGATGTACCGCTGACGCCATTCCTCACCGGGGGAATCGGGGTTCCAGCCGGGGTTTGAGTCCGAGCTTGATTCTGAGCGGACGGAGCCATCAAAGAAAGCGAGGTTTGGCCTGGCTTCTGGGTAGGCGAAGTAGAGCCCGTCTCTGTCTGTGAAGCGATCAAACTCTTCAAACATATGAACCTTTTGGGATGGATAGGCAACCTGGGTGTACTGCCGATTGCCGATGATGAACTCCCCCTTCCCACCCCGAAACATAAACTGATGAGGAGTACTCGCTACTGGCACATACACATTCTCGCTACCGATACCATCTCCAGTATAAGCCGCGGGCACGGCGTGATAGCTTGATCCGAATGTCCAGCGTTGAGTCACTGATATGTCGGCCCATCTTGGATCGTCGTCATACCCGTCCTCAAATCCATTCGCGTACGGAAGGCCGCTCGATTCTAAGTTTTTAAGGTAGCTGAGGGGATCTGATTGCCACTTGATCAGGTTTGTATCAAACGGGCTCGTGACGACGGGATGCGCCATGCCACCAGCGAGATAGTCGAGGAGCACGGTATGTGAGTATCGACGATGAGGGGTTCGACCTCGGAGTTTGATAATTCGGGTTGCCCCTGACGCACGACCCGTAGAACGCCCGAGAATTTCCATGTTCTGGAGTGCGGCGGCATCGATATCGTCACTCCCTCTCTTTTCGCCCACACCGGGGATCATGTATGAAACGCCGCCACGCCATGTGTAGCTGAATATGCGGCCTGCGTTATCCGCGGCATACTGCCCCGAGCCGGCGTTCAAGGCATTCAGGTTATTGATCGAGACCACATTGAATGCCGATCGCTTCGCCTGGCCCATGGCTGGCAAAAGAATCCCAATGAGCAGCACGATCATCGCGACGATCACCACAAGTTCGATCAGAGCGAATGCGTTTTTCCGTTTTTCCATGGCGTATTCCTGTTTGGTTTGCATAAAAATATGTTCTAGAATCCTAGAACGGTATACATTACTTCGTCCTTCTGCGTCCCGCCGACCTGCACGATCGAGCCAATGAACAGCCGCCATCTTAATAGATCGTCCGACTCGTCTGTGCATATATTCGTATATAACTGAAAAATAGTTCCAGATCAAACTGCTTGAGAGCATGAATTCTCTCCATATATGGATCATTTTCACCCTGCGGATGTGCCCTTCGATCGAACTGCAGATTCAAGACAAGTTTATCGGTGATACTCATCCAACAAAAAACCTGCCGGGCGCGAGGCACGAGCAGGTTGGTTGGGTATTGGTTTCGATCAGATCGTGGTCTGAGCGGATAGGTCAGGTGGCTTTTTTGAAGAACGAGATCACCACGAGCACCACGATCGCGCCGATGGTGGCGACGCCGATCGAGCCCAAGAGCCCGCCCCATTCGATCCCGGCGAGTTGAAAGAGGTAGCCGCCAGCGAAGGCGCCGACCACGCCGGCGATCATGTTCCCGATGATCCCGAAGCCGCGGCCTTTGAGGATCATCCCCGCGAGCCAGCCAGCGACGAGACCGATGAGTAAGAAATAGACGAGTTCCATAGGTGAATCTCCGTGCGAGCGTAGATGAAAGATCAGGGCCCACGCGGGCTCTGTGCCGCTCCATGGTACCCGATCTGGGCGAACTGCACAGGATCTTGGCCATCGCTGGGGCGTGGCGTTGCCTTATTCATCGGCTTGGGCGGCTTCGAGTAGCCCCAGGAACACCCAGACATCGTCCGCGTCGTGCACGCCGTCACGGCGAAAATCGACCGATGGATCATCCGAGAGAAAACGATCTAGAAACGCCGACACATCAAACCAATCGACCTTGCCGCTCAAATCGATGTCCGCGGGATCCACCACCATCCGAGCGACACGCACACCAAAGGCCCCTCTTACAGGCCATGCTGAGAACCAGTTCCATTGATCATAATCTAATGCGTTGCGATCATAAGGATGGTTATAGACAGTCTGAGTCCAGCTGGTACCATCCGCCCCACGCCGATGATTAGTATGTGTCGGCAGACTCGTCAGATCCTCGTTCCACTCTTCTTCCCCGCCAGCCATATCAAGCACGCCCCAAGGGCTGGGCTCGTTGGGGAAGGAGCCGACATCGAGCGGGAAGTACACATCCTTATCAAAGCCCGCGTTTCGCTGCCCACCATCTTCGGGTAAAAGCCCGGGACGCAGCGCCTCATTTGTCCTATTGGGATAAATCCAATAGCCGCCTTCGCCGTTGTCTTTCTCCGGATCCCAATGCGCCGCTTTCACCCATTCGTTCTGATTCGGGATCCAGTAGCGGGCCTCCGGGGGGTGACCTGTCGGGAAGCTGCATGGAGCTTCGTCACACACAAAGGTCGAGGTATCGTACACCCCTGTCTCGAAAGCCCATTCGTCACTGACCTTGCCGTGATGCAACCAGTTGATGTACCGGGCGGCGTACTCCCACCCGATCGTGGTCGGCTCGTTCTCGCTCAGCACGAGTATCTCGACACGCGATCGGCTGACATCGAGCGACCACCCCGAGAAGGCGTTCTCTGCATCTGATCGCTCAGGGTTGTTCTTGAAGTAAATCGGCGCATACGCCCGAGCGAACTCGGCGTGCTCGCCCACGGTCATTTCGAGCTGAGCGAGACGGAACTCATACTCGACATCGCCGATCGGGAATGTTAGCGGGAACGCGATCTCATCGCCCTCCGTGGGGCGGTTCCCCGGATCGCCGATGAGCATGTAGCCGTGATCGTTGTCGAAGTCTTGATCCGTCGATGTATCGCCGCCGGCGGCTGCCAGCCCTGCACAGAGACCAACAGTCATGACACTGAACTTGGTTCGTCCGATCTTCATCCGAGTCTCCTGTATGTAGACTTCGCATTGAGAGCATACACGGATCGGCCTCGGGTATCAGGCGGTGTACAGCATGATCAACGCATCGGCGAAGGCTTCGGGCTCGCGGGGCTTGAGGTAGTCGGGCGTCTCAGTGATCGCGAGGCCGCCGATCTTGAATCTCGCCTGGATCTCTTCGGCGGCTTTCGAGAGCTCGCCGGGTATGTACGGGTCATAGACCCAACCTAGATCGGTCGATTCCACAAGCCCGCGCAGGCGGGGCTGGTCGGCGACGAGGATACGGGCGCCCACGGCGAGCGCCTCGTCGAGCACCAACGGGGCGGCTTCGCTCACCAGCGAGGGCAACGCGAGGACATCGGAACGGGCGATGATGGCCAGCGTCTCTTGGTGAGATCGACGGCCGAGGAACTCGACCGTGAGCCCATCGGCTGCATCGGCCTTGGCGCGTTCCGCCTGCACCTGTTTGCAGCGTTCGAGTGCCGATCCTTCGCCCACGATCCGCAGCGTTGCGTGAATAGCACTCGGCCACTGCTCGATGAACTCCGCGACGCCCTTCTCGGGCTCGACGCGCCCGGCGATGACGAGCTGCAGCTGCTCGCTTGGCTCGGGCCGCTCGTAAGTGCCCAGCTCGGGCAGCGGGTTGGGGATCAGCTGCACATGGGGCAAGCCACGCTCGCGCATCAGCTCAGCGAGCTGGCCCGATGGGCACACGACCGCATCGGGTATCAAATGGCGACGCTTGATCGAGTAGTTCCACCACCACTGCAGTGCCCGCATGACGGAGTGCACACGCGAGCGGTGATCCCAGCGATTGCGTAGCAACGAGAACAATCCGCCATCCACCGGCATCGTTGCCCGTTCGCGCTGGCCATACTTCCAGACACTCCCCCCGGGGTTCGGGCACACCAGGTGGTGATCGTGGGCTGAGAGTATGATCTTGGAGCCGCTCTTGGCCCGGTACGCATCGCATACCGACAGGATCGCCGGCGAGCACAGGTGGTACAGGTTGTGGACATGGATCGCATCGGGCGCGAAGCGATCGAGCACCTTGGTCAGTGCATGCTTGGCCTTGGGCGACGAAACATAGCCGAAGATACTCGGGCGTTTGATGTGCTGATCGGCCGCGAAGACTTCAACCTCGTGCCCGAGCCCGCGCAGGATGGACGCGGTCCGGTCGACGACCACCTCGACGCCGCCGAGGGATTGGTAGTCGTTGATCAGGAGGATGCGCATGGGCAATCAGACTCGGTGGCTCAGGTTTAGACTGGCTGTGAGGCGTGCTCGTTGATAAACGAAACCACGGAATCCACCACATACTCGGCCTGCTCGCTGGTCAGCTCAGGGAACACGGGCAGCGCGATGGTCTCGGCGGCCGCCAGCTCCGAGTGGGGCAAGTCGCCCTTGCGTCCGCCCAGATCAACGAAGCACTCCTGCATGTGCAGGGGCACGGGGTAATAGACCTCGTTGCCGATATCCTTGGAACGCAGGTGGGCCCGCAGCTCGTCGCGGATCTCGGCGGGCACACGCAGGACATACTGGTTGTAGATATGGCGTGCGTCGCCGTCGACACCGGTCGGCGTGCGGATCGCGGGGGCGTCCGGGCGATCGCCGATGGGGACATCGCTCTGCAAGGCACCGCGCTGGGCGAAGAGTTCGGTGTAGCGGTGCGCGTTGGCGATGCGTCCGGTGTGCCACTCGTCGAGGTGCCCGAGCTTCACCCGCAGAATCGCGGCTTGGAGCGCATCGAGGCGCGAGTTGAGCCCGATCACGCTGTGGTAGTACTTGGGCTTGCCGCCGTGGACACGCAGGATACGCAGCTTGTCGGCCAGCTCGTCGTCGTTGGTGGTCACCGCGCCCCCGTCGCCAAACGCTCCTAGGTTCTTGGAGGGGAAGAAGCTGAAGCAGCCGATCGAGCCGCGCGAGCCGACGACCGCACCGGTGCTGTCCTTGGTACCCAGTGACTGGGCGGCGTCCTCGATGATGGGCACGCCGAACTCGCGCCCCAGTTCAAGCCATGCGTCCATATCGACCGACTGCCCGAAGAGATGCACGGGCATGATGGCCGCGAGGTTCTCGGTGCGCTTGGCGACTTCGCGGGTGTGCTCGATGTCCATGTTGTAGGTCACCGGATCGATGTCCGCGAAGACGGGCACCGCCCCCAGTCGCGAGACGCTGCCCGCGGTCGAGAAGAAGGTGTATGAAGGGCAGATCACACGCTGGGCCGGCTGGCCCTCTTGGTGACCGATGCCGTGGGCCATGAGCGCCAGCAAGATTGCGTCGCTGCCCGAGGCGCACCCGATGGCGTGCTTGACCCCGACATAGTCGGCGAGCTCTTGCTCGAACTCACTGACCTGCGGGCCCATGATGAACCATTGGTCCTCGATCACGCCGCGGATGATGGGCTCGAGTTCGTCGCGGAGCCCATTGTACTGGGCTTTGAGATCAAGAAGTGGCACATTCATCTTGGACATGGCGATCCTTTCGGGATGCGTGAGTATTTCAATGGTGATTAGTTTAATCGTGTTATTACGCCATCGCGTTGGCCGCGGTCGGGTCGAGTTCTTGGACGGGGACGAGCATGGGTTGTCCTTGCTCGTCGTTGGATTGCTGGTACTGGTTGCCGCAGGCGCAGGTCGTGGAGTCGTTGCTGACTTCGGGCAGGACCTCGCCGCATCGGCAGACCCAGCCGGTGCGCCGCGCGGGGACGCCGACCATCAGCGCGTAGTCGGGGACATTCTTCGTCACCACAGCCCCCGCCCCAATAAACGCAAAGCGCCCGATGTCGTGCCCGCACACGATGGTGCAGTTGGCCCCCATGCTCGCGCCGTAGCCCACGCGGGTGGCGCGGTACTCGTCGCGGCGCGAGATCTCGCAGCGTGGGTTGATGACATTGGTGAAGACCATGCTCGGGCCGCAGAAGACATAGTCTTCGAGGATCACGCCCGAGTAGAGGCTGACATTGTTCTGGATCTTGCACCCGTTGCCGATCTCTACGCCCGGCGAGACGACCACATTCTGCCCGATGTTGACCTTCTGCCCGATGGTGCAGTCGGGCATGATGTGCGAGTAGTGCCAGATGCTGGTGCCCGCCCCGATGGCGCAGGGCTGATCGACGCACGCGGTGTCGTGGATGCGCACGCTCATTGGCGGGCCCCTACGCCAGCAACTTCGCCAACGCCTTCGCGGACGACGACCTCGGCGGTTGCGGCTGACTCCGCAGTGCGGACCGGATCGCCCTCCTGCGGGATTGAACTCGGCGGTGCATCGAGGGAAACGGGCGATCCGTTGAGCAGCATCGAACGCTGGGCAGCATGGAGGATGTTGAGCACCTTCACGCCATCGTGGCCGTCGGTCCGCGGGCTGGTGCCCTTGGCGACCGCATCGACAAAGTGCAAGCATTCAAGATCCAACGGCGAGGTCGAATCAAACTCGACCGGCGTGCCTTCGCCCTTGACCGGGATCGGGTGCCCATCGCACCAATCGACGCGCTGGTCGTAGAGGACAAGCTCTCTCGCAACATCGTCGAAGCTGGCCATCTTCTTGGAGCCGACAATGACGAGCTTCTGTTCTTTGTATGGGTGGAGCCACGAGACGAAGATGTGCCCGCGGGTGCCGTTGGAGAAGAGCAGCTGGGTCACCGTGACATCCGCGACATTGGGCGAAACATAGCCCCCGCCCGTGCACACGACCTGGATCGGATCGCCCGAGATCAGGCGCAGCAGTACCGCGATGTCGTGGGGCGCAAAGCTCCACAGCGCGTTCTCGTGGGTGCGGATCTTGCCCAGGTTGAGCCGATTGGAGATGACATAGCGGATCTCGCCGAGCTCGCCCGAATCAATCAGTTCGCGGAGCTTGAGGATCGCCGGGTGATACTCGAGCAGGTGCCCCACCATCAGCACACGCCCGTGCTTGGCGGCAAGATCGGTCAACGCCTGCGATTCCTCGGGCTCGATCGTCAACGGCTTCTCAACAAACACATCCTTGCCCGCCAGGATCGCTCGCTTGGCGAGTTCGAAGTGCGTCTGGGCGGGGGTCGCGATCATGATCGCGTCGATGGTTGGGTCGTCGATCACCTTGGACGGGTCGTGGTAGACGGTCGCGCCCGGCGCGATCTCGCTGGCGAGCGTCCGGGCGTCCTCGCCCGGATCAGCAATGGCGGCCACCGCGTACACGCGCTCAAGGGTGCGGATGATGTTCTTGCCCCAGCCGCCACAGCCGAGCACACCGATGCGCGGCTTGACGCGAGAACCCGTTGAATCACTCTTCTGCATACCCATCTCCCACTCGAAACTGCCGAATCCCCAGAGCCCTCACCCTGTGTTCTGATGAGGTTCAGGGCCGGGTCAATCATAGCACCAAAGCATCAAAAATCGGGGCTCAATCCGGGGCTGAGTAGGCGATTCGTTGGCAAAACTCGATCATCCGCTGCGACTGGGCGCTCCGGCTGAGCTGTTCAATTTCGCTGGCAATCGGCTCGGGGAATGTCTGTTCGCTGGCGATCAGCGATCGCAGCGATTGCTCGACCTGCTCGGGTGATTTTCCCAGACGGATCCCGCGACCGGTCCGCGAGAGCATGGCGCCCATCGCCCCGTCATCAGGCCCGGTCAGCAGCACCATCGGCCCCGCGGCGATGTACTCGAAGAGCTTGCTTGACAGCACCCCGGCCTTGGGATCAGACCATTCAATCGCCACGAGCGCACTGGCGGATCGCTGGAGCTCGATCGCCCGTTCGTGGGTGACGACGCCGAGGAGTTCGAGCCCATCGAGCGCGCCCAGCTCTTGGGCGTGATGCTCCCAGAGATCGCACGACGAGCCCGCGACAGCCAGCGTGATGTCGACCCCTTCCTTGCGGAGTGTGGCCAATGCGCTCAGGATCGCGCGGGGGCATTGATTACCCGGATAGATCCGCCCGGTGAAGACAAGCCGGACGGACTCTTTAAGGCCTGAAGGCTTTCCAGATGACTTCGAAGTGAGGCAGTCCGGATTGAGTTCGTTGTATCCGTTATAGATCACCTCGACGGGCGCGTTCGAGCGGACACCCAGCCAATCGCCCATGGGCCGGCTCACCGTCACCAATCCGTCGGCCGATCGGAGCACACGGTTCTCAAGCTGGCGTTCGCGCAGGGTTGTCGGGAAGCAGCCCTTGAAGGGCTGATTGGCCGTCCACAGATCGCGGAACTCGGCGACCCACGCCCGGGCGAGCCCGCGCTTTTTGATCTCCATCGCCGCCAGGTGCGCGGTGTAGGGGCCGCTGGAGCTGACCACCACATCCCATGGGGCGGCGGTCTTCTGATGCTCACTCGCCCACTCGATCGCTGGCCCGACCCAGTAATCCGTCAGGTCCGGCATCCGCACCGACGAGTACACCCCGGTCTTCGCCCGCACACGCCCGAGCGTGCCTTTGATCAGCCTGCCCACGCCTGAACCAGAATCAGCAACGCCACCATGCTCGACGCCATCTTCTTGCTTGTGCACCTTGCGCAGCGAACGCAATATCCTCGGCACCTGATACTCGATCTCGTGGACGGTCCCAGAGAACTCGCCTTCCCATTCGATGACCTGATCGGGGTGCTTGGCCGTCGTGAGCACATCGACCTCGATCCCCGCCGCGCACGCCTGGCGCGCCAACGCCCAGAGCCGAATCGAAGCGGCTCCACGCTGAGGCGGAAAGTACGGCGAGACCAAAAGCAGACGCATGGAATCAAGTGTAGCTCATGGCACACAACCATCGCCCGTAGACCCTTCCATTAAAAAGCCCCCGGCTGGCGGGGGCTTTGGAAACACTGAAAAGTTCAGCCAGCTTATGGGCAGCCGGCGCCGAAGGCGTCGAGGAAGTCCGAGACATCGAAGAAGTCGAACAGACCATCGCCCGTGAAGTCCGCGGCTGGCTCTTGGGCCCCGAAGGCATCAAGGAAAGCGGATACATCGAAGAAGTCGAGCTGCCCATCGTTGGTCAGGTCCGCCGGGCACGAATCAGCCGGATCGATGCCCGCCCAGAAACCGCCCGTGAGGGTGAAGGACCCGCCGGTCATCACCGCGCCCGCGTCGGGCTGCCCGATGGTGCCCGAGAGCGAGAACTGCCCGCCGGTCATGTTGATCGCACCCCCGCCGTCGATGGTGTGCCACGAGAGATCGAACGGCCCGCCCGAAGGACCAGCGCCGGCGGCGAAGGCACAGGCCCCAACCAGACCAATGGCGACCTTGGCGTTCTGGAAGCTCATCACTGAGTTGCTTGTTGCTGATCTGATCTTCATTCGGTACTCCCCCTCGGTTTCTGATCTTGCTTTGAATCTATCCGATTTGTTCCCTGTTTTCACCCCAAAAAGGATCGTATCAACAGAATTTTCGTTCCTTTTTATGGCGAACCAGCCGCTTATGGGCACCCAGCCCCGAATGCATCGAGGAAGTCGGAGACATCAAAGAAGTCGTACTCCCCGTCATTGTTGAGATCCGCGACCGGATCCTGAGCCCCAAAGGCGTCCAAGAAATCCGACACATCGAAGAAGTCGAGTTCACCATCGCCGGTGAAGTCCGCGATGCAGGCGACGCCACACGACGAGATATCGTAAATCCCGAGCGTGGCATCAAAACCGCCGACACTGTACAAACGATCACCAACCGATGCGATGCTCGCCCCGCCAACACCACTCGGAACAGCGATCGATCCCGCAACTCTTGGCATGCCCGGATCGGAAATGTCAAACAGCGTCAATGCTGATGTTCCGAGGTAGGACCCTGGTACAATCGCAAAACCATCCTTAAGCACGATGTCATGCGATAAAACTCCACCAGTCCCGGAGTCCGCGATCGTGATGCTGAAATCGATACTGGATGAAGAATCACTTAAAATCGAGCTGGATTGAAAAATTCCATATATATCATTAATCGAGTTGTCATCAATCACGGAGACGACTTGATCGCCGACAAGCTTCATCGCTCGTACATTACTGTGAAACTTGGTTGAGAGCAACACTGGTGATGAGGGGTCCGTGCAATCCAGCGTCGTAACTCCCCCCCACTCGGCGCCGCCGTGGTAGTAAGATGCGTAGAAAGCAACTCGCCCGTCCTGGACATCAAACTCAGTCGTATCGTTTAACTCAGGCACTGGGTACTCAGAAAGAAACACAGGAGACATCGGATCCGAGATATCGAAAATCGTGATATAGTCATTAGTCGGGCAGGTGTACAGCACTGACCCTTCAACTTCAATCGCCAAGTTCGCCCCCCAAGCCGTCGACGGCCCTGTCGCATCCCAAGCACCGAGGAGTGCGGGCGATGAGAGATCGCTAATGTCGATCACCGAGACCTCGCCGGATCCGCTGAGCACAAAGGCGGTATCCCCATCGAAACCGATATCAGCGACTACGGGGCCACCAAAGCTCAGCGTCGAGATCACTGAGTGTGTTGAGCCGGGTGTGGCGTCAATCACATGCAACGCGTTGTTGACTGTATCGATCGCGAAGATCGAGCCTTGGTGAACATCCATATATCCAAACTTCGCACCCTTAAGCGCCCCGGGAACGATGCCGTCGAATATCTCTGGACTCGTTGGCACGGCCTTGGCCGCATCCACCTGGATCATCTCGCGAGCACCGCGGACCCAGAGACTACCATCATGCACTGCGATCTGGGGGAACTCTTGAATATCTGGCCCACCGATTTTGTTCATAGCAACTGGCGAACTCGGAACTGTCATATCGTAGATCGATGCCCAATGATCTGTTGTCGAGTACATCCAATCGCCGTCGATCACAATCCGGAGTATCGGGCGATCACTCGCTTGGGTGCTCACCATGACGGGCGTTGATGGGTCTGATACATCGAGTGTGATCAATGAATCCGCACCACCAATCGCCGCAAGATCACCCTGAACATCGACTACGCCAAAGTTACCAGTCGCTGCAAAATCACCCAAGTGAGCGATCGAAGCAGGATTCGACACATCGAAAATCTGGAGCTGGGCGCTCTGGTTCCCGAGGTACATCCGATCGCCGACCACATCCAATGCCTTCGTAAAGGAGCCGGCCAATGTGCCGAGTTGTGCCGGGGCATCGAGATCAGAGATATCGTAAACAATCAGTTCGCTCGAAGTGAGCACATACAAGCGATCGCCAACGACTTTGACAGCATTCACGACCAAACTGTCATCCGTCGCGCGAATAACAGGGGACTCTGGATTTGAAATATCGACTAAGCTGAAACCCTTGGCCATGACTTCGCTGTTGCCAATAGCAACGACCGTCCCAGAAATTGAGACTGAAGCGTAGTGTGCATTGGCCGAAAAGGGAAAAAGCACCTGCGTTGTTGAATCGATCACCGGAGCATCTGAATCCGTCATATCCCAAAGACGGAGATGCGCTCCAAATCCCGAATAGAGCAATGAAGCGGCCATGTCTCCATCTGAGTCGAGTGCGATCGGCCCAAAGTCAGCCGGGACGCGAGTTTCATACATATCCAACCCACACAGCGCACTGCTGGACTGGGCATACACCGGAACCGTAAACATCGCTGCTGCAAAAATACATGCTGCTGTTTTCATCGTGAATCCTCCTGAAATGACTGAGACAAACTGATCTGGGCATCATATTTGTTGAGCACTCTTTCCAAAATATCACATCTGAAACCCAAACGATATTCAAATACATAAATAAATATATCGAGCCCACAGTAATCGATGCTTACCCAGGCCTCGCCACGGCCAACAATCGCGTAAACACTTTACCCACAACCCTTAGCGAACGCATCAAGAAAGTCCGAGACATCGAAGAAGTCATAGATCCCATCATCGGTGAAATCGGCGATCGGATCCTGAGCCGCGAAGGCATCGAGGAACGCGGAGACATCGAAGAAGTCGAGTACGCTATCACCCGTAAGGTCTGCGATACAGGCCGCGCTACATGATGAGATGTCGTAGATCCCAAGCGACGCATTCCAACCTGACACAGAGTACAACAGATCACCATCGGAGGCCACACTTATTGAGCCCGAAGAGTTTGGCATTGCCAATGAACCTGAGAGAATGGGCAGCGTGGGGTTAGAGATATCAAAGAAGGTCAGCGAAGGGATTAGATTGCTTGAAGGGACAACTGCAAAATGGCCCTTGATCAACATATCAGGACTCAGCGAGCCGCCGTACGCAGAAAACAGTTCATTGCTTTGAAACATGATCTCTGAAGATGAGTCATCGAGTAGTGACTGTGATTGAAATGATGCGAATGGTGGGTCAAAGGATCCCAACTCGATTTGCCTTATTGAGAGCACATGATCATTGACCCGCTTGATCGCTTTGACTCCAAAGTTAAATCGCCCACCGGGCATCACCACAGGCGAGGCCGGGCTTGTGCAATCGAATGCGTGAATAGTTCCAAGCTCGCCGCCATGAAAGTACGATGAATAGGCAATCACGATTCCATCTTGAACATCGAAATCAGTAATCTGATCGTTCGACAGCATCGTTTCAGAAACAAACACGGGCGAGAGCGGATTGGAAACATCATGGATCGTAAATGCACCCAAAGTTGGGCTCGTATAGAGAAGTGAACCTTCAGCTTTCAGGGCCAAGCCAACATCAGAGTTGAGTGTCGGTGCGGAAGCATCCCATGAACCAACAATCGTAGCCGCTGATGGATCACTGATATCGATGACCGAGACCATCTCACCTGACCTGCTCATCATGAAAGCGGAATCATCTGCAAATGCGATGTCATTGGCCATGACGCTGCCAAAGCTGATTGTGGAGAGCACCGAATGCGTCGAGCCTGGCGAGCCGTCGATGACATGAAGTGCATTATTAGCGGTATCGATCGCGTAGATCGATCCCTGATGAACATCAACATGCCCGAACTTGGCACCTATCAACGCGCCCGGCACCAACCCCTCGAAAACTTCTGGTTGAATAGGCTCGGTTTGATCCGGATCCAGTTGAATAAGCTCATGCGCACCACGGACCCAGAGCTTGCCGTTGCCTGAAGTGATCTGTGGAAAACCACGAATATCTGGGCCGCTGAGTGTGCTATGAATCACTGGATCGAGCGGCTCAGAGACATCAAAGATTGATACCGAGCCAGCGTCAGATGAAAACACCCAATCGCCCTCATTGACGATATGAAGCAATGGGCGATCGGCTGCCTGAGTCCCAAGTTCTATAGGCGTTGTTGGATCCGTCACATCAAGCATCACCAGGGAGTTCAACACCCCGATCGCCGCGGTATCTCCATCTACACTCATCGCGCCAAGATCGCCCGAAGCTGCATACTCCCCGAGAAGGCTTATTGAGGCCGGGTTCGCCACATCGAAGATCTGGAGTTGATCGCTCGTATTCCCGAGATACATCCGAGTACCGACCACATCTAATGAATTCGTGAAAGTGCCCGCGAGGGTGCCGAGGCTAACGGGCGCGTCAAGATCTGAGATGTTGTAGATCGAAAGAAGATTCGGCGTTAATACATACAACCGATCACCGACGATTTGCACCGCGATCATATCCGCGGCAACTGTTGAACGGATAACCGGATTCACAGAATCCGAGATGTCAAAGATGCGAACCTCGCCAGGAATACCCATGTTGGAATCATGCAAACCAAGAGCAACCACCGATCCTTCGAGCGATAGAAAAGTCATACTCGCATCGCTGAGAAACTCACCTTGAGAGAGTGTGGAATCAAGATCAGGAACGACAGGATTGGTCATATCCCAAAGGCTGAGGAACAACACACCATCAAGACTACGAGTCAACGATGCAGTCTTGATGCCATCTGAATCAAGTGCCATCGGCCCGTAGTCTGCCGATACGCGTTTTTCGAACATATCGAGCCCACACAACGCACTGCTGGACTGGGCATACACCGGAACCGTAAACATCGCTGCTGCAAAAATACATGCTGCTGTTTTCATCGTGAATCCTCCTGAAACTTGATGGGCGAAATGATCTACCTGTGAATTCTCAAGGTACTTCATTTAACAAACAATCACAACCATTATTTTCAGAAATAATATCCTAAGCCCATCACAATGAGCAACGAGAAATCACGAACGTTCTAAAAACAGATTTCCCTCCACAAACTCTTTTCTTGCAGTTATTAACAACCAAATCGAAGCCGCCCGAGACTTCAAAGAAATCAAAGACCCTGCACTCAGCAAGCCTGTGATCGAGGCCTGAACCGCGGATAAAAAAAGCCCGCCTTCCGGCGGGCATTTGTGTTGATATATTTGATTGATATATTTAATTGATCAACGGCGTGGCCGCTCAATGCTCAATCCTCGGCTTTAACCGTTCCAGCCGGCCTTGAAGTTGTTCAGGGCATCGACGAGCTGCTTCTCGACATCGTCGTTGATGGCCTTGGCTTCGTAGATCGCGTCCCAGACACCCTTGGCGGAGGTCTGGAAGTACTCGTGCATGTCCTTCTCGAAGTCGGCGACCTTGGTCAGCTCGACGGTGTCGAGGAAGCCCTTGGTGCCCGCGTAGATCGAGATGATCTGGTTGGTCACATTCTGAGGCACATACTGCGGCTGCTTGAGCAGTTCGACCATGCGTGCACCGCGATCGAGCTGGGCCTTGGTGGCCTTGTCGAGATCGGTACCCAGCTGGGCGAACGCTTCGAGCTCGCGGTAGGCCGCGAGGTCCAGACGCAGCGAGCCGGCGATCTTCTTCACCGCCTTGACCTGAGCGGCACCGCCCACCGAGAAGAAGAGTTCTGGTTCGAGGTAGATCTGGACATCGGTGATCGAGATCACATTGGTCGGGATGTAGGCCGACACATCGCCTTCCTGGGTCTCGATGATCGGCAGGGCGGTCAGCGAACCGGCACCGTGCTCGTCGGAGAGCTTGGTGGAGCGTTCGAGCAGGCGGCTATGCAGGTAGAACACATCGCCCGGGAATGCTTCACGCCCTGGAGGACGACGGAGCAGCAGCGAGAGCTGGCGGTACGCCACAGCCTGCTTTGAAAGATCGTCATACACCACGAGGACATGCTTGGGGTACTTGTTGCCGTTGGCGAGGGTCTTGCCCTCTTCCTTGCCCGACCACATGAAGTGCTCGCCCATCGCACACCCGGTGTAGGGAGCGATGTACTGCATCGGCGCAGGGTCAGAAGAGCCCGCGTTGACGACGATGGTGTAATCCATCGCGCCCGCGTCCTTGAGGGTCTGCACCACGCCGGCCACGGTCGATTCCTTCTGGCCGACCGCGACATACACACAGACCACGGCTTCGTCCGTGCCCCAGTACTGCTTCTGGTTGATGATCGCGTCGAGTGCAACCGCGGTCTTGCCGGTTTTGCGATCGCCAATGATCAGCTCACGCTGGCCGCGACCAACAGGGATCATCGCGTCGATCGCTTTGATGCCGGTCTGGAGTGGTTCGTGCACCGGCTGGCGGGCGGCGATGCCCGGAGCGATGATGTCCACGAGTGCGGTCTCTGAGTTGCCCAATGCTGGTCCGTCGTCGATCGGGCGTCCCAATGGGTCGACCACGCGTCCGAGCATCTGCTCGCCGACGGGGACCTCGAGGAGCTTGCCGGTGGCTTTGACGGTGTCGCCTTCTTTGACGGCCAGGAAGTTGCCGTAGATGATCGCACCGACGGTGTCTTCTTCGAGGTTCATCACCTGGCCCATGACGGCGCCTTCGGATGATTCGAACTCGATGAGCTCGCCGGCCATGGCCTTGGAGAGCCCGTAGATACGAGCGATCCCGTCGCCGACTTCGACAACGCGCCCGACTTCGGAGATTTCCAGCTCGCTGGAAAACTGTGCCACTTCTTGTTTGATTACGCTGACGATCTCATCGGTCTTGATCTTCACGGGAAGCTCTCCTGCGTGCTCCGAAATAACAGGCTTGTCTGACTCTCAACAGGCTTGTGATCGGCATGCGGTGCGTGAAAAAGGGGGTGAATAACAGCCGGTCAATCCGGGTGACAACCCGAACGAACAGGGAGAGTAGGGTAGGGCACCAAAGCCCCGAAGTCTTGCAATTGTCAGCAGTTGAAATTAATCACCACGCCCATATTTTGGGTCGGAGAGCCGCTTGCTCAGGGCGTCGCTGATCCTGTTTCGGGATCGGGGTTTGGCTGGGTGTCAGGCTGCAGACTTGGCTGTACATTTGGCTGTCCAGCCGGGGTCGAGCCCAGGCGGGTAATCTTCAGATTCACGCTGATTTCCGGGCTCACCACCCGGCATCCGGGGGGCAATCCGAGCACCTGGGCGGGCTTGGCGCTCACGCCTCGCCCTAGATCCTCGAAGGACAGCATCACGAACGCTCGCAGCTTGACTTCACCAGAGCGTAGAAGCCTGATCGACTCGATCGGGCCCGCGACCATCACATTGACCAGATCCTTGTCCGAATCGTTGATCTCCACGCCCCATTTGCCGATCTCGCCGGGCGCCAGGAGCACCTGCACGGGCAGGCGATCGACGGTCATCTGCTCGATCTGGGTGCGGAGCGTCAGGCGGACATCCACCTGGCTCGGCTCGATCTGGGACGCCCAGCTGTCCTCGTCAAGCCCGTCGATCGTGACGACCGCCCCGGGGACGGTCTCCAATCGCCCCTGATCGAGCTGAGAGACGATGTCCGCATGGATCCGCACGATCGCTTCGTCGCTCGTCACCTTGGCGAGCACGCTGGCGGGGGCGTTGACCCGCACCGAGACCGGGTCGGCCCTTGGCACCCCATCGAGATCGAGCCCGTTGGGCAGCAGGACCCGGATGGGGAACTCGCGCGTCTCGATCTCATCGACCTCAACGCGGATAGTCGGAGGCGTGACCTCGGTCACGACGAGCCCGTGCACGCCCAGGGCGAAAATCTGTTCTTGGAGAATCAGCTGGAGGTCCAGTTCATGCTCGCCGGGCACACCCGGGATCTCTCTCCCGACACGCAGCTCGACGCGGTTCTGGAGCAGGCGGGCGAACCGATCGAACCCGGCCGTCGAGCCCTCGATCTGGATATTGGCGAGCCGAACCGGTGCTTTGCCTGTTTGCGACTGGCGAACAACTAAAGCCATGCTCCCGGGTGTATCTATTGTGGTCAGAACCAGTTGCGCCTCGATTGATCGAGTTCGCACCATGCGCGACTCAGCGAGCAGCCACACCATGACGGTCAGCAAAGTAACGATGAGGAAGGTTTGGATGAAGCTCCACACGGAGCGCGACTCCTTCATGACTCTCCCTCCTTGTCCTTCTTCTCACTCGATGGGGCCGCCGGATCGTTCTTGAGCATGGATTCGTCCGGGGAGACCTCGATCGAGCTCGTCGCTTCCAGATCGTCGGCGAACCCGCTCTGGTCCTCCTCGGGCTTCTTCTCGGGTTTCTTCTCGCTGGCTTCAGTGGTCGGCTCGGGCGGCGCACGGTGACCGAGTTCTTTCTTGATCACCACTTCGAGCTCGTTGGGGTCGATCGGCGATGAGAGCACCCCGCGCTGGGCGATGCGGATGAGCCCGGTTTCTTCGGACACCACCACCACCAACGCGTCCGAATCCCTCGATACCCCTATCGCGGCTCGGTGGCGTGAGCCAAAAGACTGGTCGGTGATCTCGGTCGGGCCGGCCATGGGCAGCTGGACGCCCGCGGAGTACACCTTGTCGCCCCGGATCACCACCGCCAGATCGTGCAGGGCCGAGCCCGGATGGAAAATCGTCTGCAGCAGCGCCGAGGTCATCGTCGCGTTGAGCACCGTCCCGCCCTCGATCACACCCTTGAGCCCCACGCGCCGCTCGATCACAATAATCGCGCCGAACCGGGCTTTCGAGAGGTACGAGCACGCCGGGGCGATCTCGCCTGCAATCCGGGCGGCTCCCTCGTACCCGCCCTGGAAGAACCGGGTCTCGCCGAGCCGAATCAACGCCCGACGGAGCTCGGGCTGGAAGATCACCACCAGAGCAATCGCGATCACCGCGAGCATGCGATCGTAGAGATAGGCCAAGCGAGCGAAGACATCATCGCCCAAGAATCGCACGAAGAGCGTGCCGACGATCAAAATGAACAACAAGCCCTTGAGCGCACGGGCGGCGCGGGTGCCCTGGACAAAGCGGAAGACCGCGAAGACCACGAACCAAATCAGGACAATCTCGACCGCGACTTCCCACCATGAGTAGGAGCCGAGCCGATTGAGCATGTCCTGTAATCGTTCCCAAGAGCCCAAGTCGCTATCCTTTATCTACAACACCGGCTGATCATCGACCGATCGCCAGCAGTCACGGGATGTATCTCGTTGATTCTAACCATATTATCGCCTCCCGTGTGCCCAGACGCCCGCTCAAAGCAGATCATTATGCCTTACACGATCATCCGAGTCGAGTCGACGCCCAACCCCAACGCGCGCAAGCTGATCGTCGAGCCCTCGCCCGGGAGCATCCGCTCGTACTTCAAAGCCGACGACGCCCAGGGCGATCCGCTGGGCCGTGCGCTCTTCGCGATCCCGCAGATCACCAATGTGCTGATCCATACGGGCTTTATCTCAGTGTGCGCCAAGCCGGGGACCAGATGGAAACCACTGCTCAGCACCATCGAGGGCACCATCGCCCAGATCGAGCCCGCCTGATGGACGATCAGCATATCACATCCGATCTCGAATCGTGGTTCGATCACAACGCGCGCGATCTGCCCTGGCGACTGGACGAGCGCGACCCGTACCACGCGCTGGTCTCGGAGCTGATGCTCCAGCAGACGCAGGTGTCGCGGGTGCTCGAAAAATACGAGCCCTTCATCACACAGTTCCCAACAGTCCAATCGCTCGCCAACGCCCCCGAGGATGAAGTTCTGGCTGCGTGGGCCGGGCTGGGCTATTACCGACGCGCCCGGATGCTCCACGCGTGCGCCAAAGCTATTGTCGAAGAACACAACGCCCAAGTGCCCGAAGATGTAAAGACCCTCCAGACACTACCCGGGATCGGGCGATACACCGCCGGCGCGATCGCGTCGATGGTCTTCGGGCAGCGCGAGCCGATCGTGGATGGCAATGTGACGCGGGTGCTCCTGCGCCTGCACAACAAGCCCGAGCCTCAGACGGACAAGGACACCGTCAAGTGGGCGTGGGACCGAGCCGACGAACTGGTGAAGAGCGCGAGCAGACCCGCCGTCTTCAACGAGGCGATGATGGAACTGGGCGCGACTTGCTGCACGCCCAAGAACATCCGCTGCGCCCGGTGCCCATGGAAGAGCCAATGCCAGGCCTTCGCCCATGGCACCACCGAATCGATCCCGCTGCCCAAGCCCAAGGCCAAACAGAAGCCACTGTATTGCGCGACGGTTGTTGCCACGAAGAACAACTCGATCCTGCTCGAGCAACGCCCCGACACCGGCATGTGGGCGAGCATGTACCAGGCCCCGACCATTGAACATCCGGATCGCGCATTTACCCCCGCCGAAATCGCTGAACAGCTCGATATCAAAGCAAATGGACTCGACGAGCTGGGGCGTTTCAAGCACATCACGACCCACCGCGTGGTCGAGTTCGTCGTGTATCGGGCGGCCAAGGTCAAACCAGGCCCTCAGCACCAATACCACCCGCTCGTTGCGCTCGATCAGATCGCCCTCTCCAACGCCCAGCGCAAAGTGCTGAAAATGGCGGGTCTGATCTGATCCGCTACTATTGGACCTATGCATATCGCAGTGATCATCCCGGTGTACAACGAGCAGACGCTGCTGCCGGTATTGTTTGACAAGCTCATCAACACCCGCCCGCCGATCGATCCCAACTCGTCCACCGCCCAGCCCTGCGAGCGCACGATCTATCTTGTCAACGATGGCTCGATCGACGATTCAAAGCAGATCATCGACCAGCTCGCCGAGCGCGCCGACACCGTGGCGATCCACCAGCCCAAGAATATGGGCAAAGGGGCGGCTCTTGCTGCCGGCATCAAAGCCGCCCTCGATGGCGAAGCGCAGGTCATCATTATCCAGGACGCGGACCTTGAGTACGACCCGGGCGAGCACGAGCAGGTGCTCGCGCCGATTATCGACGGGCGGGCGGACGCCGTCATCGGCACGCGGTTCCTCGGGCAGACCCACCGCGTGCTCTATTACTGGCACTCGATCGCCAATCGGGTCATCACGCTGACGAGCAACATGCTCAGCAACCTGAACCTGACCGACATCGAGTGCGGGTTCAAGGCGTTCACCCGCGAGGCGATCCAAGGCATCACGATCACCGAGCCGCGGTTCGGGGTCGAGCCCGAGCTGATCGCCAAGCTCGCCAAAGCGAAGCTGCTCGCCGAGGACGCCGCCGGCACCAAAGCCCGCTCGCTGCGGATTTATGAGGTGCCCATCTCGTACGCGGGCCGCACCTACGAAGAGGGCAAGAAGATCGGCTGGAAGGACGGGGTCGAGGCCATCTGGTGCATCTTTAAGCACAACCTCTGAGTGTATCTGAGTCAGCCGATCACACGGGTGAAGCGTTCGAGCAGGGCGTCGAGTTCCGCTTCGCTCGGGGCGTTGAGTGTCACATGCCCGATCTTGCGTCCGGGCCTTGGTGACTTGCCGTACATATGCACATGGGCCTGAGGCATCGAGTCGAGCGCGCCGGGTCTGGGCTCATCACCGATGATGTTCACCATCGCGCTGTGCCCGATCGGGTCAGCCGATCCAAGCTCCATGCCCATCACCGCGCGCATGTGGTTCTCGAACTGGCTGGTCTGGGCCCCCTCGATCGTCCAGTGCCCGGTGTTGTGCACACGCGGGGCGATCTCGTTGGTGACGAGGGTCGCGTCTGATCCGATGCCGATCTGAAAAAACTCCACGGCGATCGTCCCAACATATTCGAATCGATTGAGAATCTGACGGGCCGCGTGCTGGGCCTGCTCGACGAGCTGGGCGCTCACATCGCGGGCGGGCGCTTTGGACACACGCAGGATCCCGCCGCGATGGACATTGGCGCTCAGCGGGTAGTACGCGATGTCGCCGGTGATCGAGCGGGTGGCCACGATGGAGAGCTCGCGTTCGAACTCGACGAACTGATCTAAAATCGCCGGCACGGATCCGATGGATTCGAATGCTTTTTCAGCCGTCGCCGCGTCGTTGATCAGGGCCTGGCCCTTGCCGTCGTAGCCCAGGGTGCGGGCCTTGAGGATGGCGGGGGTGCCGAGCTCTTGGAGGGCTTGCTGCAAGGACTCCGCATCGTCCACGGCTCGGTACTCGGGCACCGCGATATCGAGCTCTTTGAACATGCTCCGCTCTCGATGGCGATCCTGCGCGTAGCCCAGCGCGTCGGGGTTGGGATGGATGGGCTTGATCGGCTTGATCACTTCGCCAGCAGCAGCCGGGACATTCTCGAACTCGTAGGTAATGACCTCACATGCTTCGCCCAGTTGTTTGAGTGCTACAGAGTCGTCGTAGTCCCCCACGATTTGCTCGCAGATGGCACTGGCGCAGCAGCCTTCGTCCGGGTCGAGCACGGTGCAGCGGACGCCGAGCCTTTGGACGGACTGGGCGAGCATCAGGGCGAGCTGGCCGCCGCCGATGATTCCGACGCGTTGGATCGGCGCGAGTGCTTCGCTCATCCCTGCTCCCGCGGGTCCGGGTGATCGAGCACTTGTTGAGTCTGCTTGGTGCGGAAGGCTTCGAGCTTTTCGCTTATTTCTGGATGCTTGTTGGCGACGATGGAGGCCGCGAGCAGACCGGCGTTGCGGGCGCCGGCCTTACCAATGGCAACCGTCGCGACAGGAATCCCGGCCGGCATCTGCACGATCGAGAGCAGCGAGTCCATCCCCTTGAGCGCCTTGCTCATCACGGGCACCCCGATCACGGGGATCGTCGTCATCGACGCGACCATGCCCGGCAGGTGGGCCGCCCCGCCCGCGCCGGCGATGATGACCTCGATCCCGCGTCCCTTGGCTCCTTTGGCGTGCGACACGAGCAGATCTGGCGTTCTATGGGCCGAGACCACCTTGACCTCGTGGGCCACCCCCAGCTCTTCAAGAGCCGCCGCGGCGTGCTCCATCACATCGGGCCAGTCGGACTTCGAACCCATGACGACGCTGACGAGTGGTGTGGTTGGTGAGCTCATGGTCGATGGTAGGCCGACGGGTTTAGGGATCAATCGCTGGCTCGCCCGAAGCGGGCTCGACGAGGAGTTTGAAAGTTGATTCGATGAGCTCGAAGCCCGGATCAGTGAGCTCGGCCGAGGACTCCGCCTGGTATTTTTTGAGCACCAAGAGCCGACCATCCGCCAGAGGGATGTACAGGGCTTTGAACTGCTGAAAACCTGCTAAAGTATCACGGAGTTGCCCTTGCACCCCCACCCCTTGGAACCCAAGCCAGGTGTTCATTTCAGTGTGTGAGACCAGCTGATCGTCGATCGAGTGGCGGAGGTACATTTCAAGCTCTTTTTGAGCGGTCAGGTCACGATCATGGATCGTGGCGGTGAACCACGAATACTGCTTGGCCGTGATCTCGAGCTTCGTAAACGGCTTGCGATCGGACTCATTGAGATGCCAGTTGCCCGGTGCTTCAAACGAATACAGTTCGCGATCAAGCATCATCGGCTGCTCGATGTCGGGCTCGATCTGATAGAGGTCCCCGATGGTGATCGAGTCGACCATAAACTTCATCGGGCGCTTGGATTTGGTCCATTGCGATTCGGTCGTCAGCACCCGGATCAACACATCGTGCTTGAAATCGAACTGTGTCACGAGGTGATACATCCGGTAGGCTTGCCCGTCCTTGGTCAGATCATAATCTGTGCCGACCCCATTGAGCTGGCCCACTGCGCCGCGTGGCTCGGGTTTGGTTCTGGTGACAACAAATCCTTGCGCCTTGAGCTGCTCGAGGTCTTCCCCAACCTGATCCGCACCCTCCCTGGGCTGCACACGCACCAGCAGGGAACGATCGCCATTCTTCGACTCGACCATCATCTCGATGGGTGCCTCTTCGTCTCCGGCTTCTTGCTCAACTACTCGCCAGCTCTTGGGATGCTTGAAGGTGATCAGCCCCGGTTGCTCCGGCTTCGAACCAGTCTCCGCAGCAGCCTGCCCCACTTCAGGCTCTCCATCGGTTGCATGCGCACAGAGCACAACAAGAGCACAGACACACACGCTGCAGATGCTCCTTGACGCACGCCATCGACTGATTTGGATACTGATCATGGGTACTGATTCCTTGCTGTGTTATCGTATATCAAACGAGCACCCGAGCACGATCGAGCCCCAGGTCTGGTGGTTGGGCTGGGTTTCGTACTGCTCGCTCTGGAAGGTCTGCGACCAGCCCAGGTAGAGCGATTTGTAGCGGGTGACCAGGCCGACGGTGGCTTTGGCGACGAAGGGCTCGGAATCGACGGATCGGCTTGTTGCAAATGTGTTGCCATCAAGAAAAATATCGTGGGCCACGGCATCAACCCCCAGCGTGGTGTACAGATAGAACGACCAATCGCCCTGACCCCAGTCCGACGCCGATACGGTGTGGTCCTTGTGCCCCAGCAGGCTGGCGGGCCCGAAGTCTTCGGGCAGGTTCATCCCGGCGCGGAGGGTGACCTGCCCACGGGCGCGAGTATAGACATTGCCAAGATCGAGCCCGATCGCGGGGAGCATCTCGAAGGAGAGCCCGCTGCCGTCTGGATTGTTGTCGTTGTTGAACAGGTTGATCTCGCCGGCCTTGGTCTTCCAGGTGCGCTCGAAGGTCGCGTTGATGGCCACCTCGTTGGCGAGCTGGTTCGACCAGCCCTGCGGCGTGTTCTCATCGGGGAACACATGATGGATATACCGCTGGACCGCTTCGGCCTGCGATCGCTCGCCGACGACACCCAGATCGAGCTCGAAGTGATCGTGCTTGTTTTCATCGGCTCGCTGGAACGAGAACGCGAAGTACATGATCCCGCCGTAGGGGTGGTCGGTGAGGGCCGGGGCTGGATCGGTGATATCGACCCCGGTGTAGATCATCTGCTTGATCGCCAGCCCCATGCCGAAGCGTGGGTTGTCCCAGTCACCCCAGAAGCTGAGCCGATCGGCCAGCTCGCCTGAGATCTGCGGATCGAACGAGAGCTCGATCCCGAGCCCATTCGTGTAGAAGCGATCGGTGTTGTCGATAAGGTTGGGGACGGTGCCGTCGTTCTCCCAGTAGAGCGTGGCATCGCGGAGCTTGAGCTTGGAGAGCGACCAGCCGTCATCGCTGAGGACTTGATCTTCGAGCTGACGATCAACCTGATTGTTTTGACCAGATTGATCATCCACTGCGGCATCTTGTGCCCACACACCCGCACAGCACACGCCGAGGACTAGGAAAGAGAGTTTCTGCATACGCACACAATATATAAAATCTCGCGCACCGTCTCGGGTTCACACGAGATTCATCTCATTTGTACGCGTCTGCCCGTGCCGGGCTCACTCCTCGCCCTGCGAGAGATTCGCCACCACGGAGAAATCTTCGAGCGTGCTCATGTCCTGCGTGATGTTGGTATCGCCCGAGGCGATCGAGCGGAGCAGGCGGCGCATGATCTTGCCCGAGCGGGTCTTGGGCAAGGTGGCCGTGAACCGGATCACATCAGGCTTGGCGATCGCGCCGATTTCCTTGGCGACATGATCGCGCAGGGCTTGGATGAGCTCGTCAGAAGCCTCGAAGCCCTTGGCCGGGGTGACGAAGGCGGTGATCCCGGTGCCCTTGATCTCGTGGGGCATCCCGACCACGGCCGCCTCGACCACGGACTCATGAGCGACGAGCGCACTCTCGACCTCCATCGTGCCCAATCGATGGCCCGAGACATTGATGACATCGTCGGTGCGTCCCATGATCCAGAAGTTGCCCAGCTCGTCGCGCCGGGCGCCGTCGCCGGCGGTGTAGTAGAGCTCGTCGCCCTTGGCGACGGTGCTCCAGTAGGTATCGACGAAGCGCTGGCGATCGCCGAAGATCCCGCGGAGCATCGCGGGCCATGGCTTGCGGATGACCATCAGGCCGCCCTCGTTTTCTTTGGCGACATTGCCCGCCTCATCGGTGACAGCCGCGTCGATCCCGAACATGGGCAGCGTGCAGCTGCCGGGCAGGCAGGGCGTGACCCCGGGCAGGGGCGTGATGACATGCCCGCCGGTCTCGGTCTGCCAGTAGGTATCGACGATTGGGCACACGCCGCGACCGATCTTGTTTCTGTACCACATCCACGCTTCGGGGTTGATCGGCTCGCCGACGGTGCCCAGCACCTGGATCGTGGAGAGATCGCACGACTCGGGGTGCTCATCGCCCCACTTCATAAATGCACGGATGGCCGTGGGCGCGGTGTAGAACTGCGTGACCTTATGGCGCTCGACGATCTCCCAGAAGCGCTTGGGGCTTGGGCAGTCTGGCGCGCCCTCGTACATGAGCGAGGGGACGCGGTTGGGGAGGATGCCGTAGACGATGTAGGAGTGCCCGGTGACCCAGCCGCAGTCCGCCGAGCACCAGTAGACCTGATCCCCGCCGCCCTGATCTTTGGGGATCAGATTGAACGAGTACTTGGAGGTCATGTAGGTGAACGCCATGTACCCGCCGGTGGTGTGGACGATGCCCTTGGGCTTGCCTGTTGAGCCCGAGGTGTAGAGCAGGAAGAGCATGTCCTCTGATTCCATGTGCTCGCAGGGGCACTCGGGCGAGGCGTGCTCCACCTGCTCGGTGTAGCAGAGATCGAGGGCGTTCCAAGCGATCTTGTTGTGACAGCGCCCCACGCACAAGACATGCTCGATGGTTTGCGTATTCTGCTCTTTAAGCAGTTCGATCGCGGCATCGACATTGTCCTTGAGCGGCACGACCTTGCCGCGACGCCAAGAGCCGTCGCAGGTGATGACGAACTTGGACTTGGCGTCCTGAACACGATCGGCGATGGCCTGGGCGCTAAACCCGCCGAAGATCACCGAGTGGGGCGCGCCGATGCGGGCGCAGGCGAGCATGGCGATGGCGAGTTCGGGGACCATGCCCATATAGATCGTCACGATGTCGCCCTTGCCCACGCCGTTGGCCTTGAGGACATTGGCGAGCTTAGAAACCTGTGTTTGCAGATCTCTGTAGCTCAGCGTCAATGAATCGACGGGCTTGCCCTGATCATCAGTGGGCTCGCCCTCCCAGATGATCGCGGGGTCATCGCCGTGCCCGGAATCGACTTGGCGATCGACGCAGTTGTAGCACACATTGGTGGTGCCACCCGAGAACCACTTGGCGTCGGGGGCGTTCCACTCGAGCACCGAATCCCAGGGGGTGTACCAATGCAGCTCCGAAGCGACCTTGCCCCAGAAAGTTTCCGGATCGTCGATCGATTCCTTGTGCATCGCGTTGTACTGCTCAAGCGAGGAAATCAGCCATTCGCTCGCCCCGACCGCTGCTGGTGGCGAGGGCTCGAAGACGCGGTGCTCGTTAAGGACGGATTCGATCGATTTGTCGGACATGATGGGCTCCTCGGATGCGTGAATGCGCATTGCCCATGATTCTATACGACGGATCAGCATGGTGCAAAGCCTCCCGATGGCGGGCGCCATCGGGAGGCTGAGGATGATCGGATACGAATGATGTTCGAGTGCTCAGTTGTTTGTCGATTGATGATGGCTACCGCTGCCATGACGATGCATGAAGCTCCTCATAAGCTCGGCGATCTGCTCGCCATCCTCTTCGAGTGCGAAATGCCCGGTATCGAGGATGTGGAGCTCCGCCTCGGGCAGGTCCTTCATGTACGGGTGCGCCCCCGACTCGGGAAAGATCTCGTCGCCCTTGCCCCAGGTAATGAGCATCGGGGGCTGGTGATCACGGAAGTACTGCTGCCAGCTCGGGTACAACGACAGATTCGTGCGATAGTCATAGAACATATCCAGCTGGACCGCGTCGTTGCCCGCGCGATCAAGCAACGGCTGCACCACGAGCCAGTTGTCTGGCGAAATCACGGACTCATCGCGCACGCCCGTCAAGTACTGCCACTTGGTCGCCCCCAGCGTGAGCAGCCCACGCAGTGCATCGCGGTCCTCGATCGCGCCTGTCTCCCAATACTGCTTGATCGGATTCCAGAAGTCCTCGAGCCCTTCCTCGTAGGCGTTGCCGTTCTGAACCACAAAGCCGGCGACGCGCTCCGGGTGAGCTGTGGCGATGCGATATCCCACCGGGGCGCCGTAGTCCATGACATAGAGGAAGTAGTGACCAAAGCCCGTCCGCTCGAGCAGTTGATCAATAACCTCGGCCGTGTTATCGAACGAGTATTCGTATTCCTCGGCATCGGGCATCGAGCTCATGCCATAGCCGGGGTAGTCGGGTGCGATGATGTGGAACTCGTCGCGAAGATCCTCGATCAGATCGCGGAACATGTGTGACGAGGTCGGGAACCCGTGGAGCAGGACCAGCTGAGGCTGCCCGGGCGTGCCGGCTTCTCGGTAGAAAATGTCGAGACCGTTGATCGTTTGGGTATGAAACGAAACCGTCGACGATGCGCCAGTTAAAGATTTCTCTTCGGCCTCATGATGGTTGATCTCGCTTGTGCCCGTGCTTCGATCGGCTGTATCTGTGGCAGCCGATGCGAAGCCCGAGAGGGCGATGAGAGTGCCCATTATGGCGGTTCGGGCGAGGCGTGATGAATTGATTTCGTACTGGCTGTTGTTGTGATTGTGACTCATGTGTGTTCCTTCATTCGTCGTTCAAATTCTGTGGCGGAGTTGCCAGTTTGGCTTGGTTTGTACAAAGAGTTTTCTTGTCATGCCGGCTGAGCCTAGATATGGCTCCTTGTGACGATCGCGACAATCTCCGCGACTTCGTCTGGGGTGAATCCGGAGTCGATCGCCTGCTCAAGGGCTGCGTCGCGTACCCAGCCATGGGTTTCAATAAGTGCCTGCGCTAGTTCAAACGCGGCTTGGACTTTGGGATCATCCGATTCCGCGATGAGCTGGCTCCCGAGCCCGTTAATGTATGCCTGGATCTGATCGCGGAGCCGGTGCTGGATGCGGTTGTGCCCAATCGTGTCGATCAAATGCAGGTACGCATCGAGCGCTCTGCCTGACATAGCCGGGGTGCGGACCTGGACGCGGGTGTGGGTAAACACATCCCAAACTCTCGGACTCTCCATGGAAGGCCTGTGTTCGATCAACTCTGCTTCTAAGCCCCTCGAAGCGGGCGATGAATTCGGAGCAGTGACAAACATTGATCGATCGATCTTCGGTGAATCGATGCTGAGTTGGTGAGTCATCGGGTCCCTCCGGCATAGGTCTGGGTTTTCGTAGCAATCGCGTATCGGTGCACAGAATCAGCTGCGCACTGGAGCATACTTACTAGTCAGTATGATTATTTCAAGCAATGCCCTCCCATTATCTGTTTTCTTTCAAAAACCAGGGTTCATTACCACTCGAATAGGGTTTTTGAGCTTGTACGCGGCATTGACTCTCTTTACGGCGCTGAAACAGATAGACCAAGACCTCAGAATCTTCTGGATATCTGGGAGCAATCACGAACGGATCATCCAACTTGCTCTTGATATGCGATGCCGAACAGACATCACACGCCTGTTCTGTGCTTGTTCTCACAGCCCTTTGGGGTAGCCAGACGGTGCATGGAATCGACCGAACTCCAAGATCGTCCAGTCTCTGCTTTCACATTGGGATCATGCACCAAGACAAGACCACAAGCAACTTGTAATCGGTTGAGAGAAGATTCCTTAGTGAGCCGCGGTCACGCGGAGGACTTCTTGAATACTCGTCAAGCCGTTGGAGGCTTTGTTGATCCCATCCTGGCGCAACGAGTTCATGCCGCGTTCGAGGCACATCCGCCGGAACTCAGACACATTGGGGTTGCGGGCGATCACATCGCGGAGCGAGTCATCGACCGCGAGCATCTCGTAGATCCCGACGCGCCCGGAGTAGCCCGTGTTTCGGCATTTTTCGCAGCCCTGGGGCATCCACATCTCTTCGCTGGGGAGCCCGTTGATTTCGAGGAACTCGGCCATCTCTTCGCTTGGTTTCTGCTGCGCCTTGCAGCTGGCGCACAGTCGGCGGAGGAGTCGCTGGGCGAGCACGCCGTTGACGGCTGCGCCCACCAGGAATGGTTCGAGCCCGATGTTGACCAGTCGCGTCACCGAGCTGGGCGCATCGTTGGTATGCAAAGTCGAGAGCACCAAGTGACCCGTGAGCGCGGCCTGCACCGCAGTATGGGCCGTCTCATGGTCACGAATTTCGCCGAGCATGATGACATCGGGGTCCTGACGAAGCAGGGCCTTGAGCGCCTTGGCGAAGGTCATGTCAATCTTGGCGTGGGTCTGGGTCTGGGTGATGCCGTCGAGGTGGTATTCGATCGGGTCTTCCACCGTCGAGACATTGAGCTTGACCTTGTCGATCTGGCGCAGCGATGAGTAGAGCGTCGTCGTCTTACCAGAACCCGTCGGCCCGGTCACCAACAGAATCCCGTGGGGCACATTGATCTGCGTCTTCCAGATATCGAGCGTGTGATCATCAAAGCCCAGGTCTTCGAGCTGCACATTGATCGACTTGGTATCGAGGATACGCATCACGATCTTTTCGCCATACCCGGTCGGAAGCGATGACACACGAAGGTCGAGCTTGCGCCCTTGAACCACACAACGGATACGCCCGTCCTGAGGCACGCGACGCTCCGAGATATCCAGGTCCGCCATGATCTTGAGACGCGAGGTGATGGCAGCGGCCATACCCGGTGGCGGGTTCATCGACTCGAACAGGATGCCGTCGATACGCAGGCGCACCTTGATCTTCTTCTCGCCCGGCTCGATATGAATATCAGACGCACCTTCTTTGACCGCATTCTGGATAATGTAGTTCACATAGCGGATGACGGGCGATTCGCCGGCCTGGGATTCAAGATCCACCGCGTCTGCGTTCTGGGTCGAAGTAACCTCGACATCGGACTCTTCCACATCCGCGAGGATCTCGGTGAGATCCATATCAGAGGCCGCCTCGCCGCCGACCATTTCGAGCGCGCTGCGGACATCCGTTGGGGTGACGAGCACCACCTTAATGCTCGCGACGCGGAGAATTGATCGGACCTCGTCGATCGTGAACACATCGCTGGTGTTGATCGTCCCCACCACCACGCGCGAGCCCTCGGTGCGCAGGGGGAGCACGAGGTTGGCCTGACAGAAATCGAGTCCGAGGCGCTGGAGCAGCTTGCCGTCGAAGCCGCCGTCGAGCCCCTGCTCAAGATCAATGCGCTCGAACGGGACGCCGGCGGTCTCCGCGACGACCGACTGGACCTTGGCCTGATCAGCATCTTGCTCAAAGAGCACGCTCACCAGGCTTTTGCCGGGCGATTGCTTGAGCACCTGCTGGGCCGCGGTGAGCTGTTCCTTGGTGATCGCGCCTTGTTCGACGAGCAGCTCGGAGAGCTCGCCGGTGGCATGCTCATCGTCGCCTTCGGGGCGGAAGACCTCGGACATCGCGTTGCTGACATTGGTTGTCTTGGACTGGCTCCGGCGTTGGAGGACCGCGGGGTCGCGATCGACGCTGCCCTGATCGTCTTGCCCGAAGCTCGTTTGGCTCGATGGCATCGAGGGCAGCGGGCTAAAAGAGCCGGGTCGCTTGTCGAGCGTGTGCGACTTGTTGGTCGGTGCGCGGAGACGGCGTTGGGCGCGCTTGCTCCCTTTGCCGTCGCCCGAGTCTTCGCCGTCCGAGTCGACCCCGAGCTCATTGAGAATGTCATCGATACTGGCCATCGTGTCCCTGTCTGCACCTACGCTGCGTTTTTATTGTGCGATTGATCAGTTGATCTGCACGGGTTCTTGGCCGATCGCCAGCTCGAACTCCATCCCGTCGGCTTCGATGATCACGGTGCGCCCGTTGATCTCCTTGACCGTGAAGTAATCGCCCAGATCCATGCCGGCACGGACGGGCAGCCCCGAGATGCGGGCCGCGGGGCGTGAGCCGCCGATGATGCCCTGGAGCTTGAAGCGTGAGGCCTCGTCGAGCACACGCTGCTTACGCAGCGCGATCTCTTGCTCGAGCTCGTACTTGCGCTGGGCGGCGAGGCGTTCTTCCTCGCTCATCCCCGGATCGACCCTGACCTGGGGTGCTTCATCGACGATGGCCTCACGCGAGAACGGGGTCTTGGCGAATGACTCGTGGTCCGCGATCTGGATCGAGACGCTGCTCTCATCGAGTGTCTTGAGCACTGAGTTGAACCGCTTTGAAAACTCTGCACCATCAGCCTGCGACGCGTAATCAATCGAGACGATCTCCTTGTCGAGCCCCGCGCGGGTCCCGATGTAGCGCATCCCGTACACCGCCCCCGCACCGATGGCGACAACGAACATCGCGATCAGGAGCTGGACGCTGACCTTTGAATCGGACACGGACGAAGAGATCGCCGAGACCGGGGCCTGCTTGAGCGAGGGGATCCCGGTGGAATCCGTCTGCGCCATGTTGAGGAAGATATTGCTCGCCGCTTCGTTCTGCTCGCCCGAAGAATCGCCGGTGCTGAGTCCTGTTGAGTCCTGGAAATCACTCATTTCGATGCTCCCTGAGCCACCTGCTCATCGACGGAGAAATAGATGCTCAATGTAAAATCGACCTCGATCTCGATGCCCTCGTCGTTCGAGTCCTTCACCACCATGTCCACGATGCGTGTGATGCGCGGGAGCTTCTCGACCTCCAAGAGGAACTCGTAGAAGCCCTCGAACGAGCCCGAGGTGCTCATCTCGAGTGGCTGCTCACGGAAGCGAGCCGCCGCGATCGGCTTGAGGCTCTTGAGCGATGGCGGGGTGAGCCCCGACTCGATCGCAAGACCTGAAACCTGACGGACAATCTGGTCGATCTCGCGGTTCGACGGGAGGAGCGATTCCATCTCATCGATCCGCATTTTGATGACCTCGTTGGCTTTGGCCAGACTCTCGTTGCGCTTGGTTTCCGCCCGGAGTGAATCCAGGACCTCGCGTTTGTGGTCGATGTCGCTCTTGGCCTGCTCGATCTTCGCGCTCTGAGGCTGGAAGACCATGAAGTAGCTCAAAACAGGCAGCATCAAAACCGATAGAAACAATATAATTTCTCGTGCTCCGAATCGCATAGTACGATCTCCTCTTCTTAGTCTGAATCCGTGCCTGTGCCGGCGATACCAAAGTCAACCCGCCCGATCTCGACCTCGGTCGTGCCGTCGACCAGACTCGCGTCCGCCTGCTCAAGCAACCTCATGGTGATCTTGAACTTGCGATACTTCTGCTTGTCGATGCTTGTCTCATTGATGTACTGGAGCTCGACATCGCCGAACAAGGGCGAAGCCTTGATCGCGACGAGAAAGTCAGCAACATCGTCGTTCTCATCAGAGACACCCGACGCGTTGACCACGAACCGGAACTTGGGCGGGAGCACTTTGGGGGGCGCAACGACCTCGTCCTTGCCCTTGCCCACACCTTTGCCCTTGAGCGAGCGGGTCGCGGATTTCTTCGGATCAGCCTTGGGCTTAGCGACCTTGACGCGTTCGCCCTCGAGGGTCACCGCGGTGAGTGTGAGCCCCTCGGGAATCGCGCGGACGATCTCGCCGAGCAATACCGAGCGCGGAACACGGTCCTTGAGGGCCGTCACCACCTCGGCTCGTTCGATCAGCTCGACACGCTGCTTCTCGAGCCCCTTGAGCTGTTCGATCTTGGTCGCTTCCTCCGCGTACGCCTTGGCGACGAGCCCCTGCTCGACATGCACCCGGCGCCAGCGATGATGGTTGACGACAAACGCCCCCACCACCGCGCCAAGCACGAGCACGAACAGCAGCAGCGCCATGATGTTGGCGCGGAACTGGCTCTTGCCCTTGACATATTCAGCGGGCAGGAAGCTCCCGCCTTGATTCGTATTATCCTTGGGATTGGCCATTGCATCGCCTCCAAAAGTCGTGTTCGTGTCACTCGTCGGTGTGTCCGTTGAGGTGTAGTCCATTGAGAAATCGAGAGTCAGTCACTGTTCATGCCTTACAAATCCATCGGGCTCAGCGCCGCCCCAACCACGGCCGCCCATCCGGGCTGGGCTGTGCTCAGATCAATACCGCTCGTTGGCACCCGCCCGGCACGCGCCAGGCACGCCATCGGATCGAGCACCTGCGCCTCAAGATTCAGGCTCCGGGCCAGGTGCTCGCACACCGCCTGGTGCTTGGCCTGCCCGCCTACAAAGACCACGCGTTCGACCTTGGTGGTCGGAAACAACGCGTGGTGGTAGCGCAGGCACATCGAGATCTCATCGCTGAGGATCTCCAATGGCTCACCCAGATCAATCTGAGGGCCGCGCGAGAAACTCGCCGGTGCTTGTGTTTCGGTTTCGGTCTTGGTTTCGATTTCAGTTTCTGATTCCTGCTGCGCCGGCGGGGGCATGCCCGGAGAGACCGACCCGCCTGTGGCACCCGCGCCCACCGCGTGCGACGGGACCAGTGTTTCGAGCTTGACCCGCATCTCGCGTGCTTCCATCATGGTGCAGCGGAGCTGGTGGCAGATCGATTCATCGAAGTGTCGTGCGCCCAGCTCGATGGTGCGGGCGAAGGCCATCTGTTGCCCGTGCATAATCAGGACCTTGGTGGAGCCGCAGCCCAGATCGAGGATCAGGGTGGGCTTGACCGAGCCCACATTGCCTGAGGCATCGTTGCGGAGCTGGAGCGAGCTGGCCATGGCATCGAACTCCGTGTGGATCCCCACCGGGTCGAGCTTGGCGGCTTTGAGTGTGCCCATGATCCGCCCGACGAACTCGCGCGAGGCCGCGAAGCAGATCACTTCCGTCTTGCCGTTCTTGGTGACCGCGCCGTTGACGCGTCGGCAGCGGACGAGCAACTCGCCGGGAGCACACCCGAGCTGGGAGCTGAGCTGGGCGCCGGCGATCTGTTCGATCGGCACGCCTTCTGTTTCTGTGATCTGCAGGTGCTTGCACACCATCTGCCCGTTGGGGATCAGCCCGGTCGCCCGCGTAGCGTTGATCTTCGACCCCTTGATGAACTGAGGCAGCGCATCCATCTGGAACAACAACCGCTTGGCGGGGTTATCGAGCAGATCATCGGGCGTGGGCATAAACGCGGCGCTGTTGATCGAGCTGGGGTTCGAGCCGCTGAGCTGGAGAACCTTGATCCCCGAGACCCCGAACTCGACCGAGAGCGGGATCGCACCCGGGCGCATCGACCCCACAGACGACAACGATGACTTGAGCTTGCTGCTGCTCAACTTTGTACCAAGCTTCCCGAACTTCACTTTGCTTTTCATACCTCGGTACCCTTCCCACCCGGCGTCGGTGCGGGCAGCCATCGACCAGCGAACGCTGCGTCTCAAACCGCCCATCGAGAGGGAGATCGACCGAACTTGAAGGTGAGTTCATCGCGGGCTCAATACACGCCAATCTGGGGATCAACCCATCGCGGGGGATCGTCCCAACCGGCACACCCGGCGCAGGTTCTCATCGGAGGGTGTCGATGACCCGTCCGAGAACTCGGGTCAGCTTGTCGAGCGCACCATCGAGATCCCATTGCTGGTTCTCCCGATCGCCCGTCAGGTTGGAGATCACCCGCAGCTCGCCGGTGAGCAGCCCCGGATCAATGCGATGAGCCGCCAGGCAGACAGCCGCGCCTTCCATCGCTTCTGCGATCGCCCCGGTACGCACAGAGACTCGCTGGGCCAGCCCGTCTGTCCCAGAGCACACCGAAACACAAGCAATCGGCCCGACATGGTCCGAGAAGCCCGCGAGCCATTCGATCACGCCTTGGTTGTGAATCAACGAATCGGAACCATCGCCCAACACATCGAACGGGGCGAAGCCCAGCTGGGCACAGGAGATGAACGCATCGGCGGTCTCCACGCCCTCGTCAGCAAACGCTGATGAATCAGCGCAGACCACATCGAGCACATCGCACCCCGGTAACTCCGTGGTCTCTTTGATTGCCCCCGCGATCCCGACGCTGAGTACCCCCAGGTGGCGAGCGGGATCGAGCACCCGGCCCACGCCACCACTGGCGCTCGCCTTGCCCACCCCGGTAAGGACCACATCCACCACCCCGCAGGGGCACAGGGCCCATTGCTCAGGAAGATTGTGCTCAATGTCAAAGCCCGGATCAATCGCACGAAGCACCGCTTCGAGCTCTCGCCGAGCCGCGACAACGAGCAACCAAACCCGATCTCCCGGATTGGGCTCGAGGGCTGATTTTGGTTGTGGTTGTTTCGTCACGACCAATCCTAGACCATCCGATCACGCCGCTTGGGTGTCGGGATCGTCATCATCCCCGAGGAGCTCTTCCATCGCCTTGGGATCGAGCCCGTAGGCCCCGTTGGTCATGGTCTTTTCGAGCACGCGGATATCGAACTCGTGCTTGTACTTGGGATAGAAGTTATACTCGCGGACATCAAACCCATCGCATTCCACCACGCTCAGCTCGTGATGATCGCGCAGATCCACCTCCAGCCCATCGTCCTGATCCTCGAAGTGGGTCAGCTCTTTGACCTTGGGTCGGCACGGATCGCGCGGGTCCCAGTCGATGACCACGCCGCGCATCCCGTCGGAGAGTTCGACGCTCGATCCGGGCGCGTACGACGGGGCCACCGTCATCAATGCCTTAAACACGATCGGGTCCATCCACGACTGGTACGGCTCTTGGCGCAGCGTGTGCATCGCATACACCGGCGGGCGGGATTGCTTGGTGTCTTCCGAGTCGCCCAGCGTATACGCGGGGTGCACGAGCCGATCGTAGAGGTCCGCGACGAGCAATATGCGTGCGAAGATATGGATGCTCGAGCCTTCGAGCCCGAACCGCTGGCCATCGAAGCGTTGTTTCTTGGGGAACCCGGTGCCATCGAACCGCTGATGGTGGTGCAGCACCGCCGACGCCGCTGACGGCTCGACCTGGCCGCGGAGCATCTCGTAGCCGATCCGGACATGGTCCTGCCATTCGACATCCGTGTGGTCATGCTCTTCAGCCCAGCGTTCGAGCACGGACGCCTTGAGCCGGGTCATCCCGACATCGTGAAGCATGGCCGCGACGCCCAGGCTCGTCACATCCTTGGCGAGCCTCGCCGAGAGTCGGCTGCGCTCCCGCAGCAGATAGAACCCCAGTCGCAACCCCATGAGCATGCTCAGGTACCCGACATTGGCCCCGTGGCGGATGGCCGGCGAGCCGGTGTCGGCGATGTCACCAATAAACACGGCCGCGTCCGGATCATTGATCAGACGCTCCATCAGCTTGCTCATCGCGGCTTGGTACTTCGTAAAGTCCATCCGCGCGTGCATGTCCTTGCCCGCGGCATCAAACGCCTGGGCCACGCCCGAGGTGATCTCCGCACGCGACGACATGATCTTGGGCGAGACATACTTGCTCACCATGTCCATATTGGGATACTTGATCCAGATCTCGGGCAGGTGCAGCTCGATCATCCGCTCAATAGTGCTCTGCTCGAGCACCGCGCCGGGGCGCAGCAGGATCTGAGCCGACGCACGCGGGTTAAACACCGGCAGCGCCACCTCCATCCCCGCCTTGGCATGTGATATCGGTACCCGAAGCATCGCTCTCCCTGGCATGCATAGAGAAGAAAAGCCCATTGGCTCTCCCAAACCATCGGGCATTGCTCAATGGGAGTTCATCTCAACCCGTGATCGGCCCGGAAAGAGGCCCCGAAACCGCGTCCGGACGCACAAACGAGAGCACAATATAAGCAACATACCCCAGCACAAAGAGCGTGCCCAGAAAACGCCCCAGCGCCGGGCGGAAGAGCACCAGCACCACCAGGAAGGTGCTCACCGCGAGCATCATCCAGATATCGAGCTTCATCTGCTCAGGCGTGGTCAACGGCTGGATCAACGCCGTGATCCCCAACACGCTCAGCAGGTTAAAGATATTCGAGCCCACGACATTGCCCACCGCCATATCGGACTCTTTGCTCATCGCCGCCCGGACCGTCGCCGCCAGCTCGGGCAGGCTCGTCCCGAACGCGACGATCGTCGTACCGACAACCCCCGCCGGCACCCCGACCATAATCGCAAGCTCACTGGCGCCCCACACGAGCCCCTTGGCCCCGAGCCCGAGCCCGACGATCCCGAGCCCGATCAGCAGCAGGTCCATCTTGATCGACTTGGGATGGGCGATCGCGTCGTCGCCCTCGTGCTCGATGTCCACACGGTGGGCCTTGATGATAAAAAGTACATAGCCGAGCAACCCGATCGTGAGCAACCCACCCTCGACGCGGGTGATCACATGGTCGATCATCAGCAAGGTCGCGCCCGCGGTGATCGCGAGCATGATGGGCAGCTCGATCATGCGCACGCGTCGGTGCACGCCGATGGGAACCATGATCGCGCCGACGCCAAGAATCAGCAGGATATTGGCGATGTTCGAGCCCACGACATTGCCCACGGCCAGATCGGGCACGCCGCTTAAAGCTGCTCCGATCGAGGCGAAGAGCTCCGGTGCGCTGGTGCCAAAGGCCACGACCGTCACCCCGACCGCAAAGGCGCTCAGCCCCATGACCCTTGCGAGCTGAGCCGCCCCGCGCACAAGCATGTCCGCACCCGCGATCAACACCGCGAGCCCGACGATCAATGCCACAATCGCAAGCAAAGCACTCAAGGCTGGTCTCCGTTGTTCACACTACGCGCCGCCGCAGTGCGGGGGAGCAGCGAATACCCGCCCTCTGCTCTGGGCACCAGCACCACCACCACACGCTTGGGCACGATGCGGGCCTCGTTCAATCGTGTAATCCGCGAGCCCGGGCTAGTAAGCATGAGCTCGCCGAGCGTCTGGCCCTTGGGCTTAGATGGCTCGCGAACCGCGTTGCGATCCACGGGCACGCTGCGGATCGAATCGTCTCTGGATTCAGGCTCATCGGTCTCCGTCGGTTCTGCTTGTTCTTCGCCCGATCCGGGCCCGAATGCATCGGTGCCCAAACCCGTGGGCTCGTCGTTCTCAATCTCAGAATCATATTCAGATTCAGCATCTGCATCCTGATCGGCGAAGACCGAAATCGGCTCGGGGAGATCAGACCACTGCGTCTCGGGCGCATCGCCGACGATCACCAGGGCGTAGTCACCCTCAAAGACCGCCGAGAGTATCAGCTCATCGACAACTGGCCCGTCGTCCTCGATCATCCGCTCGCGCTCGACCGCGAATAACTCGCGGCTCGATCGCTTGTCGGGCTGCACAATCTGCAGCCCCAGATCAAGACGAACGCCCGCGTCCACCCCGCCATCCGTCAGTACCGGCTCGATCCACGAGCGCGCGACCAACGCCGGACGCCCCCGAACGATCTGTTGTGAGCCCTCCCCCACCCGCACACGATCCGTCCGCAGCTCGCCGGCCCGCACAATCGCCCGCCACTGCCCGAACTCGCCGAGCCATTGGTTGCTGATGGGCTGGACCGGACGCAACGCGTTGAGCACCGTATCGATCTCATCAGTCGGCACCAGCACCAGGCGGAACCCCCAGCCCTGCCATCGTTCGACGGTCTGCGCATCAAGCGGGGATTCGATCTGCAAATCTGCGCCTGGCATCTGCACGAACGGCATCAGCGCCCGCGGCCCATCCCAGTTCGTATCGTCAACAACCCACATCCGGATCTCGAGCCCGCGATCGTTGCCGGATTCAATTAACGAGCCCCCCTCAATGGTATTTGGCGAGCTCTGGTTTTCGTTGGCCGCCAGCGAGATCTCTTCAGCCGGGAAGAAATACCGCACCACCTTGCACCCGGGCGCGCACGCTAACCCGAAGACGCACAGTGCGCCAACGAGCAGACGGGAAGAAGACCATGAACGGAGTATGTGCATTGAGTTCTGCGGCTAGATCTGCGATTGGTTATGCATCAGGCGCATCGAACGAGTTAATCCGGTCGATCAACGCCCGGACGAGCCCGAACTTGTGGCGGGTGTGCGTAAAGGCGATCCGCGGAAGATCCAGATGGTCGCGTTCCTGGCGGTAGGCTTCGCACTGAACGATCTCGCCGGACTTGATCAGGATCGCGAACTCTTCGTTGAGTGTCTTGATATCCTCGTCGCGCAGACGCTTGTTGATGCGGATGATCAGGTCATCGCGGACATAGCGCGACGAATGGTAGTTCTTGTAGAAGTTGACCACATGATCGTGGGCGTCCTGGGGATCCTTGGCGATGTAGTACAGATTCGCGTCCTCGGGGCTGATCCAGCCACGCCCTTCGAGCTGCTGGCTGACATAGCGTTCCCAGCCCTCCCAGTACGACCCGTTGTCGCCGTCGCGATCGCCGTCGATGAACACGATGGGGACCATGCTCGCCTTGCCGGTCTGGATGAGCGTCAGCGTCTCGAAGGTCTCGTCGAGCGTGCCAAACCCACCCGGGTAGCACACCACCGCCTCGGCCTGCGAGAGGAACATGAGCTTGCGCGTAAAGAAGTACCGGAAGTTGATGAGCTTGTCGTCGCCCTCGATAAAGCTGTTGGCGCTGGTCTCGAAGGGCAGGTGGATCGCAACGCCGAAGCTCGCTTCGCGCCCCGGGCCCTCGTGCCCGGCCTTCATGATCCCGTCGCCCGCGCCGGTGATCGACATCCACCCGGCGTTGGCCATCAGCTTCGAAAACTCCACGGCTGATCGATAATCCGGGTGATCCTCAGGCGTGCGGGCGGAACCAAAGATCGTCACCTTGTGCGTGTCTGGGTAGAGCCCGAACACGCGGTACGCGTAGCGCAGTTCCTTCATCGCCGCGGTCATCAGCTTGAGCTCGCCCGTGTTGCGTCCGTCGGGGATCAGCTTGAGCCCGGCGGTGATCAGCTCGCGGACGAGTTTGGCGTCGTAGCTCTCGTTATCGCCGGCGACCATCTCAAGAAGATCGCAGATCCGGTCTTGGACCTCGCCGTCGTCGGCTCTTCGGACCTCGGGTTGCTCTGGTGGGGCCGCCAGTTCGCTCTTGGGCTGGGTGCTGCTCGGCGGGTCGAGCTCGACGCGGTTGGGTTCTTTGGACATCTGGATTCCGATCTTTCTCTGTCGTTGATCGCGTCGGCATGGTGCATACCGATCGCTGAATGAAGATTCTATGTCACGCACCGCTGTGTAGACACCTACTGCAGCAAATCGCGGCTCATGCGCCCTGATCGCTCATTCTTCACGCGTCTTGTCTTGGTTTGTCCGCTCTTGGGTTGGCGTGTTGGTCGGCTGGCTGTTCCTGTTTTTTGCTGGGCGAGCCAGATCCCAGGACGACTGCCCGTTGGGCGGGGTCGGGAGGATCACCCGATCGTCCGTGTTCTCGTGCTTTGCTTTGGATTGGATCTTGTTGGTCCGCACCTGCTCCTCGACCTCGCGCAATCGTTGTTGGTGATCCGTCTCGGGGCGTCCGAGCATCGCGTTGATCAGTCGCTTGGTCGACTCGAACTGCTGCACCGAATAGTTCATATCCCCCACCGTGCCGGTGACGCGCGTGGTGATCAGCTCGTCGCGCAAGCGCTCGATCAGATCAGACACCACCGGGATCGGGTTGACCGATCGCGACTTGAACCGCAGGTCGATCGCCAGCGTGCTCCAGTTCATGGTGCCGTAGCCGAGGATCTCGATCCGCTTGGACGAGGCGCTGAGTTCTTCAAAGGCGATGGTCGGGCCGTCGATATAGAAATCGGCCTGCGCCGAATCCAACGGCGACCCCGCGGGTAAAGAAAGATTGCTTGCCTCGATCAGGTTCAAGAACCCGGGCAACGCCACGACCGAACCGCCCGCGACGCGGACCAAGCCACGACCCGAGAGCTTGGCGGGATCGCCGATCGTTCCTGTCAGGGTCAGATCCCCGATCATCGCCCCGCGCGAGAGGTCCTCGCCCATGCTCCACGCCGAGAGCACCGCCGTCTGCCCGGGAATCGGCGGCCCTTCGAGCCCCTCGGGCGGGAGCAGCAGGTCATCGAACACCGGCGCCGCCCTCACGCCCGAAGCATGGAGCTCCATCCAGTAGCTGCTGGTCTCGTTGTCGCCCGGGCGGATCTGCGCACTCCCCGCGAGCTGCCCGCCATGCATCCGGGCGCTGATCTCGGGGATCAGCACCACGCCGGCGTTGTCGGCATCACCAATAATCGTCACCTGCGCATCGTGCATCCGCATGCGCCCCGCCCGGAGCCGCTGGGCGTCAAGCGTAATCTCGTACCCGATCGCATCGCTGGTCCCGTGCACCGCAAAGCCCAGCTCGCCGACGATCCCTGTAATCGGCAGCCCGATCACCGCGCTGCCCTCGCTGATCGCCGCGCCCCCGACGATATCGTACACCGAGCGAGCCGTGCCCAGCCCGCTGGCGTTGATGCTCAAGCCCTCGATCTGCACATCGTTGGGTGCTTTGATCTCCAGTTGGTCAATCACCCGATCGACGGCATCGGGCAACAGCACCCGGACCGGACCATTGAGCAGATCGCCATGAGCATTGGCCCGCACCGACACCCCGAGCCCCTCGCCTGGTGTCATGGCCCATTGACCATCGAGATCGAGCGAGGTCTCGCCATCGCTGGCGCGGAGCTGATCGATGGTGCCGTCCAAGCCATTGAAGTTCAGCTGCCCGCTGACCTGATCGAAGCTGGCGAACTGATCGTCCATCTCGATCCGGAATGATTTAGGAGAGAGCTGGCCGTGGATCAGGGTCGGGACTGGGGCGATGGCGTTCTCAGAGCCGCCGATCTTGTGCATGCCCAGCTGAGGCGAGAGCTCCACACCCAGATCAAACCGCCCCCCGATCGTGTGCTCGTCAAACCATGAGGCTTGGGCTGACGCCTGACCTTGTTCCGATGCGTCGCTGTCCGCGGAGGTCAGCCGGGCGATCACGCCCTGGGTGATGGGCGACTCGAAGGTCCCGCCCTCGAAGTGCACCGTGAGTGTGCTGGGCTCAAAGATCTCGATATACCGCCCGCCGCGCCCCATCGGCAGGTGCCCATCGAGCGAGAGCACGCCCGCGTCGTCATCTTCGGCTTCGATCGCCACACGGAAACCATCAAAGGCGAACGACGGGCGCTCAGAGAGCACCACCTGCGCCCGCCCCCACGACGAGCCGATCCGGTAGTGCGCCTCGTCGAAGTCAAACTCGAACTGCTGGATCTGATTGATCGACAGCGTGGTCTCCGTCGCGCCCCCAATGTAGCCCTCGATCAGAGCATCCATCCCCAGCACGCCCTGCGTCTGGTAGAGTTCGTTCTTTGCGAGCAAATCACGGGCGATGCGGGGCGAGACCACCGCGATCGCGTGCTGCAGCGGCATCGCCAGATCGATCCCGTCGGCGGTGGCTGTGGCGAACAACCGTGGCCCGGGGATCGGAGGCCCGAACGCGCCGATGAGTTCCTCCTTGCTCGGGAGGGTGAGCTGGGTGAGCACATTGATCCGCGTGGGGGCGATCGGCTGGGTCGGCGACGCGAGCTTGGCGTCGAGATCCACCACGACCAGGTCCTCGGTGACATACACAGTCCCGAAGAGATCGTCGAGCGTGAGCGGATCGGTCCCCAGCGCTTGGGCATCGAGGTGCTCGTCAACCCCGGTCAGCCGCATCGGGCGTGCAACACCATCAATAATGGACGCATCAACATCATACCCGAGCTTGCCCGTTGATCGTGGGCCGATGATCGCTTGGCAATCGATCGTCCCGCCCAGACGCAGGCGATCGAGCACGCGGCGCATCGAGAGTGCGTCCGGGTCGTCGTCTGCGCCCGATTCGTAGCCGGGAATCGCCGAGAGCAGGCGTTCGTCGATCGGGAACTCGCTGGCCAGGATCTTAATCCGTGGCTGGTCGTCGGCTTCGGTGCGCTCGATCGCAACCTCGACCGTCGCCGATCCGCCATTGAGCCCCTCGTAGCGCCCGCCGGCGAGCTCGACGCCCTCGTCGTTGACCACGATCTCGACATCACGCGCGATCACCGGGATCGGGAAGTGCTTGGGCACGATGCCCGCTTCGTCAAGATGGACATGCACATCGGTTGTCCAGCGGTTGTCAGACGGACGCTCGGGATGGCGGATGAGCACGACATCGACATGGGCGTCGCCGCCGAAATCAAACGCCGGGGCGAGCAGCGCCCGATCGATCTGCGCCAGCTCGCGCGTGAGCGCCGCCCGCCGAGCCCGATGCGTTTCATCGCCATCCTCGGGGATCGCATCCCGCAGGTCCCATGCCTGCCGACGGATCTCCCTGAGCTGTTGGGCATCACCCTTGGTGAGGATCATGCCCTCGTCGAGCAGTCGGCTGTAGTCATCCTTGCTAAAGAGCGTATCGACCAGATTCCGTTGCTTGTCGCTCAGGGCCGCGAGCAGCGTCTCATCGAATGGCACGGCATCGACCGACAGATCGAGACGCACATTCGAGTCCTCCCCGAGCGGCGAGAACAACCCGTTGGCCACCAACCTAGCACCCGTTCGGCTCGTGCCCACGATATCCTTGACCACCAGCTTGTCGGGGTCGAACTCGATCACGCCGCTCATGTTCTCGAAGAGGTAGCGGAATTTTTTGTAGATCGCGCTGCCGTTGGACAGCTGTGCGCGCCCGGACACCGCGATGGGCGCGTCCGCTTTATCCGATCGCGAGACCGTCACCACCGCGTGCACATCGGCTGTTGGGTTCTCGAAGCGATCGAGCTTGGAGATCACATTGTCGGGCAGGAACCGCGCGGGCTTGAAGTGCTCATCGAGCCGGAAGTCGGTCACCAGCGTCGCGTCGAACGGGCTTGATTCCTCGAGCCCGCGATAGTCGAGTTCTACATCGTACTCAAGCCCGTCGAGCACACCCTTGAGATCCGCCGAGAGCCCGCTGGTGCCAAAGCGGATCACGCCTCGGGTCTGGCGCATCCGCAACAGCTCACCGCCCTCGATCGCGCCGCTGGTCGAGCCTGAAACATCGAACGGGAGATTGAGCGCGACGCCTTCGAGCTTTAAAATAACCTCGGCCAGCCCATCGTTGGACACATGGAACCGTGTCGGCGCCAGCTCGCCGGCGAGCGCCAAACGCTGGTACATCCCGCGCGATCGGCTCGGCACAATATTGGCGGGCCAGTCTTCGAGCTTGACGCCCGCGAGCACGCCGTCGATCCCGTCTTCGCTGATCTGCCCGGTCAGGCTGAACGACCCCGCGATCGAATCGCGCAGTCCATCGCCGCTGCCCACGCCGCCCATCCCCGGCTCGGCCGGCAACGCCTGAAACACAAAGGCCGACACGCCGTCACTGGTCTGTTCGCTCAGCTGCCCGTTGATCGAGAGCTCCTTGAGCACCGTATACCGCACATCATCGTGCTCACCGATCTCGAGCACGCCATTGGTGAGTTCTATCGCCGGCGTCGCGCCCCCGCCGCCACCGGACTTAAACTTCATCGCGGCGAGATTGATCACCCCGGTATCAATATCCTGGCTCACCCGCACGACGGGGCGATCAATCACGATCGAACGCACCTGCCCCGAGCCACGCACCACGCCCCACCAGTTCATCGAGATCGTCGCCTGCTCGAACTCGATCAGCGCGCCCGCCTTCGACGAGATGTCCTCCGTCCGACAGACCGCGTCGTTGATCACGATCTGGCCGTTGGGCATGAGCTGAATGGACTTCGACGAGACATCCACCCCGAGCTGGCTCGCCAGGATCGGTTCGACGATCGACTTCATCACGGCCGTCTGTCCGATAATCAGCACCGTCGCCACCAGCATCAACGGCAAGATCACCAGCAACCACAGCGCACGACGACGCCATTTCTTGCGGGGTTTGGGCTTCGCATCCGCCTTCTTGGACGCACTCTTCGATGGCTTTGACTTGGACAACTGCACCTCGCACACTGGGTATTCGCTTCTACTATAGGTCCCCAGATTCACAATCCCCGCCCAAAATACCCAAACACGACCCGCCCAAACGCGACCCATCACACACCGTCTCGACTATACTGACCCCATGAGCAAGACCCGCACCATCTTCGTCTGCACCGCCTGCGGCTCAACCCACCACCGATGGATGGGCAAGTGCCCCGATTGCAACCAATGGGATTCGCTTGAAGAATCCCAGTTCGACAAGTCCGCCAAAACCGATCCCCACCGCGGGGCAGCCGGCTTCGACAGTGGATTCGGTAGTGGTATCGAATCCAAGCCCGGGGGCGACCAGCCCGTCGCCACTTCGATCACCGAGATCCGCACCAACGCCGCACCCATGCATCGTTTGCCCACCGGGATCTCCGAGTTCGATCGCGTGCTCGGGGGCACCGACACCAACGCGCCCAAGGGGCTCGTCCCCGGCTCGGTCGTCCTCGTTGGTGGCGAGCCAGGCATCGGAAAGTCAACCCTGCTGCTCCAAGCCGCGGGCGCATGGGCCGCCCCGATCAACATGGACGCGTCCAAACGCGACTGGACAAGCAAGGTCCTCTATGTCTCGTCCGAAGAATCCGCCCAGCAGGTCCAACTCCGCTCCGAGCGTCTGGGCGTGGCCGAGGCCGACGGGCTCTTTGTGCTCGCCGACACCAACCTCGCCCGGATCTTGGAGCAGGCCCGCAAGGTCAAGCCCGATGTCTGCGTGATCGATTCGATCCAGATGATCTACAAGGCCGACCTCGAAGCCGCCCCCGGATCAGTCACGCAGCTGCGACGCTGCTGCGCCGAGCTCGTCTACTTCGCCAAATCCACCGGCATCGCGATCGTGCTCGTCGGGCATGTCACCAAAGAGGGCACGCTCGCCGGCCCACGCATGCTCGAGCATATGGTCGACGCCGTGCTCTACTTCGAGGGCGATCGCTACCACAGCGCACGGATCGTGCGCGCCATCAAAAACCGTTTCGGCACCACGCTCGAACTCGGCATCTTCGAGATGAGCGGCCAGGGGCTCCAAGAACTCCCGGGAGGCATGTCCATCGCCGCGATCCAGTCCGGCACCGAGCACCGACCGGGCGCGATCGCCTGCCCTGCGATGCACGGGTCCCGCTGTGTGCTCGTCGAGCTCCAAGCCCTGACCGCGACGGGATTCGTCGGCAGCGCCAAACGCAAGAGCTCCGGGCTCGATTCCAACCGGCTCTCGATGCTCATCGCCGTGCTCGAACAGCACGGCGGCCTGCGCCTCGCGGATCGCGATGTGTTCGCCTCGGCTGTGGGCGGGCTCAAAATTGTCGAGCCCGCCAGCGACTTGGCGCTGGCTCTTGCGATCGCCGGGGCCCACTACAAACGCTCCCTCCCCCCCACCACCATCGCCATCGGCGAAGTCGGTCTCGGCGGCGAACTCCGCCCCGCCACCCAGCTCGAACAACGCCTGCGAGAATCAGCAAGGCTCGGCTACACCCACGCCTTCGTCCCCGAATCCGGCTCATCCAAGCTCCCCAAAATCAAGGGCATGGAGCTGATCCCGATCCGCAATGTGTCGCAGGCGATCGAGAGGCTGATGTGATGGGATTGTTTAAGAAGAAAACTCATCCGAGAATCGAAAGGCTCAATCAGCTTGGAGCGAAACTAGTTGGTAAAAAGCTCGTTGATGTCTGGTACCATGACTGTACTCAAGAAGATGGGACTCCGTTTTATCAAGACAGCAAATCAAACCTACGGCATGAGATCATGCAAGGCATCGACTTGACAGTGTCTGACGGAATCACACTTGGTTTCTATTGGGAATGGTTCGAAGAATACGAACTTGAGATCATTGAAGAAGGTTTGAAATCACTGAATCTGAACAAAGGTCTCTCCATAACCAACACATCAACTGAAATCCAATGGGCACAACGAATCGGCAAGACGATCAAAATGCTCACATTCACAACCGATAATTGGGGCTGCCTTATTGATTGTCGTATTGATTTCGATGGTGCAGATCCTGTCTGGATTTGTGCCCGCCAAGCGAATAACGACTGTATGTCGAACGGCGACGACACCATCGTCATATTTGATGAGCATGAAGCTAAACGAGTAGGTATCAAGGTCAGTTGATAGCAGAAGACCTTAAACAATCCTCATCTGTAGCCACCCCGGCAACACCCGCGGGCGCCCATCTTCGCCCACGCACGCCAGCTCCGTACGCCCGATCGCGCACACCTGCCCGACGGCCTGCCCGTTCGATTCACCGCCGCGCTCAACCAGCACCAACTCATACGAGTGCACCAGCTTGACCTTGCTCGTCTTCTCGACCTTCGTGCGGATCTCGATGAGATCGTCGTACTTGAGCGGGCGACGGTACTTGAGCTCGGCCTTGGTCACCACGAGGAACACGCCGTCGGCTTCGAGCTGGGCGTAGCTCTGCCCCACCGCCCGCAGCAGCTCCGTCCGCCCCATCTCCATCCAGGGCAGGTAGCTCGAATGGTGCGCCACCCCCATCGGATCGCACTCGACATAGCGGACCCGGAGCGAGAGTGTTCCCTGGGTCGGTGGAGATACATGTTCTGATTCTGGCATATTCAACCATAGGCCCCGAGGTGCATACACTTGCCCCGATGTCATTCGGACTCGGCCATGGAAAAGCACTCGACACCGCCCCCGGGGTGGTCGCGATCTCGGAGACCGAGCTGCCGGTGCTGCCCGACTCGATCATCGACGACCCAGAATCCGCACGCCTCGATCTGCGCAGCTGGTTCAAGGACCCGTCCCGCCGATTCGAGCTCGAGATCGGCTCGGGCAAGGGCGCGTTCCTTGTCCAACAAGCCCACCTCGAGCCCGAGACCAACTTCCTTGGCATCGAATGGGCCCGCGAGTTCGCCGCGTATATCGCCGACCGGATCCGACGCAAGCAAGAGAGCGAGCAGACCCACACCAATGTCCGCGTGCTGCACACCGACGCGTCCCAACTCCTCAAATGGCGCTGCCCCGACGAGACCATCGATGTCGTGCACCTCTACTTCTCCGACCCGTGGCCCAAGGCCAAGCATCACAAGAAGCGCGTGATCCAGCATCAGACGCTGTTCGATATCTGGCGCTGCCTTAAGGTCGGCGGCGAGCTCCGCGTCGTCACCGACCACGACGAGCTCTGGGCGTGGGACCTGTCACACTTCGATCTCTGGGCCGACGGCTCGTCCTCGGCTCACACAGACTTCGCCCGCCCGAGCATCCCCGCTGCTCCAGCCCCGATCAACGAGTTCTTGACCAAGCGTGCAACGCTGCCGTTCACGCTCACCGATTTCGCCGCCCCTGAATCCGCCGGAGAAGGCGAACTCGTCGGCACCAACTTTGAACGCAAGTTCCGCATCGAAGGGCGAAGCTTCAACGCTGGTGTGCTCAAGAAGAATGCGTAGCTGAGTGTTCGTCTACTCGATCTACTTCAAACTCGATCTGGCGGATCAACTCATCAACACGGATTGCTTTGGCCAGCTTGGACTCGCGTGCCTGCCCAATAACTGACTCCAGCTCTTCACTGCTTGGATCAATCGGGACCAAACCCCGTGCAAGCAGACTCATAACACCACGCGATCGCAGCCGCTTTGGTAGTATCGCCACACGATAGAAAACCACGACCATAAGAATCGCCGTGGCCAGATACCATCCATATGTATACGGGCAATTCATGTGCCCAGAACCACAGAGGGCACTCCCAACAAGCCCCGTCAAGAACAAAATGACCAGCGCCATGGAGAAACGATCACTCCAACCGCTGCTCGCCTTCTTTTCTGCCAAGTACTCTAAGTCATGGATGATCTCATAGATGAGCGCCATGCGATCAGAATACCCGGCGGCCCCTGCGTGCAATCGCTCTTCGAGTTCCATCCGCTCTTCTACATACTCACCCAGCCCAGGTGTCGTATGTGATTGATACGCTTTCTCAAGATTGGGCTCTTTGATGAAATGTGTATATGAATGGGGCGAACGAACAAATATCGATTTGCACAACAGACACTTTGATTCGAATGCGACCGATTTCCCGGAAGAGACCTGTATCCAATACACATGGCTCACTTCGCGCAACTCGGTCGCGTGCATCGCCTGAGGCGATCGGCATACCGAACAGTAATCCGCGACATACCCCTTCTTCCGCCGGCTAATCCGCTTTCCCCAGTATATAAACATGCACTTCCCCGACGGATCAATTGATAAATCGAACGCGCAGAGAGTTTAGCTCATCGAAAGAGAGCACACCCAATGTGAGCCAGAACTGATTCAAGCGCCACGCATCTTCTTCACCTTCGCCATCACCTTGTCACAGCAAATCTGATCCCCGGCCGCGATCCGCGAGCTCTGCATCTCTTTGCGTGCACGCTCAAGCTCCTCGCATGTCGGATCGATCGGCACCAACGCCTTGGCCAACCAAGTCCGCACGCGCTTGCGCGGCGAGTGCTTCGTCACCCAGTACACCACCGATATGAACATCAGCAAGATCGCCACGAGCGCAACCAAGATCGGTAGCAGCGTCCCCGACCGATCCGACGCGTACCACCCAAGCCCCGCTATAACCAGCCCCGCGATCGTCATCGTTAAACGCACCCAAGGCTTGATCCGCTCGAATGGGTCCTCGTCATAGATCCGCGCGAAGCTAAACATCGTATAGCGGATCATCTCCTCGCGATCGTCGCCCTTGAGTCCTCCCGATTGCAACGCCTCCTCCATCGCCACACAATCGGCGATCCGCATCCCGACCACGGGCAACGCTTCGGGCTCGTAGCTCCCGGCGCTCGTCGGGTCGGGCAGGATCTCGATCGGGCGTTCCTCGGCTGGTCGTTCGACCTTGCAAGCACACACAAAGCAGGTCAGCTCGTGGTGCGGCTGCCCCTCGCGCCCCTGATCGAAGCACAAAAAATACCGCTTGCGGTCGGCCTGCGCGAGATGAAAACGGCGCTCCTGTCGGCAGACCGGACAGAAATCGGAAGCAACCCCGATCGGGCGGACACACAACACCCTCGGATTGAGGACGGAGAACGGCATGCCCCAGTGTACCAAGAATCCTCGAAAAGTGTTGCACAATCTCCCATACCCGGCCATAACCTTCCCGGATGCCCCAGCCGAACGAACAAATCGCAGCCGACACCCCAGCCGTGATCCTGCTCTCGGGCGGGCTTGATTCGTCCACCGTCCTCGCGATCGCCCAAGACCAAGGCTACACCTGCCACACCCTCGCCTTCGATTACGGCCAGCGCCACCGCAATGAACTCGACGCGTGCACACAGATCGCGTCATCGATGAACGCCGCCTCCCACCGCGTCTTCAACCTCGACATCGGATCCTTCGGCGGCTCCGCCCTCACCGAAGACATCAGCGTCCCCAAAGACCGCGACGAATCGGCGATGGACGATATCCCGATCACCTATGTGCCCGCGCGCAACTTGGTGTTCCTCTCGATCGCCCTGGCGTACGCCGAGACACTCGATGCATGCGATCTGTTCATCGGGGTCAACGCGATCGACTACTCCGGCTACCCCGACTGCCGACACGAGTTCATCGACTCCTTCGCCCAGACCGCCAACCTCGCGACCAAGCTGGGCGTTGACGGGCACACGATCAAGGTGCACACGCCGCTGCTTGAACTGACCAAGGCCCAGATCATCCAACGCGGCACCCAACTCGGCGTGGACTACGCCCAGACCCATTCCTGCTACGACCCCTCGCCGACCGGCGGCGCATGCGGTCGCTGCGATTCGTGCATCCTCCGCCGGAGCGGCTTCGAGCAAGCCAGCATCCCCGACCCGACTGTGTACGCCTGAAAATAACTTGTCCGAATCCTCGCATGAACAACACCCTCCCCATCTCGGAGACCTTCACCTCTATCCAGGGCGAGGGCAAACTCACGGGCGTGCCCAGCTGGTTCTGCCGGGTCTCGGGCTGCAACCTGCGCTGCACCTGGTGCGACACGCCCTACGCGAGCTGGAAGCCCGAGTTCACCAAGCGCACCATCGACGAACTTATCGAGGACGCTAAAGCCTCGGGCACGAACCACGCCGTGCTCACCGGGGGCGAGCCGATGCTGTTCGATCAGCTCGTGCCGCTGTCGAACCAACTCGCCGCCCATGGTTTCCACATCACCATCGAGACCGCCGGCACCCTCACACTCCCGGGCGTCTCGTGCCATCTGATGAGCCTGTCGCCCAAACTCGCCAACTCAACACCGACAATCGACGCCCGAGACCCCGACGGCCAATGGGCCGCCCGCCACGAATCCCGTCGGCTCAACTTCGATACACTCAACGAGCTCATCCGCTCCACCCCCGATCGCCAGCTCAAGTTCGTCGTCGCCGACCCGTCGGACCTGGCCGAGATCGACAGCGTCCTCGCCCAGATCCGGGGCTTTGTCCCCAGCGATGTGATGCTGATGCCCGAGGGCGTGGCCGTGCCGGACCGGGAATCGATCCAGTGGATCCTCGATGAGTGCCTCAGCCGGGGCTGGACCTACTGCCCCCGCCTGCACATCACCCTCTTCGGCGACACCCGAGGCACCTAAATCCAGACCCGCGGGCCTCCCCGCTCCTACGATCCCGGCATGATCTACCGCGTCTGCAAATCTTTCGAAATCGAGAACGGCCACATGCTCTCCAAGCACCCCGGACGCTGCAGGATGCCCCACGGGCACTCGCGCACGGTTGAGCTGGTCATCGCGTCCGATCACCTCGACGACAACGAAATGGTCTGCGATTTCAAATCGCTCAAACTAGCCGTAGAGACCTATATTGATCAATATGACCACGCGTTGATGATCAACTCGGACGATCCGTTCCTAAAAACGATCCCCGAGCAATATTCTGAGCGTTTGATCGTTCTTGATGGTGAGGACCCCACGACGGAAGTCCTCGCCAAGCGCATCTATGACTATGTGGCCCAACAGATCAAAGCCGGCGTCTCCTACACAGACCCCAACGGGCATGTGTTCACGCTCCCGACCCACCTCACGCTCGAACGCGTCCGCGTCAGCGAGACCAGCTCGAGCTGGGCGGAATACGGGATCTGAGAACCCCAACAAGCTGCCAGAGCCGATGTCTGCTGGAGCCTCCACACGCTGGGCGCTGCCACCGCTTGGCCTTGCGCCGGTATATTTGTTCGCAGACTCTGTATGCATAAAGGAACCGATCACATGAAGCACACCACCAAAGCCACTTCACGCCTCGCAACGATCGCCCTGCTCGCCCTGGCCCCGACCATCAGCCTGGCCCACCCGCTGGCTCTTCCTACTGCCGATCCCGATCCATCGCAGCAGCACGCGATGGACATGGCCTTCAACATCTCCGACGCCTTCGAATACGCCTCGGCCAAGATCGAGCCCTCCGTCGTGCACATCACCGTCCGCAAGCCCGCCACCCGCACCCGGCGCGGCGTCAGCGCCCCAAGCCAATCCGGGCTCGGGTCCGGGGTCATCGTCGACGAGCGCGGCTACATCATCACTAACAACCATGTCATCGAGCAGGGCAACGACATCATCGTGCGCCTCAACGACGGGCGCGAGATGAGCGCCGAGCTCGTCGGCACCTTCCCCGAGAGCGACATCGCGGTGCTTAAAGTCGAAGCCAGCGACCTCACCGCCGCCAGCTTCGCCGATTCAGAAGCCGTCCGCGTCGGCCAGTGGGTGCTGGCCGTTGGCTCGCCCTTCGGATTCGAGCAGACCGTCACCGCGGGCATCGTGAGCGCCAAGGGGCGCGGCTCCCCCAGCTCGGGCACCAACGCCGATCGCAGCGACGGGCTCCAGGAGTTCATCCAGACCGACGCCGCAATTAATCCTGGCAACTCCGGGGGCCCCTTGGTCGATCTGCACGGGCGGATCATCGGGATCAACACCGCGATCATCTCGCGCACCGGGTCCAACAACGGGCTGGGCTTTGCGATCCCCGCGGACATCGCCGAGTCCGTCACCGATCAGCTCATCGAGAGCGGCAGCGTCCGCCGGGGCTGGCTGGGCATCTCGATGCTTCCATTGGACCCGGCCGAGGCCCACCGCCTGAAAATCGACGGCGGCGTCGAGATCCGCACCCTCATCGGCGAAGGGCCGGCCAAAAAAGCCAAGCTCCGCGCCGGCGACATCATCACGGCCGTGGGCGGGCGCACCACCGAGAACATCGTCCGCCTGTCCAACGCGATCATGCTCACCAAGCCCAACGACCCGGTCGACATCCAGTACCTCCGCGACGGCAAGCTGCGCACGGCATCGGCCATCGTGACCGATCGCGACGAGAGCATGTTCATCGCCCAGACCGGCGTCGAGCTCGAAGAGATCGGCGCGAAGCTCGCCGCCGGCGTGTACCGGATGCGCAACCGCTCAATCGAAGGATTCATCGTCACCGGGATCAACCGCGATTCGCCAGCAGACGAACTCGGATTGAGCCCCGACGATTTCATCTACGGCATCGACGGACGCCAGTTCGCAAGCGTCGAGAGCATCCGCGACTACATCCGCGATCGCCAGAGCACGGAGCCGCTGAATCTCAACTTCTTCCGCAACCAACGGAACCTGTCCGCCGAGATCCAGCCCGAACTTGATGACTGATTGCTGACGACTTATTCAGCCGAGCCACCCTCGGAGAGCATCGCCAGTTCCGGGTCCTCGATCTTCGGGTTCTTGCGTTCGATGTGCACATTGCCCGTCCACGCGATCCGTACAACATGCACCAGATCGTCGAAGATCATCAGCAGGCTCGGGAGCACCAGCAGGATAATAAAGGTCGCGCTCATCAGCCCGAACGCGATCGTGATCGCCATCGGGATCAGGAACTGAGCCTGGAAGCTCTTCTCCATCATCATCGGTAGCAAGCCGAGCACCGTCGTAATCGTGGTGAGCATGATCGCCCGGAAGCGCGCCTGCCCGGTGAGCACGCCAGCTTCATAGACCGACTTACCTTCACGGCGCTGCTTGTTGAAGAACTCCATAAAGATCAGCGAATCGTTCACGACGATCCCGGCCAGGGCGATGAACCCGATCATCGACAGGAAGGTCATCGCGCTGCCCATGATGATGTGCCCCCAGATCATCCCGATAAGCGCAAACGGGATCGCGAGCATCACAATCAATGGCTGGAGAAAGCTGGAGAACAACCACGCGAGCACCACATAGATCAACCCCATCGCCAGCACCATGCCCACGGGCAGCGAGCTCATCGAATCGGCGAAGTCCTTCTGGCGTCCGCGCTGCACGAGCTCCACGCCGTGCAGATCAGAGATCGCATCGACCAAGCGGGGCTTGATCTTCATCGCCAGCTGATCGGGGTTCTCCATCGCCCGGTACACATCAGCGACCACCGAGATCTTCCGCTTGCGATCGAGCCTGCGGATGGTCGCATACGCCTGTGATTCTTCGATCGTCGCGACCTCACCCAGCGGCACCGCGACACCCGCGGGCGTGAAGACATACATGTCCTCGATCTGCACCGTCGAACGCCGGATCCGCTCGGGCACCGTCACCCGCACATCGACATCCTCGCGATCGCCCGCGAAGGTGAACGCCTCGAGCCCGAAGACCGCCGCCTGGATCTGACGCCCCAGATCCGCCCGGGTAAACCCGAGCTCCGACGCCCCGTCGCGGAGCGTAAACCGCAGCTCGCGCTGGCCGCGGTCCGAGTCGTCCGAGATCGAGTGCACGGCTTTGTACTCTTCGAGCACCAGCTTGATGCGCGCGATCGCTGTATCGAGCTGCTCAATCGAATCGCCCACCACCGTGAAGTTGAGCGCCGGGCCGCTGGGCCCGCCCGAGACGCCTTCGAGCCGAATGTTCTTGGCCTCTGCGATCGGGCCCACAGTTTCGAGGATCTCATCGATCACCGTCGCGCTATCACGATCCCGATTCTCGGCTTTGGTAAGCTCCAAAATAAGCTGCCCAAGATGCGACGACGACGCATCGCCGCCTGCGCCTTCCAGATCACTGACCGCGCCCGCGATCGCGAAAGTCGACTGCACCTCGGGGATCGCCATGCACACCGCTTCAAATCGGTTCACGATCGCCTGGGTCTTCTCGACCGGGGTGCCGATGGGCATCGTCACCGTGACATTAATCGTCTCGGCATCGTCGGTCTCAAAGAGAATAAACTGCAAACGCCCCGACGCGATCATGCCGACAGACACAATCAGGATCGCGATCACCGACGCGAGCGACACATAGCGGTACTGCATGACCTTCTTGAGCAGCCGGGCGTACGCGGGCACGATGGTGCCCGCGATGAGCCGATCGCGCCAATGGTCATACCGCGCCTCGAACCGGGCGATCCGGTGCTTCTTCTTACCCTTCGCGCGAATTTTGTCCACGCTCCGCAGCGAGTGCCCCATGTGCATCGGCAGGATAAAGAGCGTCTCGATCAGCGACACCCCGAGCGCGCACCCCACCACCACGGGCATCACGCTCATAAAATCGCCGACCTGCCCGTTCATCATCGCCAGAGGCATAAACGCGAACACCGTCGTGAGCACCGTCGATACCACGGGCCAAGCGACCTGATCGGTCCCCTTGACCGCCGCGACGAGCGCTGGCTCGCCCTTCTCGTGGCGTGTCGTGATGTTCTCTGCCACCACGATCGCGTCATCGACCAAGATACCGATCACAATAATCAGCCCGAACATCGTCAGGAGGTTGAGCGAGATATCCATCCAGGACATCATCGCCAGCGTGCCCAATAGCGACACCACCAGCCCCATGGCGACCCAGAACGAGATCCGCCAGTTGAGCAGCAGCACCAGCGTGACGAACACCAGCAGCCCGCCGTAGAGCGCGTTGCGGAGCAGCAGATCGAGTCGACCTTGGACAAAGCGGGCCAGGTCGGTTGTTGTTTCGAGTGAACCCGGAGGCGCAGAGACCAGGAACCGATCATGCCCGACCTTCCAAGCGGCGTACCGCTCGGAGCTATAGCTCGGATCGGGGCTCTCGATGAACGCCTCGCCCCCTTCTTTCTCAGATTCCTTCTTCGCCTTGGCGTCCTGCATCTTCTTGCCAAAGCCCGCGAAATTGAGCCCGACCTTCTCGCCCGTTGTCGCGACATACGGCTCGCCGTTTCGCCCAGCGACATATTCCTTGACCAGCTCTGAGATCCGGATGATGTCCTGATCGCCCACGCGGAAGACCGTCAGCGAGACCGTGTCCTCCCCCTGGTATTTACTCATCAAGTCCGAATCCACGAACCCGTCGTAGACATTGGCCACATCCCCAACGCGGACGACGCCGCCGTCGCCGCTGGCTTTGATGACGATCTCACGCACGGTATCCGCCCGCTCCTCGACCCCCACCGAGCGGATCGAGATCGTGCTCGTCGAGGTCCGCACGGAGCCACCGGGCAGCTCGATCATCGCCGAGCGGATTTTGTCGGCGATCGTCACCAGCGACACCCCGTGCTCGATCGCCCGCTCCGGGAGCACCTCGACGCGCAGCTCGTCGGCCCGCACGCCGCTGGTGGAGACATCCGTGATCTCGGGCAGCGTGAGCAGATCGTCGCGCGTCGCGTTGATGAAGGTCTTCATCGTGCGTTCGTCCGCGTCGCCATAGAGCGCGACAACGATCGCGGGCATGTTGGGCTCGAGGATATCGACGATGATGTTGTCGACCGCCTCGGGCAGGTCCTGGATCGCATCAACTTCGCGCTTCACATCCGCGAGCGCCTGCTGGATCGGCACGCCCTCCTGGAACTCCACGACCACGCTGGCCATGCCTTCGTTCACGGTCGAGGTGATCTCCTTGACGCCCGTCAGGTCCGCGACGGTGTCCTCGATCTTGGTCGCCAGCGCGTCCTCGACCTCGTCGGGGGCCGCCCCCGGATACGGCGCGGCGATCGTGATGATGCGGGATTCAACAAAGGGGAAGAACTCGCGCCGGAGCCCGGTCCCAAAGATAAACCCCGCGCCGATGATCGCGAACATCACCAGGTTGGCGACAACGGGCTTGCGGACGCCGAATCGTGCAAGACTCATGGCGACACCTCATCAGATTCAGAGTCCGCATCTGTTTCAATCTTTGGGGCTGCCGCGGCTGCCTGAGCCTCTTCAGCCGTCTGCACCCGCATCCCCGAGATCACCTGATCGAGCAGCGACACCACCACCAGCGCCCCCTCGACCGGCTCGTACCCGGACTCAAGGGCCACCCACTGATCCTCGTTGGGATCCAGCTCGGGCATCATTGATTCAAAGCTGTACGCCACGCGGACGGGCACGATCTCGATGAGCCTCGACCCATCTTCTTGCTTGCTTGCGACGAACACCGTGTTAGACTGCACTGCCCGCCGTGGCAAAATCACCCGATCCTGCGGATCGTGCGTCACCACCCGCCCATGGACGAACTGCCCGGGCAAGAGACGCTCTGGCGAATCCGGGTCTTGATCGACTTCGACAAACACCGTCATCGTTCGGCTCGCGCTATCCGCCTCGGGCGCGATGCGGGTGATCTGCCCGACCTGCTCGGGCTCTCCATCGGGGTCCTGAACCCACAAACGCACCGGATCGCCGACCTTGACCCACGCCGACGACGACGCCGGGACCTTCAATGGGATCTCAAGCCGAGACAGATCGACTAATCTGGCCACGGGCGTGCCCAGTCCGGCCCAATCGCCCACGCGGACATCGACCGACTGGAGTTCACCCGTAAACGGCGCCCGCAGCGCCGAGCGCGACAGGTTCTCTTTGGCGATCCGCTCGTTGGCCTGCTGCGATGAGCGCTCCGCTTCGAGCCTCGCCCGGCGCGAGGGGATCAGATCGAGCTGCTGCTGGAGCACCGACTGGGCACGCTGGGCCCGGAGCATCGACGCGAGCTTGAGATCACGCTCGCCGGCGGACCCAACCCCGCGTGAGATCGCTTCGTCCATACGCTCAAGGTCACGCTTGGCCGCCTGAATCTCTTCGTCGGCGTACCCAACCTGGTTCTGGAGCTGCTCCTGCTCGACCTGCAAGCCCCCGATCTGGGCCTCGAGCGACTTGAGCGCCTGGCGCGCCGAATCGAGCGCGTTGATGTAGTCTGTGTCATCGAGCCGAACGATCAACGCCCCGGCTTCGATTCGCTCACCCGCCTCAATCGCCTCTGGGCGTTCGATCACGCGTCCGCCGACCTCGGCGACGATCTGCGCACTGTTCATGGTCCGCGCGGTGCCGTAGCCGGACCAGAGTCGACTCGCGGGTCGATGGTTCGACTCGATCGTGCGCACAACCGTGGAGATCGCTTCGGGCTCTTTCTTCTCGCTCTGCGCTTTGGTCGCCATGAGCATCGCGACAATCAGACCGGCGATGACCATCAACACAAAGATCGCCACGATCCGAGGCAACACAACCATGTACAACTTCGCGGAACGCTCGGCGCTGGGCCCGGTGGACTTCTTTGATGGCACGGGGTGCTCCTCATCTATCACTCTATAAAAGAGCGCTCTATAAAAGGTTGCCCCGACGCATCCTCCTGGTGCACGCGCCCGAGCCCACAATCGTAGGCCCACTCCCAAGAACACTGGACAGTTTGGTGCAGATGTACCGATAACCACTCCGTGATTAAGTACATCGGTTCAAAGCGTCTCCTCGTCGATCAGATCGTCTCGCTGTGCAGCATCGCCGCGCCCGAGGGCGGGTCCGTGATCGACCTCTTCAGCGGGACCTCGCGGGTCGGGCACGGGCTCAAATCTGCGGGTTTCGGCGTCCTGGCCAACGATCACAACAGCTACGCCCACAACCTGGCGATGTGCTACGTCCAGACCCACGCCCCGAGCGTACTCAACCAAGCGACCAAGATCATCAACGAGCTCAACGCCATCGCCCGATCCACCCCGATCGACGAATCCGCCCCCGCGGGCTTCGTCACCCAGACCTACTGCCTCGATTCGCGCTTCTTCCACCCCGACAACGGGCGACGGATCGACGCGATGCGCACCCACATCGAGACGCTCAGCCTCTCGCCAGAACTCAAATCTGTGGTGCTCACCAGCTTGATCGAAGCCGCGGACCGGATCGACTCGACCACCGGCGTGCAGATGGCGTACCTCAAAGCGTGGGCCCCGCGTGCCCACAAGCACATCGAGCTGCGCCTGCCCAACCTGCTTCCTCACCCGCTCAATCGCCCGTGCAGCGCCCATCGGCTCGACGCGACCGATGCCGCCCGCTCGCTCTCGGCGGACATCGCGTATCTCGACCCGCCGTACAACCAGCACTCGTACCTGGGCAACTACCACATCTGGGAAACACTCGTCCGCTGGGACCACCCCGAGGTCTACGGCATCGCGTGCAAACGCATCGACTGCAAAGAACGCAAAAGCCCCTACAACTCCAAGGTCAAAATCGCCGACGCCTTCGACACACTCATCGACTCGATCGATACCGACACCCTGATCGTGTCCTTCAGCGACGAGGGCTACCTCGGACGCGATCAGATCGAGCATACCTTGGCCAAACGGGGTCCGGTTTTCGTGCTCGATCGCGATCACCCGCGCTATGTCGGGTGCAAGATCGGGATCCACAACCAGAGCGGCAAGAAGGTCGGC
>CAXBLA010000003.1:0-173580 GCA_963976625.1 uncultured bacterium
CTCTCGATCCCGTTCGGCGGGGCCATCGCGTATGTGCTCGTTGGTGAGCTCTGGCTGCCCCGGCGTCGGATCAGGCGGTATTTGGCCTACAAAGAGTTTGTCGCCGATCGAATCCAGCGGATTGATCGTGATTGGGATATCAAGGGCGATCAGCTTCCGCCCATCGCGGCCATGCTCAATGCACAGACGATCAAGCTGCTGAGCATTTCTGCGATTGGCGGTAACGATGTCAAGATCATCTCGTCGAGCCAAGAGTGCATCGAATCAATCCTGCGTGACATCGACGCCGCTGAGTCTTCTATCAACATGCTGTTCTACATCTGGCATTCTGCAGGGCTCGTCGCGGAGGTTGAAGCAGCCCTGATCCGTGCCTCGGCCCGCGGCGTCACCTGCCGGCTCTTGCTCGATGGATCAGGAAGCAAAGACTTCCTCCGCAGCACTCGCCCACACGAGCTCCGCAAGGCTGGGATCGAGATCACCGAAGTCTTGCCTGTTGGTGTAATGCGGAATGTGTTCCGTCGATTGGATATCCGCAATCACCGCAAGATCATCGTGATCGATCACCACACCGCGTACACGGGCTCGATGAACATGGCAGACCCCGCATTCTTTGGTAGCCTCAAGGGCGTTGGCATGTGGATCGATGTCATGGCCCGCGTCCAAGGGCCAGCAGCGCAGGTGCTTGATATCGTCACCGAGCTCGATCGAGCGGTCGAGTTTGGCGAGAATCCAACCAACAACCACCCACCAGCCCGCCCAGATCAACCGCTACAAATCTATGGCCAGGCCCCTCTGCAGGTCGTCCCGTCGGGGCCCGGGCAATCGCCCCGGATCACGCACGACATGCTGATGACGCTGATCTACAACACGACGAAGAAACTCGTCATCACCACGCCGTACTTTATCCCCAGCGAGGCGATGCTCGAGGGTCTCACGGCGGCCGCCCTGCGGGGAGTCGATGTATCGATCGTTGTGCCGCTTGATGTTGATTCCGTGCTCGTTCGCCATGCTTCAAAGTCATACTTCCAGGACCTGCTCGATGTCGGCGTGCATATCCACCAGTTCACCGGCGGGCTCTTGCACACCAAAACTGTGACGGCGGACGATCAGGTGGCCTTGATCGGAACGGTCAACATGGACAAACGGAGCTTTTGGATCAACTTTGAGATCAGTCTCTTCGCGTATGACCAAGCGATCGTCCAAGAGCTCTGCGCCCTCCAAAACGAGTACATCGCTCGATCGCACACTGTTGATGCGGAGCAATGGAAAAAGCGGCCCTTTGGGCGACGGCTCCTCGAAAACGCACTGCAGTTGCTCGCCCCGATTCTCTGATGAGCTTTAAGCAACTTACAAGGCCTTGGCATTGACCTCGACCATGCTCTGTTGTGGCAGCCAGCATTCGGAGCCATCGGCGAGCTCGATCCGGTTCCAGCCGTCACGGGTTTCGAGCAACTCGCCCTCGATCCCGGCTCGCAACTGCTCGCTGAAGATGGGGTCATAGATCTGATCATCGGGTCCAGAGCGGGCCAGCACATCATCACCGACGATGACGACCGCGTGGTTTCCCTGATGCTGGGTCCATTCGAGCCCGAGCATGGTCAAGGGTACAAAACCGAGCAGGATCATCCAGACGCCGATCGGCTTGGCTGCTCTGGGTATAAGCCGCAGGGTCGCGGCGCTCCGGGCCAACCATCCGATCGTGAACAGCCCAGCAAAGCTGATCCAGAGCCAGGAACGCTCGATGTACCCTCGCCAGCCCAGTACAACGGTCCAAGCCCGGCTCGTGATGCTTTTCTCTACCTTGATGGGGACCTGCGAGCGGGCATATGCCAGCGATTCGCGCAGCGGGACATCCCGCGGGTCGAGCTGCTCGCCCTGGCGATAGGCCGCGATGGCGAGCCCGAGCTTGTCCGAGAGCATGTACGCGTTGCCAAGGGCGTGATAGACTTTGGGGGTGTGGTAGCCGTGGGTATCGATGACGGCCTGGAGCATCGCGGCTGACTCTTCGAGCGTTTGGCCCGAGCGTTCGTCGTGATTCTGCAACTGGGCGATCCCGGCATCAAGATGATCGAGTGCCGCCCCGAGATCGTTCTCTCTATCTTGGGCCTCTGCGAAAGATGAGCACAGCACGAGTGTGCACAGCATCGTAGTCAGGAAAGTTTTCATGTCGGCACCCCTTCCCGCTTGATCTTGGTATGGATATCTGTGAGCAGTCCTTTGCGAACGCTGTCCATATGTGATCCAGCCTGGTTATCGCCGGCGCCTTGGTAGGCTGGCGTGAGCTCAGCATGCAGGCATTGAGCAACCGCCTGGGTGTCTTCAGGATTGAGCCCGAGCTTCTTTGCATCATCGGCCACGAGCGCGTCCTGATTGATATGGAGCACAGCAGAGAGATAGGTCCGTAGGGCATGGGCGTGTTGCCCCTTCTTGTCGAGCCCCTTGCTTGTTCTCCAAGCCCGGCTGATCGCACGAGCATCCGCGTCCATCCGCCCGCGGGCCGCGACAAACATAAACGAGCACAGGAACACACTCGGGCCAGAAGCAATCACCCCGATCCACACCGGGTCTTGCATCACCCGTGAGAACGAGAAGCTCGTCTGATCGTGCATGTCCTCCATGCTGCCGTGAGCCCAAAGACCGGGCATCGTGTCGGTCAGTGTCACGCGTTCGATCGATTCTGACTGCGGTGTCGGCGTTTCAAGCCCGCCGGTCACCAACGCGTCCGAAAGAGTCACCACCTGCACCTCGCTTACATCGAGCGGAATTGGTCTTGATGTGTAGACTTTGTATTCACCCGACTCGGGATCAAACGAGGGGAGGGTGATCGCGGGGATCTCATCGACTGAGTCAGAGAGTGCGCGAATCGTGGTCTCATAGACACGCATCCCGTCGTAGCGGGGGAACTGTTCTCGCCATCCGCCGCTTGAAACTTTGAAATCTTCGGAGAATGTGGGCAGCAGGTTGAGATCGGGCGCATCATGCACGCCGACCATGGGTTCTTTCCCGGTGATCCGGAGGGTGAGCCCGATGGGATCGCCGACGTTGACCGCGGTATTGGCGGTGGTGGTATCGAGCCGATAGGCGCCGATGGCGCCGTTGTAGCCAGCGGGGCGTCCCTGAGTGGGCACATCGATCACCGAGATCTGGATCGGATCTGCCTGGGTGTAGGCCCGGTAGATATTCCCGGTCCCTTCGTGACGGGTGAACACCGCCCGCACCGGACCCAGGTCAAACTCTCCGAGCCGGGTGGGGGTGATGCTGAATCTGAAAGAGAGCTTGGTGAGCTCTTCGCCGTTGTGGTGACCGATATCGACGACGCCGATGACTTGCTGATCGCCGATGACAAAGCCCACTTGCTGCCGCCCGTTGCTCGTCGGATCGAGACCGCGTAGCTGGAACGATTCTGGGATCGAGGTGGAACTCAGGCTGAACTCATTGGTCTGGTTAGCGATCCACCAGACGCATTCGACTTCGGCGGTCTCGTTGAGATACAGCTGTTTCCGGTTGATGGACACTTCGATCACATCGTCATTGGATTCCCTCGGAAAGACCGTTTCGAAGCTGGCTTCTTGCCCTTCGTAGCTTTGACCGTTCACCTCGATACTCGGGGCGGGGATGACCACCACGCCGGGCTCGAGGGCGGTCAGGCGGTACTGGTAGCTGTAGTTCTGATCGGTGACGGTGCGGTTGCGCCCGTTGATCACTCGGATCCCGGTCGTTGAATGCGAAGACCGCCCACGGAACTCGGCACGCACTGACGCGGGGAACTCCACGCGTGGGGTCGAGTTGCTCTGTCCACCACGAACAACAATCTGATAGATGATTTCATCACCGACATACACCCGCTCACGCGAGAGCTCGGTCGTCACATAGATCTGAGTGTTCTGGGCCACCGCTCCGGTGCAGAGCAGCCCGAGCATACACACCAGGGCCAGTACGATATGCTGAAGTTTCGCAGGGTGGTCAGGTCGGTTGTATCGCGTAGTTTGCATAGCTTGGCTCACCAATCTTTCTTGACCTTCGTCGGACGACCCGATGCCTTATAAGCCTCGCGGCTCTCGCGCTCGCGTCGTTCCTTGTCGAGCAGCTGCTTGGCGATCTCGTCGATCTGATCGCTGTCGGCGCTCTCTTCATTCTTCGCTGATTCTTGTTGCTCTTTCGATTCCTGATCTTCTGGCTTTCCGGCGTCGCCTTGCTGATCACCTTGATCACCCTGTTCGCCTTTTCCTTGTTCCTTGGATTCATCAGCGAGCTGCTGCATCGCGTCGGCGGCTTCTTTAAGCGACTGAGCCGCCTTCTCTTGCTGCTCGCCCGCTTCCTTCTGATCACCCTCGTCCATCGCCTGCTGGGCCTTCTCTTGGGCTTCTTTGGCTTCTTCGATCTTGTCCATCACCGGCTGGGTTTTTTCAGCGTTGTTTTGCTGATTGATATCTTCCTGCGTGGATTCGGTCTCGGTACAGAGTTCTTCTTGGTCGGTTTTCTGCTTTTCTTGCTCTTCGTCGTCCTTTGGGGGGCTCGACTTCGTCTCTTCCGCTTCCGATTGCTGTTGCTCGGCGAGCTCTTTGAGCTTGTCGGCCTGCTCTTGCTGCTGTTTCTGCTGCTGCTCTTGTTGTTCTCTTTGCTCTTGTTTCTGTTGCTCGATCATCTCTTCGATCGCTTCGATCTGGTCTTGGAGCTGTTTGATCTGCGTGCGCACCCGCTCGGTATTGCTCGCAGCTTGTCGATCCTTTGGATCGAGCTCCATCACCGAACGGAACGCACCAGCTGATGATTGGAGCATCGAAACCTGGCTCTTCAATGCCGCGAGCATCTGTTCAATATCCGGCATCGCTTCCGTAGTCATATCAGCCGCTAAATCCTTGGCCATCGCATGATGCGTATGCCCGAGGTTGTAACGAGCTCGAACACGGATCGGCATGGAGATACCTCGCTTGTCTGCGCTGCGGAAGGCGTTGACCGCATCGCTGTACCGTTCGGGGTGCTGCTCGATCAGCCCGAGGTACAGCGTCCCCAGGTTGAAGCTCGCGGCTGCGAACAAATCAGGGTCCTCGCACCGCTCGGTCACCTCGATAAGCATCTCTAGACGCTGATCGGGCTCGGTCTCCGGATCGAGACTCTGCTCGATCCGAGAGCGGGCGATCTGAGGATCCATGACTATGTTTTCGTCTTCTGTCACGGCGGGGGGCGCCATGAGCACCAGACAGGAGATTGCAAAGGGAATCAGCATGCGAGGGCCTTTCGAGTGCTGCTTGGGACCAAGAGCGTGTCGATCATGATGAGGATCAACGCACCGGCGATGAAGTACATGAATCGCTGGGTGTACTCGACCTGCGACGAAGTGTCGATCGTGCGCTGGTCAGCCGAGGCGATGAGTTCTTGATAGACTTGGGCCAGATCAATCGTTCCAGTCCCGACTTCGAGATACACCCCGCCCGGAGAAGCCGCGGCGATGCCCTGCAGGGTCGCACTCTCGAGCTTGGATTGCACCGGACGCCCTGCATTAGAATCGTTCGAATCCGGGTTTGCTGGCACGGCCGCCCCTTTGGTCGAGCCGATACCGATCGCGATGATCCGCACGCCCTGCTGCCCAGCGAGGCGCGCCGCTTCGAGCGGGAGGCTTTCTTGATCCTCGCCGTCGGAGATCAGCACCAGATCACGATAGCTCTGCTGGGTGTCAACCTGATCTTCAACATAGACCATCTCCATCGTTTTACGGATCGCGTCCCCGATGTTCGTGCCCCCGAGGGTCACGGTCTCGGGGCTGAGCTCTTCGAGGGCGAGTTGAAAGAACATTCGATCGGTGGTCAACGGCGAGAGCACCGAAGACGATCCGGCGAAGGCGACGAGCCCGACCCGGTCGCTGCCCAGCTCATCGACGAGGTCGTTGATCCAGAGCTTGGATTTTTCGAGTCGGCTCGGTGCGACATCTCGAGCGAGCATAGAGCGGGAGACATCAACCAAGAACACCACATCACGCCCGCGTGATTCGAGTTCGACCTCTCGCGGGTCGGATTCGGGCTGAGCAACGGCCACGGCCATCGAACACACGGCGAGCATCACCAAGGCCGCGTGGGCCCAGGTGTTCCATCGTCGGCTACGCCCGACGATTGACCCGAGCATGGCCGAGTCTGCGATCCGTCTGGTCTTCCGTTTGCTTAGGAAACCCAGGATCAGAATCAGCAACGCCAAAGCCGGGCCGGCCAGCGCAAGCCAGAGCCATTGCGGCTGAGCAAAACGCCATTCATGCCCGAACCATTGGTCAAAATCGATGGCCGCCAGTGTGCAGAGGGTGTTATTCATACCACCCCCCGGTAAAAAAGTGTCGAACTCAACGAGCTGAACACGAACGATCCGAACCCGACGATGGCGAAGGGGAGGAAGAGTTCGCGGTAGCTTGTCGATTCAGAAATCTCGATCGTTGATCGCTCGAGCTCATCGATCTGGGCATAGACATGCTCAAGATCGGCGACCTGATCAACGCCCCAGTATTGCCCGCCGGTCAACTCGGCGACCGCGGTCATGCGATCGTCACTCACGGATTGAGTGTTGCCTCCGAAGAAGAAGCTATTGACGCTTGTGCCGCCGCGGATACCGATGATGTAGACCTTGATGCCCCATTCTTTGGCGAGCCCGGCGGCCTGGATGGGTGAATAAGTGCCCGCCTTGTTTTCTCCATCCGTGAGCAGCACAACCACCTTGCTCTTGAGTGCAAACTCCGGATCGTCGGCTTCCTTGCGCATCGCGTCCTCGGTCGCTTTGAGCCTTGCCGACGCGAGCATGAGCGCATCGCCGATGGCGGTGTTGCGTTCGTTCTGCGCCTTGGGCAACTCGATCTTGCGGATGGCTTCGACAAGCACATCGTGCGATTGGGTCAGGGGCATGAGCGTGTCGGCGAAGGTCCCGAACACGATCAGCCCGAGCAGGTCACCCTTGCGCCCGTGAAGCTGGGTATCGTCACCAACAACGAAACGCTCGACAACCTGCTTGACTGCTTCTAGGCGTGTGACCTCTTTGTTATCAAAGACCACCCGCTCGTCCATCGAGCCCGAACGGTCCACAACGAGTTCGAGGGCGATCGTGTCTTGGCTTGATTTCACATGATCGAGTACTTCCTGCGGGCGAGCGAGCGCGATCAACAGAGCCGCGATGGCGAGCGAGGTGAGCGCGCTGGGGATCCACGCCGTGATGGTGCGTGTGGACCTCCCGGCCGCAGCGATCCGCGAGGGCACCGACGACATCATTCCGCGCCGACGCACCGAGACCACGATCTGCTTCGTCCAGATCAGCGGGATCAACGCCCCAAAGAACAGCACCCACGGATACGCCAGCTGCCAGTTCATGCGGCCTCCGATCCGGAAGTACCGAGCAGATCCAGCGTATGGCGAGCCATTTGTTTCGCATCGAGCTCACCGGCTTGGTCATGCGAAAACCGGATGCGTTCGCATTGTTCGATCAGCACGCGGATTTCGCTGGTGTGCTGGAGGCGCGGATCGAGCTTGCACAATGCGAGATAGAGCGTTTCGTAGGCTTGGGGGCATTGGCCGTCTTTGATCCGGGCGACTTCTTCGAGTAGGGCATAAGCCGATCGGTTCTTGGTATCTTGATTCGTGGAGCGGGTGAGCAGATAGATGATCAACCCCGAGAGCACCAAGCCGCCACCCAACGCCCAATACACGGCTTGATTTGTACTCTGCGACGCAACCGCATCGACCGGTTCGTAAAGCTGGGCAACAGGCTCCAACTCCCCGGCGTCCTCCGCGGCGAGCACCGAGACCACCTGTATATCGAGTGGCAAGGTGGTGATCGTGCGGGCGGCCTCATCTGGATTGATAGTGATCTCAAGCCCGAAAACCGGAACTGTGTATTTGCCGGGCAGGAAGGGTTCTATGAGATAGTGGTGGGAGGTGATGAAACCATCGCCATCGACGCGCGTTGGCTCTTGGTTGGACTGGATCAGGCTCCACTGCGTTTCGTTCCACACTGGCTCGACCAGTTCGATCTCGTTGGGTTTGATCCAGTGAATCTCGACATTGATCGCAAGCCGTTCGGCGGTGCTGATCGAATCGGTGGGGGCCCAAACCGTGAGCTTCGTCCCAGTCTCGGGATCAATAACTTGGGTCGATTGGCCACTGGATACAGAATCGGTGTCTTGAACCTGGCACCCAAGGAGCAATAGCGAGCACAAGATAAACAACTGGACGAATCTCATCGCTTACGCATCTCCCGCTGATGGAAATACTTGACCAAGTCATCGACATAGTTGCCGGCTGTGGAAAGCTGGATCTTGTCGATCCTTGCCCGGCTCAAAGTCTCGTCGATGATCGCCTGCTCGCGCATCGCCTGCTCGTGGTAGCGTCTGCGAACCCGGCGAGACGCGGTATCGACCGTGAACCGCTTGCCAGTGATTGGATCATGCATCCGGATCATGCCAGCCTTGGGAAGATCAAACTCCAGCGGGTCGGTGAGCTGGAGCGCGACGACCTCGTGCTTCTGTGAAAGCATCCGCAGAGGCTTGGCCCAGGTTGGCTCGCCGGCATTGCTCAGCCCTGAGAGAAAATCGGACATCACGAACACAATCGCCCGCCGACGGTGCGTCCGCCCGAGCTCGCTGATCGCATCACTGAGCAGGAACGGTGAGTTCCCCGGAGTGGCATCGATCAGCTCGCGGAGGATCCGCCGGGCGTGCTTCTTGCCCTTCGACGGGCGAAGGTGGAACGACTCGGCTTCACCGGGCAACTGGGCCAGATGCTCTGATCCATAGATCTGGAGCCCCACACGATCGTTGTTGCGACCGGCCGCCAGCGTGATGACCGCGCCGACCTCGCACGCGAGCTGGTGCTTGGATCGCTTCACCGATCCGAAAGCCGTGGACAGCGTGCAATCGACCGACAGGATCACCGTGAGCTGACGCTCTTCCATAAACCGCTTGACATGCGGATGCCCGGTGCGGGCGGTGACATTCCAGTCGATCGTGCGGACCTCGTCGCCGGGCTGGTACTCGCGCACCTCGGCGAACTCAATCCCCTGCCCCTTGAATGCAGAGTGATACTGCCCGCCGAACAGATCGTCGACGCGGCGTCGGGCCCGGATCTCGAGCCGACGGACTTCTCGCATGAGCTCTTCGGTCAACATAGGTTAAGGCACCGCGATCCTTGCAAAGAGTTCGTTGACGATATCCTCGCTCGATACGCCCTCAGCTTCCGCCTCGTAGCTCACCAGCACCCGGTGACGCAGCACATCGAGCCCGATGGCCTTGATATCTGAAGGCGTCACGAACGATCGACCATCCAAGAAGGCATTGGCGCGTGCGGCCCTTGCGAGCGACAGCGATGCTCGCGGCGAGGCGCCGAACTCGATGAGCTTGGGCAGGTCGAGCCGCCAGCCGACATCGTACTGGGCCGGCTCGCGGGTCGCGTGAACGAGCGAAACGATGTAGTCCTTGATCTTGTCATCAACATAGATCCGGTTGACGAGAGCTCGGGCGGCTTCGATCTGATCGAGCGACACGACTGGTTGAATGGCTTCGATATCAGCCGTGCTCATCATGCGATCGACAATGATCCGCTCGTCGGCCTTGGTCGGGTAGCCCACGCTGAGCTTGAGCATGAACCGGTCGATCTGGGCCTCGGGAAGCGGGTAGGTGCCCTCTTGCTCGATCGGGTTCTGTGTTGCGAGCACGAGGAAGGGCTTGCCGACGCTGTAGGTGGTGTCGCCGATGGTCGCGGACCGTTCCTGCATCGCTTCGAGCAGGGCCGCCTGCACCTTGGCCGGGGCCCGGTTGATCTCGTCGGCTAGCACGATATTGGCAAAGATCGGACCCTTGCGGGGCGTGAATGTTCCGTCCTTAGGGTTGTAGATCAGTGTCCCGATCACATCAGCGGGCAAGAGGTCAGGTGTGAACTGGATGCGGGAGAAATCCGCCTGGCAACCTTGGGCCAATGTCGTCACGGTCAGTGTCTTGGCCAAGCCCGGCACGCCTTCGAGCAGCACATGCCCGCCGGTGAGCATCCCGATGACCAACGCCCGCACCATGTGCTCCTGCCCGACCACGACCGAGCCCACGGCCGAAACGAGGTCATTGATCGGCTGACCGACCTGAGCAACTTGGTCATCGGTTGGCTGTGAATTCGATTGGGTATTCGTCTGGGCCGAAGTGGGGGAGTCGGTTTGCATGCGTGGGTTCTCTTGTGAACGGATCAGCTCGGAGTTTGATTGGGCGGGCAGATACCGCAGCTGCAGTAGCCTACGGGGTTCATCAGCGTCGGGTTCGCTTGGTGCTTTCCTCAGTGCCATCACGCCATCGCGGATGCGCCTCATCGGCGTTTCTGTCAGTTATTATTGATATTCAGGCGGCTTTGGTTGCCTCAATCGTCAAGAATTCGAGTGAATACGCCCAATTGAAAAACCCTTGTCCATCCCGCAATAATGGGAGCGTCCAAGGGCCGTTCTTTGCTGGATTTGAACAGCGAGGATCAGTTGGTTTCTGGAGCCGCACCCTGCTGGCCGCCCGGGTTGATATCGATCTCGCCGTTGCGTTCTTCGTACTGGCGCACGGCCTGCCCGAGCGACATCGCCAGACGCTTGGCGCCCGACCAGTTCATGATCACGCGTGAGCCGACATTGAAGACGATGACCGGGGGCTGGCCGGGCATCTGCATCGGGATGTTCATCCCGAAGTCCATGACCAGCTCTTCGTTGGTGTTGGATGTACGGATGGTGTTTGAGTAGGTGCTCGTCATCTTGGATTCGTCAATGCGGAGCTGGACTTGCTGCTGCTGTGGTTGCTGTTCGTCAGCCATAATAAACCATCCTTACTTGGGATATTCGTTGGTGTTCTCGTGGGATCACAGAGCGAGCTCTGCTTTGAAAGTGCCGGGGGGGGGACTTGAACCCCCACTCTGTTTCCAGAAGTGGATTTTGAATCCACCGCGTCTACCGATTCCGCCACCTCGGCGTGGTGCGTCCCACCCGGGCCTTTGCCCCGATGAGTGTGGATCATAGCCCACCAAGGTCCGACTTCAACCGCCCCGCCCGTCAACTCAGAGAGTGTTTTTGACCCTCTTTTCTCCCCCGATGGGTTCGGCCAAACTCCATACGCAGAACGGTCGATGCCTACACTTCCTTTCCTGTCGGCGTTCGGCAGGGTCGATCCGGGACTCAGGCGCACGATGGCGGATCGACAGCAGTCCTGTGCGCGACATGAACCAAAGGATTCTCATGTCAGACACCGCAACCAAAAATACCGTCAACATCTCCGATGTTGGTCCCTGCCGCAAAAAAATCGTGATCGATATCCCTTCGGATGTCGTCGACGGCCAGATGGAGACCGCATTCGCCTCCGTCGCCCACGAAGCCAACATCCCCGGCTTCCGCAAGGGGCACGCCCCACGCCGGCTCGTCGAGAAAAAGTTCGGCGGCTACATCAAGGACGAGACCAAGCAACGCCTCGTCTCCGCAGCTTACCAAGAAGCGGTTGAAGAGAGCGGGCTCAAGGTCCTCTCCCAGCCCAGCGCCGATGCGATGGAAGACATCGTGATCGAGTCCGGCAAGCCCGTCCATTTCGAGATCGAAGTCGAGGTTATGCCCGAGTTTGACCTCCCAGAGCTCAAGGGCATCAAGGTCCTCAAGCCAGACTCCACCCTCCCCGACGGGCTCGTTGACGAAGAGATCAACAAGATCTCCATCAACGAAGGCTCGCTCGACGAGCGCGAAGACTCCGACAAGGGCGATTACCTCACCGGCAACGCCGTCATGACCGACTCCGACGGCACCGAGCACTACAACATTGAAGGCGCCGTCGTCCAGATCCCTGCAGAGGGCGACGAGGGCATGATCCTGGGCGTTATCGTCCCGGACTTCGCCAAGCAGATCGGCACTCCCAAGGAGGGTGAGAAGCTCACCATCAAGCTCACCGGCCCAGAGAACCACGAAGTCGAAGCCATCCGTGGCAAGGACCTCACGGTCGCCTACGAGATCGTCAAGGTCTACCGCATCGTCCCAGCCGTCATCAACGACCTGGTCGCCAAGTACGGCTTTAGCGACGAAGACCAGCTCCGCGAGATGGTGACCAACCAACTCACCCAGCGGGCAGAGGTCCAGCAGCAGTCGGTCATGCGTCAGCAGGTCAGCAACTACCTCGCCGAGCAGATCAACTTTGATCTCCCCGAGGGGCTCACCGCCCAGCAGTCCGCCCGCAACCTCGAGCGCAGCCGCATGGAGATGATGTACAAGGGTGTGAACCCGACCGAGATCGAGCAGCACATGGCCGAGCTCCGTAACTCGTCCGCTGCCAGCGCCGCTTCAGAGCTCAAGCAGTTCTTCATCCTCAATAAAGCCTCCGAATCCATGGAGATCGAGGTTGACGAGCCAGAGGTCAACGCCCGCCTGCACCAGATGGCGATGCAGCAGAACAAGCGCCCAGAGCAGATCCGAGACGAGCTGATCAAGTCGGGCCAGGCCCAGACCCTGCTTCAGCAGATCCGCGAGCACAAGACCATCGACGCGATCCTCAAGGACGCGGAGATCGAAGAAGTTAGCGCCGAAGACTTCAACAAGGAAATGGAAAAGAAGAACGCGGCCCTCAAGTCCAAGTAAAACCAATCTCAGATAAAAAACAAAGCCCTCGGCAATCGCCGGGGGCTTTTCAATAGGTCAATGAATCGCGGAATGATCCCGAATGCTTATCCGAGTTCTTCGTCATCATCATACGAGTAGTCGATCGCCATCATCGTGTCACCCGTGTTGAACGGGTGGTTGACGGTGCCGCAGCCCTTACAGGCGATGCCGTGGGTGCCCGCGGGGAGCTTCTCGATGCTCTGGCCGCACCCGGCGCAAGTGATCACATCGAGGCGCGAGGTCATCATGTTCACGCTCGTGACGGCGATCGCGATCGCGGCACCAACCGCCGGAATCACCCCGACCGAGAGCATGCTGACGACGCCGAAGACCAAGATGGCCAAGGCCGCAAGGAGCGCGAATACACGCAGACGAAGTTTGAGCATCCATTGCATCGTAAAGTCTTCTCCAGTCGCCCAGTATCCAGGGCGATCAAACATCAAAGCCAGACAAGCGGATCCTCCGCCGGCGGAGTATACACGCTTTGGATGTCGCGGTGGCCTTGCACGCTCATGAATCCGTCAAAGCGGGCGGTAGAGATCAATGATTTTACGGAGATTATCCGGGTCCTTGAGATGGTTGACCTGCAGCTCGATCCCGTCTTGTCCGGACGACGAGATCCCGATCCGCCCGACATTCATGACCCGCTGCGGAAATGACTGATCGATCTGGATATTGCGGATGTTGTCGTGGACGACCTCGGAGGATGACTTGGACAGGATCCCGTGGTGCATGATCGTGCGTTTGGTCGTGATCTCGAGCGAGGCATCGAGCCGATCGATCCACCAGTAGATAATCAACGCCAGCCCGCCCAGCGCCATCGGCACAAACAACAAGTACCAGAGCCAAGAATGGTCCGTCACCGGCACCCAGACCAGCCCAACAAAGCCGATCAGCGATTCGAGGACCGCCAGCGAGAAACGGATCGCCCGCGATCGGAACCAGCACCGACGGACCACCAAGACCCGGACCTCGGGCCCAAAGTCCGGCGGGAACCCGGCTTCGGCGGCTCGATCAGTGTTCTTGGAGTCCTTGATAGGCTCTGGAGCCGAAACTTCACCATCGACTCTGGGCACCCGGTTGATGTCGCCGCAGCCCAAACACTCGTGCTTGGTGCCCGCGAGGTTATCCTCGACCTCGATCTCCATGTCGCATCTATCGCATTCGAACTTGATCATGCCTGCTCCTCGCCCGGTGGGGGTCTCCCCTATTCTAAGGGAATCGGCTCAATCCCTTTCACCCATTGACATTAAAAAAGCGTCCCCCGTGGGACGCTCGGGAATTCAATGCTTGGGAAGCCCGGATTTAGTCGTTCCAGTTGCGGAGCGCCGGTCCGATGTACGCCACGCGTGGGCGGATTAAGCGGTTGTTGGCGTGCTGCTCCATGATGTGAGCCGCCCAGCCGGTGATCCGCGAAGCCACGAAGATCGGGGTGTACTGCGGGACCGGGATGCCCATCGTGAAGTAGGTCATGCCGCAGGGGAAATCAACATTGGGGTAGATCGTCTTTTCGTCTTCCATGATCTTCTGGACCATCTCGCCGAGCTCGAAGAGCTTGACGAACTCCTCGCCGCGAGCCTTGGCGGCTTTGCGACCCAAACCATGAAGAATCGGTGCGCGATGATCGCCATTCTTATACACCCGATGCCCGAAGCCCATGAGCTTGCGCTTATCGGCGAACGCCTGGTGCATCCATGCCGTGACCTTGGCCGGGTCATTGTCCGAGCCGATGTCGTTGCGGATATCGGCGAGCATTTCCATCGCCGCTTCGTTGGCGCCACCATGAAGCTTGCCCTTGAGGGCCGCGATCGCCCCGGTGACCGCGCCGTGCAGATCCCCCAGCGTGCCCGAGATCACACGAGCGGTGAAGGTCGATGCGTTGTAATCATGCTCGGCGTAGAGCACCAGCGACACATCCATCACCTTCTCGGCTTCCGGGGTCGGCTCGCTGCCGGTCATCATGTAGAGCAAGTTGGCCGAGTGCGAGAGCTTCGAGTTGGGCGCGATGAAATCCTTGCCGTCGATCGAGTTCTGCATGTGCCCGATGATGGTCGGGATCTGAGCGAGCAGACGCTTGGACTTGCGGAGGTTGGCTTCCGGATCATTCTCCTGGCAGTCCGAATCGAGATGCGACAGGATCGACACCGCGGTCCTCAGGATATCCATCGGCACCGCGTACTCGTTGTTGACCAGGTTGCCCGAGGTCTTGAGGAAATCGACGACGGCACTTGGGAGCGCACGCAGCGAGGTCAGCTCGTCGTTGAAGGCTTTGAGTTCGCTACTCGATGGCTTATGACCTACGAGAAGCAAGAACGCGACTTCCTCGAACGATGCGTTGGCCGCGAGGTCAGCGATTTCGTAGCCGCGGTAGACCAGCGAGGTCTGCTCGACATTACAGATTTCGGTCTCGCCGGCGATGACGCCCTCGAGCCCCTTGGCGTGGGTGGCGGTGGTCATGATTCGGTATTCCTTCTCTAATGCTCGATGCGAGCTTGGTCGGACGCGATCCCCGATGGGCGATCGGCGTGTATGGGTATGGAAACACCCGATTCTAGGCGTTCAAAGCGTTCTTTGCCGTGCTCCACATGGCCTATTGGCGGGCTGGGAACGGGTACGCTACGGGCGAACGGTACCCGTCATGGTCATACGCACGCACCCCGAAGAGCCAGTTGTCCTTTGACAGATCAACTGTGCCCTCGGCGGCATTACCAACATCCTGAGCATGCTTCCAGGTCCAATCAGTTGATTCCCGCCAGACGATCTCGTACCCAGCCACATCGGGCTCGGGCGACGCGTCCCAGCGCAGTGTCGTGTCGTTGGTCAGCTCGGAGATCATCACCCGGGCATTAATTGGCGACGACGGTGCATTGGCCAGGTGCACCAGCACCGCACCATTGAGCCGCGTCACATCCGCCAGATACTCGGCATCGACATATTCGGCCAAATCGCCAAACTGCGTATCGCCCTCCATGCGCACATCCTGATGCTGGTGGTCGTAGTTCTCGTACATCTCGCAGAACCGGATCGCGGGGAACCCGAGCTCATTGAACGGCGTGTGGTCACCCCCACGCAAGAACCGGTCCGGGCGAAAAATCAACTTGGGCTGGACAGTCGTCCGATGCAATCGACCGATGTCGGCGATGTACCGGGCGAGTTGGCGTGAGACCGAATCGGACTCGGTGCCGTACATACGGACTTTGCGGACAGACGACCCGATCTCGGAATCATCAAGCGACAGCATGGTTGCCGGGAGCCCCTCAGAGAACACCCGGATGACCTTCCGCCCGTCCTGATCTGGGAGCACTCCGGTCGGATCGCCCACGGTGTCGTTGTTGAGCACGCCGCGGATGTCCTTGCCGTCGGCCAATGCCCGCTGTGCATGGAGCCGGGCCCCGAAGAGCCCTTGTTCCTCGCCGCTCGTCGCCATCAAGATAACCGTCGATTCGAGCTGTTCCTTGGAGAGCACCCGGGCGAGTTCGATCAACGCGGCGACGCCCGAGCCATCGTCATTGGCACCCGGTGCGTCAGAGGTCGCATCATTGGCCTCGCTGGCTCGTGAATCGAGATGCGCAAGCACATAGTACAGACGATCCCGCGATGCAGGTTGCGTCCCCGGGATCTTGCAGATCACATTGACCACATCTACGGCTTCGTTGATCCGGCGCCCGTCTGGCTCCACTCGATGGGCATCGAAGTACACCTTGGGCGTCGAATCGCCCGATTTGCCGTGCCCCTTAATATTCTGCTCGAACTGCTGATGCACCCAGCGACGGGCGGCCCCGATTCCTCGAGTGTCCGATTCGGTCTCGGACATCGTGTGACGGGTGCCGAAGCTGACCAGCATGTCGATCGTGTGCTGGATCTGCTCCGCATCGACCGCGTCGATCACGCGCCCCGGAGTCTCCATCAATGTGCGTTCAATCATCCGAACCATCCCTTTCCCCATCCCGAGCGATAATGCATGCTCTGCTGCGTCCTGCCGACTCATCCCAAACTCGTCCATCATATACAGGGCGTAGATCGCCCCCGCCCGCGAGCCCGAGCCGCAATGAAAGAGCGTCTCGCCCTGTGTGCGCGTAAAGGCGGCCTTAAACTCATCGCGTACGCCGTAGCCGAAGTTGGTGCTGCTGGTTGGGATATGGATGTACTCCATTCCAAGCGATTTTACCAATGCAGGCTCATCGAAATCCAGCTTGTCCATCTCTTCCTGGGTCCGCGCGTTGATGACGATTTTACCCCCAGCTTGCGCGAAGGCGTTGAGCTCTTCAGGAGTAGGCTGCCCAAAGAAACTCAACCGACCATCAACACGCTCAGGCGATTGGATCTCAGACCACGACAATCGATCGCCTGCAATATCTGCAGAATCAGCAGCGGGGGTGGTGTGTTGAGTCGTAGTTGTTGCCTGCCCAGCGCACCCGACCATCAGCCCGGCGCTAAGTATCGAGGAGAGAAGCACAGTTGCAGACAGCCGCGGAATCGATGGTGGTTTCATGCTCATCTGCCCATTGTATCGCCGATCTCACTCGGCTGCGCAGCCCGATGCGTCTATCATCCTCTATGCCCATCAAACTCCACCCCGGTACCGTTCTTCGTACACACATGGACCAATCGGTCGTCGCCGCCCCAGGCGCGTTCAACGCGCTCGTCGCCCGCGCCGTCGCCCAGACCGGGTTCCAGGCCTGCTATGTCTCGGGCGGGGCCGCCGCTGTAGCCGCGGGCGTGCCCGATGTCGGTATACTGACGCTTGATCATTTTAAACAGGTCATCCGCGAGGTCGCTCTTGGCTCCGGGCTCCCCGTGATGGCGGACGCAGACACCGGCTTTGGCGAGGAAGAAATGGTCCGCAGAACCGTACTCGAGTACAACCACGCCGGGGCCGCGGGGTTGCACCTCGAAGACCAAGTTTTTCCCAAACGCTGCGGCCATCTCGACGGCAAATCTCTGATCCCCGTCGATCAAGCCGTGTCCAAGATTCAATGGGCCGTCAAAGCATCGCAGGATTGCTCTGACGGCGAGTTCATCATCTGCGCCCGCACCGATGCCAAGGGCGTCGATGGATTCGACGCGGCCGTCACCCGAGCCAAGGCCTATGTCGAGGCCGGCGCGTCAATGATCTTCCCCGAGGGGCTCAGCACCGAACAGGAATTCGCCGACTTCGCCAGCGCGATGAACGAACTGGGCGACCAACGCCCGTACCTGCTCGCCAACATGACCGAGTACGGCAAGACCCCGATGATCGGGCTCGATGCCTTCGGCAAGATGGGCTACTCCATCGTGATCTACCCCGTCTCCACCCTCCGCATCGCAATGGGCGCGATCACCCGGGCCCTCAATGAGCTCAAAGAAACCGGCACGCTCGAAGGCCAGCTCCCCAACATGCAGACCCGCAAAGAGCTCTACGAGCTGATCGACTACACCCCGGGCATCCCCTGGGAAATGTGATGTCCCCAAACGACTGGCGATATACCCTTAAAGACGACTCGACCATGATCGAGGATGTCGGCGTGGTTGTCAAAATCTACACCGACGACCTCGAAGGCGACCGGCACCAACGCTTTGTGGTGCAGCTCAACTGCGACCAGACACTCTTGATCGTTCACAACATCGACCTCGTTGATCGCGTTCATGTCCGCACCGGCGATCTCGTTGAGTTCAAAGGTGAGTACGAGTTCAACCATCGCGGCGGGCTTGTCCACTGGACGCACCGAGACCCCATGAAAAAACACGAATCAGGATGGATCAAGCACGCGGGCAAGCTCTATCACTGATTCGTGTTTCGAATATATGACTTATAGGGTCAGCCTCTGCGATTTACTCGAAGCCGTCGCGGGTATGGATATCGAAGTCGTTGATCGACGCGATGTCTTCGGCCGACTTCTCCATCAAGCCATCAAAGCGAGCCACGATCGGTGATGGGTCTTCGAAGGCCAGCTTGCCGAGAATGTTGAACTTGTGGGCGAGGATGCCCTTGAGATCCGCCTCGGTGTTGCGGGCGTGCCCAGCGGGGTACATCACCATGCCCGAATCGAACTCGGTGCCGTCGGTGTCTTCGATGATCAGCGAGGTCGGGATGCCGTCGGGGTACCGCTTGTCGTAGTCCTCGCCGCCGTGGAAGAACTCGATCTTCTCCATCAACGAGCGGGTCCGCTGGTTGTTGATTGAATCGGCATCGAAATCGTACGGCTCGAGCATCAGCGTCTTCCAATCGGAGGTCTGCTGGCTCAGCGCTTTGCGGAGCAGGGTCGCCACGATGTAGACCATCGAGTGGTCCGCGCTCTGGCGGGTGGTGGGGTTGCGCTTGGCGGGGTCGCCGATGATGCCGAAGGCAGGCTCGTAGGCGGTGATCTTGATCGACTTGATCTGTGAGCCGGTCTCGTCATCGAGCAGGTGCGGGGCTTTCTTGAGCAGGTCGAGCAGCGCCTGGAGTGCACCGGCACTCTGATGCTCATAGAGCCCGAGCTTAAAGTGCATGCCCATCACAGCGAAGTCGCTGCCGCCGCGCCCGAGCACCAGATCAAACGGCGACGCATCGGCCTGCTTGGTGTTGGCGCTGTCGGATCCGACCGCCTCGAACATCTGGCCCGGGCCTTCGAAGATGCGGAAGATGGATTCCGGGTTACGGAAGATATCGCGTGGGCCCATGAACCCATTCATCGAACGACGAACCGAGATGATCGCGACTTCGGTCGAGATCGCGGCGCTGGCGCCCTTGGAATCCGAGAGCTGCTTGCCGGCACGGATCGCACGGAACGGGATGTAGTGAGCCACGACCATGCCGATCGCGGATTCGATCTGCTCAGCGGTCGCGCCGAGCATTGCGCCAAAAACCGCCGCTGATCCGATCGCACCATGAACAACATGGTCCACCTTGTAGGTCTTGAGCGAGAACACCTCGGCTAACCGGCCGCGGATCTCATCGAGACAGATCATCGCCTTGAGCGCGTACGCCCCGTCGCGACCGGCCATCTGAGCACCGGCGATGCACACGCCGTAGAAATCGTTATGACCGAACTCGCCGGCTGTATGCCCGAGCTGTGGGTTGTACCCAAAGTTGGTGCCGTTCGAGTCCCACTCACGCACGGCCGAGCCATTGGCCAAGATCGCCTTCTCTGGCTGGACCTGCACATTGGACCCGAACACGGTCGCGCCACGCTGGGTCGCCTTGCCCAATCGGTGGGTCGCGTCGGTGACCGGGTACTGGAGTGCCTCGTCGCGGAGCACCGTCGGTGCGTTGGTCTTGAGTGCCAAGGCCGAGAGCCCACAGAGCACGGCATCGGTGAAGAACATGTTGGTGCGTTCGAGGACGCTCGCGTCGGGCTCGCCACGCTTAGCCGGGTCGTCTGAAAGGAAATCAATGGCGTACTGGGCGATCCCGAGTGCCTGGTTGGTATTGGCTTCGAGTTTTACATGAGTGTCGGCTGCGGTGGTGGACATGTGGATTCCTTCAGGTAGTTCGTAAAACAACCCCGTATATGGGGCAGAATCATAGTCAGGCAGTTATCGATCGTGGGGAAGTTTTTTGTGCCTAGTTCCCCGCAAACACGAAATATCCGAGCCCGGTGGCAAACACCCAGATCCCGTAGATCGCGTGCTCAAACCCAGCCGCCAGTGTTGAGCCCGTCCGCCGGTAAGTCCACGCGAAAAGCACACCCGCCGGCAGCGTCATCACCAGGGCGATCGTGTTCCACATCGGGGCGTGGAGCCACACAAAGGCGATCACATTCATCACCAGCGCCAACCGACCGATCCCCAGGATCGGGGCGTAGCGATAGAAGAAGAACGCACGATGGGTGACTTCTTGCGGGTACGCGCTGACCCACGGGTACAGCAAGCTGATCGCGAGCATCAAGCCCGGGATCTCGCGTGGGAGATAAAAAAAGCCCTGCTCAGCAAGCAGGGGCGTTTTATAAGCCAACAACCAAGCCACCCCTGCGATCAAGGGCCCTGCGATCGCAAACCGGATGGTGATCCGACGAAACTCCCTCTTGAATGCTCCCCAGTTCCACAGCCTCTGGTTGTCGAACCGTTTATCAAGCCGGAGCCACAGGAACATCAGCAAGAAGGTCATCAACAACACCGGGAAAACGAATGTCCCCCTGGGCAGCCCGGTCTCGAAGCTGATCCAGTCGATACCAACTCGTGCCAGCACTGCCTGAGCGCGCTGGGGGCGTACGAAGCCCGCCACCAATGCCGGCAACACTCCATACAGAGCAAGAAACTCCATCCAGAGCAAGCCCTTGGTGATCGGCCCCGCTGACCAGGGGAATACTGATAAGGATTCTGAGGTTTTCATGGTTCGCAGGGATGTTGTTGGAGCCGTTCGCCGGTTGGTATTGGGATTGAAGGCTCCTAGAATATCAACCCACTCGATTTCAACACAGTTTCACCCAAGTGAGAGAAGCATATGCCAAACCAGCCAGTCATCGTTGCCGCCCGCCGAACCCCTGTTGGGAAGTTCTTTGGATCCTTCGCCCGGGTCGCGTCGCCACAGATCGGTGCCTTTGCGATCGAAGCCGCCCTCGCCGATGCCCCCGCCGCCAAGGATCATATCGACGAGTGCATCATGGGCTGCGTGCTCCAGGCTGGACTGGGCCAGAACCCGGCACGCCAGGCCGGGCTCAAAGCCGGGCTCCCCGACACGCTCTCGGCTAAAACCGTCAACAAAGTCTGCGGCTCGGGTCTCGAAGCCGTGATGATGGCCGCCCAGTCCATCAAGGCCGGAGACAACCACTGCGTCGTCGCCGGTGGTATGGAGAACATGACCGGGGCACCGCACTTCTCTCATGTCCGCCAAGGCATCAAGTACGGCCCGGGCACCATGGAAGACCACATGGCCTACGACGGGCTCCGCTGTGCGTTTGAATGCTGGCCGATGGGCAATGCCGCCGAACACACCGCAGGCGAGCACAGCATCACCCGCGAAGACCAGGACCGCTTCTCGGCCCAGTCGCACCAGCGCGCGGCAGCTGCTTGGGAAGCCGGGCACTTCGACAGCGAGGTCGTCAAGCTCACCGGCGAACAGCTCGGCAACCGGCGCAACCCAGGGCCAGACGGCGGGATCAACATCGACGAGGGCATCCGTGGCGATTCGACCGCCGACGGGCTCGCCAAACTCCGTCCAGCGTTCACCAAGGACGGGACCATCACCGCGGGCAATGCCTCGCAGATCTCCGACGGCGGCGCGGCCACCATCGTGATGAGCGAATCCAAAGCCGCCGAGCTCGGGCTCGCACCTTTGTGCAAGATCGTCGCGTACAACACCTCGGGCGTCGCGCCCAAGGACATCTTCACCGCACCGATCACCGGCGTGCAGGGCGCACTCGACAAGGCCGGCTGGAGCGTGGACGATGTCGATCTGTTCGAGATCAACGAGGCCTTTGCAGCCCAACTCCTGTGCAACATCAAGGCACTGGGCATCAACGAAGACAAGCTCAACATCTGCGGCGGCGGTGTCGCCATCGGTCACCCCATCGGCGCTTCAGGCGCCCGCGTGCTCGTCACCCTGATCCACCAGCTCAAGCGCACCGGCGGCAAGAAGGGCGTCGCAGCCCTGTGCCTCGGCGGGGGCAACTCGGTCGCGGTCTGCATCGAAATGTGCTGATACAGCCCTGATCCTGTGATTCTGATAAAATCTTCAATCTCGGTCCAGTTGGGCCGATAATGCTCCGATGCATGAGGGAGACCTCATACAAAGGAGCATTTTCTATGCCACTGAACACCCAACAAATCAACCGCCTCCACGCCAGCTTCGTACTGATCCAGCCTCGGATTGATAAGGTCATCGACTCGGCCAACTTCGCGGGCTCCAACCTCACCGACACCGGGCTCGAAGACACGCTCACCAGCATCGTGCAGCACTTCGACCAACTCGAGCTGTTCGTCGATCAACAGACCGCCTTCGGCTCGCCCCGGCCCGATGAGCACGAACTCGCCACCATGAGCGATGAACTCTTGGCGGCCTTCGCCCAAGTCTGCGACTACGCCTGGACCCCGCAGCTCCGCGAGGATTGGGCGATGGTCTTGGAGATCGCGGGCCCGCTCCTGCTCGAAACGAGCACGAGCCTCTACAGCCGAGCCGCTTGAACAGAACAGCATCACCCAGCACAAAAACACACGAAAGGCTCCCAAACGGGAGCCTTTTTCGTGCCCGGGCACGCATACAATCAACGCTCAGAACAACCTCACCACAGACCAAGGCACACACCATGCGCACGCATACCTGCAGCGAACTCAACGAATCACACATCGGTCAGACTGTCACTCTCTGCGGCTGGGTCAACGCCTACCGCGGCCACGGTGGCGGGCTCATCTTTATCGATATGCGTGACCGTGCCGGGATCACCCAGGTCGTGTTCGATTCAGAAGATGGCAACGAGGCCACCATGGAAGCCGGCGATCGCCTGCGCAACGAGGACTGCATCAAGGTCGTCGGCGTGGTCCGCGAACGCGGCAAGTCCAACCCCAAGATCGCCACCGGCGCTATTGAGGTCTTGGTTACTGAGCTCGAAGTCCTCTCCAAAACCAACAAACTGCCGTTTATACCCAGCAACGAGAAAGACCTGCCAAACGAGGAAGTCCGCCTCCGCTATCGCTACATCGACATGCGTCGCCCGACCATGCAGAACATCCTCCGCACCCGTCACCGCGTCGCCAAGCTCACCCGCGATTACTTTGACCAACACGAGTTCATCGAGGTCGAGACCCCGGTTCTGTGTCGATCTACGCCCGAGGGTGCACGCGACTTCCTGGTACCATCGCGTAACCAAGAGGGCATGTGGTACGCGCTGCCTCAGTCGCCTCAGCTCTTTAAGCAGATCCTGATGGTGGGGGGCTGCGATCGCTACCTGCAGATCGTCAAGTGCTTCCGCGACGAGGACCCGCGGGCCGACCGCCAGGCCGAGTTCACCCAGATCGACCTGGAGATGAGCTTCGTCGATCGCGACGAGGTGCTCGAAATCATGGAGGGCTACGCCAAGACCATCTGGAAGCAGATGCTCGATGTCGACCTTCCAAATTTCCCACGCATGACCTACCGCGATGCGATGGACACCTACGGCATCGACCGCCCGGACACCCGCTTCGATCTCAAGCTCGTGGACATCTCAGACCTGGCCGCCAAGGCGGACTTCATGGTCTTCGAAGAAGCCCTCGCCAAGAACAAGGGCGTGGTCAAGGCCATCCGTGTGCCCGGCGCTGCAACCAAGTTCTCCCGCAAGGTCACCGACAAGTTCAACCCATTCGTCGAGCAGTTCGGCGCGGGCGGCGCACCAACCGTCAAGTACACCGAGGGCGAGTTCTCCACCGGGATCGCCAAGTTCCTCGGCGACATCAAGGACGAACTGGTCGAACGCCTTGGACTCGAAGACGGCGACGCTGTGGTCTTCGGTGCTGATTCATACAATGTCTGCACCAAAGCCCTTGGAGAGCTTCGGCTCAAAATCGCCAAGGAGCACGACTTCATCCCCGAGGGCAAGTGGAACTTCCTCTGGGTCTACGACTTCCCGATGTTCGAGTACGACGAAGAAAACGAACGCTACCAATCGCTCCACCACCCGTTCACCGCACCGACCAAGGCCGAGACTGAGCGATTCATGGCGGCGGACATCAAGGATGTGGACACCGTCGAATCGATTCTCTCGGATGGCTACGACATGATCTGCAACGGCTCTGAAATCGGCGGCGGCTCGATCCGTATCCACCAGCAGGATGTCCAGTCCAAGGTCTTCGAGCTCTTGGGCATGTCGCATGAGGAAGCCAAGCTCAAGTTCAGCTTCCTGATGGACGCGCTGACCTATGGCGCCCCACCACACGGCGGCGTGGCCTTCGGGCTCGATCGCCTGGTCATGCACCTGATCGGCACCGAGAACATCCGCGATGTCATCGCGTTCCCCAAGTCGCTCACCGGCGTAGACCTCATGTGCGAAGCACCCAATGTGGTCGACGAAGAGCAGCTCACCGAACTGCATGTCCGCAGCACCGCGACCATCAAGTCGTAACATACTGTCATTAAACTCCATCTCCAAGAAACAGGTGATCCCATGAGCACCCTCCAAGCAGAACCCGGCCTGTCCTCGCTCAACATCGCGGGGCAATCGTTCGACTCCCGCCTCTTGGTCGGCACGGGCAAGTACGCTTCGATGGACCTGATGCGCGACGCCCTCGATGCCTCGCAGTCGGAGATCATCACGGTGGCGGTTCGCCGCGAGCGGCTGTTCAATGAGCAGGGCAAGAGCTTGCTCGAGTACATCGATCTCAATCGCTACACCATCCTGCCCAACACCGCCGGGTGCTTTAGTGCTGACGACGCGGTGCGTGTGGCTCGCCTAGGTCGCGAACTCCTCGACCAGCTCGAAAACCCCGGCGCCAGCTGGGTCAAGCTCGAAGTGCTCGGCGACAAAAAGACCCTTCTCCCCGATCCTGTGGGTACGCTTCAGGCCGTGGAGACGCTGGTCAAGGACGGGTTCAATGTGCTCTGCTACACCTCGGACGATCCGATCAGCGCCCTACGGATCAAGGACGCTGGCGCGACGGCCGTCATGCCCGCGGGCTCACCGATCGGTTCTGGCCAAGGCGTATTGAACATCAACAACATCGTACTGTGCCTTGAGCTGCTCAAAGAGAACGACCCGGACTTCCCGGTCATCGTCGATGCAGGCGTAGGCTGCGCCAGCGATGTTGCCCTCGCGATGGAGCTCGGAGCCGACGGCGTGCTGCTCAACACCGCGATCGCCCATGCCAATGACCCGGTCATGATGGCCCACGCGATGCGCAAGGGGTGCGAAGCGGGCCGTCAGAGCTACCTCGCCGGGCGGATCCCCAAGAAGCTCTACGCCACCGCCAGCTCTCCCATGGAAGGCGCGATCTCGTACATCCCGGGCGAGTAAACCAATCGGTTTTAGCTGTTCACCAGCTTAGCTATTGACCACCATCGTTGAGCCCGATGCCTGATCCGTTTGGCCCGTGATGCAACCCGCAATCAACTCCGCGATTCGATCGGGCGTCATGGCCTGGTCAGCAGACAGCATATCTTCAGACACAATCGAACGCAGCATCTGCGTCTCGACCGCCCCCGGCGCGATGGTGTACGCCCGGATACCTTGGTGCCCGTACTCGTTGTGCAGTGCGCGGGTCAGCCCGTCGATGGCGGCTTTTGCGCAGCCGTACACCCCGAGCCCAACAAACGGATCGACAATCGCGATCGACGCGATATTGACCACGCACCCGCTTGAGCGAACAAGCTCTGGAATCGCGATTCGTACCAGCTCGATCGGCCCGATCGTGTTGACAGAGAACAAATCTTGGACCTCCTGGGCGCCCAGCTCCCCGAGCACTTTGCAGGTCCCGAGCCCGGCATTATTGACGATTGCATTAATTTGTCCGTACTCATCGAGCGTCCCAGCGATCAAACTTTGGCGGTCTTGAGCGATGGCGATATCTCCCGAGATTGCAACCCAATCCACCCCGTGCTCGTCGAGCAGTTCGCCGGTTTCTTCGAGCTTCTCAAGCTTGCGTCCCGCGATCACCACCCGAAAACCCTGCTTTCCGAGGGTAATGGCCGCCGATCGACCGATCCCCGACCCCCCGCCGGTGACAATCACCACAGGGGCCCGTGCTGGCTCGGATTGTTGCGTGGTAGGCTTACTCTCCGGCTTCGATGCGTTGCTCATAGGGCATCATACGATGCGAACAATGCGATTGTCCCGAGGGTTCCTCAGGAATACCAATGGACGGAGAGCCTTCAGACCGATAAAACTTATCTGGTGCCTTTGTGCACCCCCCTCACAACAGCCGCCCGTTCCTTCGGGCGTGGAGCCAGCATGACCCATACTTCAGCGCCCTCTTGGATGATCAACGACCCAACCCGCCCTGCACACGCCAAAGTCGTGGCGACCCTCGGCCCGGCGTCCGACACCGACGAGACACTCAGCAAACTCATCGAAGCCGGTGTCTCGGTCTTCCGGCTCAACTTCTCGCACGGCACGCTCGAAGACATGGACATCCGGTTAGAGCGTGTCCGTCGAGCCATCGACAACTCCGGACGAAGCGTCGCCCTGCTTGGCGATCTCCAAGGACCCAAGATGCGGGTCTGCAAGGTCCCCGACATCCACGAAGACGGGGGCATCCTGCTCAACGCCGGCGACGATATATTCTTCCGAAAAGGCCAGGGAGACGCCAAGATCATCGACGGCAAGGCTTCCTTCGATGTCACCTTCGATGCCTTTTACGAGGATGTACTCCCCGGGCAGCGTGTGCTCATCAACGATGGGCTCATCCGCATGCTGGCCGTCGAACGCGAAAAAGGCGAGTGGCTCCGCTGCCGGGTCACCGTCGGCGGCAAGGTGACGAGTTCAAAGGGCGTCAACCTCCCCGAATCCGAGCTCGACATGCCCGCGATCACTGAGCGTGACTGGAAATGCGCGCAGTGGGCCTGTGAGAACGGGATCGACTACCTCGCCCTCTCCTTTGTCCGCACGGCCAGCGAGATCGAAAAACTCAAAGCCAAACTCGACGAATGGAAACGCCCGGGCGAACAACCCGGCGATTCCGACATGGGCACCTCGATCCCCGTCGTCGCAAAGATCGAAATGCCTCAGGCAATCTCCAATATCGACTCGATTATCCGCACTGCCGATGCCATCATGGTCGCCCGTGGAGACCTGGGCGTTGAGATGGATGTCGCCAAGGTCCCCGTGATCCAGAAATACATCCTCGCCAAGTGCACCGCCATGGGCAAGCCCTGCATCGTCGCGACGCAGATGCTCGAAACCATGATCGAGTCCGCGACCCCGACGCGGGCAGAAGCCTCCGATGTCGCCAACGCGGTGCTCGACGGCTGTGACGCCGTCATGCTCTCGGGCGAGACCGCGGTGGGGGCCCACCCAACGCTCGTCGTCGAAACCATGCAGCGGATTATCAAGGTCACCGAATCCCGCATGGACGAAATCCTCCATTCCAACGGCCAGCCCATCGACATGAAGGAATACCCCTTCCGCTCCGCCGCCCTCGCCAGCGGCGTCTGGCACATGTCCAAGGAACTCAACGCCAAAGCCATCGTCGTCTGGTCACAGGCTGGTGGCATGGCCCGCTACCTCAGCCAGTACAACTTCCGCATGCCCATCTACGGCTACACATCCTCCAAGATGGCCTCGCACCGCATGGCCCTCTACGGCGGTGTCACCCCCATCTACACCCAACCCCCCGCAAGCGGACGCCTGCGTGACTGGACCGACCAGGTCGAAGCCCTCATCCGTTCCGAGGGCATCACCGAGGACGGCGACGCCGTGCTGATGGTCGCGGGCAAGCCGCTGGGTGCATTGCTCGCCCAGAGCACCCTGAGCATCCTGCGCATGGGCGACGCCTCATCGGGCTTCCGCGAGTTGATCACCCACCCGGATTACTGCGAAATCTGATCGAATCTCGCCCATTGGGCGCTCGATTGGGCGATTCATAATTGACTTGTCACCAGACGCTTGGCTCGTATACAATAGATATACGGGACCTGGGCTCCCGCCGAATGACCATACCGGAAAAGGTCGGCAATGTCTGCCCAAGAGCTTTCAAGGACAGCAGTTATGACAAGCGTCTCAACACAGACCAGCACCTCCATCAGCGCCGACCCACTCAACCTGATCGATGTCGATCATGTCCGTTTCTATGTGGGCAACGCCAAGCAGGCCGCGTATTTCTACGCCCACACCTTCGGCTTCCGGATCGACCAGATCGCCGACCTCACCACCGGCTCACGCGACGAAGCCGACTACCTGCTCACCCAGGGCAACATCCGCATCCTGCTCACTACCCCGCTCAACAAAGACCACCAAGCCGCCGAAGAACTCAAGCTCTACGGCGACGGCATCAAGGATGTCTCGCTCACCGTTGAAGACGCGACCGCCGCCTACAACAAGGCCCTGGCCAACGGCGGCAAGTCCGCCAGCGAACCACGCACCATCGAAGACGAAAAAGGCTCGGTCACCGTCGCCTCTATCCACACCTACGGGCGTGTGATCCACACCTTCATCTCCCGCACCGGCGAGTACGCCCACGAGAACCTCCGCAAGGGCGGGCTCTTCATGCCGACCTTCAAGAAGTACGACTCGCCGCTCAACGACTACAACGAGAAGCACCCCTGCGGGCTCATGTTCACCGATCACCTCGTCGGCAATGTCGAAGAGGGCAAGATGAACGAGTGGGTCAAGTGGTACGAAGATGTGCTCGAGTTCAAGATGTTCAAGCACTTCGACGACGCCGACATCTCCACCGAGTTCTCGGCTCTCATGTCCAAGGTCATGGCCTCGGGCAACAACCTCATCAAGATGCCCATCAACGAGCCCGCCGACGGCGTCAAGAAATCACAGATCCTCGAATACCTCGAGTGGCACAACATGATGCCCGGCGTCCAGCACCTCGCCTTCCGCACTGACGACGAGCTGGCGACCGTCGCCGAGCTCCGCAGGCGTGGGGTTGACTTCCTCGACATGCCCGAGACCTACTACGAGAAGGTCTGGGACCGCGTCAACACCATGCTCACCGAGCACGGCCACGACATCGTCAAAGAAGACCACCAACGCGTCAAGGACCTGGGCGTGCTCGTCGACGCCGACGACGAGGGCTACCTCCTCCAGCTCTTCACCAAGCCCCTCCAGGACCGCCCAACCTTCTTCATCGAGATCATCTGCCGCCGCGGCTCCCAGAGCTTCGGCAAGGGCAACTTCAAAGCCCTCTTCGAGAGCCTAGAACAAGAGCAGGAGCGCCGGGGGAAGCTGTAAAACTAACCTAGAAATCTCATAGAATCGCAATCAAGCCGACTTGGCTTGATTTTTTTAAACTGTGATACTGACTTGATTTGTATTTCAGCATTTTCAATCAGCGCACCTCGACATACTCATTATTTCTTTGTACACTCTAACTGTGGATTTACTAATAGCATTTGTCAATCTTGGAATAGCCTTTGTTCAATCGCAACTTGCTGGGATAGCTCTGGGTTTTATTTTTGCTTTGTTTGCAGACTGGTGGCTGCATAAAATTCGAATCAAAGATGATGCCAGAAGACTGCTCATGGGGCTCTACTCAGAAGTTGTTGAAGCAGGATCAAACATTTTGGCAATCAATGGCGAATGGAGTCGTGGCGCAGATCAACAACAGCATCGTGATCTCCAAATACGAGCCGAAAACGAGCTAGCAAAGCTCAGGAGTTCTTGCCTATTAGCTCAAATGCGCGACAAGAATGACTCGCGAAATACCAGTCGCGAGCAGCTTGTAAATCACTCGATCAGATTCGCGACACTCATCAGAAATTACCAAAATCCTCAAATTAATGCCGTGATTGGAACTCAGCACACTGAAGCCTTAGACGGTATCAAAAAATCCATTAACGATTTGTCCGGTTCATTCAAATAACTCATGCATATTCTGCATTTGATACTACGAGCAATGAAGAAAATGTACAGTCCTAGAGCCTGTACTGCTTCAACGCTCCATGAGTGAAAAAGGGCAACGACAGACACAGAGACCACACTCCGGGCCCAGACCGACCCCGTCAAGCAGCTCGAATCCTGGACCATGCTGGGGCGATTGCTCGGGCGGATGCCGGTGGATCAGGCGGAGCTTGCACGCATCGTCGAAGACCCCGATGCGTTAAGCCCATGACTAGGAACGCCGCGGGAACCTCTTAACTCGCAATCCTCCGATAAGTCACCACCCCGCAGCTGAATCCAGCTGCGGGGTGGTTTTCTAATGAATCGAACGACTGCAGGAGTTCGTATACACAGAACCCACGCAGACCGTTTGTATTCTCCCATGCTGTTTTACAGATTGAAGTGAGGCCAAACAAACTGCGGCCACATCAATCCAACACACAGCGGGGTACAACATGCACAAATCAATCATCATCGCCACCATGGCCGCCACTGGAATAGCAGCTCAAGCCGACATCGTCCGAGTTGGCGAGTTCCAATCGCTCCAGTTTGAGGGCTTCGAAAACCTCGATATGAGCTCATTCGAGCAAGCGCCAGTCGAGGCCTTTGGTGGCATGGCGACCCTATTAAACTCCAACAACTCGTTTCTTCATACGACTGGCGGGTGGTCATACAAGAACATGACCCAGAAGTACGAAGGAAGCCGCTTGCTCGGTACAACGAGAGGCGGTGTTGAATACCAGTTCAATCTGACTCAACGATCCTTCGGCGGCTTCTTCTCGTCCATCGACAACATCGCCGACGGCTCGGTCCGGTTCTTCAATGGCGATACCTTCGTTGGGTCAGATGATCTCCTCGCATCAGTTGATGGCAACTGGACATGGAACGGCTGGTCGAGCGACGCCGAGTTTGATCGGGTAGTGATCGAATCAAACGCACTGAACAAAGGGTTTATGATGCACGATTCTGTGCGCGTACTTCAGACCCAGGTGCCCGCGTCTGGCTCTGTAGCCATCCTCGCCACAGGAGCTTTCCTGTGCAAGAGACGGCGCAGATGAGATGAACGGTGATGAACCGACATGATCCGAGATGAGAAATAAAGCAATGTGTCCCACAGCCGCCAGTCATTAAGATTGGCGGCTGTTTCACAATTCTGCGCTATGATGGCCCATGAACATCATCGAAAAAATCCGCGATACCGAGACCACACTCCGGGCCCAGACCGACCCCGTCAAACAGCTCGAATCCTGGACCATGCTCGGGCGCCTGCTCGGGCGGATGCCGGTGGATCAGGCGGAACTTGCACGCATCGTCGAAGAACGCGACGCGATCGGGATCGATGTGATGATCTCAAAGCTCGAAGACCCCGACGCGTTCAAGCCCAAGAGCGAGCCGCTCCCCGAGTACACCCAGAACGAGCTCAACGAGGCCCTCCGCGCCTTCCGCCACCGGCTCAAGTTCAAGAAGCTCGACGACGAATCAAAGATCTCGCAGCGCGATGTGACCACGGGCAAAGCCGCCAATATCGATTCGATCCAGCCCCCCGGCCCGTCGGAGTTTGATCCGCGGATCTGGAAGGTGCTCGTCCAAAAAGGCTTGCTGGTCGATGCCGAGCACGGCTTCTACCACGAGCCCAAAGAGAAGCCCAAGCTGAGAAAATAAATCCAGCATAAGTACGCTTTACGCGAGCCCACGCTCGATCGCGCCGACCAACGCGTGCAGGATCAGCATGTGCAGTTCCTGGATCCGATCGCTCGTCTCCCCGGGCACGATCCACTGGATATCGCCGAGCCCATCAAGGGCGCCGCCGTCTTTGCCCAGCAACAACGCCACATGCAGCCCCTGCGACTTCGCGGCTTCCACGGCCTTCACGATATTCGCACTGTTCCCACTGGTGGACATCGCGACGAGCACATCGCCCTCAAAGCCCACACCCTCAACCCACCGCGAGAAGATCGCGTCGAACCCGTAGTCATTACCCACGCAGGTAATATGCCCCGGATCCGCGCACGCCATGGCCGGGATCGACGGGCGATCGCCCCGGTACCGCCCGGTGAGCTCTTCGCAGAAGTGGATCGCATCAGCGCATGATCCGCCGTTGCCGATCGCGAGGATCTTGCCGCCGCTGCGGATCCGCTCGACGCACTCCTGAGCAAGCGTTTCCACCCGTTGGGCGTTGTCAGGATCAGCCGCAAAGCTGGCCGCGAGCTGGGCGTAGATCGAGAACTCGGATTGCACGACAGATTCATTCGTCATACCCAATCATAGCTGCGATCCTCGCCAGCACCCGCACGCCCAGGCGAGCGAATGCCATACGAAAAAAGCCCCACATTTCTGCGGGGCTCGGAGTAATCGAATACAAGCATCAATCCCAGGTATTGATCGGCTGATCGCCCTTGCCGGTCTCTTCGCTGTCGGCCCCGCGGACCTCGCCGGGCGCGAAGTGATCCTGACGCCATGACTCTGGGTACTGCTCGTCATCGAGCGCCAGGCAGGCCTTCGTCGGGAACATCGGGCGGAAGGTATCGCACATCACCGCCATCTCGTCGGTCCACTTCTTGCCCAGCGACGCCTCGACCGTCCCCGGGTGCGGCCCATGAGCAATCCCCTGAGGATGCACCGAGATCGAGCCCGAGCTGATCCCACGCCGAGCCTTGTAGTTGCCCTCGACATAGTACATGATCTCGTCGGAGTCGATGTTGCTGTGGTTGTAGGGCACCGCGATCGCGTCCGGGTGCGTATCGAGCGCACGCGGGCAGAACGAGCAGATCACAAAGTTGTGCCCCTCAAATGTCTGATGAATCGGCGGCGGCATGTGCAGCTGCCCGGTAATCGGCGCGAAGTCATCGATATTAAAGCAGTAGGGGTAGTAGCACCCGTCCCAGCCGACGACCTCGAGCGGGTGGTACGGGTAGGTGTACGAGTGCACCGAGTTGAGCGCCTTGATCCGCACTTCGAAGTCGCCCTTCTCGTCGTAGGCCAGCGGATGATCCGCGTCCTCGAACGGCACGCGCAGGTCCCGCTCGCAGTACGGCGAGTGCTCGAGGAACTGGGCCGTCTTCTTGGCCATGTAGCGTGGCGGGGGCATGATGTGCGACGCGTTGCAGGTCTCGAAGCACACAAACTTACCCAGCGGCATGTCCTTCTTCGAGTATCCGCCGAACTCATCGTTATCCGAGCCATCATCCGGACGCTCATCAAACTCGATCCGGTGCACCACGCCCTTGGGCATAATGACATAGTCCTTCTTGCCGAACTTGAGCGCCCCGAACATCGTGTAGATCGTGCCCGAACCGAAGTGTACAAACAGACACTCGTCGCCCTGCCCGTTCTTGTAGTGATAGTCCATCTGCTCGCTCGGCTGGCACAACGACATTTCGACATCGCTGTTGCCAAAGATCACCACTCGCCCATGCACCGCGTCGCCGCTGGCCTTGAATGCCTGGCTCTTGACATGACGCATCCGCATCACATCCTGCTCGACATACTCGACCTTTGTCGAATAGAGCTTCTTCCACCCCGTCACCTGCGTGGGCGGATGGATGTGGTACATGATCGAGCTTGGCCCAACAAAGCCCTCGGTGCCGAAGAGTTCTTCGGAATAGAGCGCTCCGTCTGGACGCCGGAACTGGGTGTGACGCTTCTTGGGCATATTGCCCATTTTCATATAGTACGGCATGTCGCCGATCCTCATTCTTCCCCAGAATCTCAGGCATTCGCGAGAGAACGGGGAGGGTGTGAAATGATCGCCGGAGCATCAAAGATCATCCCCGGCTACCCATTCTAGCACAACCCGGACGATTTTCATATCCAACCAAACACCCGATAGGGAGCCGTTGGGGTGAACTTTCGGTTCAACGAAGAATCTCCGCTTGTTTGGAGGAATGAACATCAAAGCGCCGATATCGGACACGCAGCGATGATTCTGCGCAGTCGTTGGCTAAATCAATCGCTTGAGGATAGAATCTACGCACACATGCCCCCACTGAATCTCAGCATTCATTGCACATACAGAGCCATCCATACATGAGCACCCCGTTGCGTCAAGAACACTTTGGTCCCTACAAGCTCGTCCGCACGCTGGGCAATGCACACGGTGCAACCCGTTACGCTGTCTTGTGCTCACGCACCGACACCAACTACATGCTCTACCGCTTCGAGCACATCACCAATGTCAAAGAACGCCGGGCACTCTTCAACGCCCTGCTCAAGATGAGCACCCTCAAACACGCGCACCTGCTCAACATCGAATCCGTCTCGTACGACGACAACGGGCGTCTGTGCGTGGTTACCCCGTACACCGGCAACCACGACGGGCTCGTCACCCTCGACCAACTCTTGAATATCCGTGACGGCAAGCTCGGCGAGGTCGAATCCACGCGGGCACTCGGCCACCTGCTCGACGCCATCCGACTCGCACATAAGCACGAAATCTATAACGGCCAGATCAATCCCGACGACATCCTCGTTGACCGCTACGGCTGCCTCCAGATCCAGCTCTACGGGTTTGAGACCATCGCTCACCGATCAATCAACCAGGCCCCGACCCAAAGCGAACGCGCCATGCTCATCACCGATGAGATCCGCTCCGTGGTCGACCTCGCCTACACCATGATGACCGGGCTCAAGGCAACCGATGACCGCATCGCCCCCTCGCGCGTCATCAAGAAACTCGACAAGAACTGGGACACCTGGTTCGATATCGGGCTCGATCCCATCGACGGCTTCGACAACATCGAGCACGCGATCAACGCGCTGCCGACGAATCCAAACTGCGCCCAGTGGTTGACCACCAAGTCGCCACGGATGCCTCAGGTGCACATCGGGTCAATGCTCCGCCGCTTTAGAACCTCCCCGAGCACATCGCGCCCACAGCGATAAGCTCGCACTTCAATCTTCAATCGGTTTCGACCGAATCCTCTGAGTTCTCGTTTGTATCATCATTCGGCGCGGTTTCTGTAACGGAATCATCCGCCGGGGCTTTTTCCTCGGTGAGCCCGGCGATCTGACGGATCACCAATACCTGCTGCTCGTCGATCGATTCCTTGAACGCTTCGAGCATAAACACACCCAAACGAGGACGCAGCTCGGTCTCCGGGAAACGACGCAGCAGGACTGCCCAATCCGAGAACGCGCCGTTGATCGCAAACGCATCCTGCATTTTATCGAGCAGGATTAACGACTCCCATCGGATCCGATCAACCTTGAGCCGATCCGGCGCCTCGATCTCAACCCCGTCGAGGGCCGAAGCCGCCTCGAACGCCCGGTTGGGACGCTGCTGACTCAGCTCGATCTCCGAGAGCAATACAATCCCTTTGGACACGCGCTCAGTGATCTGAACATTGCTGTTGAGCAGCCGACGCAAGAGCAGCACCGAGTGAGCATGATCAAGCCCCGCCAGCCGCACGGCCTCCGTCAGCCGATCGTTTTCGATCGCCAGCCCCATCCGCTTGATCGCGTCGAGCCGGACCTGATCATCACTGTGCGGCAGCGTAACCAACTGCTGCAAGCCCACAGGCGTCGCCCGATACCTGATCAATGCATCGCTAGCGGCTATGAACAAACCAGGATGCTCACCCGCGGACTGCACCAACAGATCGACCCCTCGCGGGGTGACTGCCAGGGCATTGGCCGCCCAGTTACGTCGGGCGAGCTCGTCAGAAACAAGCATCGAGCCCAGAATTTCAAGATCGTCTGCGTTGCCCAGCATCGCGATCAGCTTCATCCCCGACTCATTGATCGAAGCCGGCTCGACCTCCCGCAACCGTTCGATCAGCTTGGGATGGTCCGCTTCTTTGTCCCAAAGCTGCTGATTCTCGAGGGACCAAGCCGCATCGCACGCAGCCCCAAACGGCGCATCATCACGCAGGAACCAGCCCAGCACATCGTCCACCGATTCCGGGCTCGGCCACCGCGCAATCCCCGCGAGCATCGGCTCAGCTGCGATTGGCTCTCTTTCCGTGTGGAGCGCATCCGTCAAGAGGATCATCGCATCGGGCAACACCAATCGAACCACTAAGCTCGCGGCCTTTGATCGGATCTCCGGGTTTTCATCACCAAGCATCGCCTTGGCCGCCTCACCCACACCAGGCTCAAAGACGGTGCTGCTCGACAGATCCCGATCGACAAGGGAGAATCCAAGCAGCCGAATCGCGAGGCGATCATCCTCAAACAAGCTCACAATCAACTCCGAGCGAGCGGCGTCATCGAGCTCAATATGCAATCGACTGTAGAGTTCGAGAATCTCAGCAAGTTGAGCACTCTGGACCGTCTGCATCTGTTCCTGAACCGATTCATAACGATCCTTCCACCGCTCCGTGTCTGGCTCTGTCTGCTCAACATCATCTGATGCTTTAATGGCCGGCTCAGATTCTGAAGCAGAAACCATCCGCTGTTCTTTGGTTGAGTCGGGCTCCGTTGTGGATGAAACCGGAGTCGTTCGATCAACTGTCCCTATCTCCACAGGCCCGGCTTTGTCCACCGATCTGGTTGTTTGATCCTGCCCATCGGCATCCATGGACGCCCCCCCAGAACAGGCACTCCCGCTCATCAAGATCACCAACAAGCTGCTCACGGCAGCCAGATGGGGTGTTCGGGATAGGGTCGGATGGTCGTTCATTGGGTATCGTGGATGCGCGAGGACAGATTCTCGGTCTTTCATCGGCAAATTGCCGAAGAATGATCCATAGAGTGTAGTCATCCAGATTGATGTCCTACCCAAGAACGGTTAGGATTCACCAGCACAGATTTTCTGTGCGAACGAAGGGAAACAGCCAGACGCCATGAACGATTGGGTTGATGCCGAAAATCATGTTGAAAAAGCCCACGAGCATTACGATGCCGGACGGTGGGACGAAGCGGAGATCGAACTCCGCCAGGCGCTATCCCTCAATCCATACCAGGCCGAATGGTACTTCAACCTCGGGCTGACCCTCGAAGCCGCCGGCCGAAACGCCGCCGCCTCCGAAGCCTTCACCAGCTGCTACAAGCTCCACGAGGAACACGCCGAACCCGACGCCAACTCCGCGCTGCTCGCCGGGCTCAACCTCATGCGCGCCGGCAACCACCAGCAAGCCCTCAACTGGTTCGACAAATCTGCCAAGGCCGAGCCCAGCTCGATTATCCCGTGGGTCCATCGGATCGAAGCATTGACAGACATGGGGCTCCACAGCGACGCCGAGGAATCCTTCTACCTCGCCCAGCAGATCGATCCAGACCACGGCGAGCTCTACGCCGCCATGGCCGACTCACTCCTAGCTTCGGGCCATAACGACCGCGCCGTCTGGTGCCTGCGCGAAGCCGCCCGCCTCGACCCCGATCTCCCACGCGTGCAGGCTCGCCTGGCCAAGGCCTACGCGATCTCCGGACGCCTCGAACGCGCCCGCCAGCTCTACCTCCGCGAGCTGCGAGTCGACCCGGGTGATATCGACACACTCCTGGACATCGGGGAGCTGCTCCTCGACATGCACCGCTACACCGAAGCCGGCGAAAAGTTCCGCCGAGTGCTCGAGCTCCAGTCCGATCAGCCAGACGCACACTTCCTGCTCGGCGAGCTCGCCGAAATCGAGCACCGGATCGCCGACGCGCTCGTTCACTACGATGTCGTCCTCCGCCTCGATCGCACCTACCCAGCCGTGCGCCGTCGCCTTGCTCGCGTGCTCTTCGCCCGCAACCGCGAAGAAGACCGTCCACGCATCCACGACCTGCTCGCCTACGAGCACCGCCTGATGCTCAAGAAGGCCAAGATCGATACAGAGCTCAACGCTCAGCCTGCATCCAAGCCGGCAACCGGCTCCAGCGAGTCCTCCGAACAGCTCGACGAACTCGGGCGTCTGCTCCTCGATGCCCAGATGACCAGCGAGTCCATCCGCGTCTACGCCCGGATGATCGAGCTCGAACCGTCGAACCACAAGGCCCACCACGGGCTCTCGGTCGCGATGCTCGAAGCCAACCGCATGGACGAGGGCATCACCGCCGCCAAGCAGGCTCTTGAGTACCAGCCACGGTTCGTCCCCGCGATGCACAACCTCGCCCTTGCCTACCTGAGCCAGCGCCAGTGGATCCGCGCCCGCTACTGGGTTCGCCAGGCCACCCGCATCGACGCCGACGATCCATCGCTGCGTCGCCTGCGTCTCAAGCTCCGCTTCCACACGACCGTCAGCGTGTTCACCTGGAGCTACGCCAAGGTCGCCAAGCCGCTGCGTATCGTCCGCGCGATCGTCGGCCGCCCTCGGCGAGCGCACGCGAGCTAATCAATCTCTACTTATATCAGAGCGTATCGCCGAGCAGCCGCGCGACCTCGGCGACATCTTTATCGCCACGCCCAGACAGATTGATCACCAAGTGCTCGTCCTTGCCCATCGTGCTCGCCATGAGCACCCCATGGGCCACGGCGTGCGATGACTCGAGCGCCGGGATAATCCCCTCGTCTCTTGCCGTCCAGAGGAACGCCTCAAGCGCCTGCTTGTCGTCGGCTGTCACATACTCCACCCGCCCCAGATCCTTCCAGTACGAGTGCTCGGGCCCAACGCCCGGGTAATCAAGCCCGGCCGAGCACGAATGCACATCGCTGGTCTGCCCGGACTCATCCTGGAGCACATAGCTCATCGACCCATGAAGCACACCGATCTTTCCATGCGTCAACGGCGCGGCGTGCTGACCAAGCATGTCCGACTCGCCGCCGGCTTCGACCCCAACAAGCCTGACGCCTTCTTCATCCACGAACGGATAGAACATCCCGGCGGCGTTCGATCCTCCGCCCACACACGCGACAATCGCGTTGGGCATCGCACCCATATTCCGCAGCGCCTGAGCCTTGGTCTCGCGACCAATGATCGACTGAAAATCACGCACGATCATCGGGAAGGGGTGGGGGCCCACGACCGAACCAAGGATGTAGTGCGTGTGCTCGACCGAGCCCATCCAGTCACGCATTGCTTCATTTGTCGCGTCCTTGAGCGTGCACGATCCCTCGTTGACCGGGATCACATTGGCCCCGAGCATCTTCATCCGAGTCACATTCAGGCTCTGGCGTCGGATATCCTCGCTGCCCATGTACACATCGCACTTGAGCCCGAAGTACGCCGCGGCTGTCGCCGTCGCCACGCCATGCTGCCCCGCGCCCGTCTCGGCGATCACCCGGTTCTTGCCCATCTTCTTGGCAAGCATCGCCTGCCCGAGCGTGTTGTTGATCTTGTGCGCCCCGGTGTGGGCCAGGTCCTCGCGCTTGAGCCAGATCGTCGCGCCCAGCTCCTTGTCTTTGTTCATCGCCCGCGAGCGACGCGAGAGCCCATTGGCCTGATACAACGGCGTCGTCCGCCCCACATACACACGGTTCATATCCCCGAGCCGATCCCAGAACTGCTGATCCCGGCAAGCCTTCTGATACACCTCATCGAGCTGACGCAGCGCCTCGATCAGAGTCTCAGGCACATACACCCCCCCGCACACCCCGTACCGCCCGTGCTCATCAGGGACCGCCGAGATCGGCAGCAGGCTCGTGTCAGGTTTCGATGTGTCCGCGGTGCTCATAACTCATACCTCATGCTCGAACCGATCCAAAAAAACCGGCTTCAAACTTATCTTAGCCGATCTTCTCAACCTGACCCGGTCAACCGATCCGCTCGGCGCGCATCCCGCACGCCCTGGAGCACATCCACCCGCAGCATCAGCATCGCCCCGACAACAAAGAACCCCGTCAGCACACCCAGCGCCGTCGTATCACCGATCCACGCCTTGATCTGCCCGAACGCCAGCACCCCGATCGCCCCGGCCAGTTTGTAGGTCATCCCCCAGAGCCCGAAGAACTCAGCCGTGCGCTCCTTGGGCGAGAACATCCCCACAATCACCCGGCTCGAAGTCCCAATCCCCCCGAGCCCGATCCCGATCCCGTTGCCGATCACCCAGAATATCCATGCCGGCGGATCGTTGGGTACAAACACCTTCACCACGAACATCGATCCACAACTCAGCATCCAGACGCCCAAGAACCCAATAATCGTGGGCTTGACCCCGATCCGGTCCTGAAACTTGGCCACCAACGCCGCCGTCGCCCCCGCGGTCACCGTCAACTGGAGCGAGAACACGATCAAATCCTGCCCGACGATCCCAAAGTCGCCCGCCAGAATCGCCGCGAACGCGATCATGGTCTGCACCCCGAAGCCGTAGATCAAAAACGCAACCAAGAACAAACGCAGCTGACGATGCCCCATCGCCCGGTTGACCGTTGCCTTCAGCCGCGCGAACACCCCGACCCGAGTCGATGGATCGAGTTGGTGCGTGCTCGGCTCTCTGAGGATCATCGCCGAGGGAATCATCCCCATCACAAACCACACGGCAGCGATGATAAAGAACGGACGCCAACTGGTTGGATCGCCCCATCCGGCAAACTTGGCAAGCAGCACCACCAGGATCAGCAACGCCAGCCCACCGATATAACCCATGGTCCAACCGATCGCAGAGACCTTGCCGATGGTGCGTGTTGTGGATAACCCGGGCAGAAAACTCGCGAGCATGTTCTCACCGAGCTGATACAGGATATTGGCCGGGATAAAGATCAACAGCCCGATCCAGCCTGAGCCCGGCTCGATTAACGCCAAAGCCATCGTCAGAGCCGCACACCCGATCCCCGAAACCATCAAGAACCGTTTTCGGCAGCTGTGCATATCCGCGAACGATCCGACGATCGGCGACAACGCCACCACCAAGAACAACGCCACCGACACCCCAGCCGACCACAGCGCATCGCCCTTGGCCGGGTCACCGATCGCGACCTCTTTGAAGTAGATCGGAAACAGCAGCGTAATAATCAGCAATGTGAACGACTGGTTCGCCAGATCGAACATCCCCCAGGCCCAGACCTCTTTGGGATTGGGCAGCGAGCGAAATGGCGGGGGGGTTCGCATTAAAGCTCCATCCCGAACAAGCCCTTGAGATAGGCGAGCTGTGTGTTCTTGGCGTCGTTGGCAAACTTGCCAAACCCGGCATGCTCGCCCGGAGCGCCCGTGTGCTCAAATGTCTTGAGCTCAACCATCGACGGATCCGCACCCTGAGCCTGATAGTGCCCCCGGAGCTGATCAAGGAAATGCCGCTGTCCATCGATCGGGACCATCTCGTCGCCCTCGTTGTGCAGCGCCAGCAGCGGGATCGGGCGGAACCCTCCGAAATTCGCCATCGGATCCACCTTCGCCACATCCGCGCGATCGTGCTCGACGGGCCAAGGCCTGCCCTGCGCCCCCGGCGACGGGAAATACAGCTCCTGCAGATTCCCCGTTGTGCCCTCGACACACGCCCCAACAAACGGATGCTCTGAGCATAGTCGACACAGCGTCACCATGCCACCAGCCGACATCCCGCCGATGACCAACCGATCCATATCGAAGACTCCGAGCTCGGCGACCGATTCAAGCACGCCGTCTATCTCTGAGCACCCTTGCCCGATCAGCTTAAGCGTGTTCTCTGGGGACATGTACGCCTTCTCATACCGCTCGCCGTGGCCCGGCAGGTCCAGTGCGATCGCCCCGATCCCCGCTCGCACCCAGCGCTGGTACCGCCCAGGATCGAGCTCCTTGTTCACCGTCCGCCCGTGCATCCAGATCACCGCGGGCACCTGCTCGCCGCGCTCCCAATCCGGATGCGCCACCAACGCCGGCACACCATCGCCAAGCGTCAGGTTCTTCGACAGCTTCTGCAAAGACTGAGGCAGCTGGGCAAACCGTGCATCCATCAGAGCGCCACCCGCGAGCCCGCGTCGATCTTCTTGGGCAACTCAGCCCCCTGCAGATCCGATGCACACACCGCGGTCGTGGGGGAGAGCTCGATCGTCGCATCTACAGAGCCATCGGCTTTCCGAGGAATCTCGACCCCGGCAGACTCAAGCCAACGCCCGGCCCGCTCGCTCTGGATCAACTTGGACGACACAATCGAATCCGTCCCCGTCGCGTTCTTCACCGGCGCAAACTCCTCGATCCGATCCGTCTCGACCACGATCGAACGCGACGCCAGCGGGATGCCATCGAAAACAAACTTCTCGAGCTTGACCGCGTTGTTGTCATCGGGCGTCACCGTCTGCCCGGTCGTCAGATCAAAGTGGGGCACCTTCTTGAGCGCCCGATGGAACGGGAGCGCGTATTCCGGATTCGTCACAACCTTGTCAATAAACGCCACGCCAATCGCATGGATCGCGATCGAGCCCGCGTTGAACGCCAGCCCGCCGTCCGCATCCGTCTGCTGAGAAAGTTCCTCGGTCATATCCGAATACTCGATCACCTGCGTCGCCCCATCAACCTCACAGAACACTCCGACCTTCTCATCCCAAGATGCTTTGGCCACCATCTTCGAGCTGAACTCCCCCGAGCTGTCCTCGGCAAAGGCGTGCAGCCCCAGGAACACCGGATCGACCAGCATCGCGTGCGGGTTATCCACCTGGAAATAGCTCATATGCTCGATCCCACGATCCTTCATATCCGCGAGCGCACCAGACACATCGAGCGCCTTAAACGCACCGCCGTGCCCGTCCGGGTTGGTCGCGATGTGGATCGGATCACTGAGTAAAATCTCGCCGGTCTTGGCATCAAGGCTCGGCATCACACCCTGCTCAAAGAACATCACCTGATCCGCTGCGAGCCCGAAGTACCCGTGCTCTTCAAAGAAACCGACCGTCGCCTCATGGTTCAAAGGCGAGGTCATGATGTACCACGGGATCACCACGCCGTACTTACTCTGCGTCGCCCCGATCCCCTCGGCGAAGAGTTGGAACAACGATTTCTCATGCACGCACGAGGTCGGAAAGCAGCCCTTCGGGCCGTCATAGCCCAACCGGCTCCCCTGGCCGCCGGCCACCGTGAAGCACCCGACTTTGCCCCCGCGGATCAACTCCTCGCCCTTGGCCCGAAACGCCTCCCGGTCCCATCCACCGTTTTCCGCACCGGCTTCTGCACCCGCTAAGGTGTAGCACTTCGCCGGCTTGATCGACGCAGGCGATGCCTCGGACACATAACTCCGCACATACCGCTCGATCAGGGTGTCGAGCTCATCGTAATCGACCAGTTCAAGCTGCCCCTCCACAGCCGCCCGAGCCGAGTCCGGGGTCACCTTGGAGAGGTAATCCACAAGGTGGGCTTGGCCGCAGTGTTCGAGTTGGGAATGAAGGTTGCTGGTCGAGGTCATGGAGTGCTCCGTTTCGAAAATATTGCTTGCAGCATGGTACATCGATCAATGTTGAGAGGCACTACACTCTGTGCATGATCGACCCATTTATTCCAAACCTCGCGCGTCCGCTCATCGCCCCCTCCATCCTCGCCGCGGACTTCGCCAACCTGGGCGACGACTGCCGAGCGGTCATGGACGCGGGGGCCGACCTGCTCCATGTGGACATCATGGACGGGCACTTTGTCCCCAACCTCTCGATGGGCCCAGCCGTATGCGGCGCCTGCCGAGCCGCCTGCCCGGATACCTACCTCGATGTCCACCTGATGGTCACCAACCCGCAGATGTTCTTCAAGCCCTTCGCTGACGACGGAGCCAACGCGATCAGCTTCCATATCGAGGTCATGGACTCCCAGCAGCACGCTCGGGACTTGGCCGAGGAAGTCCGCCAGCTCGGGTGCAGCCCCGGGATCGTCATCAACCCACCTACGGATGTCAGCAAGATCCTCCCCGTGGTCGACGCCTTCGATCTGGTACTGGTCATGAGCGTCAACCCCGGATTTGGCGGCCAGGCCTTCATCCCCGAAGTGCTGAGCAAGGCAAAGGCTATCCGCGAGCTGCTCAAGCCCAACCAGCGCCTCGAGATCGACGGCGGGATCAGCGCCAAGACCGCCCCCCAAGCCATCGATTCCGGCATCGATCTGCTCGTCGCCGGCTCCTCCGTCTTCGGCAAGCCCCGCGATCAGTGGGGGAGCATCATCGAAGATCTCCGTGGTCCGAGAATCGAAAACCCGGCCCACGCACCGAACCCATAACGAACAGACAAGGCGATTTTCTCTGAAATGGGCACACCATCAGTGGATACTTGCTACACTTTTGATTCGAATGCTCGATGGCCGATGAACTCTGTACCCCAGCAATGTGTGTTGCACGCTGGGATCGACCATCGCAGGAGATACCACGAATGGCCAAGCCAATCGGATACACCATCCACCTGCTCCGCGTCAGCGAAACAGCGTGGGACGCCGACGACCGGATCATCGGGCAGACCGATCTCCCGATGACCCAGCACGGATCAGACACCGTCGCCGAAGCCATCCAAGCCTTCCACGCGGTCTTCCCGCTCACGATGATCCTCACCAGCAACGAAGAATCCTCCCTCTGGTCGGCCAAGCTGCTCCACGAATCCTCCGAGACCAAGCTCCGCACCATCGACGAGCTCTCGAATGTCAGCATGGGGCTCTGGGAAGGCGAGCTCGAATCCGTCCTCGAAGAACGCTGCCCCTCCGCATTCACCCAGTGGAAAGACAACCCCGCCCGGATCACGCCGCCCGAGGGCGAGTCCTTCTACGACGCCCAGGATCGGCTCATCTCCGCCATCATCAAGGCCATCTCCAAAGCCAAAGGCGAGCATCCTTCAATTGGCATCGTCCTGCGTCCATGGGCGTGGTCGCTGGTGCGATGCTGGCTCAATGAACAAAAAATCAGCAACATCTGGTCGCAGCTGGGCGAAGAGACCCAGGTCGAATCGTTCGAGCTCACGAAATCGCAGCTCGACAAGTTCCAAGAAAGAGCCAAAGCGAGCGCCTAACTGGGTTTCGCGGCTCCCAAGCGATACGATTCCCACACACACGCCCCCGTATCCACTCCATCGAGCCCCGACCGACAGACCTTGGGCTCGAAACAGATAAAAGACCCACACGGGCTCTCCTCATCAAGGAAAGATCCATGACACAAGCCGCTACCAATGTCGAGCAAGCCGAGCCGCAGGCCTAGCCGGCCGCCCGCCGATCGATCCCCGAAGGGCTCTGGCTCCGCTGCCCGTCGTGCGCCCAGATGATCTACCGCCGACAGATGGAATCCAACCAGCATGTCTGCCCAGAGTGCGAGCACCACTTCCGGATCTCGGCCGCCGAGCGTATCGAACAGCTGGTGGACCCCGATACCTTCACCCCGATGTTCACCGATCTCCGCGCCAAGGACCCGCTCAACTTCACCGATCTCAAGTCCTACCCCGAGCGCCTCAAGCGTGAGCAGATCAAGACCGGGCAGCTCGAGGGTTGCCAGGCCGGCAAGTGCTTTATCAAGGGTCGCCCGACCATGCTCGCGTGCATGGACCTGACCTTTATGATGGGTTCGATGGGCTCGGTCGTGGGCGAAAAGCTCACTCGCACCATCGAGTACGCCACGAAGCACAACCTGCCAGTCGTCATCGTCTCGTGCTCGGGCGGCGCCCGCATGCAAGAAGCCGGGCTGAGCCTGATGCAGATGGCCAAGACTTCGGCCGCCCTCGCCCGCCACGACGACGCCGGCGGCTTGTTCATCTCCGTGATGACCGACCCAACCACCGGCGGCGTCACCGCGTCGTTCGCGATGCTCGGAGACTTCCACCTCGCCGAGCCCAAAGCCCTCATCGGCTTCGCCGGCCCACGCGTCATCCGCCAGACCATCCGCCAGGACCTCCCCGAGGGCTTCCAACGCTCCGAGTTCCTGCGTGAGAAGGGCATGATCGACCGCGTCGTGCACCGCCACGAACTGCGATCTGAGCTCGCCCGCCTGATCGACTACGCCGGCAAATAGCCTGCTATATCGTCCCCGAACCCATTCTTACAACCCGGACGATATGATGAGCACGCATGCCCACCAAGACGCGATCTAAGCACCGCCCATCCGGACTCCGCGCGATCCTCGCCGGCTTATCGAGTGCCCTCTTCTTCGTGCTTGCCTTCCCGCCGTTTTCGCTGTGGGGAGCCGCGTTCCTGATCCCGTTCCCGCTCTTCCTGCTCGCCCGCTCAAACAAGCTCTCTCCCAAACGAGCCGCCTTCCTCGCCGGCATCGGCTGCGTGCCCGGGTGGGTCTTCACACAGCTCTGGGTCAGCGAGATTTCTGTCGCGGGGATGGTGCCGTTGGTGCTTTTTCTTTCTTCCTTTACGACCCTCTTTGTGTGGATCTCGATCCATTTCCTCCAACGATTCAACCGCGAGCTGATCGTCCTCCCGATCGTCTGGGTCGGGGTCGAGTTCTTCCGCGGCTCCGTCTTCGGCGGCGGCTACCCGTGGTACCTGCTCGCCCATCCATTGATCGACTCGCCCAAGGGCATGCTCGCCACGCCCGCCTCGATCGGCGGCGTGTACTTCGTGTCCTTTCTGGTCGCCTGCTATGGCGTCGTCCTCATGCAATCCATCACCCAGCCCACCAAGCAGCTCCGCCTGCGATCCGGGCTGATCGCCGCGGGGTTCTTTTCGGCTTGGGCAGGGATCGGCTACCTGCTGATCCCGTCCACACCCGACAATCCAACCACCATCCGTATCGGTGTCATCCAGCCCGATGTCCCCCAAGACAACCGCTCCGACTGGACCGTCCGCCAGAGGCTCCGCGACTGGTACATCCTGCGTGATCTCACACTCGCCGCCGCATCCGATCCGACCAACCCGGGCACGCTCGACCTGATCGTCTGGCCCGAGGGCTTCGTCCCCGGGTGGACCTTCGACCCCATGTCTCTGCTGACCGAACAACGCGAAGAGCTCGCCTGGAACCTGACCCCGCGAGACGCCGGCGATGTCCCCGAGCTAACCGATCTGCCCAGCAAAGTCCGCGCGACCATGGTTGTTGAGGATCTTCATGAGCTCCAACGCTCGCTCAACATCCCGATGGTGGTGGGATCAGTCGCCTACGACAACCTCCAGATCGTCGAAACAGATGACGCCTTCGAGTACCAACGCGACGCGATGTACAACAGCGCCTTCGCCATCGTCAATGGACAGACCCAGCCCGTCTGGTACGACAAGGTCCACCTCACTCCGTTCGGCGAGGTCATGCCCTACATTTCCAGCTGGGAATGGCTCGAACAGAGCCTGCTCGCCTTCGGCGCCCAAGGCATGCAGTTCGCACTTGATCCGGGCAAAGAACTCCGCCTGCTCACCATCCCGATCGACAAGGGTGAAGAAACGGCATCCATCGACCTCGCCACCCCGATCTGCTTCGAGGCCACCGTCTCCAATGTCTGCCGAAGGCTCGTCTTCGAGAAAGGCACCCGCCGGACCGGAATCATGCTCAACCTGACCAACGACGGCTGGTTCGGGGATTCCGACGCCGGACGCATCGCCCACCTGCTCTGCGCCCGCTGGCGGAGTATCGAACTCAAAACCCCGATGGTCCGCAGCGCCAACACCGGCATCTCGTGCGTCATCGACCACACCGGGCAGATCCAGACCCGGCGCATCACCGCCCACCACACACCGACCCAGCACCCCAACCCACGCCAGGGCTACCTGATCGCCGATGTTGCGCTCGGGCAGGGCACAACCATCTATGCATGGATTGGTGATTCCTTTGGCTGGGGCTGCTCCTTGACTACACTGTTCTGGGGGATCACGACGATCTTTGGGCGATCCTCAAGCGTACCACAACCCAAGGCCGAAACTTAAAGGGTCCGCCAGCCATTCAATCCACCACGCACGGAGCACGCCCCCGATGAATCACACCATCAACAACACGCCACGGATTAGCAAAGTCATGGCCATGGGCACCTGCAGCGTTTGCCTCCTCATCGCTGCGGTCGGGGCAGGCTGCCAGTCCCAAATCAAGCCCGACGGCCCAAAGCGCATCGTCTTCAACCAGCCCGACGGCTCCCAGCGCATCGTCCAGGTCGCTCCAGCGTCAGAACTCCGCGAGATCGCCATCGACCGCCTGATGCGACTGACCGCGGACCCATCCCCAGAGATCCGCGCCAACGCGATCGAGGGGCTCAGCACGGTCACCTCACAAGTCGAACCGATTGTCGCCCTGTCGCTGAGCGATCCAAACATCGGCGTCCGCACCGTCGCGGCCATGGTCGCCGGCCGCTCAAAGCTCACCTCGTTGGCTCCATCAATCAAGATGCTCCTCGACGATGAATCGCCCTATGTCCGATCCGCAGCCCTCTACGCGCTCGGATCCTTCGGCGAAGAAGTCGACCTCACGGAACTCTCGGTCCTGCTCTTGGAGCATGCAGACCCACGGATCCGTTCACACGCGGCGTTCCTACTCGGCGAACTCGGTGAATCCTCCGCACTCCCCATGCTCCAACAAGCCGCCAGCCTGCAGGTCCCCAATGCCTCGGAGGTCGAACGCACCCTGCTGAGACTGCAGATCGCCGAAGCCATGATCAAGCTCGGGTCCAAGCAGAGCATCGATACCATCCGCGCCGCCCTGTACCCATCACAACCCGGCGAACTCGAAGCCACCGCACTGGCAGTCCAGATCATCGGGCAGATCAAAGACGAGACCTCCATCGACCAACTGATCTACCTCGCCGACCCCAACGCCGACATCCCGATGCCCGCCGAGGTCCGCCTTGGGATCGCCAGCTCGCTGGCGATCATGGGTCACCGCGAGGGCGCGTTCGTTGCCGACGAGTACATGGACAACACGATCGATGCCATCCGTGCACAATCCGCGACCGTTTATGGAAAAACACGCGACAGCGGCAACTTGGGCAAGCTCGAAATGATGATGCTCAACGACCCCTCGCCGCTGACGCAAGTCGCTGCGGCCGGAGCAATTGTGGATTACACCCAGCCCGCCAACGCCCGGTCGAATCGCTGAAGCCCAAGAAACTGTCCCAGAATCCCGTGCAGCGGGATCCAGTTGGCGGTATCGTGCGTATCAGGAAGCCCCGATTCTCGGGGTTTGGCGCATCACGGATTCTGACCAAAGCCCATTACTCTCGTTGGGGCATCACCTTTGGCCATAAATGATGCTACACTAGGGACCCCATTCGCATGGATGTCGCGTTTGGGACCAACCAGACCATATAGTCTCTCCAGCTTGGATTTGAGGAGCGGATCGTGCACATATTGACCAAGGTTTTCGTACTCTTCGCAGCAGTGCTCAGCATCATGATGGCTGCACTCGCCATCTCGTATTCCGTCAACACGGATCGCGTGATCGAAGATTATACTGACATGCAAGCCACAGCCGCCGCGGCCAACGCGGCCCTCTCGGCCAAGACCAACGCCCAGGGCCAAGAGAAAGCCGCACTCGACGAGTCCATCCGTGGGCTCCAAGACGAGAACGCTTCGCTCGAAGCCGACACGCGTCGCTTGGAAGCATCGAACACCGAGCTGCGGATCGCACTTCGTCAGGCAGAGGCCGGGCGTGAGTCGATCTCCTCGAAGATCGCACAGCTCGGCGTCACCACCGAGACCCAAGCAAAGATCATCGATGAGTACAAGACCGAGCTGAGCCGACTCCGCGAGGCCGAGCTCTCTTGGAGGAACGACAAGATCGACCTCGAGAAGACCCTCTCCGATCTGGGCAGCCAGGTCATCGTCTACGAGCAGGTCAAGCGTGCACTCCAGGAGCAGATCTCCGAGCTCCAGGTCACCATCGCCAACGCGCAGAACGGCGGCTCCTCGTCGAGCAACACCGTCTCGACCCCAACCGAGATCGCCGGCCCGATCATCCGCGGCTCGATCGACGAGGTCCTCGATGATCCCTCATCGGGCGACACACTCGTCAAGATCAACCTTGGCAGCAACGATCGCCTGCGTGAGAACACACGCCTGTATGTCCACCGCGGCAACGATGTCTACCTCGGCGAGATCGTCATCTTCCGAGTGGACCTCAACCACGCCGTCGGTCGCATCGCGTATGTCGCACAGAATCAGTCCATCCGCGAGGGTGACTCGGTCATGAGCAAAATCGGCAGCTAGCCCCAGACGATCCCACGAAAGGAGCACTCCATGAGCCAGTTCGGAATGCAAATGCCAGGCGGTCGTCAGAACAAGGGTGCAACCCCCGATGTCTACACCGCGCTTATGTTCGTCGGCGTCGTCGCCATGGCGGTCGCGGTGGGCATGCTCTGGGTAGCAGGCACCAAGATCTCGCCCGACGGCAACCCATTGAAAATCCAAGAGCCACACAAGATCCAGTTCAAGTCATAACGACATGAACCCTTGAAATCTTGATGACTCAAACCGTGCATTCCTATCGTAGGAATGCACACCCGATCGAAGGTCCACATATCCTTCGATCACCCGTTCAAGCACACACAAGTCGCCAAAGAATGCATTTCATTGGTCACTTTGCTTGACAATCTGAGGCGATGGAATATTATCGTCTCACAAGTGAGCAAGCGTGTTTCACGCTCGTCCATGCAAGGGGCGGTAGCTCAATTGGTTAGAGCCCCGGACTGTCGATCCGGAGGTTGCGGGTTCGATTCCCGTCCGCCTCGCTTGTGAAACGCCCGCTGCATCCGCAGTGGGCGTTTTCTTTTTTGCCCCCTCTGCACTGGGCGAATCCATCGCATTTACATTCCACAGTTTCTGCTTTTTCTGTTCATTCGTGCAGCGATCTGCCCACCTTCGACTATCCATTCGTACGCTGTTCTGTTATGATGGTGTCAACTTGGGCAATGCGCCCGGAACCGATCAAGATTCCATGGATGGAAAACGATGACCGTACTTGCCGCTTCAGATTCAATGGTTGGCCTGGCCCTCGCGATGATCATCGTGCTCGGGGTCGGTGCCCAGTGGCTCGCTTGGAAGATCCGCATCCCATCGATCCTGCTGCTGCTGATCTTCGGCATCTTGGCCGGCCCGGTCATGCGTTCACTCTTCGAGGGCTCGCCGCTGGCCATCGCCCCCGACGAACTCTTCGACAAAGATGTCCTGCTCTCGCTCGTCGGGATCGCCGTGGGCCTGATCCTCTATGAGGGCGGGCTCACGCTCAACTTCAAAGAACTCCAGACGACCTGGAAACCGGTGACGCTCCTCGTTACCACCGGTGCCCTCGTCACCTGGATCATCGCCGGGATCAGCGCGTACTACCTCTTCGGGCTCGATCGACAGATCGCCGTGCTGCTCGGTGCCATCCTCATCGTCACCGGCCCGACCGTCGTCGGGCCCATGCTCGCCCACATCCGCCCCTCGGGCGACTCCGGGCTCATCCTCAAGTGGGAGGGCATCGTGATCGATCCGATCGGCGTCGGGGTCGCGGTGCTCGTATTCGAGGCCATCACCTCCGACACCGCCAACGGCATGTCCCCGGTGCTCAAATCCATAGCCATCACCATCTTCGCCGGCGGCGGGCTCGGGGTGCTCGCCGCGTTCATCCTTCAGAATGTACTCACCCGCTTCTGGGTCCCCGATTACCTCCAGAACCCCGTCTCGCTGATGCTCGTCATCACCACCTTCACCCTCTCCAACATGATCATGCCCGAGTCCGGGCTCCTGGCAACCACCGTCATGGGCATCGCCCTGGGCAACCAGAAAAAGGTCGATGTCCACCACATCCTCGAGTTCAAAGAGAACCTCCGTGTCCTGCTCATCGCGATGCTCTTTATCATCCTTGCGGCTCGCTTGCAGATCAGTCAGCTCCAGGATCTCAACTGGTGGGCTGTCTTCGGGTTCCTGTTCATCCTGATTGTCGTCGCTCGACCAGCCGCGGTGTTCTTGGCCACGGTGGGGGCGGGGCTCAGCTGGCGAGAACGCATGTTCATCGCGTGGATCGCCCCCCGAGGGATCGTGGCCGCGGCCGCCGCGTCGATCTTTTCTTCAGGGCTCGAGGGCCTAGGCTTCAACGGCAGCGACAACCTCGTCCCGCTGACCTTTGCCGTCATCATCGGCACCGTTGCCTTTTATGGGCTCACCACGCCGTGGGCCGCCAAGCTGCTCGGCGTGGCCGACCAGAACCCCCAAGGGATCATCTTCATCGGCGCCCCAAGCTGGGTCCGCTCGATCGCCAAAGTCCTCTCAGACCGAGGTTTCAAAGTCTTCCTCGTTGACACCAACCGCCAGAATGTCCGAGACGCCCGCATGGATCACCTGCCGGCCCTCCAGGACAACATCCTGACCATCTCTGATATCAGTCAGCTGGATCTGCGCGGGATCGGCCATGTCTTTGCCACCACGCCCAACCCAGAGGTCAACACCCTCTCCCTCCAGCGGTTCAAGGGCTACTTCGAGACCTCTAGACTCTTCACCCTCCCGGTCGCGCAATCAAAGTCCAAGAAGGGCCATGACGATTCCTCGAGCGAGCACCGCAAGTGGCGCATGCTCTTTAGCCAGCAGGCCGACTACGCTGGGCTCGAATCACGCATCCACAACGGCTGGGTCATCAAAGCGACCACCATCTCCGATGAGTTCACCTACGACGACTACCACACCCTCTACGGCTCGACCGCCATCCCGCTCTTCACCATCTCCCCGGTGGGCACGCTCACCGTCTCAACCATCGACAAACCCGTCGAACCCGAATCAGGCTCAACGGTGATCTCCTTGGTGAACCCCGAAGAGCTCTTTGTGCTTTAGACCAGGATTTCGACCTGTTTAAACCACCGTATCGGTGTGCCCGAGCCCGAACCCGTTCTTGAGCAGGTTGGCAATGGTCGGAATCCCAACGCTCGGCACCCCCTCGTCTGTGCGCACAAAGCTGAGCATCGTGTGGTCGTCATCGGCCAGCGTGTACCCGCTCGCCGTGATCTCATCCATCACACGCACTGACAGTTCGCTATGAGCCTCCCCGTCCATCTCCTGACTGACGCTCGACAAGACCCCCTTGAGCCCCTCGACACCGAGCAGGCGACCCTCAACATCCTGAGCCTCGATGTATCCATCCGTGTACGCACAGACCAGATCGCCGGGCCCGATCTTGATCGCCAACTGCTCGTACTCCGTCGATCGGATTACACCCAACGGCAGGTTCTTGATCCCCACACGGAGTTGGCTCGTTGGCTGGGTGAGCACACCGGGGGCATCCTGATCCATCGAGATCCATGAGCGCCCGCCGTCCTTGCTCAGCAGCGGCGGGGGGTGCCCCGCGTTGATAAAAATCAGATGCCCGCTGGGCGCGTAGTAAGTCATCAGCAGCGCCGTCGCAAACTTCGATCCCTCAGAAAACTCATCGAACGCGTTGTTGAGCCGACGGGCGAGTTTCGACTGATCCACCGTGTTGATCGATTGGTGCATCGCCTTGCGGAGCTTGCCCGAGAGCCCGCTGACATCATCGCCGTGCCCGGAGACATCAGCGAGCAGCAAACGAGAAATCCAGCCGCTCGAACACGACGAGATCAGATACAGATCCCCGCCCTCATCGCTCTGCCCATACGGGCGAGCGCTCACCCCGATATCGAGCCCGGGCACCGAAGCCGCGTGATCCGCGCTGCTCGAACCGCCCCAGACCTCAAGGCATTTGAGCTCATGGATCTCTCTTACTTGATCTAGTTGTTTCTCGGGCTTCGTTGCATCTGTAGCCATGGGCCTCTCCTGTAGATCGTTGTAGCACACAGGGAGCATCCGACAGCGACGGTTTATTCCAAGATGATCAATCTTGGTCGCACTGGCTTTGTGATTTGGGCCCTGATTTGGGCTCCGACGCCCAGTGCATCTTGCCCAGCAGTGTCTGCCAATAGCTCACCGCCGGATCGAGCACAAACTCGACTTGTTCCGTCGCCGCGGTGACTTCGAGCACATCGCCCTCGCTGAGCAAATGACTCTCTCTCCCGTCGATAATCAGCGTCGTCCCCGACGATTCAATCGCATTCACCGAGCGGAGCCGAAGGCGGACCTGCGAATCTGAACGCACCACGATCGGGCGAAAACTCAACGAATGAGCCGCGATCGGGGTCACGATCATCGCCCCGACCCCCGGCGCCACGATCGGCCCACCCGCCGAGACATTGTACGCCGTGCTGCCCAGTGGCGAAGACACAATCAAACCATCGCCCGACACCATCGGCCCTGGCTGATTGTCCACAGAGACATCAAGCGTGATCATCCGGAACGGCGGCCCGGCACTGACCACAAACTCATTGAGCGCGAACGACGAGTGCTTGATCGCCCCGTCCGCCCCCTTCACCACGCCAAGCAGCGGCGTCACCGGATGCGTATTGAGCGGGCCATCTCCAAGAATCGCCTGGGCATGTTCCCTGAACGATTCAAATTCGTACCCGGCCATGAACCCGACCTTGCCCGTATTGATCCCCAACAGCGGGGCGTTGAGCGTGAGGCAGCGATGAGCCGCTGAAAGAATCGTGCCATCACCACCGAGCGCGATGACCAGGTCGACATCATCGACGGCCGGTAGATCGTTGGCATCCTTGGATTCGAGCTCGGCCACCAGCTCACCGTGCGCTTTGATCAACGCGCGGAGCTCTTCCAGCACCGCGATCGCCTTGGGCTTGTTGTGGTTCGTGATCAGTACAACGGAGCGTGGCATGGCGGGAACCCTTTCCTCAGACACTCAGCTGTTCATCGGTCGGCTTGCTTGAAAACGCCTTGGTCTCCACGCTCGCGCTCGGCTTGGCGACAAAGCATGCGTGCTCTCTGGGCGCGTATGCGTGGCGGATCATCCGGGCGATCCCGTCGCCGTCGAGCCCGACCTGAGCGAGCTGGCTGGCCCGCGAGTCTTGTGTGATCCAGTGGTCCGGGATGCCGTGGCGCACAATCCGTGAGGTGTTGAGCCCCATAGACTGGGCGCTTTCGAGGACCGCCGTGCCGAACCCCCCGATGATCGAGTGGTCCTCGAGTGTGAGGATCGGGATGTCACGGGCGATCAGATCCTTAATCAACGCCTCATCGACCGGCTTGGCGAACCGGGCGTCATAAAGAGCAACACGGTATTCACTCCCAAGCTGCTCGATCGCGTCCATCGCCTGCACCGCCGGCGTACCAAACGCGAGCACCGCGACATCGGGCGCATTGGCATCGAGATCCGCGAACTCAGGCGTGAGCAGCACGGCCTTTCCCAGCTCGAACGGTGTAGCCTGCCCGAACTGGGTCGTCACATCCTCGCGCGGGTACCGCACCATGCTCAGCCCGGCTTCCCAGGTCTGCATGAACGCCAGCGAAGCCTTGAGCGTCGACTCATCAATCACGGCCATCAGCACCGCATCGGGCAGTGTCCGCAGGATCGAGATATCACAGAACCCATGATGCACCGCGCCGTCGCCGCCCACAAGCCCGGCCCGATCAAGGCACAGCCGCACGGGCAAGCCCTGCAACGCGACCTCTTGGAACGCCTGATCGAACGCCCGCTGGAGGAAGGTCGAGTACACCGCGAAGAACGGCTTGAGCCCCGACTTGGCCATCCCCGCCATCATGTCCATCGCATGCGATTCGCAGATCCCGGTGTCGAAGCTGCGCTCCGGATACTGCTCGATCGCCTTGACGACACCCGTCCCGTCGGGCATCGCCGCGGTGGCGCACACGATCGATTCGTCCTGATCCATCATCTCCACGAGCGCATCGCCAAACGCGGAAGTAAACGAACGCCCGGAGGTCTTCATCTCGACCTTGCAGCCCAACACCTCGTCGCGCTCGACCTTGAAGGCCTTGGGCGAATGAAACCTGGTCGCATCACGCTCGGCGATATCGAGCCCCTTGCCCTTAATCGTCTTGACATGCAGCACCATCGGGCGATCAATGTCCCGGGCCTCGGCCAAGAACTCGATCAGCGTCGCCATATCGTGCCCGTCGATCGGGCCCACGGTCAGCATCCCGAACTTCTCGAACCAAGAATCTTCCGCGATCGCGGCCTTGGTCATCTCGCCCATCCGGTGGTACGCCTCGCGGAGCATCCCGCCCCCGGGCACATGCTTGAGCAGTTCTTTCGCACCCTTCTTGAAATCCGAATACGCATGCGAAACCCGCACACGATCGAAGTACTGCGCCATCGCCCCCTGAGGCTTGGAGATACTCATCCCGTTATCGTTGAGGATCACCAAGAACTGACGCTTGAGCATCCCCGCGTTGTTGAGCCCTTCCATCGCGACGCCGTTGACGATCGAACTGTCGCCGATGAGCGAAACCACACGCCGACCATCTTGGTTGGTTTCTGGATCGAATCCCTGCTTCTGGAGTGAGTCGCCCCGGGCCATACCCACAGCCGTCGAGATCGCCGTCCCCGCATGCCCGACGCGGAAGAGGTCATAAGGAGACTCGGATGGTTCTGGGAATCCAGACATCCCGGTGCCAGTCCGCAGACCCGCAAACAAATCGAGCCGACCGGTCAGCAGCTTGTGCGGGTAGCACTGGTGCCCGACATCAAAGAGCAACCGATCGTGCGAGAAATCAAACACCCGGTGCATCGCGATGGTCAGCTCGACCACGCCCAGATTGGGCGCCAGGTGCCCGCCAGAAGCGGAAACCTTTTCAATAATCGTTGTGCGGATTTCCGCGGCCAGCTCTTCGAGCTGAGGGATCGAGAGTTCTCGGAGATCGTCGGGGGTCTTGATTGTTTCGAGCAGTGCCATCGATCCCTTTCTATGCGCCCATAGGCCGCGGCTCACCGGGCACAAAGCCGCCCGCAGAGCATCCCCGTATTGTAGTGCTACCCGCCGATTGAAACCACCAAGGGTACGGCTCACAACACATCGGTGTTCTTGCTGATTGGAGATTGAAATCGGGCGTTTTCAGTCTGGATCTGATCACTGGGTCCGATTACTCGATCACTGGCGACGCGTGGTCAGCATCTCGCCGAGCGCTCGCAGCGGCTCGATCGTGCCCGCGGTCGATCCATCGGTGCACCCAGCGAGCTCACCAAGGGCTTGATTGGCCTGCTTGGCGAGTTCTGCGACGATTTCGCGGGAGCGATCCACCCCGAGCAACCCCGGGTAGGTCAGCTTCCCCGCCTGAGCATCTTTGCCGACCGCCTTGCCAACCTCGATCGAACAGCCCTCGATGTCGAGCAGATCATCGACCACCTGGAACTGGAGCCCGATCGCCCGGGCATAGCTGGTAATCAACGCGAGCTGCTGCTCGCTCGCTCCGCCACACATGGCACCCATCCGGCACGAAGCCGTCAGCAGCGCCCCGGTTTTATTCTGATGGATCAGGCGGATCTGTTCCTCTGGATTGGCCTCGCTCGGCAATCCGCCAAGCGTGTCGTACACCTGCCCGACGATCATCGCCCGCGTGCCGGTCGCCAACTCGCCCGTCAGCGCCATCGACAACCCCGGTTCATCCTGATCGAGCACCGCCTCATACGCGAGCGAGAGCATCGCGTCGCCGGCCAGAATCGCCATCGGCTCGTTGGTATGGATATGCAGCGTCGGGCGTCCGCGCCGAACATCGTCGTTATCGAGGGCCGGCAGATCGTCATGGACCAAGCTAAACGCGTGGATACATTCGACCGCGATCCCCGCCCGGATCGCATCCTCGCCCGTGCCCCCGCACGCCAGCGACGAGAACCACGCCAACGCCGGGCGCAACCGCTTGCCGCCCCCAAGCATCGCGTACTCGATCGCGTCGTGCAGGTTCGCCGGGAACCGCTTCGAGATCAGAAAATCGCCAATCGCCCGATCAAAGCACGCGATCACGCCATCAAGATCAGTCAAGCCAAGGGACGAAGTGGTGGGGGTTTGTGGTGGGTGCTGGGTCACACCAGATCGTAGCCGACACACGACCGTCTGGGAGCGGGCGGGGTGCTAGGATCTGCCCAATGATTGATCGAGCGATCCAGTTTTTCCTCGCCGGCGGCTGGGTCATGTACCCCTTGCTGGTTATGAGCCTGCTCTCACTCACGCTGATCTTCGAGCGGCTTCTCTTTTGGGTATTCTCCGCACAACGCGCCGGGGCACGCAGGCTGGCCGTCTACCTCCGGCTCTACGCTTCCGATGAAGACGCTCAACTTACCAAAGCCTCCAAGAACGATCGCACGCTCGAGGGCCACCTCGTCGCGATCGCGGCCTCTTCAAACACCACCAACGAAGCGATCCTGATCGGGCACATCGAATCCATGCGTCCGTCCATCGAACGATTCTCCTCGATGCTCAGCGCGATCATCGCCGCGGCTCCGCTGCTGGGGATCTTGGGCACCGTCACCGGGATCATCCGCAGCTTTGACCTGCTCGGCAATGCAGCCGCCGTCTCCGATCCTGCGATCGTCGCAGGCGGGATCGCCGAAGCCCTCTACACCACCGCCTTCGGGCTCACCATCGCACTCGTCACGCTCTTCCCGCATATCTATTTCAAATCCCGCGCAGACAGAACCCTCGGCCGGCTCGAAACCCTCGCCGGGGTCATCAGCGAGCACCAGCGTGCTCCATCAAAGATTGAAAATTAAAAACCGACGATCGGCTCAGCCCGCCTGCTGCTTGATGATCTCATAGATCGCATCGGCCGAGTCCGTGCTGTAAATCTCTTCGCGGAATGCCGAATCGTTCATCATGCGGCTGATGTGCGCCAGCGCCTGGATATGATCGCTCGTTTTGTCCGGCGGCGAGGCCAGAAGCACAATCAGCTGCACGGGTTGCGAATCAATCGCCTCAAAATCAATCGGCTCGGCTGGCTTGCCGATCGCGATCGCCAGCTCTTTCATGCTCGAGCACTTGCCGTGGGGGATCGCCAAGCCGTGCCCGATCCCGGTGGTGCGGGTCTGCTCACGCGTCCACACCGCACTCTTGAGTGATTCAGAATCCGAGACCTGCCCCGACGCGACCAACGCATCGACCAGCTCGTTGATCACATCCTGCTTATCCACCCCAGTGAGCGGCGAGCAGATACATTCTGGATTCAGGATATCAATCAGATTCATTGCAAGGTCCTTGGGAGCAAAGTACAGCGGGTCGCATCATCGAGTGTACCGTAAAATCGTAGGCGATCCATCGGTCGGCGTTCAGATTTACGATTCAACACCGCCGACGGCCTTTGTGAACCGAGCCGAGAACGAGCCATCGCAGTACAACGCCGGATCCCCCCCGGGCAGCCCGACCGGGTCCACCCGCTTCATGGTCTCGAGACGCATCGCCAGCTTGCCCGCGATCCACTCGGCCTGATCCTCGTTCTCCTGCGTCTCAAGACTACAGGTCGAATACACCAGCGTGCCCCCATCGCGGAGCAAGGCGTGTGCATTGCGGGCGATTTCGTGCTGGATCGGGATGATCCGCGCGAGCTGCTTCTTCATCGGACGGTACCGAGCCTCACGCCGACGCGCCAGCACCCCCGAGTTCGTGCACGGCACATCGGTCAGCACCAGGTCCGCCTTGCCTAGCTCGGTTTTCATGAGTGTTTCGACCGGCATCGCGTGGACCGAGTCATCCCCTTGGAACACCTCTCGCAGGGCATCGAGCTGCGACTCATCAACATCGGCCGCGATGATCTGGGCATCGGGGAAGCGTGCCCGCAACTGGCGGGTCTTGGTGCCCTTGCCCGCGCACAGATCGACAATCAGCTTCGGCGAGTGATCCAGCTCCAGCTCGTCAACCACATGCGAGCTCGCCGAGTCCTGCACCCAGATATCGTCTCTCGAACCCAGCAGCTCCACTAGCTCGGCCCGCTTGCCGCGGAATACCCGGTGGTTGGCAGAACTGTGCGGCTCAAGCTCCAGATCATCGAGCGGGAACTTCGCATGGGCCACATAGATCACGGTGGGGGCCTTGCACAGCGTGTGCATCGCTGCGGGGGTTGGATCGCCGAACTCGTTCTCCCAACGCTGCACCAGCTGCGAGGAGATCGAGCACGCCACACTCACCCGGTGGAGTCCACTCTGGGGTAACTCAAGTCCGAAGAGCTTGAGCCCGGTGCCGTCGGATCGGGGGATCGCATCAAGATGGTGGTTCCACGAATCGATCCGCCCTCCCTTGGCCCGGGCGACCTTGCGGAGGATCGCATTGACCATGCCTCCAGCGCCGGGGCGGATGTTGATCTTGGCCCACTCGACCGACTCATCAATCACGGCATGGGGTGGAACCCGGTCCATCAACAGCAGCTGAGCCGCCCCGCCCAGCAGCACCGCCTGCATCCAAGGCTCCTGATCGCGCAGTTGACGCCCGCCGAGCTCGGAGATGATGTAATCGAGTGTCAGCCACCGGGCGATCGCCCCCTCTACAATCGCATGGGCCAGCGACGCGTCGCGGGCATCCATCGAGCCCGTGTGCAGATCAAAGAGCCCCAGATCGGGCATCCGATCCGCCTGGCGGGCGATATGGCGGTATGCTGCATCTCGGGGATCGGTAATCGCTGTAGTGGTGGCTCTTGGCATTGATCAAGGCTAGGTCCAATGAACCCTGTGAGTGAGCGTGCATGCCTGATTCCAAGCCCGAAATCACACCTACGCCCCCAAAGCGCACCACCCGAGGCATCCTCGGGGGCATGCGCATCCGCAAGAAGCTCATCGTCCTCCATACCGCCTTCTCGATGAGCTTGGGCGTGGTGCTCCTGATCGCCATCCGCCCCGCGATGTCCAAGGTCATCCTCGGGGCTGAGCAAGACCTCTCCGAACAGCTCATGACCATGATGCTCGAATCCCCGCACGGAGCAACCCCGCAGAGCCCGATCGTCAACGCGATCATCCATGATCCGGATCTGGCCCAGATCACCATTGCCGACGAAACAAACCGAGACTTCACCGATGCGATCGCCAACATCGCCCGCCAAAGCCCCGACACCAACATCGACCTCCCCTCCGATGGCTACGCCGGGGGCATCGTCCACTGGGTCTCGGCGACCGACACCTTTGTCATCGTCCGCGCCCGCTCAGAGCGTGCCCGCAAAACCATTCAGCTCGTCTACACCCTCGTTATTGGCACTCTCCTCGCCGGCTACGCACTCGTCGCCGCGGCCCTCGAACTCTTCGTCCTGCCCGAGCATGTCTACCGCCCGCTCAGCGCCATCCTCAAAGCCGACCACGCCGTTCGTGAGAACGATCGCGCCCATGAGATCATCCCAGCCGAGGTCATCCCGGCCGACGAGATCGGATCGATCATGAGCTCTCGTAATGACTCGATCAATGCCCTGCGGGCCAAGGAAAAGGACCTCGCCGGCGCACTCGATCGGCTCGAAAACACCGCCGCGGATCTGCACAAGAAGAACCACCTGCTCGAAACGGCCCGCAAGAACCTCGAAGGGGCGGACCGCCTGGCCTCGCTGGGCATGATGAGCGCCGGGATCGCCCACGAGCTCAACACGCCGCTGGCGGTGGTCAAGGGGCTCGTCGAGAAGCTCGCGACCGACCAGTCGCTCTCCGCTCCCGAGATCGCCCTGCTCGCTCGTGTGGTCGGTCGGCTCGAAAAACTCTCCGACGGCCTGCTCGATTTCGCCCGCGTCCGACCACCCATGAGCGCCGACGCCCACATCCACACACTCGCCGAAGACGCGACCACACTCGTGACGCTCGATCGCCAGCTCAAGCAGCACGAAATCCAGATCATCAACACCATCGATCCAGCGATGGTCATCGCCTGCGACCCGGACCGCTTGGTGCAGGTCTTTGTCAACCTGCTCCGCAATGCGGTCGATTCGTTGATCAACTCCAAAAGAGCCAAAGGCGAGATCCGCCTGAGCGCCGAGAACGAGACCCGAGAGGGCACCCCCTGGGTGAGCATCCGAGTGATCGATAATGGACCGGGGATCGACTCAGACCTGATCGATCGCCTGTTTGAACCATTCGTTTCCACACGCCTTGATTCGCGCGGGACCGGGCTCGGGCTGGCCGTCACCAACGGCATCGTCCGCGAGCACGGCGGCATCCTCATCGCCACCAACAAATCGGGCGACGAGACCAACCGCGGCGCGGTCTTTGAGGTCCTGCTGCCCAAGCGGGCCATCGCCCCTGATGCGCATTCCAATCCTGATTCGGCTACTTAGAACGCTTCTTACGACCACACACGCTCATTGAGCAATGAACAGTCCAAGCAGAGCCTATCGTGAATATCATGGCCGATGACACCACACAACACGATCCCGAGCAAGTCGTCGCGCTCGATATCCTCGCCTTAGACGATGACCCGGATTTCCGCGAATACATCCAGGGGCTCCTGGCTGGCGATGGGCACACGATCCGCACCGTGAGTACACCCAATGAGCTCTACGCCAAGGCCCAAGAAGCCCGCCCGGATGTCATCCTCCTGGATATGAACATGGGCGTGCACACGGGCGAAGAAGTCCTCCGCGAGATCAACGAGCGATGGGTCAAGCAGTGCGTGATTGTCGTCACGGGCTACCCGTCGCTCGATTCGATGCGCGAGACCTTCAAGCAAGATGTCTTCGACTACCTTGCCAAGCCGTTCAGCATCGTCGATCTGCGGGCCGCGCTGATGCAGGCGGCCCAAGAGTTCGGGCTCGGACAGAACCCGATCGACCGATTGCGAGCAGCATTGGGGCGTCAGATCCGGCTCGCCCGCACAGAACGGGGCTGGACCTTGCGCGAGCTTTCAGCCGCCAGTTCGATCTCGATCTCCCAGCTCAGTTCCATCGAACGAGGCACCCACCTGCCCAGCGTCGAGTCGCTTATCTCCATCGCCACCGCCCTCAAAGCCACCCCGAGCGCATGGTTTGCCACCGCCGGTTTCTAACCGTTCCGATTCATTCAAAATGCATATCCATGGCCGCCCGCTGCTCGATTTTTTTGGATGCCCCGGGCCTATCGTTGGGTCTTGAGCCAACCCTCCACACAACCCGCCGTGCTCCTGACCGCCTTCGAACCATCAGGCGATGATCACGCAGCCGCGATTATCAAAGTGCTGCGCCAAAACCATCCGGATCTCCAGATCTTCGGCTGGGGCGGACGCAAGATGGAAGCCGCCGGCGCCACGATCATCGAGTACACGGGCGACGACGCCGTCATGGGCATGCCCGGGCTCGCCAAGATCAAAGAGCACAAACGCATCAATCAATCCATCGAACGCTGGCTCGTCGACCACCCGATCAAGGTGCATATCCCTGTCGATTCGCCGGCCGCCAACTTCCCGGTCTGCAAGCTCACCAAAGCCAGCGGCGCCCGCGTCGTGCATATGGTCGCCCCCCAGCTATGGGCGTGGGCCCCGTGGCGCATCCGCAAGCTCCGTCGGCTCACCGACCATGTCATGTGCGTGCTCCCCTTTGAGGAAGACTGGTTCAAAGCCCGCGGCGTCGAAGCCACCTTCGTCGGGCACCAGCTCTTCGACGAGCCATTGGACTTTGACGCCCTCGATGCCCAGATCGCGGGCTGGACCAAGGGCGAGCAGAACATCGCCGTCATGCCCGGCTCCCGCCCCGGCGAGATGCGAAAGAACTTCCCCCTCTTGCTCGGTGCCTACATCAAGCTCGCCAACGAGCACCCCAACATGCGCGGGCTCGTCGCGGCCACCCGCCCAGAGATCGAGCCCGAGCTCCGCCGAATCGCCCACGACGCCGGGCTGACTTGGCCCGATTCATTAGAGATCACCAACTCGAACACCGACGCCGTCATCCGCTGGTGCGACCTGGCGATCGTGGTCTCGGGCACCGTCACCCTGCAGATCGCCAAGCAGAAGCGTCCGATGGTCATCGTCTACAAGCTCGGGCGTGTGCTCTGGACACTCGTCGCCCGCTGGCTGATCCAGACCAAGTTCATCACGCTGCCCAACCTGATCGCCGGTCGTGAGATCAGCCCCGAGCTCGTCCCACACTTCGGCGGCTCGGACCCGATCGCCGACCGCGTCGTCGAGCTCTTGGAAGACCAAGACGCGTTCAACACACAGGTCCAAGAGCTCGAAGAGGTCTGCAAGGTGTTCGAGTCAGAGAACGCCTCGGCCAACGCCGCCAAGATCATCGCCCGCTACGCCGGGCTTGAGTGATTCGCCCTGAGCAAACCCACATGGTCTACAGCCGAATCGGGATCAGCCCCAGCGTGCACCACTCGTTGCCCGCGTGGTTCACGATCGGGATCGACGCGAACTCGGGCACACTAATCGGCAGCCCCTGCTCGATCATCGCGCTCACACTTGTCATGATGTCATGCGGCCCCGTCGCCCGCTCTTCAGAGTACAACACCACCAAAGCCGCCCCGTGATGGATCAACGGGTCCGACGCCAGCTTCACCACATCCGCCCGCGGCCCACCGAGCAGCTCGCTGGTGTACTTCGGATTCACCCCCGGCACCCCATCGACATAGCTAAACTGCCCGACCGATTTCACCTCCAGCCAGTACGCATCCGAGGGCAACACCCCCTCAGGCTCCGGCTGGATGTCGTCTGCAAACGACTCAAAGAGCGTCCCCAACGCCCGATCCTGCTCGCGTTGTTCATGGATGGGGTCATAGAGCGCATCATTTTCGCCCGGGGTCAGCACCAGATCGCAGCGTTGTCGCTGCGTCTCATTGGGGCGATTCTTGGGAACGCTGATGGCAGACGACGGGTATCCAATCTCTCGAAAGACACCCATCGGCGAAGACGCAAACGCTTGACACAGCACGGGATGCAGCTGCACTTCGCTGAGCGAATCAAGCCCGTGGTAGCACTGCTGCTCACGCATCTGCGCATCGATTGAGCAGAGATGCTCGCTCAGGTACTCCAAGATTTCTGCGGCGTTCCACACGCAGGAGAATAGCCCGCCATCGTTTCGTTTGCATTTTGATGAAGAGTGTGCGAGAATACGCCTCACGATCCCCAAACCAAGCATTTATACGAAAATGAGGGCCTCATGGCTATCAACGAAATTGTGGGCAACATCAATGGTGTGCTCTTCCATGATTACACGATCTACGCACTGCTCGTCACCGGGCTGACCTTCACCATCTGGTCGAAGTTTGGACAGTTCAAGTCATTCACGCACGGCGTGCAGGTCATCCGGGGCAAATACGACGACAAAAACGACCCGGGCGCGATCAATCACTTCCAGGCCCTGTCCGCAGCCCTCTCGGCGACCGTCGGGCTCGGGAACATCGCCGGTGTCGCCATCGCCGTCGCCCTGGGTGGCCCCGGTGCCATCTTCTGGATGTGGATCATCGGCTTCCTCGGCATGTCGCTGAAAATGACCGAAGTCACCCAGTCCATGCTCTATCGAAACACCGACGACCCAGACAACCCGCACGGCGGGCCCATGTTTGTGGTCAAGAAAGGTTTTAAAGAGTGGGGCATGGGCCCGATCGGCTCGCTGATCGGCGGGATCTTCGTTGTGACGATGATCATCTCCGCGATCACCGGCGGCAACATGTTCCAAGCATGGAATGTCGCCGACATCACCTTCACCTACTTCCAGATCCCGCAGGTCGTGACCGGGATACTGCTCACCGTGCTCGTGGGTATGGTGATCTTGGGTGGGATCCAACGCATCGGCGCTGTCGCCGGTCGCATTGTCCCGTTCATGTGTGCCGTCTATGTGATCGCCGCCCTCGTGGTCGTGGGTGCCAACATGAGCCAGATTCCTGAGATGCTGATGCTCATAGTTAAGAGCGGCTTGCCCGACTTCCTCGGCGGCGCAGACGCCGACGCATCAGGCGCATTCCTTGGCGGCACCTTCGGCTATGCTGCGATGTGGGGCGTCAAGCGAGCCCTGTTCTCATCCGAAGCCGGTCAGGGTTCATCCCCGATCGCTCACTCCGCGGCCAAGACCGACGAGCCCGTCCGCGAGGGCGTCGTCGCCGGTCTCGAACCTTTCATCGACACCATCGTCGTCTGTACCCTCACCGCCCTCGTGATCCTCTCGACGGGAGCCTACAACCGCGAAGCCGAGTCTGAATACACCAAAGACGCAAACCTCACGATTGTGCAAGCGGAGAGTTCAACCCCAGAAAAACCAACCTGGACCCTCGAGACCCCACAACTCCCGCATATGACGGCGGACGCCCGCCGGATCCGCAGCAGCCCAGAGAATACCGCCGGCTGGCGAGAAGGCGAAACGGTGTTCTTCATCGTTTCCGCTGATCTCAATGAGGATACTGGCCGCGAATTCCGTAAAATTACCGGCACCGTCAATAAGGACGAGAACGACCTGTGGGGCGTCAGTTGGAACACGCTCGAATCCAAAGGCGAGCCCACATTCAGAGTGCACGAGGATGGGACGATTGACTATGGCATCTATGGCGATTACTCCGGTGCCGCGATGACCGCCTACGCCTTCGACCGCCAGTTCCCCGGGCTGGGCAAGTGGCTCGTCTCGATCGCCGCGTGGCTCTTTGCCCTCTCGACACTGATTTCTTGGTCGTACTACGGCGAGCAGGGCATCTACTACTTTGTGGGCAATATGGGCGACAAGTTCGCCAAGAACGCAGTCTTCGTATATAAGATCATCTACTCGCTTCTAATCCTGATCACCACTCTGTTGGCGATGCCCATCTTCGGCGCAAACAAGACGGCCATCATCTCAACCGATCACGAGCTCGACCTCTGGACCACCCTCGGGCTCGGTGTGATGCTCGTCGCGAACATCCCCATCATGTGGATCTTCTCCGTCAAGGCTATGCGTGCCTACCACGACTACTTCCGGCGGATGAAGGCCGGCGATGACCAGCCACACGCGGCGCCGCCGTTCTCGGATGTCGTCGAAGGCAAAGATGTAGAGTAAAATGTAAAGTAAGTTTCAAGCCCATGCAATACAACCGCCGTCCATCCTCATGGGCGGCGGTTTTTTTACACCATCTGCATCATGCCCGCGATCAACAACGACCACGCGAACAAGACCCCGAAGGTCATCCACCGTGCACGCCCCGAGAGTTCCGGGCTCGCCACACTCGGTGCAGGGATCCGCATCAGTGCCTCCATCGCGATCCGATCGAGCCCGCCCCGGAACTGCGCCTCCTCAACAATCGCCACGATCGCCTGCCCGTGGATCGGGCTGAACCCGGCGGACTCTGCGCAGGCCATCAGGTCGTCGTACTGACCGATCGAAGGGATCCGGTTGTTGCGATGAAAAATGATCTGTGCACGAGCCGCGAAGACCCACCGAGGATCATCAGGAGCCATCGCGTCCGAGAACGCGTGCTCTGCCCCATCATTGTGGTCTTTGGGACACACATCGTGTGGTGTGTTGATCAATCGCAACGCCTGGAGATCGCCTGAGCCGGTTGTCATGGTATTCGTTTGCATAGAGAGCAATTGTGCATTTGGCGTGCCGAAATACGGTCAAGTCACGCCTGAGATTGGGCCGACCTACGATCAGCGACGGGTTATGCCAGTTGGGTGAGCTTGGGTATACAAAAGGTAGTTTGGAGTGAGAATTGGAACACGAATCGAACACGCCCGCAGAAACAGAACAACTCGCGCCCATCAGCACTGCCCTGACCGCCAACGAGGTCAACGCCCGCCTGCTCAAGCTCTCCAAGGGCGGCAAGCTCCCGGGCTACGAGGGCAATCCAGATCAGGCCCTCGCCGCCGTCGCCGCCCACGGCATCCCCTTCGATTCCAAACTCTACATCCATCACGACGCCGGCCAGCTCACCTTCGAGCTCAAGCTCATCCAAACCATGCCCATCGTGTTCCTCTTATTGATCATCGTCTCGATCTGGCCCGGGCTCCCCCTGACCGACGCGTTCTTAAACTCGTTCCTCTGGTACGAACGCTTCCAATCAAACACCGGCGTGCAGACCTGGTATTGGTACCTGCCGCTGACCGTCCTCCCGGCTCCGTTCATGTGGAAGAGCGCGATCGCCAAGTCCAAAGCGAGCGCGAAAGAATCCGCGATCAAAGCAATCGAGAAGATCTCCAAAGCCATCAGGTAATCTGCTGATTACGAGTGAAGTCAATCAACCAGATTTGTTGAGCCACTCAAGCTCAAGCTCCTCGAGCTCGCCCTTGCACTCGTCACGCTTGGTCGTCAGCCCGTTGGCCCGCTCATAGTCATTCCAGACATCCGCGTCGCCCAGCTCGGCGTCGATCCGCTTGATCTCGATCTCCAACGCGCCCATCCGCTCCTCGATCTGCCCGATGGGCATCCACGAGAACTTGTTCTTCGATCCCTGCTCGAACTTGCTCGGTGCTGACGCTGCGGGCTTTGGAGCCGGCTTAGGGGCCTGTCTGGGGGCCGTCGGCTTTGCCGCAATCTTGGCTGGCTGCTCGCGGACCACTTCCTTCGACAGCTTCCACTCGGTATAGGTCCCCGAGAACACCTCCGCCCCGCCATGCCCATCGAGGACCAGCATGTGATCGCAGACCGCGTCAATCAGCGCCCGGTCATGCGAGATCAGGATGATCGTGCCCTCGTAGTCGCCCTCGGTCCGCTCGCCGGTCTTCGGGTTCTCATAAGTCCGCGCGATCGCCGCTTCAAGCCGCTCGGCTGCCTGTATATCCAGGTGGTTCGTCGGCTCGTCAAGCACCAGCACATTCTTCGCGCTCGCCAGCAAAGCCGCGAGTACCGCCCTCGCCTGCTCGCCCCCGGACATCACGCCGATGGGCTTCTCTTGATCACGCCCCGAGAACATGAACGCGCCCGCGAGGTTCCGGGCGTCCTGCTCGCTCATCATGATTCGCTCTTCAGTCTCGCGCTTGATCGTGTCCTGGATATGGCGGTAGACAGTTTTCTCTGGGTCCAGATCATCATGCGTCTGCGTGAAGTGACCGACCGCCAGCTGCGACCCGAGCTTCACGCTCCCGTGATCGATCTCTTGCTCTTGGAGCAGGCATCGGATCAGCGATGATTTCCCCGCCCCGTTGGGCCCGATCACGCCCCAGCGTTGTCCTCGCTCGATATGGAAAGTCAGGTCATTGAAGAGCACCTTGGTCGAGCCGTCGTCGTTGGGGTACGACTTGGCAATATCGCGGGCCGCGACGATGATGTCGCCCGCACGATTCGCCTTGGGCAGATTCAAGCGCATGTCATCGAGTTCGACCGGGCGCTCGAGCGCATCGAGCTTCTCACGGTCTAGCCGCGATTCGCGCCCCTTGGCCTGCTTGGCCCGCTGCCCGGCCTTGAACTGACGAATATACGCCTCTTCTTTTTTGAACTCGATCTGCTGCTTCTCATACGCCCGCAGCATCACTTTCCGGCGCTCGACGCGCTGCTTGCGGAACGCGGCGTAGTTGCCCGGATACTCCACCAGCCGCCCGTCCTCGACCTCGACAATCCGCGAGACCACCCGATCGAGCAAGTACCGGTCATGCGAGATCAACACCACGGCCCCGCGGTACTCATCACGCAAGAACGCTTCGAGCCACTCGCGCCCATCCACATCCAGATGGTTCGTCGGCTCGTCGAGCAGCAGCACCGACGGGCTCTCGAGCAGCAGCTTGGCCAACGCCACCCGGGCACACTGACCGCCAGAGAGATCCTTGACCAGAATCCCGAACTGGGCATCGGTGAAGCCCAGCCCGTGGAGCACCTGATCGATCTTGTGATCGTTGGCATACCCACCGGCTGAGTCGATCTCCTTATCGAGCCGCTCCTGCTCCTTCATCAGCTTATCGAGCTTTTCGCCCGTCGCGTCGCCCATACGCTCGTACACCGCTTCGAGATGCTGATGCAGCAACTCAACGCGCTCGAACGCCCGTCCGGCCGCCTGATGGAGCGTGTCCTGGGGCTGGAGCGCATGATTCTGATGTAGATAGCCAACCCGCGAGCCCTGCTGGACGACCACCATCCCGGTGTCCTGCTTGAGCATGCCCATAAGCACCTTGAGCAGCGTGCTCTTGCCCGAGCCATTGCGCCCGACAAGCCCGATTTTTTCGTTGGGTTCGACGGTGATGGACATCCCCTTGAGGATCTCTACATCGCCGTAGGAGAGCGTCAGATTGGTTCCGGTGAGCACAGGCATGAGCACCGAGTGTACGCATGGAGTTGGAGTTGTTCGTGGCCAAATGCCCGAAGAACTACGCAAAGAATCGGCGATGATGATCCAGAATCTCGTCGATCATCACTTGATCAGGAACATCGTCCCATCGCTCTTCCTGGAAGCATCCGCCCAAGATCAACGCATCCTTGCGCGGGAACAGGTACCGGTACCCATCGTGCACCCCGTAGCCGAGGTCCTGAGCCTTCATATGCACGATCACACCGCGGGCCGGATACACCCGCTCGTCGCCGAAGACCTGCTTTGAACCCAGCGCCAGGCAGTTGACCAGCACGGTTTCATCCAACTCGCCAAGCTCATTGCTCGATTCGATCTTCCGCTCCACGATTTTGCCGCCCAAAGCCAGCACCTCGTCGTGGATCACCCGCAGGAACTGGTTGTTATGGATGAACTTGCTCGTGAAGACCCGCCCGGGGACCGCGTTGGTCGCAAACGGAAACGCCTCAATCGCCCTCGGCGGCTCGATCGTCCCGTTCTCGAACACAAACTCGTCAGTCGAGCTCGACATCGGCTCATACATGTCCAAATCTTGGATGCCATAAGTTTCCGGATCGAGCCCATCGAACACTCGTTTGGACCGCACCAAAGCATCATTGATCAGCGCCACCTGCCCAGGCGTATCGCCGTGATCGATCCCGACGGGCAGCCACAGAGCTGCCGCGATCGCGCTCGTGGTCTTTGTCGATACTTTGTTCGCGTACAGCCGCACGCGATACCCGCGATTGAGCAGCTCGCGGGCCGTGGTTAAACCGACGATCCCCGCACCGAGCACCGCGATCGTTTCATTTGGTTTGGCCACCCCATCAACCAGATCCGCCGCGAGCTGGGCACTGCCAAAAGAGAGCGTCACCCCGCACCCGCCATGCCCGTAGTGATGGACAATGGTTTGATTTCCCAATCGCTCGGTCTCGATCCGCAGCCCACCCCGCCGACACGGGCGCAAGCCGCACACCGCACCGACGAACTGCTCGTCGCTCAGGTCCGGGATGCGCATCATGTTGTGCATGCTGGTTTCTTGGGTGCTCATCGTGCTCTCCGATCCAAACCCTAGCCCACCAGCTCATCAATTGAACCTACACCCCGTCAAAAACGCCTATTTCCTGCTTTGAACTCGCCCCAATATCCAACGCTCCAATCGCTGACCATGCCCTATACTCTACCATGAGCCTATCGCCCACAAACCCAAGCAACGCCAGCACTTCGCCCGCCGCCGCCGGCGATCCAAACACCGCGCCCATCACGCTCAAAACCATTAAACGGATGAAGCGTCAGGACGAGCCCTTCGCGTGCCTTGCCTGCTACGACGCCACCAGCGCCCGCTGGCTTGAGCGCGCCGGCGTGCACCTGCTGCTCGCGGGCGACTCGGCCGCCCAAGTCATCCTCGGGCACGATCGTACCATCGACATGCCCCTCGACTTCATCGTCGAGCTCACCGCCGCCGTCAAACGCGGCGCCCCCCGCACCATGGTCATGGCCGACATGCCCTTTATGAGCTACCACAGCTCGGTCGAAACTGCGATGCTCAACGCCGCCCGGTTCATGACCCAGGGCAAAGCCGACATCATCAAGCTCGAAGTCGACGAGACCTTCGCCCCCTTGGTCGATCGCATGACCCGCGCCGGGATCCCGATCTGTGCGCACATCGGGTGTCGCCCGCAGACCAGCTCGCTCACCGGCGGGCCGATGGCCGCCGGGCGCACCGCCGCCCTCCTCGACCAGATTGTCCGCGACGCGATCGCCCTCGAGAACGCCGGCGCCGTCATGCTGCTGATCGAAGCCGTGCCCGAAGAAGTGACCAAAGCAGTGATGGCCAGCGTCAGCGTCCCCGTCATCGGCATCGGCGCGGGCACCGCCTGCGACGGGCAGATCCTGGTCGTCAACGACCTCGTCGGGCTCACCGACGAGCCCCCAAGATTCGCGCAAGCCCTTGACACCTTCGGACTTCGGCTCAAAGAAGCCGGGCAGCAGTGGGTCGCTCGCGTCCGCGATCGATCCATCGGCGGCCAAGCCTACTCCATGCGTCCGGGCGAAGCTGAAAAACTCGATGGCCACACCCAATCGATTCAGGACGCCGACCCATCAAAGAGCCGATAGAAACCGGGCTGTACTCCGCGTGTACAGCGAATCACGAGAGAGGTTGGCGATGAGAAAGTTTGTATCCTACGGCCCGGCCTTCGTGGTGCTCATCTGCGTGCTCGTGAGCCTCTTCGTCGTGCCCGCCCAGATCGAACGCTACGCCTACGCCCAGCAGCTCGCCAAGATCTCCCTCGCCCGCACCGTGCTCGCAGAGGACGATATCCTCCTGCGGATCGATCGCGCCACATCGTCGATCGCCGACATCACCGAACCCAGCGTCGTCCACATCGAGACCCAATCGCCCCAAGGCTCGGATCGTGTATCCGCAGCCGGCTACCTGACCGGGGCCGGATGGGTCTACGACAACACCGGGCATGTCATCACCAACGCCCATGTCGTCAAGACCGCCAAGCATGTCTCGATCGAGTTCTTCGACGGGCGCGTCGTCGACGGCGAGGTCATCGGGATGGACGCCTACACCGACATCGCTGTCATCCGCGCCGATCCAAGTTCGAGCTATTTCTCGGCCCGACGCGCCACCGATCGGCTCCCGAGAATCGGCGAGCAGGTCTACGCCTTTGGATCCCCATTCGGGTTCAAGTTCTCGATGTCCGAGGGCATTATCTCCGGGCTCGGACGCGAAGCCGCGGGCTCCAATGTCCCCGGCGGCTACACCAACTACATCCAGACCGACGCCGCGGTGAACCCGGGCAACTCGGGCGGGCCGCTGATCAACTCCGACGGCCATGTCATCGGGATGAATGTCGCCATCGCCACCGCTAAATCAGTGGGGGAGTCGCCCGAAGACTCTGGCAGCGACAGCGCCGGCATCTCCTTCGCCATCCCCCTGGGCACCATCGAGCCCATCGTCGATCAGATCATCAAGTACGGCCAGGTCTCGCGCGGCTACCTCGGCATCGGGTACAACCCCCGCCCGGGAGAACGCGTGAACATCGCCCTCAACGACGGCACCACGCTCACCGGCATCCAGGTCACCAGCGTCGAACCCAACGGCCCGTCTGATCTCGGCGGTTTACTCGTCGATGATGTGATCGTGGGCATCCAGGGCTCGCCGATCATCAACGCCGAATCGCTCTCTTCACTGATCAGTTCATCCCGCTCAGGCGACACCATCGAGGTCCGTGTGATGCGCGCCGAGCAGTTCCGGGATGTTCAGATCACGCTCGGCAAGATGAAGAACGAAGTCCTCGCCCAGCGTATCCGCGAGCCGATCATGGTCCAGCTCGGCATGTCCTTCGGGGCCGTCGCCGAGGGCGTCCGCGTCCAAACACTGTGGGCGGGCATGCCCGGAGCATCCGCGGGCTTCCAGCAGGGCGATGTCGTCCTCACCGTCAACGGCAAGCCCTACGACGACTACTACCATTTCTTCGTGCTCATCGCCGACGAGGGCATCCTCATGGGCCACCCCATCGAGTTCGCCGTCCGCGGCATCGACGGCCAAGTCCGCACCATCGAACTCCTGCTCAAATGGTAAACGCAGAGACCCATCAAAACAGAACTCCCCAAGCGTTCAAAGACCAACGCGTGGTCGTCATGGGCTTGGGCCGATTCGGCGGCGGGCTCGGCATCACTCGATGGCTTGCCGAGTCCGGGGCAACAGTCCTCGTCACGGATCCCGCCGACAAAGAAATCCTCGCTTCAAGCATTGCCCAGCTCAAAGACCTCATCGACGCCCAACGCGTCGAGATCGTCCATGGCAAGCACGATCCCGAACTCCTCAACAATGCCGACCTGCTCGTGGTCAATCCCGCGGTGCCCACGCCGTGGACGCACCCGTTTATCAAGTCCGCCATCGACCAAGGCATCGGCATCACCACCGAGATCGAGATCGCCTACCGCCAGCTCGATCCATCCCGAGTCGTGGCCGTCACCGGCACCGCCGGAAAAAGCACCACCAGCGCCATGATCCACCACGCGCTGAAAGCAACCGGGCATCAATCAATCCTCGCCGGCAACATCGGTGGGTCTTTGCTGACCAAGCTCAACGAACTCACCGACGACACCCTCGTCGTCCTCGAGCTCTCCAGCGCCATGCTCCATTGGCTCTGGTCAAACTCGCAACCCGGTCTCGCAGGCCCCGCCGTCGCCTGCATCACCAACTGCACCCCCAACCACCTCGACTGGCACGGGAGCCCCGAGCACTACACCGCATCCAAGCAACTCCTCGTCAAGGCCCTCCCCAACACCGCCCGCCTCATCCTTGGCGACACCCTCGCCAGCTGGGCTCAGCTCAGCGAGTCACCAACCACGCTGATCACTCCAACCGATGCCATCTCCGGCTGCACCGTCCCCGGCCAACACAACGCCCTCAACGCCGCCATGGCTCTCGCCGCCGCGCAAGCCATCACCCAGAGCTCTGACCCGCAGCCCCTCATCGACGCCATCCGCACCTTCCCCGGCTTGCCCCATCGCCTCAACCTCATCAACGAAGCACACGGCGTGCGCTACTACAATGATTCCAAATCCACCACGCCCCAGGCCACCTGCCTCGCGATCGAGGCACTCAGCGAGCAAGCCAAACGCAGCTCGATCCACCTCATCGCCGGCGGCTACGACAAGGGCTCGGACCTGAGCCCGATCGCCCAACTCGCCCCAGCCCTCGCCGGGCTCTACACCATCGGCGCGACTGGCAAAGTACTCGCCATCGATTCAAACGCCCATCAATGCGTCACGCTCGAAGCCGCCACCAAGCAAGCCATCAACAACACAAAGCCCGGCGACCTCGTCGTCCTCTCCCCGGGCTGCGCCTCGTGGGACCAGTTCACCAACTACGAACAACGCGGCGAGGCCTTCTCGGCGCTGGTCCAAGAACTCACAGGGGACACCGCATGCTCATCCAAGCCCTAATCGCATCCTCTGTCCTCCTGTTAGGAATCAATCCAGAATCTACACCTGAACCTGAACCTGAACCAGAAACCCTCCACGAACTCCTCCCGGGGCTGCACATCACCAAAGGAATCGTCGAGTTCTCCGGCACCATCGCCATCGACTGCCACCACCCCGACACCCCCGATGTCTACCTCGAGATGTTCGTCACCGCCCCCGACTCACGCGAGCACGAATCGCTGGTCGTGTCGAGCATCAAGCCCTCGAACCTCCACGCCGCACTGCTGGCCGCCGGCTTTGAGCCCGGCTCACCCCTCAAGCGAACCCGCGAAGGCACTATCACACCCGCCTCTGGCGATGCGCTCCGGATCTTCGTCTCGACCAACGATTCTGAGACTGAACAACCCGAGTTCATCCCCATCGAGTCCTGGGTGGTCAGTGACGATGCAGACAAACCGAAGCAGCTTGTCGAGTCCCCCGCGTGGACCGGGCTCGTCTTCGCCGGCTCGATCCTCAACAAGCACGGCTACAGCGCCGATCGTGGGGGCACGCTCATCTCCCTCACATCTTTCGGCGACGAGGTCATCGCACCCACCTGGACCATCTCACACGAAGCCGACATCGACGCGCCAACATGGATCGCCAACCGCGACCAAGTCCCCAAGATCGATACCCGCGTCCGCATCCGGATCGAAGCCATAGAAGAGCCTGAATCTGTAAAACCTGAAACTCAACCCGACCCGGAATCACATCAGCCAGATCGGATCGACATCAATAGCAACCCGTGAATCACTCTTGAGCAATCCCTGCTCGCGCAAATGCGCCATCGCGTCCTGCATCGGCTTGGGCGAAGCACAAGTCAGCTCGATCCCCCAGCGATAATGATTCGCGATCCGCGTGATCGAGCACGCCATCGGGCCGACCACCATCATCCGTTGATCGCCCACCTCACGCAGCAGCTCGGCGATCGATAACGCGTGGGCATGCCCGCGCTCGTAGTGCTCATCGCGCACCACGATCCGCACCATCCGACAAGCCGGGGGCAGGTTGGCCATACGGCGCATGTTCAGTTCGTCGTTGGCAAACCCCGCGTAGTCGTGCTTGGCCGCCCGGGTGATGGCCGACGAACCCGGGTTCATCGTCTGCACGATCACCTTGCCCGGCAGCTCCCCGCGCCCGGCCCGCCCGGCGACCTGCGACACCAGTTGATAGGTCCGTTCCTCTGCCCGAAAATCCGGCAGGTACAACGCCGTATCCGCGCTCAGCACCCCGACCAACGACACATTGGGAAAGTCCAACCCCTTCGAGATCATCTGCGTGCCCAGCAGCAGCTTAAGCTTTCCCGAAGCAAACCGATCGAGCACATCGAAGTAGTCTCTGGGGTGCTTCATGGTGTCCGCGTCGACGCGCTCGAAGGTCTCGCCGAGCACCAGCCCCAGCGATTCGCCGAACCGATCCTGCACCTCGTCCTCGACCTGCTGCGTCCCGATCCCCAGCTCGATCACCGGCTTGCCCGTCATCGGGCACTGCTTAGGGATTAGCTGCTCGCTCTGGCAATGATGGCACCGCACAAACCGCCGACCGCCCTGGCTGCGTACGCACCCGCGATGAACAACCATGGTCGAATCGCACTGATCGCACTCGAGCTTCCACCCGCACTTCTTGTCCGTGCTCACGACGACTGACGCGAACCCACGCCGATTGAGCATCAGGATCGCCTGCCCGCCGCCTTTGATCGCCTTGGTCAGCTCGCCGCCCAGTGTCCGACCGATGGACAAATCCCGCTTGGAACTCGATCCCGTCGTGCTCGGCGCCTTGACCCGCTCTTCGTCCAAGGCCATATTCACGATCTGCACCTTGGGCATCGTCCCAGCACCCACACGATTCGGCATGGACCAGAGCCTGTACCGACCCGCCCGCGCATTGGCCCAGCTCTCCAATGACGGCGTCGCCGACCCAAGAACAACGGGGCACCCCTCGACCTGCCCACGCTTGACGGCCGCATCGCGGGCGCTATACCGCGGGAGCTGGTCCTGCTTGTACGACCCGTCGTGCTCCTCGTCCACGATAATGATCCCGGTGTCCGTCAGCGGCGCGAAGACCGCGGATCGCGCCCCAACGACGACGCGGGCATCGCCGCTGGCCGCCGCGGCCCATTGCTGATTGCGTGTGGATTTCGTCAACCCAGAGTGCAACACCGCCACCCCCGCCGACTCGAAGCACTTGACAAACCGCCCAGCCGTCTGAGGCGTCAGCGCGATCTCGGGCACCAGCACAATCGCCCGCTTGCCCGCCGCCAGCACCCGCTCGATGAGCTTGATATACACCTCCGTCTTGCCCGAGCCCGTCACCCCGTGGAGCAGATGGGGAGCGAACGAGCCCATCGTCGCCGAGATCCCATCGACCACCGCGGCCTGATCGCTGGTGAGCCGATGCGTGCCCGAATCACCCGCGTCGAGCAAATCAAACAACTTGGGCGCCACGATCGTCTCGACCTCCACGCGTTGGAGCAAACCCGCATCAATGAGCTTGTTGATCGCCGCGACTGATTTGTGCTCGATCCGCCCCGCAAGCAGCTTGGCATCGATCGGGAAGCTCGACGCATCGAGCGAACTCACCTTGCCCCACGCATCCCGAGCCTTGGGCGTCAACCCCTTGAGCAGCTCATCGCTTGGATCAAGCCCGCCCAGCCCGACGAGCTTGCGCATCTTCCGCCCCGTCTGGGCCTTGACGGCCGCCGGGATAATCGACGCGAACACCATCCCCAGCGGGCACATGTAATAAGTCGACATCCACTGCCCAAGCTCGATGAGCGCCGGGGGCAGCACCGTGCTCGTCGTCCCCAGGATCGCTTTGACCTTCCGGGGATCAAACCCGTCGAGCAGTTCCTTGCTCCCTGTCTCGATCACGATCCCGCCCGTGGCCGTATTCCCTCGCCCGACAGGTACCGACACCCGCTGCCCGACGCACACATCGCTATTGGTGTCCGCTGGCACCCGGTAGGTCAGCCCGCCCATCCGATCGAGCCCCCGCTCGATCGCCACGCGCGCATAGACCGCGTCCTCCAGCTCCGAATTCAACGGATTCTGCTCGACCGGCTCTTCATGGTGAGGAAACAACTCCATCGCAGATATACACTGTAAACCATGATGAGCACACAAAGCCAATCGTCCGCGGTCCGACTTGCGCTTTCTTCGGGCACCGTCTTCACAGGGCGTGGATTCGGGGCCACCGGGCAAGGACTCGTCCTCACCGGCGAGGTCGTCTTCAACACCGCCATGTGCGGCTACCAAGAATCCCTCACCGACCCGTCCTACATGGGGCAGATCCTCGTCCAGACCCAGCCCATGATCGGCAACACCGGCGTCAACCCCGACGACACCGAGTCCCGCAAGGTCCAAGTCGCCGGCTTCGCCATCCACGAGTACACCCAACACTGGTCCAACTACCGCGCCGACCAATCACTCGATCAGTACCTCGAAGAAGCCGGGGTCCTGGGCATCGCCGAGATCGACACCCGCGCCCTGACCAAATCCCTCCGTTCCGGCGGCACCGTCCAAGGCGTGCTCACCGACCGCGCCGAGCTCTCGGACACCGAACTCGTCGAGATGGCCAAGCAAGTCGAATCCATGGCCGGCCAGAACCTCGCCAAGGCCGCCGGGTGCGAAACATCCACCACATGGACCGATGATCTCGGCGAGTGGGGGGGCGACGCGACCGATGTCACCCATGATGCCTCCAACCCGACCGTCCTGCTGATGGATTTCGGGCTCAAGTCCAATATCGCCCGCAACTTAGCCGCCGTGGGCTGCAGCGTCGAGATCATCCCCCAGTCAACCACCGCCGACGAGATTAAAGCCCGGATCAGCTCAGGATCCGCCCAGGGGCTCTTCCTCTCCAATGGGCCCGGCGACCCGGACGCCGTCAAACAAGCCGTGGCCATGCTCAAAAAGCTCCTTACAGATGATGCCGCCGCCAACTTCCCCATCTTCGGCATCTGCCTGGGGCACCAGCTCTTATCGCTCGCGATCGGCGCAACCACCTATAAGCTCCCCTTCGGGCATCGCGGCGCCAACCACCCGGTCCACGACCTCGAAAACAACCGCATCCAGATCACCAGCCAAAACCACGGCTTCGCCGTCGACGAAGCCTCGATCCTCGAAGCCGGGGGGGTGATCACCCATGTTCATCTCAATGATGGGACCGTTGCCGGGTTCAGGCACGCGACCCGCCCGGTGGCGAGTGTACAATTTCACCCAGAATCTTCACCCGGACCGCACGACGCCTCGGCCTTCTTCTCCGATTTCCGAAATCGTATAAAAACATGCGAGATTCGGTGTTAAGGCACCCGTTCGGGTTATCAGACCGATCCTCAGAACGAAATTCCCCACGCAATCACGGTTTTTCCAAGCTCTGAAATGGAAAATCTGAGCAGATTCCGCCAATATGGGCTTGCATGCGTTCGGGGATGCGGTATATTCGTATATGATCCGTAGTGATACGGTATGCGCCGATCCGGTCGGCCAAGCCTCTCCGTGGGGGAGAGTGCCGCAAGGCTTTGCATTTGATCTCACTGATTCTTCCCAGAATCAAATCAGATGTGGATCCTCAGGGGAGAGAGAACCTTGACGCGGTACAGATTTATGTTCGATGGCTTTGTGAGTTTGTACTCATCAAGTCTCATTTTGTTCGTTTCTTGATGCCTCTTCATGGCATCAATAGTCGAGTTGTGGTTTTTTAACTGTTCAGTCTAACAAAAAAGAGGAGCTTTTCCATGAAGAAGAGTGCACTAAGTATTGTCGTTGCAGCTGGTATCGCCAGCTCAGCAATGGCAAACGAAACCAACGAAGCATTCGAGAACACCCGTATCGGGAAACTCGTACCCATGTCACAGGTTGGCTCAGTCAAGCATGTTTACTTTAATGTCGGCACCGGCGAGCGCATCGTCACCGCCATGGCAGACGGCCAGACCGCTGCTGCGGACACCGGCGAGAGCGTACTCGTCTGGGACAACGATCTCCTGACTCACCAGTGTGATGGCATCAACGGCTTCGCAGGGATCTCAGCAATCGGTCTCGGCGACGACATCGACGGCACCGATCCTTGGGATGTTGCTGGTACATGGCAGTCAATGGGCGATATCGCCTCAGACACCGTCGTCGACTGTATCGGGTTCAACTACTGGTCATCAATGGCCGACACCGACCTCGACAACGACGGCAACGAAGACGGTATCCCCGGCTTCGGGATCGTCCTTGACTGGTGGGACTCAGACAACGGCACCGGGACAAGCGTCTCGACCCGCGTCCCCCTCATCCAGCTCACCTTCGGCACCCTCCAGGGCGGCTTGGATCTCGCACCTGGCTTCTTCGCAGGCTACCTCTTCACCGTGGACCTCACCGCTGAAAACCTCGGCGTTGACCTCACCATGGAAATCGGTGACTCCGACGGCGACAGCCAGGGCGCAGCAGTTGCAAACTCCATCGCTGACCCAGGCTTCCGCGATTACCCAATCGGTCAACTCGGTAACGATTACGACCTCGACGGCAACGACGACGCGGACATCGATGGCGACGGTCTCTTCGACTGGGCCATGGGCACACGCTTCATCCAGCCAGGCACCTTCGACTTCGATGATGACGGCATCCTCGACGGCGATGTGGCTTCACAGGGTGACACCGCAATCGGTATGGGCAAGCCAGCCGGCTACACCCTCGTCGATGACGGCACCGGCGTCTGGGACTGGGATATCGATCTGGGCGCTCCTGCAGTGGCCACCGGTACCCGCGCGTTCTCTAGCGTGTTCCTCCCACCAGATCCAATCACAGGCGATATCATCCACTCCGGATTCGTCTTCAACTTCGCTGGCTTTGTCGATGGCGTCCCCCTGACTGCAAGCTGTGACGCAGGCGCATTCGTGCCCGCAGCCGCAATCGCCAAGAGCCTCTACACCCCAGGTGATGTAGTCCCAATCTGTCCTGGCGACATCAACGATGACGGCCTCGTCGACTTCTTCGATGTGTCCGACTTCCTTGACCAGTTCGCACTGGGTGCTGACTACAACGGCGACGGTCTCACCGACTTCTTCGACGTGTCAGACTTCCTCGATGATTTCGGTCTGGGCTGCCCATAATCGAAATCTCGGACTTGACGATCTGAAATGATCGACAATACAAAATGAAAACCGCCCGGAGCCTCGGCTTCGGGCGGTTTCTTTTTTGTACATGCAACGGTACCCAACCGGGCTCAAACGCACGCGCTTCGGTTTATCAACGAGGCGATCACAGCAATAGCAAGATGACATAGATCAACAGGAGCCTGGGGGCCCAGATCCGTCCGGCCGATCAGACCTTCACCCGCAGCCAGCCGCCCTGATAGAACCGCCCCGTGAACAGCACGCCGCGGAGCACCATCTCCGAGCACAACGCAATCCAAAGGGCCGTCAGCCCCGGCGTGAGCCCGAACCACGCCTCCATCAACCTCGGGTTCACGATCATGCCGCCGCCCAGAAAACCCGGGATCGGGATATCGACACCAGAAACGATGTACGCCATGGGCAGGCGGAGCGCGTAAGTCGAGAACCAGGTCAGCCCCATCACGGCCTTCACATCGCCCGCCCCGCGCATCGCCGAGCGGAACACGATCCCGATCGCAAACGGGACCTGGATGATCCCGCAGATGATCAGCAGCGGGGGGACCATCTCCATATGGGCCGGCTGGGTCGAGAGCGCTTCCGTGATCGGGCGTGCAAACACAACAAACAGCACCCCCAACGCCCCCATAATGGCCGTCGCGATCAGGGTGCACCGGAACACCGCCCGCTTGGCCAAATCGGGCCTGCCCATGCCCAGGTACTGCCCCGCGAGCGTAGCCGCCGCGATCCCCATCCCGAACCCGGGCATGAAGCTAAACGCCTCGATCCGGATCGCGATGATGTGGGCCCCGAGCATCCCGTCCGTGCTCATCTGGCTCGCGAGCAGCCCGACAAACGCAATAATAAAGAAGTTCCCGATCCACATCCCGAAGGTCTCGAAGAAGTTGGGCACGCCCAGGCGGACCAGCCGCCACGCCATCAGCGAGTGGATCTTCATCCGCCGGAGCTTGAGCCTGATCGACCATCGCCCTGACATCGCCATCGAGAAAATGATCAGAGCCCCCACAGTATCGCCGACGACCGTCCCGATGGCGATCCCCTGCACACCCCAGTCGAGCCCCAGCGGGCTTGTAAACCCGCCCACGGTGACGCCCGAGAGCAGCCAGCTCACGATGATGTTCACAATATTCCGAGCGATCATCGCCAGCAACGGCGACATCGAATCCCCCGCCCCCCGCGAGCACGCGATGAGCGCAAAGAGCACCGATGCCATGGGCACGCCCACCGCGATGATCTTCATGTACTGATCAAAGAACACCGCCGCCTCATCCGTCATATTGAGCAGCACAACGATCGGGTGCGAGAGGAAGAAAATCAAGGTCCCGATGATCACCCCGGACCCCAGCGCCAGCGTCAATGCCTGCCCGAGCACCACATTGGCCGTCCCGATGCGTCCCTTGCCCACCGAACGCGAGATCAGCGCCGTCGCCCCGACCCCGATCGCCATGATGACCAGCCCGATGAGCCACATAATGTAGCTCGCCCCGCCGATCGCATCCGTCGCGGCCTCGCCGTTGACGAGCGACGCCGAGAGCTTGGTATCCACGATCCCTACGAGCGAGTTGAGGAATGATTCGAGCACGACCGGCCAGGAGAGCACAAAGATCGCCGCCCCCATTGTCAGCCCCTTGAGCCGCCCCGTGCGAAAACGCCCGTCGTCCGAAAGGTCAATCGACGCGACCGATTCCGCCGTCGGCTGCGCAAACGACGGCCCACCAACGAGTTCCTCGGGTTCGCAATCATGGATCGGCATCTGCACCTGGTCCGGATCGAAGTCGTCTCCGGGCAGCGGGGGAGTTGGATCGCCATCAGGTTGTCGTGGATGGGTGCTCATGCGGTGGCCATGCTCGTGGAGTTCACAGAATCACAACTTTATGCCCGATGAACTCTCGGGCGCTGCACATTCTTCGCCAGAACCCGAATTCTGTTCAAATTTGACCTTCACATGGAACCGACCGTCCACTTTGAATGAATATAAGACTGATAGATTTATTTCTTTCGATCAGTTCTACGCATGATTCAAAGTGCGTTCTGACCGATTCACTCTCGCAGCCGACAAATCCAGTGTCACATAGAATACGCCACTGGTCGGCAACCTCGTCAACGATTGACGACCAACACAACAGGAGATTGTTATGAAGAAGAGCACGATGCTTATTGTTCTGGCCGCCGGTGCAGCATGCGCGGCCAACGCAGCACAAGACACCATGGAGCACGCAGACGCACGCTCCATCCCGACCTCACAGATCGGGTCACTCAACCATGTCTACTACAACATCGCCACCGGCGAAACCATTATCTCCAATGTCGAGCAAGGCCAGACCGTCGCCGCCGACACCGGCAGCAGCGAACTCATCTGGTCCGTCAACATGGAGTTCCATCAGTGCGAAGGCATCAACGGCCACACCGGCATCTCCGCGATCGGGCTCGGCGATGACATCGACGGCACCACGCCCTGGGCTGTGGGGGGGACCTGGTCCTCGATGGGCGACATCGCCAGCGACACCGTGGTCGACTGTGTGGGCTTTAACTACTGGTCAGCACACCAAGACATCGACCTTGACAGCGACGGCAACGCCGACGGCGTCCCCGGCTTCGGCATCGTCCTCGACTGGTGGGACGCAGACAACGGCTTTAGTTCCAATGTCAGCACCCGCACCCCGCTGATCCAACTCACCTTCGGCACGCTCCCAGGCGGGCTCGATCTCGCGCCCGATTTTTTCGCCGGCTATCAGTTCACCGTTGACCTCACCGCGGAGAGCCTCGGCGTTGATCTCACAATGGAAATTGGCGACTCCGATGGCGACACACAGGGTGCCGCCGTATCGAATGGGAACAACGGCGATTACCCGATCGGCGAGCTCGGCCATGACTTCGACCTCGACGGCAACGACGACGCCGACATCGACGGCGACGGACTCTTCGACTGGACCATGGGCATGCGCTTCATCCAGCCGGGCACATTCGACTTCGACGGAGACGAAATTCTCGACGGCGATGTTGCGGCCCAGGCCGACACCTCCATCGGCATGGGCGCACCTGCCGGCCATACCCTCGTCCAAGACGACGAAGGCATCTGGGGATGGGAAATCGACCTCGGTGCACCAGCAGTGGCCACCGGCGCCGAAATGTACACGGCGATCTATCTCCCACCAGATCCCGTCACCGGCGACATCATCCACTCCGGGTTCGTCGCCAGCTTCGCCGGCTTCGATGATGAGGGTTTCCCCAACCCACCGAGCTGCGATGAGGGCCTCGGGTTTATTCCAACGGCCACCATCGCCCACTCGCTCTACACACCGGTCCAGGTGGACCCATGCCCCGCCGACCTCGATGGCAGCGGCACGCTCGACTTCTTTGATGTCTCCGAGTTCCTCGATCAGTTCGGCTCCGGCGCCGACTACAACGGCGACGGCGTCACCGACTTCTTCGATGTCTCCGACTTCCTCGACGCATTCGGTATCGGCTGTCCATAACCCGAGAATAGACAAGCAATAGACACCGATAACCGTCGCAAGAAATCAAAAATATGATCGTATATTCAATCCCAAGAACCACGATCACATGTTAGAATACACCCATAGGGCCCGCGAAAGCAGACCCTATGGATTCCAGTACGAAACCCATTTGCAGAACTGAAGAGGGCCAAACCATGAACCATCACATCGCACTCGTTCTGCTCGCCGCCGGCACCGCAAGCATCACCCATGCTGCCGATGAACTCCCCGGACATACTAAACAGGCCGAACACGCCCAAGGGCGTCTGGTTGCTCCCTCGCAGCTCGGTCCTGTCAAGCATGTCTACTACCATGTCGGCACCGGCGAGACCATCATCTCCTCAGTCAAGCAAGGCCAGACCGTCGCCGCCGACACCGGCAGCAGCGAACTCATCTGGTCCGTCGATCTCCTCACCCACCAGTGCGATGGCATCAACGGCTACAGCGGCATCTCCGCCATCGGGTTCGGCGACGACATCGACGGAACCGATCCATGGGATGTGGGGGGCACATGGCAGTCGATGGGCGACATCGCGCCCGACACCGTCGTCGACTGCATCGGCTTCAACTACTGGACCGCGCACGCCGATGTGGACAAAGACAACGACGGCAACGGCATCCCCGGCTTTGGTGTCGTCCTCGACTGGTGGGATTCAGACAACGGCCTAGGCACAAGCCACTGCACCCGCCTCCCCCTCATCCAGATCACCCTCGGCGGACTCGAAGGCGGGATCGATACAGAACCCGGTTTCTACGCAGGCTTCCTCTATACCGTGGACCTCTCCGCAGAAAATCTCGGCGTGGACCTCACCATGGAGATCGGCGATTCCGATGACGATCCACAGGGCGCCGCCGTCTACAACAGCGGCGTCGGCGAACTCGGAAACGACTACGACCTCGACGGAAACGACGACGCCGACATAGACGGCGACGGGCTCTTCGACTGGACCCGAGGCATGCGCTTCATCCAGCCGGGCACCTACGACTTCGACGGCGACGGCATCCTCGACGGCGATATCGCCAACCAGGCAGACACCGCGATCGGCATGGGCAAGCCCGCCGGCTACACGCTGGTCCAAGACGACGAAGGCGTCTGGAACTGGGACATCGACCTCGGCGCTCCCGCAGTCGCCACCGGTGTCCGCGCGTACTCCAGCGTATTCCTCCCACCAGATCCAGTCACGGGCGATATCATCCATTCCGGATTCATCTTCAACTTCGCGGGCTTTGCTGACGGCGTCCCCCTGGTCGCCAGCTGCGACGAGGGCGCATTCGTGCCCGCAGCCGCCATCGCCCACGAACTCTACGGGCCAATCGGCTTCATCTGCGAACCGTGGGATTACAACTGCGACGGCCTGACCGATTTCTTCGACATCTCGGAGTTCCTCGATGACTATGCCAACGGAGCCGACTACAACGGCGACGGCTCAACCGACTTCTTCGACATCTCCGACTTCCTTGATGACTTCACCCTCGGAGCCCCCTAAATCGATCCACACAATCTCCCTTTGAACGAAGGCCCTCGCCAAGCAATTGCTCGCCGAGGGCCTTTCCAATACCGGTTTTCAACACAGGGCAATTTAACAGAAGATACATTATCGGGCCTTGCTTGGAATTCCCGCTCATCGCCTCAAAGGGGCATGCACAGCCAGTTTCTGGCCCACCATCCGCACCTCAAGCACCTGCCCCGGACCAAGCACCCCATCACTCATCCCACCCACATGCATCGCCCGCTCGCCATCGAGCTGAACGCAAGCCGCCCCCTCATCACAGCGGATCACAAACGACTCCGAAACAAACCGCCTCATCGTCGGCAAGCTCAGCCGCATCCTCAGCACACCATACTGCAACCCACCACCGATCGAACTGCGGCAGCGCACCGACACCGCATCAAGCAACCCATCGTTCGCCAACGCCCGCGGGCTCGGGTTGAACGCGCCGCCATACGATCGCATGTTCGACACCACCAAAATCCCACGATCCGAATAGGGGGGCTGAGCATCATCCGCATCAGTGCTGATCGTATAACTCGCCGACCGCGGCGAGAACACCTCCCGCACAATCGGCTGCACATATGCCCGGTACCCGCCCGAGTGATTCCGCGACTCCTCGAACCGATGAATCACCGACGCATCGATCCCCAGCGACACCATAATCAAAAACGGAGACCCATTACACTCGGGCACATCCACCAAAGTCGGCTCACCCCCCTGCTCTAGATGCTCGATCACCCGCCTGGGCGATCGCGACATCCCGAACTCCTTACAAATCAGATTCGCCGTGCCCGTGCCCATGTGATACATAGGCACACCAGCCCGCATGAATACCCCGAGCAGGTGATGCACCGTCCCATCCCCGCCAACAACGACCACACGATCAGCACCCGCGATGGCCGACTCGATCTCCGCATGATCCTCACCCGTTTGGCACAGCACCACCCTATGCCCCCGCCCCTCGAGCCCGGCGCACAACGCCTCGCTGGCTTTCTGCGCCTTACCACGCCCAGACCTCGGATTCAGTACGATCGCGATCTCCATGCGCTCTCAATCCTTTCGGCTCTGTACAGGTGCCAATTCTTGCCCAACTAGTCTCATCGCCCGTGCGAACTCGCCGACTCCCCCACCTACAATCGGATCTTATGTCAACAGCCGTCAAAACACACTCTGATGTCGACGCCGCCTACGCCGCGGCTCAAAAAGTAGTCGAGACCCACCAGCGGCTCTCCGAGTTCCTCTGCGCCGGGCTCACCCTCGCCCAGATCGACCGTTTCGTCCTCGAAACACTCGAAGACCTCAAATGCAAGTCCTGCTTCCACAAGTACCGCACCGGCGGGCTCCCCCCCTTCCCATCCCAAGCCTGCCTGAGCGTCAACGACTGCGTCGTGCACGGCACCGCCGCCTCGTACCTCGAGCCCCTCAAAGCCGGCGATGTCCTCTCCATCGACATCGGCGTCCGCTACCGGGGCTGGATGGGCGACGCCGCCTGGACCTATGTGTTCGGCGAGATGACCCCGCAAATCAAAAAGCTCACCGACTCGGGCAAGGAATCACTCGCCAAGGGCATCGAGCAGATCCGCCCGCGCAACACCTGGCTCGACTGGGCCAAAACCGTCCAACGAGTCGTCGAAAAAGAGTACGGCTTCCACCTCATCCGCGGGCTCGGCGGGCACGGCTACGGCCGCAAGCTCCACTCGCCGCCCTGGATCTCCAATGTCGTCCCCGACTACGCCCACGAATGGCCTGACGGCCCCAAGCCCATCGAACCAGGCACACTCGTCGCCGTCGAGCCCATGATCGGGATCGGAACCGCCGACATCACCCAAGGGCACAAGCAATGGCCGATCTACACCGCCGACCATTCCATGTCCGTCCACTATGAGCACGATGTCCTCGTCACCAGCGAAGGTCCCCGCATCCTCACCGATGGGCTCCAAGATGTCAACGATGTAATCACACGCTGATCACCCGCTGAGCACGCTCAACAAAGCACACAATGAACAGAATCGACCAAGCATTCACCACCGCCAAAGAGTCCGGGCACCCCGCCCTGCTCCCCTTCCTCTGCGCCGGCTCACCAGAGCTCGACGCCCTACCCAAGCTCCTGCCCGCGATGCAAGCCGCAGGCGCGAGCATCGTCGAGATCGGGTTCCCCTACTCCGACCCCGTCGCCGACGGCCCCACCATCGCCGCCGCCATGCACGATGCCCTCGAAAAAGGCATCACCCCAAAGATCATCTTCGAACAAGTCCGCTCCGTCCGCGACCAGCTCACCATCGGGCTCGTCGCCATGGTCTCTGTCAGCATCGTCATTGCGATGGGTGGGCCCGATGAGTTCGCCAAGCAAGCATCCAAAGCCGGCTTCGACGGCTGCATCTTCCCCGATCTCCCACTCGCCGAATCCGACGCCTACCGCACCGCCTGCAAGGCCCACGGGCTCACCATGACCCTACTCATCGCCCCCACCTCGCCCGACGACCGCGTGGCCGAGATCGCCAACGCATCGACCGGCTTCACCTACCTCCTCGCCCGCAGCGGCGTCACCGGCGCTCAATCAGATGTCCCCGACATCTCCGATCGCGTCCGCACCATCCGCGCCAAGAGCAGAACCCCCATCGCATGCGGCTTCGGCATCTCCACCGCCGATCATGTCTCCAAAATCGTCGAACACGCCGACGGCGCCATCGTCGGCAGCGCTCTGGTCAAACGCATCCTCCAGGCCCACCAACGCCAGCTCGATTATGCCGTCGAAGCCGAGATCGCCGTCACCGAACTCGCCACCGGACTCATCTCGATGGACAACTTCTAACTCCCCCACCACCGACCCGATCGCTGGTTTGCGGGTACAATCGACCAATACAAGACACTCGGCCCCGTAGCTCAGCGGTTAGAGCTCGCGACTCATAATCGCTCGGTCCCCGGTTCGAATCCGGGCGGGGCTATTCCAATATGATCGAAGCGTACTACGCCGACGCTCAAGGGCACCCAGCCCCAAACGCATCGAGAAACGCACTCACATCAAAGAAGTCAAAAAGACCGTCGCCTGTAAAATCTGCGACCGCGTCCAGATTCCCGAACCCATCCAAGAACGCGGACACATCAAAGAAATCCAAAATCCCATCGTTCGTCAGATCGGCCGCACACGATTTCGGGCATTCGCTCAGATCCACGATATGAAGCCCTGAAACCTGATCTGCTATATATGCCGTATCGCCCACTACATCGACATCGTAAGCAAAGCTCGTGGTTAGATAGAATCCAAGAAACATAGGGTCTGCCAGCGAACTGATGTCATAGATCTCCATGCCGAATCTATGATTCGCCAAATAAATCCTATCGCCCACAATAGTGAGTCTTTCCGGATTGCCCAAGGTCTTCAACCAAGCAATGCTTTTTATTGATTTTGGATCGCTCACATCCATGATCCGAATTCCAAAACTCTGCACTACGGCAAAAGCAATCGTACCGACAATCTTGAGATCGATGACATCACGCAAATTGCGATCTGTACCGAGTATATCAAGCGATGTTGGATCACTAACATCGATAATCTCGAAACCCAAAAAATTACCATTGGGGACATACGCTGTGGTTCCCACAACATCAACGCTATAGACAGCGTTGAGAGTATTCCGATGACCCAAATACACTGGATCTTCTGGATCGCTGACATCGATAATCTGCATACCCTCGGTCAGATCAGCAATATAAGCCGTGGTACCAACAACCGCTACATCTAGTGCCCTCCCCGGCGTGTCATACGAACCCAGAAACCCTGGCGAGGTCGGATCACTCACCTTGATTATCTGTAGCCCTGCATAATCGTCCGCGATATAGACCGTTGTGCCGACAACTGTAAGACTGGTAGCCGTTCCTGGCGTGTCGTACGAACCAAGAATGATCGGAGCAGCAGGGTCACTGACATCGACAATCTGCACACCAGATTCCCCATCAGCCACATACGCCGTCGTACCAACAACAGTGACTGTGCGAGCAAAATCAGGCGTGTCGATCGATCCCAGATAAGGTGTTGCGACCGGCTCGCTGACATCAATAATCACCAGCCCTGAACTGCCTATAGCATAGGCAGTCGTACCGATCACGGCCGAATCGCGAAGATTGCCGGGGGTGTCATATGTGCCGAGAAATTCTGGAGTTTTTGGATTACTGACATCGATTACTTGAAGTCCACGATCTTGGTTGTTGACATAGGCCATCTTCCCCACAACCGACACACCCGAGACAGAGAGCGACAGGCTCTGCACCGCGAGAACTTCGGGTGCCTTCGGATCGCTTACATCAACGATATGAAGCCCGGTGAGAGAATCAGTCACATAGGCAATGGTACCATCGAGCGCAAATCCTCTCGTGTGAGGCGTATTGTACGAACCGACAAAAACAGGCTCTGTCGGATCACTGACATCAACCATATGAACTCCATGTTCATGATCAACCACATAAGCAGTCGTGCCGACAACATCAATTTGGTCCGCTGACTCCGGAGTATAATATCGCCCAAGATACTCCGGGAGCGACAGGTTGCTAACATCATAAATCTGCACACCACTCCTCGCGTCTGCTACATACGCAATGGAATCTACGACCGCTACATCCTGAGAACTGTTCGAGCTGATCAACCGGATAAAAGTGGGCGCCGAGCGATCACTCAAATCGAGGATCTCGACCCCACTCCTCCCGACGACATACGCTATATCCCCGACAATGGCCATCCTGTTTGAAAAGCCGAGAGTCTCATATGACCCGATGAGTACCGGCGAAGCTGAATCACTGATATCGATAATGTGAAGGCCAAACTCAATATCAGTCACATACGCGATGGTTCCTTTAACAATGATGTGCCGAGCACTCCCAACTTGTTCATAATTGCCGAGATAAAATCGATCCTGACAAAACACCCCATCCGCTTTGGCAGGTGAAGAAATGATTGTGAGCACGCCAACTACGAGTACTCCAATGACCGCCAATGTCGATGTGATTGCTGATTGGTTCATGCCGTACATAGTCCTAAAATAATAATGCGTGTTTTCTAACAACGAAATGACCAGTTGAGAACAGCCAATCCACCTCGCCCCCACTGATCGGCTCTTGACAAGCGGCTGACATGAGCGTGCTGAATCTCAACGCAGACACACCCACAATCGTACCACCCCACTGTGCAACCCACAAGGCTTTTGCACCCAGTGCCGCTCAGGAATCAACAAAAATGTTATGCGGGCCAATGACATCAAGACAAGGACCCAATGTCCAAACCCCCACTCACAAAACTCTTCACCCCAAATAGCCCATTTTCCCTTTGGAGCCCTTCGCCACATTCAATATACTCACTGTGCACCAACACATAATTCCAAAGAGACCATCATGAATACCCACCTCCCCATCATGCTCACCGCACTCACACTCTCATCATCCTGCGGCTTCGCCCAATCCGCCTATGAAATCTCCGCCGACGGCCACAACCTCGCCTCCACCAACCAATACGAACCGACCCACAGCCACACAACACACCGCGGCGTTGGCGCCGTCCCATTCCTGCTGACCCCCGATCAATTCGTCGAACTCCGCCGACAAATCGGCGGGCTCAAAATCACCGACATCGACAACGACGGCCACAACGACCTCGTCGCCGTCTGCTACCAGTCCAACAGCTTCCCGCCCTACAAAGACTGGCACGACATGATCTTCTTCGGCGATGGCTCCGGCATCAACACCGCCCCCGGCTGGATCTCCGACCTCCAAACACACACGGGCGATGTACAAGTCGGCGACATCGACAACAACGGCTACCAAGACATCGTCACCATCCACGGCGGGCTCCGCAGAGACTCCGTCCGCGTCTACTTCGGTTCCGTCTCCGGCACCCCGACTGCCCCAGGCTACACCTCCAACACCCTCAACTCCACCTGGGCCACCGCCGGCGTCCTCGCCGACATGGACCAAGACAACGACCTCGACCTCGTCACCACCAACCAAGGCGTCTCCCCAAACCCCAACCGCCCAATCCTCATGTTCGACAACACCGGCTCCACGCTGACCACCGCCTCCACCTGGCAGTCGAGCGACGAATCCATCCAGAACGGCATCGCCGCCCAAGACATCACCGGCGACGGCTACCCAGACCTCGCCGTTGCCAAGTGGGTCAACCACGACAGCGGGCTCTACCTCAACACCACCGGCACCCCCGAAACCACCCAGAGCGTCACCGCCAGCAAGTCCGACACCGACAAGGGCGTCGCCTTCACCGACCTCCAAGGCGACGGCACCATCGACATCGCCTTCGGGGGAGACCCAACCCGCCTCTACGAATGGACCGAGGGCGCACTCAACCCCGTATACGCGTCCAACCCACCGTTCGCCGGCCCCCAAGAAATCATGTTCATCGATGTCGATCAAGACGGCGACGACGACCTCGCCGAGATCCACTTCTCCGACGGACGAGCACACATCTACCTCAACCGCGACGGCACACTCGATACAGAACCAACCTGGACCTTCGACGCCTCAGAAGTCGGCACCGCCATGGCCTTCGGCGATCTCAACGGCGACAACCGCCCAGACCTCGCCCTGGGCTACTCCGGCAACACCTGCATCCGAATCTTCTTCGCCCAGGCCCCCGCTTGCCCCGCTGATCTCACCAATGACGGCGAGCTCGATTTCTTCGATGTCTCGGCATTCCTCGACGCCTTCGCCATCCAAGACCCAGCCGCCGACTACACCAGCGACGGCGAGTACGACTTCTTCGATGTCTCCGCCTTCCTCGATTTCTTCGCCACAGGCTGTCCATAAGCATCGTGGCGAACTAGAACTCCAAAGAAAAAGCCCAATCATTTGATCGGGCTTTCATTATGAATGAACTTGTGTTATGCGATCAGATCACGGACAACCCGCCGCGAAGTGGTCCAAGAATGCCGAAACATCGAAGAAGTCGTACTCGCCGTCATCCGTAAAATCTGCCACAGAATCCTGATTCGCAAAGGCATCAAGGAATGCGGAGACATCGAAGAAGTCGAGCTCACCATCCCCGGTCAGATCCCCAGCACACACACAATGGTCAGTGACATCAATGACCATCAGATCATTGCGCCCTGCGACAAACGCCAGCCCATCACGAACACAAATAGCTCCTGTGCCCAGCCACGCATCAACTTGAGTCAACTCAACTCTTGCCAGGTGGCTTGGATCACTCACATCGATGATTCCAAAGAATTTTTCATAGTAAACATCTTTTCCACTAAATGTCTCATACATTTCCGACGCATAGGCAATATCGCCATCGAGCACGATCGTAGTTGCTATGTTGAACGTCCCCGCACCAGAGAGATAGAACTGAGTATCTAGGACAACCGGATTGGTGATATCACTCACATCAACCGTCGTAAAACCGGATCCGCCATCATCGGCCATATACGCGATGTCGTCTCGTATTTGAATCGAGACCGGAGTACCTACAGTCCCGATAGGCAGACTACCCACGACCTGCGGCGAAGTAGGATCCGAGGCGTCAATGATATCGAGCCCAAATCCCCCCACATACACATCCGTCCCATCCACTGCCAAATGGCGAGGAAACTTGAGTGCCGTTGCACTCACAAACTGCGGCGATGTAGGATCACTCAGATCATAGATGAGCAAATTCCTATCTCCATAATCGATCATGTACGCCAACCCGTTCGCAAACTCAATGCTCAAGATAAAGCTAGTCACCACAGGATCCATCTCGGTAATAAACACCGGGTTCGCCGGGTCACTCACATCGAACACACGCACACCACTGGGCGCATTCACAAGCGTCGCATAGAGCGTAGTACCATCTAGATACACCCGCCCACTCGCATCCATGGTGCTCACAAGGACAGGAGAAGCCGGGTCGCTCATGTCATACACCCGCAGGTCCTCGTGCTCAACACCAAGGATCACATAATCACCTATCGAGACCATGTTGTACACACCACCACTAAATGGTGTACTACTCAACTGATCCAATGGAAAACAAACCGAGTCACCTGCATGAAGCGGTCCCCCAATACCAACCGTGATCACTACAAAAAACAACGCAGAGATTATGTCAACGAGTTTCATTTTTCACCTTTCTTCTACTGGGTTCCGAAAAACAGGGATCCGCAATAGTGTACACGAACAGTCTCCATTTAAATACAAGAATCACATTCTATAAGCCAACATACGCGTACAAACACATCGAATCACCATCAATACACATTAATAATTGCCGAAAAAATGAAGCCTATAGACAACCACTGTACGACTCTCATAAAAAGACCGTTTAGCAAACTTGATATTTTTTAAAATTGAAATGATATGAAAAAAGCTGTTGCGACGGGCTGTTTTCTAGACGCGCACATTTTCTCCCTAAGTTTCTCTACCGATCGCGCGTTGATACGCCACCTATCTGCTACATTCCTCAAAATCTCACGCAGAGGAGAAAGCTCAACTCAAACACGCTCGAATGAACTGCCACCATTTGGTGATTGCAGGGGGCATTATTGCATTGACGAATCCACACATTCTGGATCTCTGAACCACAAAATAAAGGTACATGATGTCAAAAAAACTCGCGATCCTGCTCATAAGCACCGCCGGCTGCTCCATAGCCCTGGGCCAAGACACATACCAGCTCGATGAAGCATCCCCCTCCGGCGATGTCGAGTACAGCACCACCGGGAAAGTCAACTGGAAACCCACCAGCCCGTCAGGGCCATGGGCTTCAGGAGTCTCAGAACTTTTCGATGGATATACCCCAGACCAACAACCCTACGGCGATGTACTCTCCTACACCGGCGCGGGCGTGGGCGATGTGGATAACGACGGCTATGGAGACTTCGCCATCACCTGGTACCACGCCGAAGTCAGCGCATATCGGAGCGAAGCATTCAGCACCGAACCCGATCACACCACATTCTCAGGCTCTGGAGACTCCGTCGGCTTCGTCCGCGTGATCTCCGGCAACCCAAACTACCTCAACACAGGGGGAATCCACAGCATCGACTCCGGCGGCCCCACCACCAATGTCGTCGGCGGATCAACAAACGAAGATATGCGCCGAATCGGGCCGGACTTCTGGGGCAAACACTCAGGAGCCATCTGGTCCCACGAGATCACCACCATCGGTGATATCGACGGCGATAGCAAAGACGAAGTCGTGCTCGCCTCAAACTATTCCGGCGGCGGCATCGTCGAGATCTGGGCATGCACCGCACGCTACAACACCAACCCATTAACCCCACAAAGATGGGTCAAACTCCTCGAGATCGAAGGCGAATTAGGCGGCGAGGAAATCGGCTACCAGTCATACCACGGCCCACTCCCATCGGACTACACCTCCGGCTCGGGCACCTCAGGCTACGATCTTGATTTCAATGACGACGGAGCCCCCGACTTGCTGCTAGCCTCAAAGTGGTCGCGCGACGCTGATCTCGGCCATGCAGAAAACGGCACCACAGGAAGATCCCGACCTCCAGGCGCGGCGTGGCTCTTCCTCATGCCCAAGGCCGATGTCTTCGATGAAATCGCTGCAAAAAGACTCAAGTTCTGCGACAATCTATCCAATGCAGACGGCTCCGTAGGCTCCGACGGCATCCCCGATGTGCTCCCATTAAAAATCAGCTCAGAAGAATACAACCTCCGCATCACCGGTCACCAGATCGCCGCATGGGACGGAACAGACCAGGCATCGTCAGGAACGAACTGCGCCCCAAGATACTTCGGTGCAGACATCGATCCCGCCGGCGATCTCGATGACGACGGGCTCCTCGATATCGTTGTCGGCGCCCCCGGAAACATCGCAAACGCTGACTACGCCGCAGATCCTTCTGATTATGTGACCACAGACGCCCCCGGACAAATCTATTTCTTCCTCTCAGGATCAACCAATGAAAACCGCCCTGTCGATGGTGAAGATGTCATTACCTTCGCCGATTCACTCCCAAAGCACTACACATCCACTTCACAACTCGTTGGGGTGAACTGTGACTCAGGCTTAGGCACCGTGTTCTCCACTACATACAGAGTGCGATCCAAATCTCAAATGACGGCACTCCAACTCGACTTCACCAGCGAGGCCGCAGATTTTGTCATCACCGGCGGCACAACTTACTCCGGGCGATCAGGAATCGGCAACCATATTGAAGGCGGCGTGAAACTCGACAAAAATAGCGATCCAGACTTCGCATTCCATCATCAAAACGACCTCGAAGTCCTCGTGATGCTCGATATGCAAACCCGCATCACCGACTGGATCAACCATGTTGACGGCGGCAACGGGAGTCATCCCACCACCACCCAAAACCTTTGGACCATCGGGCAGTCAGAAACAACGACACTCTTCAAACCAGATATTGGTATCCGTCGATACAGCGGCTCAGAAGCAGATACATATCTCAGTTGGAACACTGTAACACCAGCAGAAGCCGGGGTCACAGGATTCCGGATCGCGGGCAACTTCGACGGCAGTTCATATCCTGACTGTGAACTCGCCATTGATTGTTCTGACGGCTACGACAATAGACAAAAATCCATCAAAATCGTTGAGATTACCCCGACAGGGGTCGGCAGCTCGATCATCGCCAACATCTGGCCCGAATCCAGTGGCATTGACTTTACAGGCGAGTCCCAACTCTCCCCAGGCTTCGATCTGTACCACATATACGATGGAAACATCACAGCATGGCCAATCTGGCCTGGCTCGCTCGATGATCAGTACCACGACCTCCTCATCGGGGCAAGAACCTACCCCGTCCAGGTCACCACGGTCCGCCAAGCCGACGGCACCGTCGAATCCATCGAACCATGGGACAGCGGCATGTCGCTCACCCAAACCCAGTACAACCGACGGACAACCGTCGGCGCAGGCCGCGCCTGGGTGCTACGAGCAAAGGAAGCAGCCAAACCGTAAGGGTCAACAATACCACACATAGCTCAATAAGCACAGCACTCCGGCATATCACCCTCCCAGTGATGTGCCGGTTTTCATTACCTCTCACAGTCGCAGAAAAAAGAATACATGCAGAAAAAAAACCGCGATCCTTCCAGATCACGGTCACTTCAAATGGGCGTAACAGGACTTGAACCTGTGACCTCTGCCATGTGACGGCAGCGCTCTAGCCAACTGAGCTATACGCCCCAATGAGCCCGGATCATATACCGGATCAGAGGCAAGCTCAACCGCCCGATCACTGCATATTTGACATCTTGAAGGTCACCGATTTCCCCGACTTGTGCACCACCGTCACCGTCCGGGCCACCCCGTCGATCGCCGTCAGCTTCCAGACCCCCTCGATCTCATCCCCAATCCGGTGCGGCTTCGAGTTGATCATCGCCAGCGGGTTCGTCGGGTGCGGCAAAATAGAAGTCACCAACAGCTCTGGCAGCCGCTCCTCCACCGGGCGCCGGGGCTCATCGCTCACCTCATACTGATCCACATACAGCTCTTCATTGAACTCTTCAAACCAGAACGGCGAGCTCAAAACCACACGCTCATGACCAGCTTCATCCGATTGTTCATCGGAGTGATCCAACGAAACAGAGAGCTCTGGAAAATCGATCGTCTCCTCGACCCCGCCCGTCGTCACCATCGCGTTCGTCTTCGCGGCTCCCTGCCCAAGATAACGAACACTAAAAGCGACCAAGACCGGCACAATACACCCCAACGACACATAAACCAGCGTATGACTCAGCTTCATGACGCGCCCCCTTCCGACACCGCAACCCGAGCATCAGTGACCTGATCAACCCCAGCCGGGGCCGCAGACATCGTTTCCTCAAACGCCTCCGGGAACGCACCAAGCTCGTAGGTTGAAACCTGCAGAATCATCCTGGCCGATTCTTTCGATGTGGGCAGCATCCGGAACGAACCCACCTTTGTAATGCACGACCCACCGCTCAGCTCTTGAAGATAATCAACAATCCCACTGTACGGACCATCACACTCAACCCGAAACTCCTGAGTCGCGAGCTCAAGCTCAGCCTGGCCGGGCCCACGCTTGAGCTTCTCAATCCGCTTACGCAGCGGCTCAATCTTCGTCACGGTCAACCCCTTCTCCTCAGCGAGATCCTGGAGATGCCCGTGCATATTCGTTCCATTCGCGCTGTCAAGCTGCGCCCGCAGCTCATCGCGAATCTCACTCATCCGCTCAAGCGATCGTTCCACTTGCTGGGCATGGAGCCCGATCGACTCCTCGCCCTGGGTCAGCTGTCGAACCTGCGCATCACGCGCAAGCTTGAGGTCCCGCTCAGATTCAAGCTCAGCCCCGACTAAGAAATGCCAGCCCGCCGCCCCCGCAAGAGAGATCAGACCGAGCTTCACAAAGAATGATTTCATCGTATCCTGGTTCATGGGGCACCCCCTGTTGTATCGATGGTTGAATCAACCTGAGCACGCACCACCAACTCATGCGGCAGCGTCTCCTTTGCCAGCTCGACCTTGAGCACAAACTGGCGACCCCACCCGTCCTCGCCCACACGCACCCGCGAGATCGCCCCGAGCTTGACCTCAAACACGCCCTCGACGGCTTCGATCGAGCCGACAAAGTCGCTCAACGCCTGGCCCGCGTCCTGCTCACCCGCAGACACAGCCAGCCCGTTGATATCGATAAACGGACTCCCCTGCTTGTACTCCCCGCGGATCTGCTGGATACGGACCGATTCCGTATTCATCTTCCCGAGGGCTTCAAGCATTACATCCCACCGAGGCACATCGACGACCGTATCAGAGACCAGCTCTGACACATCGCAGATCGCACTCGACATCGATTGAGCCAGCGAACACTGCTCCTCAAAGTCATTGATGACACGCAGACGAGAAGCCTCACTCCCCATCATCGCTTTGATCTCCTGCTGCTCAATCACCGTGTCCGCATACTCAGCACCAATCCCCACTGCCACCAACGCAGCCCCCACCGCAAGGCCCCGGTTGAGCTTCTTCTTGAATCGTTCGTCCAGCGCAAGCTCGGGGAGCAAACCACTCGGACGCGTGGCCCCGCTGACCATCGCATACTCGACCGTACCCTCGCCGAACGCCTCGACAACCTCACTCCGAGGGTGCTCATCGACATGCAGGTACATATCGATATGCTGAGCAAGCGATTTTCCGATACATGGAATTGATGCGCCAGGCCCACAAATCTGAATATTCTTCGGCATGTCCAAGCCGCTGAGCCCGAACCGGAAAGTCTGCTTGATCTCGATACAAAGCGTCTGGAGCACCGGGGCCAAGGCCGGGAGCACCGCCTGACGCAGATCAACCCCACCCACTTCTTTCGAGTCCATCGGGACCCCGTGCTCGAAGAGCATCCCATACGCCGTACGCAACTTGGCCGCCCCCTGCACCTGATCCTGTCCAGACTCCTGCTCATGCCCAAGATCATCGCCTTGGTCTTCGCCCGCTGCCAGCCCGGTCTTATACGCCTCGGCCAGCTTCCGATACCCGATCTGTGCGATCCGGACGAGCTGGAGCCCCTCCTCATTGGCAAACGCCATCGCACACACATCCGAACCAATATACACCACCGCCGTATCCGGCTCAGCCTTCAAAGCGATCCGCGAGGCCGTGCTCATCACCGAGACGCTCGTCGGGACCAGTGCCTTAACGGACACATTGCAACGGTTCAGCCACGCGTACAGCGACCGGAGCTGATCCTCACGCTCGCTGTACACCAACGCCATCGAGGTCTTCGATCGCGAACCACACTCAGAGAGCATGTGGGTCTGCACCGAATCGCGAAACCCGACACTCTCGCGGATCTTCGCGATCCCCGCCGCCCGCGCCGATGCCGTATCAAGATCAAACGCGTGAACCTGCTGGGTCACGCTCGAAGACTGGTACATCACCACCGCGTTGCTGATCAATCGCGATGAAAACCGCGAGAGCAGCTGACGCAACGGCTGGTCATACCGCAACAGCCCATCAGCCCACGCATTGGTCCACATATCAGGATCAAGGTCCAGGCGTTCCGATTGAATCACCCGCCCCTTGCTCACGCGCGCCGCGCAGAGCATATCCGACGACAGGCTAATCACAAACTGATTCTTCGTATTCTTCATGCGTATCCCCAAACAATAGAGTCTCGTAGAGACCACCTAGATCGTCCAATTGCAGCACAAACTCCGTCACAATCACGCTTCTCACACCATTCCACCCAGCACACCCCTAGAATCGGGGTCAAACCAGAACCCCAGTCCATGCTTCCCAATTCTTATCGCACCGTAAACTCCACTCGCCGACGAGCATCCCCGCTCGTGCCTTCAACAATCGCCACCCCATCCTCGCCGGGCACCTGCATAAACCCGATCCGCTGCCCCCCCAGCACAATCTCATCGCCCTCGATCGGCATCTGGGCCCGACCAATAATCGCATTCATCAAAATCACCCCACCACTCTCGGCCCCATAGAACGCCCGGGCAGTCTCCACCCGCATCGTCGCAAGATCAGCCTCTTCACGCACCGGGCGGATCGACCCCGCAACCACCAACGCCAGCATCGCCATCACCACCACGATCACCACCAGCACCGTCCCACGACGATCACTGGGCAATCCGCGTGTCCTCTTCTGTTCTTCGTTCATGACGGATCCTCCTGCCCAATCCACACCCGCGGATGGGCCAGCACACTCATCACCACGCCCTGCGTCTCGATTTCGATCTCAAACCGGTGCGTCAAGCCTGGTGTCAGCCGGACATCCGTCACCCCGTCATCACCGATGTACCGGATCTCAAACGAATCCACCTCAACACACAGCGGCACCGAATCGCCGCCGAGCACAAGCAGCTCCAGGGTCGTCCCGTTCAGCTCAAATCCAGTGCCATCCGTGAACTCCACCGAGCTCGCCGTCGAGCTCAAAATCCCGACACCCGTTTCGTCCTCACCGATCGGCGCCTCACGCACCACCCGCGTCACCCGATCGAGCGCAAACGCCGCCCGCTCCGTCGATCCGCGCACCTGGCGAGCAACAACATACGAATCCGAGGCCGAAGCAATCACCGGCATCAGCGTCACACTGATAATCGACATCACCACCACCGCAGCAAGCAGCTCCAGAAGTGTAAATCCAGCCCGATTGATCGTCATACTTCTCCGCATCACATCTCCGAGACCATCACCGACACCGGCATATCAAACGAGTCACTGCTCGCCGACACATACACCACCCGCACCGTCACCACCCGAAACACATTGTCTTCTTCGTCCTCAGAGACCTCGCCATCAGAACCAACCTGCTCACCGATGCGCACGGTGTAGCTCAGCCCCACATCGGTATACGCCCGGGTCACATTGACCAAACGCGCATAAAGCCCAGTCGTGTCATCCAGCAGGTAGGTATCCTCATCACCCAGGGCCGCAAACCCAAGCAGCTCATCCCGGCTCGTCATGTCCGCCATCACCGTCTCAAGCACAATCGTGCTCAAAAAAGTCGCCCGCGTCGTATTGATCGCGTCAACCCGCCCCGAAGCCGCCGAATCCATCATGTTGAGCGTCGGCGGCACCGCGATCGCCAAAACGATCACCGCGATCACCACCTCAATCAGCGTGAATGCCCGCCGAGGACTGAGCTTACTGTTTGGTGCACAAACCGAACTCATTCAATCTCCCCCACCATCCCAGAATACGGATACACCGCCACCTGTTCGCCAGAGCCCAACTCGACAATCGCCTCGAGCGTGTTGAGTTCCTCGAACACACCCGCCTGCGAACGCATATGCGGGCTCGATTCGAAGTCAAACCAGACCGTGCCCGTCCCGCCCACGCCGTCGCCGTTGCGAAACGAAACCAACTCCACACCCGGATAAACAACCCCAAGATCAATCGACCGGGCACGCCCCGTCAACGGATCAATCTCCGTTTCAACCTCCCCCAAATCGTTGATGAGCACCACCGTGATGGTTGAACGCTCCAGATCAATCGCAAGCCCATGGGGCATCCCCGACGCGACCGCAAGCCCCTTGGCCACCTCGATCATCCGAACCAGATCATCGCGTGCCGCGCCCTCGCGCATCGTACGGACATTGCTCATCGCCGGGATCACCGACGCCGACACAATCCCCATGATGACGACAACGACAACCAGCTCCACCATCGTGAAACCACGCCGAGCCGAGCACCGCCGAAATGGACAATCTGCTTGCTTCATCGCTTAAAACTCATTCGCCGAAAGGACCGATCCGCTCCCGTCAGGCGTGTTGGTCGCCGCGTCCGTATTGGCATAGAAAATCGCCACCGGCGGCGTCGCATCATTATCCACAAAGTAGTTCCACCCCGCGAGCGTCGGGTTCGATACCGCCCGAGCAGAAGCCTGCGCGAAGCTCACGCTCTGGATCGCGCCCACATTCGTAAACGGATTCATCGGCACATCAAACTTGATCACCGACCCATCACGCAGCTCCTCGATCGTCGGATACGGATCGTCCCCCCGGATCACCGCGCTCGTGCGATAGGTCGCGATCGAAGACCGCACCCCCGCCACCGTACTCTGGACCGCCGAAGCGCGTGCGTCATCGCTCGCCGAAGCAAACTTGGGGATCGCCACCGCCGCCAAGACCCCGAGGATTACGATGACAATCAGCACCTCGATCATCGTGAACGCACGCCGACTCACGCCTGCTGTTTTCTGTACACTGTTCATGTTGATTCCCTCATCATTTGTTGATACTGATCATCTGCCACATCGGCAAGAACACCGACAACGCCACAAGCAGGACAATCCCCGCCATCGCGATCGTGATCATCGGCTCAATTATCGTGTTGATGTTCTTCGCCAGATAGTCCGACTGCCGATCGTAATGCCGCGCAATAATCGATCCAGCCCGGGCGACCTCCTTCGAGTTCTTGCCCGACCCAAAGAGCCGCCTGGCAAAGCTCGGCAACCCATGCGCCTTGTTGATCACATCGCCAAGCGACTCACCGCTCCGCATCTGATCACACATCCGCACACACTCGGCCTGAAACACCGGACGCCCCGTCGCGCTCCCCGCGATCTCCATCGCGTCGATCACCTCAACACCCGACTCAAGCCCGATGCTCATCACCCGGCTAAACCGAGCCGTCGTCACCGAGGTAAACATCGACCCAATATACGGCAGCTTATGGATCAACACCTCAAGCCGGTATCGCCCCTTAGGATGCTTCCACGCCCGGCGCAGAGCCCATACAAACAGTATCGCCACAGCCAAGTATGCCCACCAATGAGCCGTCATAGATCCGCCCATCGCCCGGATCACCCGCGTCGTCACCGGCAGCTCAACACCATTGGACTCAAAGATCGTCGCGAACTTGGGCACCACAAAGATCACGATCACACTCACCGCCAGCGCCACAAAGCACACCACGATAATCGGATAGCTCAGCGCCCGCTTGATCTGCTGGCGGGTCTCGATATTCCGATCCAGCATGTCGGCTAGGTGCGTCGTCACCGGACCAATCTGCCCGGTATTCTCCGCGGACCGCAGCGTATCAATATACACATCCCCGAACACATGCTTGTACTTAGCAAACGCCCCGGTCACCTTCTCGCCCGACTCAATCATCGTCGCGATATCCGTCACCATGTCCCGGAGCGTCTCATTCTTCTCGTGCTCGGCGATCGACATCAGCCCCCGAGCAATCGGGATGTTGGCCTCGACAAGCACGCTCATCTCGCGCGTCAGCAGTGCGATCTCGTGCTGCGTCACCCGCTTCTTGCTCATCGAGAACATCGCTGAGCCCGACGAAGCCTTCAGCGACATCGGAACAAGCCCGAGCCGCGAGAGCTTACCGAACGCATCGTCCTCGCAGGACGCATCTATCGAGCCCTTGCACAGGGCGCCCTCATCGTTGATCGCTTTGTAGATATATGAAGTCGAACTCATCGCCGCCCCTTTGCTCGCTGCTGAATCTGATCCCGCAACACCTGATCACGCAACCTTCTTGTACAGATCCTCATCGCCACCATCCGTGAGCTTGATATCAATCGTCGCGTGCAGCTTCTTAACCTCGTCAAGCGTCGTCAGCCCAATCCTCGCCTTCTCGATACCGTCCTTGAGCATCAAACGCATGCCCTCGCCCTGCGCCACTTCGGCGATCTCCGAAGCACTCGCCCCGCGATCAACCAACTCACGCACCGCGTGCGTCGCACACAACAGCTCATACACGCCGATCCGCCCCTTGTAGCCCATGTTCATACAGCTCGGACACCCGCAGCTCTTGACAAACGAGTCCCCGCCCCCAGGCTTAATCCCCAACTCACGCATCGCATCGCCATAATCCTGGTCCGGCTCGCAGCAATCCGTGCACACCCGGCGCACAAGCCGCTGGGCCATCACCCCGAGGAGCGCATTGTGGATCGCAAACGCCGGCACCCCGAACTCACGCAATCGAGGGATCGCCCCGATCGAGTCATTCGTATGCAGCGTCGAGAACACCAAATGCCCCGTCAACGCAGACTGCACAGCGATCTTGGCCGTCTCCGGATCACGGATCTCACCGAGCAAGATCACATCCGGGTCCTGACGCAGCATCGAACGCAGCGCGCTGGCAAAGTCCAGCCCGATCTCCGCATTCGCCTGCACCTGACGGATCAGAGGCAGTCGAATTTCTACCGGATCTTCAATCGTCATGATGTTCCGCTCGGGCACATTGATCTCATTGAGCGCCGTATACAGCGTCGTCGTCTTACCAGAACCCGTCGGCCCCGTAATCAAAATAATCCCGTGCGGCTTAGAAATCATCTGCGAGAACCCATCCTCGACATCGCGAGGCATCCCCAAGTCCTTCACCTGCCCGATCGAGCTCGCCGTGCTCAACAAACGCAGCACCGCATTCTCACCATGTATCGTCGGGATGATGCTCAACCGAACATCAATCGCCACGCCATTGTGCTTAAACCTGAACTTCCCGTCCTGAGGACGCCGCGTCTGCGTCACATCCAGATGCGCCATCACCTTCAGACGCTGGATCATCCCCTCGTGCATCCCAAGCTCCGGCCCACGATGCGACTGGAGCACCCCGTCCACGCGATACCGGAGCAGCAGCTTCTTCTCATCCGGATTGATATGGATATCGCTCGCCTGAAGCTCCGCCGCCGAGAACAGAATCTGGTTCACCGCCGCGACCACCGGCTCCTGGTCAGACTCAACAACAAGATCATCGATCCCGTCCTCCACCTCACCAGAACCCGAATCGAGCGTGTACGCCCGGGTGATCAGCATCCGCAGCTGCTGCGCATCGCACACCACCGGGTCGATCTGCCCCTTAAATATCTGCCGAAGCTCGTCGATCGCCTGAAGATCCAACGGATCCTCCATCCCCACCGTCACCGTGTCCCCGAGAATAAACAACGGGAACACACGCAGACGCTCGGAAACAGACTTGGGCATCCGACGCGACTGTCGAATATCAATATCAAACTTGCGGATATCCGCGAACGGATACTCACAAATCGAAGCCTTGACCAACGCCACATCATAAGGCGAAACAATGTTCGTCTTGATGACCGCATTGTCAAAGTCCAGATCACCGCCCTCGATCGTCTCACGCAGCCGAAGGGCATCCGCCTCACTCAGCTTGTCCGCCTCGACCAACGCCTTGAGAATAAACTCTGAAGTATTAAGCATCCCCACGCCCCCCGAATGTATCTCCAGCATCGCCAGCGTCACCAAGCCCATCTGCCTGGTCCGCTTCGCCATCCAAGAGATCAATCAAACGATCAATCGCCGCTTGCGTTTCATCTTCAACATTAACAAACGCACACCCCACCAGATAGGAAGGGCGTCGATCCGTCATCTGCACCCGCTTGACCTGCATCTCACACCGCAGCATCGTCTCGCCGGCATGGGCACCAAAGCCCGGCACCGCGATCTCCAGATGCAGCCCACGAGCAAAGAAGGCGTCAGACACAAATCCGATCCCGCCCTCGGCAAAGTCAACAAGCTCAACGCCCATCCAGCGGTTCTCATCAACAACGCCCTTGGCGAACTGAACCTGATCCAGATGCTGCATCCCGACACGCACCTTCGAAGGCAGCGATATCTCAAACCGCTCCGTCCGCCGAACTATGAGACCATTAGAAGCCATCTCGTTTCTCCTTTGAGCATTGGGCCGTAGCCACCAGCCATCGCTGATGGGGAATAGGGATCGAAAGGGATCTCTGTCTCATAAATCGGAGCATCCCCCCCTCCACTGAACCCTGATCAACCCAAATCTGAGTCTTCCCCCCCAAATCCAGCGGGAATCCCGCTCAACCGCCGAAAATTCCACCATGCTCTGCGCAATATCCTTGTTTTTGACCAAACACCCCAGCTATACTCTCAGCCCGGATTGATCGGGTCCGGGACGCCCACGATTGGGCACCTTTCGTATATAAACAGTTTGGCTGACAGCACCTCCGCTTCAGCCGCAATTCGTCACCAAAGCGCCCTCTGCAGCACCGATCAAGCTGCCGGTGCCGCTGACAAGGAACGGATCAGTATCATGGCCAACACACTCGTACAAGACCTCATCGAATCGGGCATCCACTTCGGACAGCGCTCAAGCAGCTGGAACCCGAAGATGACCCCCTACATCTACGGCAAGCGCAACGGTATCCACATCATCGATATCAAAGAGACCGTCAAAGGCCTCCTCCTCGCACGCAAATACATCACCAAAACAGTCGCCGGCGGCAAGGATGTCTGCTTCGTAGGCACCAAGCGCCAGGCAAAGGGCGTCATCGAACAACGCGTCGGCGATGTCGAGATGCACTATGTCACCGAACGCTGGCTCGGCGGCACCCTCACCAACTTCTCCACCATCCGCAGCCGCCTCAAGCGCCTCGAAGAACTCGAAGCCATCGAAGCTGAAGACAACTTCGAGAGCTACTCCAAGAAAATGGAATCACAGCTCCGCCGCGAGATGCGCAAGATCAAGCGAAACCTCGACGGCATCCGCAAGATGCACAAGATGCCAGGCATCGTCGTCGCCATCGATGTCAACCGCGAGACCACCGCCCTGCGTGAAGCACGCAAGCTCGGAATCCCAACCATCTGCCTCATCGACACCGACGGCGACCCAGACATGGTCGACATCGCCATCCCAGGCAACGACGACTCCATGCGCTCCATCGATGTCATCGTCAGCGAGCTCTGCAAAGCCATCTCCGACGGCAAGCAGTCACGCGTCGAATCAAGCAAGGGCCGCGATGACGCATCCGCAACCTCAGACGGCGCACCACGCCGCTCGAGCCGCTCGCAGTTCCGCGCCGACGAGAAGCCAGCAGCACCCGCCGCAGAAACAGCAGCAGATGCCGCACCAGCCAAGGCACCCGCCAGCGCTGAATAAGCTGAATAAGCTGAATAAGCTGAATAAGCTGAATAACAATCCCCTCCGCCGCCCACACCGGGCAACGGATACCAAAGCCGAATGAATCAAACTCCGCCGGGCACCCTTCGCCCAGCGGATCACCAAACACCCGAGATCAACAGATCTCAACAACTGATGCCCCAACGGGCAAAGGACAACACCATGTCAACAATCAGTGCAAAAGATGTCATGAGCCTCCGCAACAAAACCAGCCTCGCCATGATGGAATGCAAAAAAGCACTCATCGAAGCCGACGGCGATGTCGAGCAGGCAGAAATCCTCCTCCGCAAGAAGCTCAAAGGCAAGATGGAAGCCAAGACCGACCGCGTCGCCGGCGAAGGCCGCGTTGAAATCCTCGTCTCCGACGACGGAACCTCAGCCGTCCTCGTCCGCGTCAAGGCCGAGACCGACTTCACCGCCAAGAACGACCTCTTCATCGCCGCAGTCAAGAACATCGCCAAGCTCGCGCTCGACGCAGACGCCGGCAATGTCGCCCCGACCGAAGAGATGACCGCTCTTATCGACGAGCTCCGCATCACCACCGGCGAAAACATCTCCATCGACGAGATCGAGAAAATCACCGGCACCGCGGGCACAACCAGCTTCGGCACCTATGTCCACCACGATGGCAAGACCGGCTCGCTCGTGCAGATCGAAGGCGAAGTCTCCGACGAGACCCGCAGCCAGCTCGCCATGCATGTCACCGCCGCCATGCCCCGCCCACTCGGGATCACCCCCGACGAGATCCCAACAGAAATGGTCGAGAAAGAACGCAAGTTCCGCCTCGAGCAGGCCATGGAATCGGGCAAGCCAGAGCAGATCGCCGAAAAAATGGTCGAGGGCGGCATGAAGAAGTTCTTCTCCGAAGTCGCGCTCCTCGAACAACCATTCGTCATCGACCCGTCCAAGAACATCAAGGACCTCATCGGCTCCTCGACCATCTCGGCATTCCGCCGCTGGGCCGTCGGCGAATAAGCCACCAAATCCATTTCACACATTCTCAAAGAGAACCGCACAAGCGGTTCTCTTTTTTCATACAATACCCATATTCCATTCATACATCATTGAGAGACCACACCCATGGGCAACAAACCAGCCGAAAACGAACGCTACACCATCCGCCGAAAAGTCCTCAAACTCTTCGGCGCCGCCTTCCATGTCTACGACGAGCAAGGCTCCGTCGTCGGCTACTGCAAACAAAAAGCCTTCAAGCTCAAAGAAGACATCAAGCTCTACACCGGCGAAGACATGAACGACATGCTCCTCTCCATCCAGGCCCAGAGCATCATCGACTTCAGCGCCGCCTACACCGTCGTCCTCCCCGATGGCACCGCCCTGGGCTCACTGCGCCGCAAGGGCCTCAAGTCCTCGTTCATCCGCGACGAATGGACCATCTTCGACACCAACAACAACGAGATCGCCACCATCCGCGAGCTCGGCTCCATCACCCCCATCATCCGCCGCTACCTCGACGCCATCGCCTTCCTCTTCCCCCAAAAATACGAACTCACCCGCAAATCCGATGCACAGGTCATCGCCGTCCTCCGCAACCACTTCAACATCTTCATCTCCAAACTCGGCGTCGCCATCGTCCAAGAAGACGAATCCATCGACGAGCTCCTCGTCCTGGGCGCCGCCTGCCTCATCACCGCCATCGAAGGCCGCCAGAACTAAACCGTCCACGCACGCATCTCACCCCTTGCAGAGAAGGAGTCCCCCCATGTCACCCGACAACCAATCAAATGAGCAAACAAACATCACCCGCAGAAGCGCACTCACCGGCCTCGCCGCCCTCGGCGCCACCGGCATGCTCGCCTCAACCGCCTCCGCCAGCACCAACACCCCCTACCTCGCCCAAGCCGACCTCGGATGGGACCCCGCCACCGGCCAGTACACCCTCCCCGACCTCCCCTACGCCTACGACGCCCTCAAAGCCGTCATCGACGAGCAGACCATGCGCATCCACCACGACAAACACCACGCCGGCTATGTCAAAGGCGCCAACAAAGCCCTCGCCGAGCTCGAAAAGATCCGCTGGCGTCAGGGCGACGAATCACTCACCCAGCACTGGCAACGCCAGCTCAGCTTCCATATGGGCGGCCACATCAACCACACCCTCTTCTGGACCTCCATGAAACCCGAGCTCCTGGGCGGCGGCACCCAGCCCACCGGCAACCTCTCCAACGCCATCAAGTCCGATTTCGGCTCCTTCGGCAAGTTCATGACCCAGTTCAAGCTGGCCGCCGCCAAGGTCGAAGGCTCCGGCTGGGGCTACCTCGTCTACGAACCCCTCTCCCGCCGCCTCATGGTCACCCAGATGCAGAACCAGCAAGATATGATGTTCACCGGCGCCATCCCCCTCCTCGGAGTCGATGTCTGGGAGCACGCCTACTACCTCAAGTACCAAAACCGCCGGGCCGACTACATAGAAGCCTTCACCACCATCATCGACTGGACCGAAATTTCCAGAAGATTCGAAGCCGCCCGAGCCTAAGCCCATCACCAATCTCACCCATAAAAAAACGCCCGAGCAATCGGGCGTTTTCTTGTATCAACTTGTATCAATATCAGCTGGTCTTACCCAACATGCTTGGGATCAAACGCGTCCTGCAACGCATCCGTCAGCACATTAAACGACAGCACGAGCACAAACATAAAGAAGGTCGCCGACCCGATCTGCCAGAAGAACCCAGCCCGGATCTGCTCGCCGCTCTGCGTGATCATGTTCCCCCAGCTCACCCCGTCCTTGAGCCCCAGCCCAAGGTAGGTCAGCACCACCTCACCCTTGATCGCCCCGATGAACAACAGCGAGCTGTTGATAAACATCAGGTGCGAAGTATTGGGCAAGATATGCTTGAGCAAGATCCGCGCCCGGCTCGCGCCCAGCGCCTGGGCCGCCTGCACATAATCCAGCGACCGCAGCTTGAGCGCCTCGCCCCGCGTCACCCGGCAAGGCCCGATCCAGAAGGTCAGACTAAACGCGACATACAGCGGGATCAGCGTCCGCTCAACGCTCGAGCCCGTGAACATAAACGACAGCACCACAAGCAGCACCAGATACGGGATCGACGAGAAGGTCGAGTACAACCAGATCACCACATGATCGATCGCCCCGCCAAAGTACCCCGCCGCCGCGCCGATGATCGACCCGAACAGCACCGCGAAGAACGCCACGATCAGCCCCACCTGAATCGCAATCTTCGCCGAGTACAACGCCCGCAACAAAATCGACTGCCCCTGCCGGTCCGTGCCCAGCAGCATCCGCAGCTTATAAACTGCCCCCTCAACCCCCGTCGGCATCGGGTACAACCGCATCAGCACCGGCTCGATCTCATCGAGCTTCGCATTCACCTGCGCATTGATCCGCTCGCTGGCCCCAGAGAGCCCATCACGGATCTGCCCGACCACCGCCTCGTCATACACCGGGTCCATCGGCTCAAGGTCAAACAACGCATCCACCGCATCAAGCAGCGACGCCGTCTCCACAGCAGACAACGGATCGTTCGGATCGTCGAGCACCTCGACATACTCATCCACCAGCTCGATCAGCTCATCGAGCGTCAGCGCCAGCTCATCGTACAAGATCTCGATATCGTCCTCGCTCAGATCCACACCATCTTTGAGCTGGGCCGAAAACCCATCGAGCTGCTCCATGCTGATCTGGATCTCGGGCACCAACGATCGCAGCTCACGCAGCGTATCCTGGCGTTCGAAGATCGCCATCCCCTCGTCATAAATCGCCTTGAGCTCCTCGACCGGCACATCCGCCACCCGACGCTCGGCCAGCGCCGCATACGCAAACACATCCTCCAACGAAGCAAGCTCAACAAGCTCCTCCCCGCTCTGATCAGCCCGCGCCCGCTCAACATCCTGCTGCTCGATCTGCCCAAACACACGCCCCGCACGCTCAAAGTATGACTTCGTCTGCTCGATCCGCTGCTCAGGCTCAGAAACAAGCCCGAACCCTGGCTCCTCCTTCGCGCCCACCTGCTCGCTCGTCTTCTCCGTGAGCAGCGCCCCCAAGACCGGACGCTCCGAGAGATCAAACGCCCCCGTCGCGTTGCCCACCGCCGACACAACCTGCATCCCCGTGATCCACACGAACAGCAGCATGTACAGCCCGATGATCGTCATCGCGATCACCGCGCCGCGGTTCTTAAACAGCTTCCGCAGCGAGGGCGACTCGTTGATCCGCTTCGAGAAAATCATGAAAGCCTCACTCTCGGATCAGCCAGTGCATACAGCACATCAGTCAGAATATTGGACGCGATAAACATCGCCGCGAACAACGCCGTAAACGCCTGGATCACCGGGAAGTCCTTGTTCGTGATCGCCTGGATCAGCGTCCGACCCATCCCCGGGATATTGAAGTACATCTCGATCAAGATCGACCCCGTCACAATGAACGGCAGCGAGATCATGATCCGCGTAATAATCGGGATCATCGCGTTCTTGAGCATGTGCACAAACATCACCCGCTTCGTGCTCGCCCCCTTGGCCCTCGCCGTGCGGATGTAATCCCGCTGCGACTCCTCGACCATCACCGCACGATAGAACCGCGTGTCATAGCCCAGCGCCACCACCACATTAATCATCACCGGCAACATGCAATACGCAACCCAGTTCTTGGGCACAAAGAAGAACCAGGGCGACCCGCTCGACCCCGCAGTCACCGTCACCTGGAACGGCCACCCCTCGGTGTACTGGCTAGGCAAGAACGCCCCCCAGTACTGCCCGATCATGATGTACACCAGCACAGAAATACTCATCCCCGTCACCGCAAAGAGCATCAGCGTCTTGTCGATCACCCGCCCACGGAAAAACGCCGAGATCAATCCAATACAAATCGCGATCGTCGCCGTGATCGTCAGCGTCGGGATCGTCAACGCCATGCTCGGCGGGATCGCACCCGAAATCATCGCCCCGACCGACCGCTTCTGGTCCCAGCTCTGCTCCGAAAAATCCAGCCGAACCATCTTCCCCAGAAACACCCCATACTGCACAACCAGCGGCTTATCGAGCCCCAGCTCCTGTTTCTTCGACAGAATATCCTCAGCCGTCGGCTGCTTGCCAAGCTGCGCCATCACCGGATCGCTCACCCGCAACGCCGCCATCATCAAAAAGATAATCGCCAAAAACACCGGGATGTTATACAGCGTTCGTCGAAGGATATATGTCCACACAGGCGGCACTCCGAGTGGCCGATTCAGTCAGAACAACTGATCACGGCCAAGAGAACAAGAAAGATCAAGAACCGCGAGCATCGCCCCCGATCCAAAAAAGCAGAAGAATCAAAGCCCGCAGACGATCAGGAAACCCCAACCGCCCGCAAGCCCATCACCCCCGATACATCCGCCAACTCATTTCCGAGCCGATTCGTCCACATCGAGGTACTTGATCCAACCATAATAGCGTTCAGTTGGCTTGCAGTTGAGCAACCACGGGTTGATGATGTAGAAACGCTCACGCGCCATCCCGCCAACATACACGCAGTCATCGAGCACCATGTCCCGCATCTTCACATAGATCGCCGTCCGCTCTTCGCTCGGCTCCATCGTCAAGATCTGCTCGTACATCGCATCGAACTCAGGGCGGCTGTAGTTAAACCGATTCGCCCCCGGCGACGCATTGGGCCCATAAAACAACGCCAGGTTGTTCTCCGCATCCGGGTAGTCACTCCCCCAGGCATACCCAAACATCGGCGACTTCCGCTTGATCAGATTATCGATCATCGTCGAGAAGTCCATAAACACCGGCTCAAACTTGATGTTCACCTCAGCGAGCTGACGCTTGACCATATCGGCCACCGCATTATTCTCCGCGGTCTGCGTCGTATAGAACCGGATCGGAGGCAACCCCTCACCATTCGGATACCCCGCATCGCCGAGCAACTGACGCGCCAACGCCAAGTTCGGCCCCCGCGTCCCCGCAGGCGAACGCCCGCCCTCAGGATGCCCCTCAAGCCCCGGAGGAATCGGGCCATCATACACAGTCCGCAGCCCGTCATAGAAGGTCTTGTTGATCTCATTGAGATCCATCGCATACGAAATCGCCTTCCGCAACGCGATCTTCTCCGGCGTATACCCGCCGAGCAACTCATCCTCCATGTTAAACCCACGGAAGGTCAGATCCAAGAGCATATTCGAGTGCGCCCGGTAGTCATCACGCAGCCATTCCTCTTTAAGCTTCTTCGTCACCAGATCGAACGCATCGGTAAAGCTGCTGTTGGGCACCTCAGAATACCCAAGGTTCCCGTTGAGGAACTCAAGCCACATCGGCTGATCCTCAGTAAACATCGTGAACTCCAACCGATCAACGAACGGCACCTGCTTGCCCGCCGCACGATGCAAACGGTTCCGCTTATCTTCCCGGGACCACGCATCGCGCTCAGGGTAGTACATCGCGTGGTAGTTCGGGTTCTTGTTCGCCGTCAATGACAGCTTCGACACCCAGCGATCGAGCACAAACGGCCCGGTCCCCACCGGATGCGCCGCAAAGCTCTCCCGCCCGTCCTGACCGTTGTAATACTCCACCGCTTCGCGTGGCACCACCGAAGTCTGGAACATCGTCAGCACATACATAAACCGATACACCGGCTTGGTCAGCACGATCTCGAACTCAAGTTCATTAATCTTCACAAACCCCTCGACCTCAGCGTCGTAATCAAACGATTTTGCCGCATTCTGCGCATCCTTATACGCATTGAACCCGACAATCGTGTCATCGACCAGCCACCAGTTCTTGAGCCCGAACTTCTTATCCCCCAACCGCTTAAGCGAATAAAACACATCCTCAGGAGTAATCGCCCGACCCTTCCCACCCGGGAAGCACGCATCATCCTGGAAGTACACATCAGGCTTAAGCGTAAAGTGCCAAGTCGTCCCCCCATCAGCACTGGTCGGCATCTCCGTAAGCAGCAACGGCTCCATCTCCAGCGGGCTCGCGTACTGATTCGTCAACAACGGCTCATAAAACTGCGCACACGCCATGTTGTCATAAGTCGATGACCCCTCCACCGGATCCAGGCTCTTGGGCCCGTCCGTCCGGATGGGAAGCTGAAGAATCTTCAGTTCATCCTTCTGCTCACTCGATCGTTCAAGCCCCGATTCAACGCCGCCCAAAGCAGGCGATGCCCCCCCAAACGCTGCAACCGCAGCCCCAACAAGAGCAACTCTCAATCTCCGACGCGTCAATATCGACATGCACGATCTCCTCTAAACAGTTCAGGAATCAGTTTCTAGCCCCACACTCTATGCATGACCCCGCCCGCAACGCAACAGCAAGCAAAACCAGCCCATCGGGGATCTTTCCGAACCAATTACAGCGCCAACCAGACCCGACCTGACGATAATTACCCAACTATGCCAAACATTCCATCAGATTCATGCACCGCCACCACCATCACCCGCGCAAAGACCACCCACCTCTCCTTCGGCGGGTGCAACTACGCCGGGCTCGCCCACCACCCAAAGGTCATCCAAGCCGTCCTCGACGCCGCCCCACAATACGGGCTCTCCAGCTCCGCCAGCCGAGAAACCACCGGCAACGCCCGCCCGCACGCCCAGCTCGAAGCACAGCTCACCGCATTCTGCAACCACCAAGACGGACTCCTCGTCCCCGACGGCTACACCGCCAACCTCGCCGCCCTCCAAGGGCTCCAAACCCTCGACACCAAGCACGCCCTCATAGACACCCGCGCCCACGCCTCGCTCAAGGACGCCGCCATCCTCGGCGGCATGCAGATCCACCTCTTCGACCACCTCGACGCTGTCCACGCTCAGTCCATCCTCAACACACTCAACGCCCCCGCCGTCATCCTCACCGATTCCGTCTTCACCACCGACGGCGACCTCGCCCCCGCACAACAGCTCCTCGACATCCTCCGCCCAGACGACTTCCTCCTCCTCGACGACTGCCACGGCTTCGCCGTCCTGGGCGATCACGGCCGCGGAACCCCCGACGAACTCAACCTCCAATCCCCCCAGCTCATCGTCACCACCACCCTCGTCAAAGGGCTAGGATGCGCCGGCGGCATCGTCATGGGCCCCAGCCGACCCGTCGAAGCCGCCCGCAACCACTCCATCGCCTACCGCTGCACTACCCCCGCCGCACCGCCACTCGTCAACGCCGGGCTCGTCTCGCTCAACATCCTGCAAACCGACCACAACCTCCACCCCACCCTCCGCCGCAACATCGACCAGGTCCGTTCGATCCTCCGCACCCTCAATCTCCCCGCCCACGATCTCAACACCTCCATATTCGCCTTCACCATCGGAGATGAACCAACGATGCAGCGCATCGAGCAATCCCTCCTCGACCAAGCCGTCATCCTCCCGCTCATGCAATACCCCAACGGCCCCGCCCCCACATACTTCCGCCTCGCCGTCAACGCCGCCCATACCTCCGAACAACTCGAACAGCTCCAAGACGCCCTCACCCACGCCATCGAGACCCACGCACCCCACACGCTCCCCCACGCCCTACCAAAGATCGTCCACCAATGAGCACCCCCAACACCAACGACTCATTACAACAACGCCTCGACTTCGCCCTCGCCGCCGCCAAAGCATCCTCCCAGATCACCCTCGACTACTTCGGCCAATCAAACCTCGACCAATCCACCAAACACGACGGCACCCCCGTCACCATCGCCGACCGCGCCTGCGAGTCCGACCTCCGCGATCGCATCGCCGCCGCCTACCCCGAGGACTCCATCCTCGGCGAAGAGTTCCCCTCCAAAAAAGGCACCTCCGCCTACGAATGGATCATCGACCCCATCGACGGCACCATCTCCTTCGTCCAAGGCGTCCCCCTCTTCGGCACCATGCTCGCCTGCATGAAAGACAACCAACCAATCCTCGGCGTCATCACCCTCCCCGCCCTCAACGAAACCGTCTACGCCGCCACCGGACTCGGCTGCTGGCACACCAGCCCATTCAACAACAATGACATGGCCCCGCTTCGCGCCCACGCCTCATCAACAAGCCAACTCAACCAATCCCTCATCAACACCACCTCCCTCTCCTACTTCGACACCCCCCAACTCCGCGCCCTCTACGAACAACTCGACGCCCAAGCCCGCCACACCCGTGGCTGGTCCGACTGCTACGGATTCGTCCTCCTCGCCACCGGGCGCGTCGACGCCATCATCGAACCGGTCCTGAGCATCTGGGACTTCGCCGCCGCCATCCCCATCATCACCGAATCCGGCGCAATCTGGTCAGACCTCGCCGGAAACCCAAACATCGCCTCCAATCAGATGCTCACCGCCAACCCAGCCCTCCACACCCAACTCATGGCCCTGATGCCAAAACAGCCCTGATCGCCAGCCTTTTCCCCCTTTTCCATCCCCCAGCCACCCGCATTCGCCCAAACCCGTCCCATATTCAAAATTTACCTTGTTATTTGACCCCGACCAAGGCTAAACTCCAGTGCCTCACCATCCGGTGTTGCAGTCGACGAAGAAGATGCCCGGCTCTCTCTCTCGATCACGAATAGACTCACGGGCATTTTGGATGACAGCAATGCTGAACCTGTATGTAGGGAACCTCCCATACTCAATGAACGACCAGGAACTCAACGATCTCTTCTCACAGATCGGTGATGTCCAGTCAGCACGCGTGATGAGCGACCGCGAAACCGGCCGCTCACGCGGATTCGGATTCGTCGAAATGGCTGATGCCGACGCCGGACACGAAGCAATCGAAAAACTCAACGGCACCGACTGTGACGGCCGTGCACTCGTAGTCAACGAAGCACGCCCACGCGAAGAACGCCCACGCAGCGGCGGCTTCGGTGGTGGCGGCGGTGGCCGTGGTGGCTACGGCGGTGGTGGCGGCGGCGGTGGCCGTGGCGGCTACGGCGGTGGCGGCGGCGGTGGTAACCGCGGCGGTGGCGGCGGCTACGGCGGCGGCGGCGGTGGCGGCGGTGGCCGTGACAGCGGCGGCTGGTAAATCACCAACCACTTGCGATCTCCGCGACTAAACAACGAGACACGCAAGAGCCAATACAAAAACACCAAGGCCCGCTGTGAAAACAGTGGGCTTTGTTTTTACCTTCCCGTTCCACCACCCATTCCCCAAGCACTTTCCACTTGGCTATGCCCGCCGAAAACGATAGAATACAACCCACAGCATTCCCCTTTTCCCGGAGACTACTCGAGATGACCACCAACACCACCACCCAAGCCAACACCGCCATCTCAGGACCCGGCATCGACCCCTCCACCGGCAAGATCGACCCTCACGCCGTCACCATCTCAGGGCTCGCCTTAGACACCGCATACACCCCCGATGCCCTCCCCGTCTCTCTCCAGAACTTCGATCGCGACATCAACAACCCGGGCGAGTTCCCCTACACCCGCGGGCTCTTCCCCCAAGGCTACCGCACCCGCCTCTGGACCATGCGCCAGTTCGCCGGCTTCGGCTCCGCCGACGACACCAACGAACGCTTCAAGTACATCCTCGCACAAACCAAAACAAAGACCGCCGCCAACACCGGGCTCTCGACAGCCTTCGACCTCCCCACCCTCATGGGCCGAGACTCCGACGATGTCCTCTCACTGGGCGAAGTCGGCAAGTGCGGCGTCGCCATCGACACCATCGAGGACATGCACCGCCTCTACGCAGACATCCCCATCGACCAAGTCACCGTCTCCCAAACCATCAACGCACCCGCCTGCGTCATCTGGGCCATGTACCTCGCCATGGCCAAGCAGCGCAACATCTCCTGGGACACCCTCGGCGGCACACTCCAAAACGACATCCTCAAAGAGTTCCACGCCCAAAACGAGTTCATCTACCCGCCCGAAGCCTCCACCAAACTCGTCGTCGACACCATCGAGTTCCAATCACAGCATGTCCCCAAGTGGAACTCCGTCTCCATCTCCGGCTACCACATCCGAGAAGCCGGATCATCCGCAACCCAAGAACTCGCCTTCACACTCCGCGACGGCATGGAATATGTAGAAGCCTGCCTCATCCGCGGGCTCGACATCGAAGACTTCGCCCCACGCCTCTCCTTCTTCTTCAACGCACACAACGAGTTCTTCGAAGAAATCGCCAAGCTCCGCGCCGCACGCCGAATCTGGGCACGCATGATGAAGGACCGCTACGGCGCCAAGAACAAACGCTCATGGTTCATGAAGACCCATGTCCAAACCGCAGGCTGCTCACTCACCGAGCAACAACCACTCAACAACATCGTCCGCGTCGCCTACCAAGCCATGGCCGGCGTACTCGGCGGCTGCCAGTCACTCCACACAGACTCCATGGACGAAACCCTCGGCCTCCCCACAGAACAAGCAGTCACCGTCGCACTCCGCACCCAACAAATCCTCGCACACGAAACAGGAGTCACCCGCACCACCGACCCCCTCGGCGGCTCCTACTTCATGGAAGCACTCACCGACAAGGTCGAAGCTGAAGCACTCGCATTCATCGAAGAAATCGACAACATGGGCCGCGGCCCCTGGAAACCAGAACACGCCACCACCTCCACCATCGACGACGGCGGCTGCGTCCAAGGCATCCACAAGGGCTACTTCCGCCGCAAAATCGCCGAAGCCTCCTACCGCTTCTCAGAAGAATGCGAAGCCGGAGACCGCGTCATCGTCGGCGTCAACGAATATGTCGACCACAACGAAGACCGCCAGATCGACATCCTCACCATCTCCGAAGAAGTCGAAACCGTCCAGGTCCAAACCCTCAAAGAGTTCAAAGCCAAGCGAGACCCAACCCAAACCGCCAACGCCCTCGAAGCCATCCGAGAAGCCGCAAGAAACAACCAAAATGTCATGCCCGCCCTCATCGAAGGCGCCCTCGCCAACTGCACCCTCGGCGAAATGGTCCAAGCCATGGCCGACATCTACGGCCGCTACACCGGAGGCCCGGAATGGTGAGTCCGTTGCGTATGTCACTGCTAGGACTGATCATCATTTCAAGCATGGTCGCAGGAGCAACACCCCCAGACCTCTCGACCGAAGCCCAATCGATCGAGAAGTTTGACGGCAGCTGGATCGATCCCTATGTAAAAGATGCCCGAATAGTGCTCATCGGCGAAGAAGTCCACGGCATCGCTGAGCATATTAAAGTCAAGGGCGAACTCGCCCGCCGGCTCATCGATCACCACGGCTTTACCCACATCGCACTTGAGGACGATCGATACAAAGTAGAAGCTCTTTCCCAAATGCTAGAGACCGATGAGGATCCTGAGACAACATTCGCAAGATCTCAACTCTTCTGGTGCTGGGCCGTAAAGGAACTCGCAGACGCAATTTCATTTTGCCGCAACTCACCAAACGAGTGGACCCTAACCGGCTTTGATGTCCAGACTCCAATGTTTGCTCTAGATAATCTCCGCACAAACGCCACAACTCAGGATCAAAATACGCAGACCAACCTGCTATTCAAGATATTCTCAATCGGTCAGGATACATTCGATCTAGAAGATGCAAAAATCGCCTTCGAGAGTGCTGAAAAGGCATTCGCAAACTCACCATTCATAGAGAACGAGTTCGTCCATCTCCGCAGAGTCGCAGAAGTCTGGGCCAAGTCCCAAGATCATGGCTCCAGGATGAATGCTCGGGATGCAGGAATGGCCGAAACCATAGAGGATATCCTCAACAACGATCCGGAGGCGCGAATCATCATTTTCGCACATAATGCACATGCCGGTTACACGAATTACTATGAATCATTCACCGGTGGGGTCGTACCACTCGGAAAGCATGTAGCCGATCGATTCCAAGACAAAACCCTCTCAATCGGTCTCGTATTCACCACCGGCTCAATCCTGCTCGATCCACGCCGCCGGGAAGTGACGGGAACCACCACTGAGAAAATGGACCAACTGACTCCAGATTCGCAGGCCGCCACCTGGAACACAATAACTCAGGACCGCTGGCTAATCATTCCACAGCAGATTCTCGCTCAAAACCCATCTATAGAAATCAAGCAATTCCTAGAAGCTCCACCCCCAGGTCATTTCAATAACTATGGCCCAGCGGCAAACCTCGCTGAATCATATGACCTCATTGTCGGCTATAAAAATGTGCTGCCCGCAACACCTTTAACCAAATAAAGCCCGACTAAAAAGTGCGAACTTCACTGCTGGTAGCGCCAGGTACCCCGACGGAGCCGTCCGCGGCTCCGTCGGGATCAACAAAAATCACCTCAAATCAAACTCATCAATCTCCATACCAAACACCCCTACCATCCCCCATGCTCAGAATGCTCGTCCAAAACACCGTCCAAGACTACGCCACCTGGCGAGCCGTCTTCGACGAGAACACCCACACCTTCGCCCCCGCCGCCCTCACCCTCGAATGGGTCCGCCGCAACCCCGACGACCTCAACGAAGTCTGGTTCTGCCTCCTCGTCCAAGACCGCGCTAAAGCCCAGGCCTACCTCAACGACCCGACCCACGCCCAAATCGGCCAACGCGCCACCGTCACCGCCGGCCAAATCACCTACCTCACCGACGACTAAGAATCACGCCCCCCGCCCCCACCCAAATCGTGTATCCTTGATCAATCCCCACCACAAAGGAGCACACCCATGCCGCGCCCACTCATCCTCAACACCTCCCTCACCATCGCCATCTTCGTCCCCATCTCCACCATCCCAACCATGTCACTCATGTCCGGCTGCGAATCCACCCAGATCCGCGACCTCCTCAACTCACCCACGGCCATGGATCTCCTCTCCCCGCTCATCAAAGACGCCGCCAACAACTACATCGCCGACCTCACCAACCTCGCCGCCATGCTCGCAGACATCAAAACCCTCCAAGGCGCCCTCGCCTTCATCGACCAGATCCAGCCCACCCTCAAACAACTCAACACCGCCTACCAAACCCTCGCAAGCACCACCCCCGAAGAACGCCAATGGCTCTGGGAAGCCTTCGGCCCCAAACTCAACACCGCCAACGCTGCATTCCTCAACCAATCCGAATCCCTCACCAACACCACCACCTGGTCCCGCCTCCTCACCCCCGTCCTCGACAATGTAGAACTCTTCAAATAGCTCTCCCGCAGACCGACCAACTCTGTCTCCCCCTCCGGGTGCCACGGGTTGACCGCCCCCGTCAACCCGTGCTCTGGCCCCATCCGGGTGCTCTGCTTTGACCCGAAGGGCAAAGCAGGATCTTCACACTCGCATAACAAAAAATACTCTCCACACCTACACCCCCGTGCGCAAAATCCCGGCGCTCCCAAGCTTCCCCCTTGCACCCCACGGCCGATGTGCGACAATTCCCACATGACCAACGAGCATACAAATCAGACCAACGAACCAACCCTCACCAACGCACTCCTCGAAGACCTCCTCGACCCCACCGTCTCCACCCTCGACCTGTGCAACTACCACAACCTCTCCCTCCCCCGCCTCACCCAGATCCTCGACTCCGCCGACTTCCAAGCCGCCAAGCAATCCATCGCCCGCATCAACCAAGAGCGCACCGATCTCACCCACGCCGAATCCACCTTCCACGCCGCCGCCCGCCTCACCGACATCGTCAAGCAACCCCTCGACCACACCACCCCCCACCAAACCGAAACCACCCGCAAAGCCGCCACCAAACTCATATCCTTTACCCCTTCCTCTAACTCTTTCGCCTCCCCCGCCCCTGCGGGGGAGGTGGCTCGCCAAGCGAGCCGGCGGGGGGCTTCTCCCACTCTGCACCCTAAACTCCCCCCATGCCCAACCAGCCCAACCAGCTCACCATCCTCTGCGCCATGCAACCCGAAGCCGACGCGATCATCGCCGCACTCGACCTCACCCAAGCCAACACCCCCTGGCCAACCAATCTCCCACCCAAGCTCTGGTCACACCCGGATCACCCCCTCACCCTCGTCACCAACGGCCACGACCCACGCACCAACGCCAACCTCATCGGCACCACCCCCGCGACCTACGCGACCCAGCTGCTCATCAACCACCTCAACCCATCGTGCCTGCTCATCGCCGGCGCCGCCGGTGGCGACTCCGCATCCACATCCATCGGGCAAACCTTCCTCATCGACCAAGCCTACCACCACGACCGCCGCATCCCCCTCCCCGAGTTCCTCCACTACGCCCACGGCCCCGAACCGCTCTGCTCCCCGCCATCGATCGATCTCCCCACCGCCACCATCTCCACCGGCAACGCCCTCGACACCCTCCCCCAAGAACTCGACTTCTTCAAAGCCCACAACATCACCGTCAAAGACATGGAGACCGCCTCCATCGCCTGGACCGCGAGCCTCCACCAGACCAGAGCCATCGCCATCCGCTCGATCACCGATTTCTACGACCACCCCACCCCCGAGACCCAGTTCCTCAACAACTTCGACCTCGCTCTCGCCAATCTCGCCGCCGCCATCAAGTCCAACCTCCCCGCCCTGCTCGCCGAGTGCTGCCAATAAATCGCGCAAAAAAAAACACCCCCGCCAATCAATGACGGGGGCGTGAAAAGAAACGAACGATCAAATCAAATGCGTCGCAGAATAGATCCCAGAAGGATTAGCGGCGACGACGCCCAGCGACCACGCCGCCAAGGCCGAGCAGTGCCAGCGCGCTTGGTGCCGGGACTGAGTTGAGCTCGAAGTTGTGGTTGAAGTCTGGCGCAGCTTCTGCTGTACCAGCGTCACCGATGGTCGCGCCGTTGTTGCCCAGGAACCAGCGGCCGCCAGCGGCCGAGCCAGCGCCCGAGAGGTTTTCGTCGTCGATCGACATTTCGATGAACCCGGAGTTGGCAACGGTGATCGCCTCGGTGAGGTCGATGGTCCAGATGAAGGTGCCGGCCTGTGTAAGCTGGATACCGAAGCCATCGAGGAAGCCGCCGGTGGCATCGTAGAAGTCAAAGAAGACCACGCCGCCGACCTGATCAACACCACCAACAAAGCGGAACTGGTTGAGGAGGAAATCCCCGCCAGCAACACCGGTGTAGTCAGCGATGCCCGCGGACTCGAGCTCGCCGTCGGCTTCGATAAGGGTGTCAGCGAATGCGACATAGCCGTCAGGGCCGGTTTCCATGTCGGAGTACATCGAGGTCAGCGCGGCGCCGCGTGATGACGAGGCCTGCGCGGTGTACATGTTGTAGTTCGAGTGATCGGCACCCTGGAGGGTGACGGGGTTGGCCAAGCCGGCGGATGCCAGTACAGCGAGTGAACCGATCGCGGCTGTTTTTGTGAAACTCATTTCTCTTCTCCTTGATTCTAAGCTCTCAACCGCCCGGCACACACAGGTCGTACGGTCTCTCTCGAGAGGGTCTATACAGGGCAGAACTGCCCGTTTGTATATCCGTTAATGTACCTGTATCTGTTCCTTCGGTGCCTTGAATTATATGATTTCGACCAAAATACGGGGGTTTTCCCTGGTCCGCCATCATTATCGGTGTATGGAAGGCGTGTTTCAGCGTGTGGCGAACCAGGTGAGGACGAACCAGAGTAGGGCGTGGAGGGCGGCGAAAGCATATAAAGTCCACATATACCTTGGTTTGGAGGTTTTGTGGTTGATCGCGCGGGTGGTGAGCAGGGCGCCGGGCCAGCCGCCGAGGAGCTCGAAGGAGTGGAGTGTTTTCTCTTGGACGCGCCAGCCGCCGCGGACGGCTTGGTGCTTGTCCCAGAGGTGCATGGCGGCGCTGATCAGGCTCAGTCCGCCGTAGTAGAAGAGGCATATTTTCCAGAGCATGCGTCTTTCCCCTCGGTGATGTCGTGGGCGAGTCGGTCGAGGGCTTGGTCTTCGCCGAGTTGATCGCTGGACTGGCTGCTGGGCTGGTCTCCGAATTGGTCTCCGAATTGGGACTCGCCCCAGAGCATCAGGTTGATCATGGGCCAGGCCATGTGCCAGTAGTTTGCCGGGCGGGCGCAGACGAGCCCGAGGGATTGCTCGGTGAAGAAGGCGCGGGCGACCGGGGAAGTGAAGAGCCGATCGGTGAGTGGGCCCATCCAGTGCTGGAAGGGGAGGGGGAAGCTGGCCTTGGGTCGGTTGACGATGGCTTGAGGGAGGTCATTGGCGAAGGCTTGTCTCAGGGCGATCTTCGTTTGAGCACGCTCAAGGTCATCCGCATGATCGATGTATTTCTCGTCCATCGGTAGAGACTGGGCGGCGATGGCGACTTCGATGTCGGCGAAGGGGGTGCGGCCTTCGACGCCGGCGAGCATGGTTGAGGTGTCGAGGCGGGCGAGCAGACTCGGCAGGTTCATCTGGCGTTGGAAGTTGAGGTGGGCCTGCAGGGGGGCGTCGGCTGGGGAACTGCTGGCGGCTTGGGCCCGCGACTCGTTGAAGGTGTTGATGTAGTGGTCGCGGAGGTGCTGATCGCCATCGGCGGCTTGGAACCAGGCGTCGTTGAGGACGGCGGGTTTGAGTTCTTCGGAGATCCATGCGTTGGAGCGGAGGTGGAAGAGCCCGCCTTCGACATCTTCGGCACCGTTGAGTGAAGCTATGTGGGCGGCGGCTTGTTGCATGATGGGGGCGTAGCCGGCGAAGAGTTCGTCGGCGCCTTCGCCCGAGAGTGCCACGATGTGGCCCTGCTGGCGGAGGACGCGGGCGACCTCGTAGATGGCGATTTCGTTGGGGGTGGAGAGGGGGACGGCGAGCTGGTTGATCATCCAGGGCCAGCGCTCAATGAAGCTCTCTTGGGTGAGTTCGACCTCGGTGTGGTTTGTTCCGAGCTCTTGGGCGAGCTGGGCTGCGAAGGTGAAGTCGTCGGCGAAGCCTTCGGCCTTGGCTCCGGCGCAGTAGGTGTTGAGCTCACCAAGTGAACGCTTGGCGATCATGGTGGTGATGGCGGAGTCGAGCCCGCCCGAGAGGAGCGTGCACATGGGGACATCGGTGCGGAGGTGGCGGTGGACCGAGTCCTCGATGGTCTGGCGGAGGGGCTGGGTCGGTGTGCGGGCGGCGCTCGACCACCAGTTGGCGGTGTGGGTGTCGTCTGGGTGTTCGAGGTTGATCTGGATCCACTGCCCGGGGGTGAGGGTGGAGATGCCGGCGAACATGGTGCGGGTGCCGAGGGTTGTGCGGATCGAGGAGAGGTAGGCGCTGAGGGTGACGGGGTCGGGCTTGCGGTCGACCATCGGGTGGAGGAGGATGGCGGGGATCTCGGAGGCGACGACGAGTTGGCGGGTTGTTCCGCTACTGGTTGGGCTGTTTGATCTGGTTTCGACGATCGTGTGGTAGAGGGGCTTTATGCCCAGGGGGTCGCGGGCGAGGATGGCGTTGTTGGTGTGGGTGTCGAGGAAGAGGAAGCTGTACATGCCTCGGAGTTTGGTGATGGCTTGGGGGCCCCAGGTGATGAGCGCATGGAGGAGGGTTTCGGTGTCGCAGTTGGAAGCGAACTTACTGCCTTGGGTTGCGAGTTGGGAGCGGAGGTCGTGGTCGTTGTAGAGCTCGCCGTTGTAGGCGAGGATGTACCGGTTGTCTATTGATCGCATGGGCTGGTGCCCGGCGGGGGTTGGGTCGATGACGCTCAGGCGTCGGTGGGCGATTGAGCCTTGGGGGCCTTCCCAGAGCCCGGCGTCGTCTGGTCCTCGGTGGGTGAGGCGATCGCGCATGGACTCGATGAGTTTGGTGGGGATTGGCGATGGGGTTGCATCGAGATTGAGGATGGAGACGAAGCCGCACATGGGGGTGTGTATCGGCTGGATCGGTGTGGCGTGCGTAGTAAATAGGTAGGGAGCGGAGCGTCGGGTATTGGGTTCGAAATGTGGTCTGTTGTCCGGGGAGACTCTATGATTCGGGCTACTCGGCACTTGGGCGTTTTGCCCCACGCTTGGAGATCTGAATGATGAATCACGGAATGGTGCGTACGCGGCGGACACTCTCTTTGGGAAGGCCCGGGCTTGTGCTGCGCGCTGCGGGCGTGGCGATCGGGCTCGCTGGTGTGGGTGGTCTGGCTGGTTGTGATCGCAAGGAGATCCATTCGTACCGGGCGACGAAGGATGTGCCGACGGTTGTGGCGACGCCCTCGATGGCGGACAACCCGATGAGCGAGCAGATCGCGGCGGCGTCTGAGGAACACCATGTGGAATGGACGATGCCCGAGGGCTGGGAAGAGTTGCCCAATGTGATCTCGATGCGGCTGGCGACCTTTGGGGCCGGCGGTCTTGAGATCGCGGTGACGGCGTTTCCGGGTGATGTGGGCGGGCTGGTGGCGAATGTGAATCGCTGGCGTGGGCAGGTTGGGCTTGAGCCGGTGGATGAGGCGAGTGTGGAGGCTTCGATCGAGCGGGTGGCGGGGAATGAGCAGCTGACGCCGGTGATTGTGGTGGATGCGACTGGGACGGCTGGGCGGTTGCTGGGGACGATTATTGATGTGGGCGATGGGCATACTTGGTTTGTGAAGACGATCGGGGCGAGCGAGTCTGTTGAAACGATCAGGGCGGATTTGATCGCGTTCTCGGGTTCGTTCCATCAGCACGATCATTCTTCGCATGCAGCTGAAACAAGCCCATCTAAACCGAGCCCAGATGGTGCCGGCGGTGGCAAGATGGAGCTGACGAGCGGTGCCGATTGGGCGGTGCCCGAAGAGTGGACGATTGATGAGGACGCGAGCCCGATTTTGCTCGGGGCGTTTTTGACCGAGAGCGGCGGGCGGGTCACGCTGACGGCGCTTGGTGGTGAGGGCGGCGGGGCGCTGGGGAATATTAATCGCTGGCGTGGGCAGCTCGGGCTTGAGGCGGTGGGTTCGATGGATGAGCTTTCGCTGCGGAAGGTTGGCGAGGATGGCGTATTTGTCGATATTGTCTCGTTTGATGGGACGCAGGGGATGGCGGCGGCGATTGTGCCTGCGGGTGAGCAGACCGTGTTCTTTAAGCTGACGGGGGCTGCGGAGGTGGTCGCGGAAGAGATGGAGCGGTTTGAGGCGTTTATTGGCGCGGGCGGATTGGGAGAGGTTCAATGAACGATCGAATGAAGAAGTTGCTCAAGCCTATCGCGTCGCTCAGGCTCACGGTGGTGATCTTTGCGTTGACGATCTTTTTAGTCTTTGCTGGCACACTTGCGCAGGTGCACGATGGGATCTGGACTGTTGTGGATGACTACTTCCGATCGGTGGTGGTGACGATTGATTTGCAGATCTTTGCGCCGCGAGACACGATCCGGCTGCCGGGGGCGATTTGGTTCCCTGGTGGGCTCACGCTGGGGGTGATCATGTTTGTGAACTTGGTCGCGGCGCATGCGGTGCGGTTTAAGTTCCAGAAGAAGCGGATCGGGATTATCCTGACGCACTTTGGGGTGATCTTGCTGCTGGTCGGTGAGTTCGTGACGGGGTTTGCGGCCAAAGAGGGGAACATGACCATCCGCGAGGGTGAGACGGTGGACTTTGTGGAGGATATCCGTACCTCGGAGCTTGCGGTGACGGATCGGTCGGGGGCGGAGGATGATCTGGTGGTTGTGGTGCCACAGCATATGTTGACGAAGGCCGGGAAGCGGATTGAGCATGAGTTGTTGCCGTTCTCGATTGAGGTAATGGAGTGGCTGCCCAACTCGACGCTGCTTGGGCCGAATCAGGAGCAGGGTGCTCGGCGGGGGATTGCGGATTCTGGGTCGGCGAGTATGCTCGCGGCGCAGGAGATTGCGGCGGCCAACGGGGTTGATGGGGCGACGGTGGATGTGCCGACGGCGTATGTAACGCTGTATGAGACGCAGGCGAACGGGGGCGGTCGGATCGGATCGTATTTGTTCTCGGTGAATCTGCGGCAGCCTCAGGAGGTTGTTGTGGATGGGAAGTCGTATTGGGTGGCGCTGCGGTTTGAGCGGACTTACAAGGATTATGCGATGAAGCTAATCGACTTTAAGTTTGATCGGTTTGTGGGGACGCAGGTGGCGCGGAACTATTCGAGTGATCTGCGGCTGATTGATCCGGATCGGAATGTGGACCGCGAGGTTTTGGTGTATATGAACCATCCGCTGCGGTATGCGGGGGACACACTGTATCAGGCTTCGTTCTTGAGCGATGAGTCTGGGACGGTGCTGCAGGTGGTGAAGAATCCGGGGTGGTTGATCCCGTATATCTCTTGTTCGTTGGTGACGCTGGGTATGTTGATTCACTTTGGTGTTCGGATGATGCCGAGCTTGCGTGGGAGATCGTCATGAACAAGTTGCAGAGATTGCTTCCATGGATTGTGTTTGTGCTGGCGTTTGTGTACGCGGTGCAGAAGTTTGCGGTGATTGATCGGATTGATGGGGCGTTTGATCTCAATACCTTCCGGGCGTTGCCGGTGTCTGCTGATGGGCGGACGAAGCCGATTGATACGCTGGCGCGGAATAGCTTGATGAAGATCAGCGGGCGTCAGAGCCTGGAGTTTGATGGGGAGCAGACGACGGCGACGGAGTGGTACATTGAGGTGATCACGAGGCCGGACCTTGCGGTGACTCGGCGGGTGTTCCGGATTGATCATCCGGATGTGCTTTCGATTTTGGAGCTGAATGAGGCGGATCGGACGCGGTTTAGCTTTGAAGAGTTGATGCCGTTCCTTGAGGAGATCAACAAGCAGGCCGGGGATGCGTTTGCGCTCAAGAGCAAGGCGCGGGACCCGTTTCAGCGGGCGATTTTGGTGTTGAATCAGCGGATCATGTTGTTTAGTGATCTGTCGCAGATGCGGACGCCGTATTTGGTGCCGCCGGCTGAAGGAGGGGGCGATTGGCGGCCGTTTGTTGAGGTGTTGCAGGCGGATGCGGAAGATGTGGATGCTCGGGCGCTGCTTGAGCTCTTGCGGGCGTACCGGAGCCAGGGTGGCACTGCGTTTAGTATCGAGTTGGTGGATCACACGCGGGGGGTTCTGGCGGCGGATGCGACTGATCCGGCGGCCAATGCGCTTGGGGATGTGCTTCGGACTTATGCCGGGGATGATGCGAACTTGGAGACGGATTTTAATGACTGGCTCGTGAGCTATGCGGAGGCGAACCCGGATAATACGGGGGCGCAGGATGCGGTGAGCCGGCTGGAGGCGTATCAGGCGGGGCTGATCGAGTCGTTTAATACGCAGATTGCGGCGTTCTCGGAGAGGATTGACGCGAAGCACCCGGCGATCGCTCGGCGGTCTGGGTATGAGGTTGTGTTTAATCAGGTGCAGCCGTTTATTGCGGCGATGTTTATGTATGTCATCGCGTTCTTGCTTGGGTGCTTTGGGTTGCTGACGACGCAGCTTGAGAAGAAGGACTGGTCGAAGACGATGTTCCGTTCGATGACGGCGTTGATCTTGGTGGCGTTCTTGATCCATACTGTTGGGATCGTAAGCCGGGTGTATTTGCAGGGGCGTCCGCCGGTGACGAATCTGTATTCGTCGGCGGTGTTTATTGGCTGGTTTAGCATCATCATCGGGCTGATTATGGATCGCAAGACGAGCATGGGGCTCGGCGGGATCATGGCTTCGGTCATCGGGTTTGGGACGCTGGTTGTGGCGCAGAACCTTGGGAGCTCTGGCGACACGATGGAGATGATGCAGGCGGTGCTGGACACGAACTTCTGGCTGGCGACGCATGTGGTGGTGGTGACGATCGGGTACTCGGCGACTTTCTTCGGCGGGTTCTTGGCGATCGCGTATGTGCTGCTGGGTGTGTTTACCAAGGCGCTCGATCATGAGCGTGGGAAGTCGCTGATCAAGATGGTCTACGGGGTGATCTGCTTTGCGGCGGTGACAAGCTTTGTGGGCACGGTGCTTGGTGGTATCTGGGCGGATCAGTCTTGGGGTCGGTTCTGGGGCTGGGATGCCAAGGAGAACGGGGCGGCGATGATCGTGCTGTGGAACCTGCTGATCCTGCATGCCCGCTGGGGCGGGATGATCAAGGATCGTGGGATTGTGAACCTGGCGATCGTGGGCAACATCATCACGGCGTGGTCCTGGTTTGGGACCAACATGCTCGGTGTTGGGCTCCACTCGTATGGGTTTACCAACTCGGCGGTGTTCTGGATTCTGATCTTTGTCGCGAGCCAGCTTGCGATGATGGGGCTTGGGCTGCTGCCGATTGGGATGTGGCGGAGCGAGTTTCAGCGGATGAAGAAGACGCCGGCGGTGTGATGCCGTTGCGTGTTAAACAGGTGTAGAAATACAAGCCCCCCACTGCGGTTTGCATTGGGGGGCTTTTCTATGGGTTTGATGTGTCGGCTTACTCGTGTCGGAGTGCGACGATGGGGTCGAGGTTGGCGGCTCGCATGGCGGGGTACATGCCGAAGATGACGCCGACGGCGATGCTGATGAAGACGGAGAGGAGGACGCTCCAGAGTGTGATGACGGTTGGCATGTCGGCGAACTCGGTGATGAGCCACGGGATGAGGGTGCCGACGCCGATGCCGATGAGCCCGCCGGCGACGGAGAGGACGACGGTCTCGATGAGGAACTGCCCGATGATCTGGTTTCGTCGTGCGCCGATGGCCCGGCGGATGCCGATTTCTTTGGTGCGTTCGGTGACGGAGGCGAGCATGATGTTCATGATGCCGATGCCGCCGATGAGCAGGGAGATGCCGGCGATGGAGCCGAGGACGATGTTGAAGGTGCGCTGGGTGGCTTCGGCCTGTCGGAGGAGGGCGAGGGGGACGCTCATTTTGAAGTCTGCGTTGGGGTGGAAGGTGGTGAGCATGCGTTCGATGGCTGCGGCGGTTGGCTCGACCTGGTCGGTGGATTCGATCTGGACGATGAGCTGGTGGAGTTCGACGAGTTCTCTTGTTTGGGAGCCGCTGGAACGGGTGACGGTGATGTCGCCGAAGCGTTCTTTGGCGACGCTGAGGGGGATGTAGGCGTCGATGTCTTGGTCGGGGGTTTGCATGGATCCGGACTGCATGCTTTCGGATTGGATGACGCCGACGACGGTGTAGTAGCCTTGGTTAATTTTGACGGTGGCGCCGAGGATGTCTTGGCCGACGAGGAGTCGGCGTGCGCCGTGCTCGGTGAGGACGACGACATTGGCGTTTTCTTGGATGTCTCTTTCGAGAAGGACGCGGCCGGCGAGTTTGTTTCGATCGACGAGCTCGAACCAGTCGGGGGTGGTGCCGACGAGTCGGAGCTCGAGTGTTTGTGAGCCGACGCGGCCTTGTCCGCGGATGAGCTTTGCGGGGACGGTTCGTTCGACGGCTTCGTAGCTTTCTTGGATGCGTGTGAGGTCGTCGTAGAGGAGGCCGTAGATGTTCATGCGGACGCGCATGGTGCCTGAGCCGGCTTGGGAGGCTGGGGTCTGGGAGGTGATGATGATGTTCTGGCTGCCGAGTCGTCGGATTTGGTCGAGGGCTTGTTTGGATGCGCCTTCGCCGACGGCGAGCATGGCGATGACGGCGCCGACGCCGAAGACCATGCCGAGCATGGTGAGGGCGGATCGCATCTTGTGGAGGAGAAGTGTTTTGACTCCGAGGCGGATGTTGCGGATGAAGCGGGCGGCGATCATGCTTGGGTGCCTTGGGGGCTGGTTGCGGGTCGGGTTGGGTTCTGGTTTTGGGTGAGGGACTCGACCTTGCCGTCGCGCATGACGAGTTGGGTTTGGGCGTAGGCGGCGATGTCTGGCTCGTGGGTGACCATGAGGATTGTTTTGCCTTGGTCGTGGAGTTCTGTGAGGAGGGCCATGATGGAGTCGCCGGTGGCGGTGTCGAGGTTGCCGGTGGGTTCGTCGGCGAGGATGACGGAGGGGTTGTTGGTCAGTGCGCGGGCGATGGCGACGCGTTGTTGCTGGCCGCCGGAGAGTTCTGTGGGGCGGTGCCCGAGGCGGTGTTCGAGCCCGACGCGTTTGGCGATGGTGGTTGCGCGCTCGGCGGTCTCGGCGGGGTCGATGCCTTGGTAGAACAGGGGGAGCTCGATGTTTTCTTGGACGGTGAGCTGGGGGATGAGGTGGAAGTTCTGGAAGACGAATCCGAGGTGCTTGAGTCGGAGGTCGGAGAGTTGGTCATCGCTGGTGCTGGCGATGTCGTGGTTCTCGAAGGTGTACTTGCCGGCGGTTGGTCGGTCGAGGCAGCCGAGGAGGTTGAGCATGGTGCTCTTGCCTGAGCCGCTGGGCCCGGAGATGGCCCAGAAGCTGCCTCGCTGGATGTCGAGGTCTACGCCGGCGAGGGCGTGGACATCTTGGTCGCCCATGCGGTAGGTCTTCCAGACATCGCGGAGCTCGATGACATGGTCGGCATGCTTATTGGATGGTTGAACGCGTGTTTGGCTCAAGGCTTTTTCCCTGGGCGTTGTGGTTTGGCGGATGAGGCGTCTGTGCTGGGCTTGTCGGATTCTGAGGTGCTTGGGCGTTGTGCTCTTTTGCTGCCTTGGTCCTCGGCGAGGGGCGGTGTGAGGAGTACTTTTTCGCCGGCGTTGAGCCCGGAGATGACATGGACGAGTGCGTTGTTGTCTAGCCCGGTTTCGATGTTTCTTGGGGTGGGTTGGCCGTTCTCCATGACATAGACGACAGATTGGCCGTTGCGTCCGACGACGGCTTGCATGGGGACGGCGAGTGCGTCGTCGTAGTTTTCTACGCGGACGATGGCTTGGCAGCTCATGCCGGTGCGAAGGTTGGGGTGGACGCCGTCGATCATGATCTGGGTGTCGTAGACCTTGAGGTCTGGGTTCATGAAGACGGATTGTGCGTCTGGGAGGGGGGCGAGCTTGGTGACGACGCCGGTGAATGTTTGGTCGGGGAGGGCGTCTACGCGGAGTTCTGCCTTTTGGCCGATTTTGACTTTGCCGAGGGCGGATTCGTGGACTTGGATGACGACCATCATGGAGTCTGCGGTTGGGAGGTGGATGAGTTCTTGGCGTTCGCGGACTTCTTGTCCTTCGTCGAGGGGCTCGGTGTCGCCGCGCCAGCTGAACTCGGAGCTTGTTGCGTAGACGACCATGCCGTCGGCGGGTGCGTAGATTTTGGTTTTGGCCAGTTGGTCTTCGATTTTGGAGAGGCGGGTTTTTTGGCGGTTGAGTTCGGCTTCGCGGGCTTTTTCGCGGGCTTGGGCCTGGGCGATGTCGCTGGCGGATTCTCGGTTGACGCGCTCGAGGGAGAGTGTGGTCTGGGTGATCTCGGATTCGAGCTCGGCGATGCGGCGGGGCTGGGTGTACTCCTTGAGGAGCTTGAGGTTTTCGTTGGCGAGGGCGACCTGGAGCTCGGAGCGTTTCAAGGCGAGTTCGTCGGCGCGGTATTCGGTTTCGGAGAGGTACTGTTCTTCGTAGAGTTTTTTGGACCAGTCGAACTCGTCGGTGGCTCGGCGGTAGTCTTCTTGGGCGAGCTTGACATCGGTGTCGGCTTCCATGAGTGCTTTGGGCCACTCGCCGTCGATGTACTTGGTTTTGTCTTCGATGGCGAACTGGTTGTTGAGCTTGGCTTGGGCGATGTTGCTTTCGGCCTGGATCTTGACGACGGCGAGGTTCTCTTTGGCGGAGATGTAGTCGGCGGCGGTGTTCTCGACCATGATCTGCTGGTCGACGAGGCGGTCGTTGAGTGCGCTTGAGTCGAGCTCGATGAGTAGTTCGTCCTTCTTGACCTGCACGCCTTCGTCGATGACATAGAGGATGGAGGTTCGGCCTTCGACTTCGCTCTTGACGATGTGTTGATCGCGGGACTTGATGGTGCCGGACTCGGTGAGGCTGATGGCGAGGGGGGCGCGGGTGACGGTGTAGGTGGGTTGGTTTGACGCAGATTCGGAGGTGCCCTTGGTGAGCACCGGGACCGCGGCGACCGCGCCGATGGTCAGGATGGCGAGGGGGATGATGATGGTTCGCTTTTTTATGGTTGAGGACATGGTGGTGTCTTTCTCGGCGGGGTCGGGGACGCGGGCTTAGTTGAGGACTGGCTCGTCGGCTGGTGTGTCGGGGTTGGGGCGGTTGGCGTCGATGGCGGCGCGGAGGGCGGGGATGTCGATGGATTCGGGGTTGAACTCGGTCCAGATGCCGGAATCTGCGACTCGGAGGACGCCGAGGTCGCGTTGGAGCTCGAGTTCGCCGATGCGGTAGTTGACGACGGCGGCGGTGAGGGCGTCTTGGGCGGTGTTGAGGGCGGACTGGGCTTCGAGCAGGTCGCGGATCTCGGCGCGGCCGGCTTGGAGGAAGAGGTCGGTTGAGTCGACGCGGCGCTGGGCGACGCGGACGGCTTCGGCCTGGATTCGGATGGTCTCACGGGCTTCGAGGAGCTCGCGGAGCACATTGCGGACATCGAACTTGACGGTGTCCTCGACATCTTGGAGTGCGCGGACGGTTTGCTCGTAGGCGATCAGGGCGTTGCGGTAGCTGTTGCGTTCGGCGGTGCGCTCGAAGGGGAGGTCGATGCCAAGGAGGAGGGAGTAGAAGCCGCGGTCGGTGCGGAGCTGGGCGTCGTCGCTCCCGGCGGAGGACAATGAACGGGACTCGCCGAGGGATGCGGAGCCGAGGAGGGTGATGTCTGCACGGAGGTTGTCGGCGGCGACGGCGACGCCGCGCTGTGCGTCGACGATCTCGCCCACTGCTACGCGGAGGTCGAGGCGGTTGGTGAGGGCGACAAGGACGGCGTCTTCTTGGTTCATCTCGAAGGGGCCGGCGTCGTCGGTGGATGGCGGGACGAGGACGACGGGGGCGTCGGCGGGCGGGACGGCTTGGTCTTGTTGGGATTGGTTGGGTTCGAGGTACTGGGCGTAGCGCTGGGCATTGAGCAGGCGGTCGAACTCGCCCGGGTTGAGGTTGATCTTGGCGTCGGTCGGGAGCCCGAGGGTGATTTTGTAGCGGTCGAGGAGTCGCTCGGCGGCCTGGGTGGCGCTGATCCATGAGTTGCGGGCGCGGAGTTCGTCTTGGACGGACTGGTCGACTTGGATCTCTGGGAGACGCCCGGCGTCTGCCAGGCGGCGGGCGCGGCGGGTGGAGGCGACGACGCGCTTGTAGTTTTCAGCGGCGTTTCGTTGGCGGTCGAGCTGCTGGAGGACGGAGAGGTAGTCGCTGGCGATCCCGACGACGAAGGTGCGTTTGAAGCGTTCGAAGTTGTAGATGGCGTAGACGACATCTCGCTGGGCCTGGGTGAGGGGCTCGGTGACGATGAACTTGCTTGAGCCTCGGAGGAGGGGGATGGAGATGCTGGTGTCGAGGCTGATGCCGGTGGAGCCTTCGCCGGAGCCGCTGATGAGTTTGGCGAGGTCGACGGCGAGCATGCCGGTGAAGCGGGAGCCGTTGGAGAAGCGTTTGGAGACGCTGAGGGAGTCTTGGTTGACGAAGCCAGTGGTTTCTGTGGAGGTGCCGAGATTCGTGCTCAGGACGGAATCGACGACGCCGGCCCAGGTGTTGCGGAACTCGTTGCGTTCGAGGTCGAGGCGGAGTGCGGATTGGAAGACGGATTCTTTTTGGGATTGGTAGAGGCGGGAGTTGGTGGCGGCGATCTGGAGGGCTTCGTCGAGGGAGATGGTTGGGGGGATCGAGTGAGCTGAGGGGCTCTCTGGTTCAGCAGTTGGCTGGGCGTAGGCGTCGTCTGGCCATTGCTCGATTTTTTCGCCATCGGCGGAGCTCGCGCTGGCGCTGGTGCTCATGGGAAGTTCTTGATCGAGCAGGAGGCGGCGGCGGAGGGTGTCTTTGGCGGGTTCGATGGTGAAGTCGTCGTTTGGGTGGCCCACTGCATCTTGCCAGGTGTCTTTGAGGATGTCGGCGGCGACCTTGTCGGCTTGATTGCGGTAGGACTCTGGGGATTTGCACCCTGCGAGCGAAACGATGGCGCTGGCGGTGAGGATAACGACAAGCGATGAGCAGGCTTTTTGAGACAATGGCATGGGGAGAGATCCACAGGAGAGGGGCGGCCACGACAGCGTCTAGATGGTACAGGCGAGACCTTGCGAAGATGCGTTTTTTGGTGATAAAGTTGGGTTCTCTGGCGTGGGATGGGGATTGGGCGGATGGCGTGGACAGTCTCAACGCTTAGCGGCGGGTTTCATTGCTGTTGCGCCGTGTTTGGCTGTGAAACTGTTGAAAAACCCGCCCGATCTGGTGAGGATTGGGCGGGTTTGTGATTGATGGGTGTTGGGTTCTTGTGTTCGACGGATTAGAAGCCGACCGAGTCCTTTTTGCCTTGCTTGGTCATGTCGACGGTTTTGGTCCAGACGCTGCGGCCGGTGGCGACATCGGTGAGGGTGAGTCGGAAGGTGTAGGTGGTCTGGCGGGTTTTGCCGGCGGTTCGGTAGAGTTGCGTGATCTTGCCGGTGAGGGCCATGTCGGGGGTGAGGGCGTCGTCGGCGGATTTGCCTTCGAGGAATGCCTTGCGGCGGAGTTCTTCTTGGGAGATTTGGGACTCGGCGTTGTCGCCGTAGGCGGTGATGACCTCGACCTGTCCGGAGTTGACGAGTTGTTCGCGGATGCGGTAGAGGAGTTCGCCGGTGTCGAAGCGGCTGGAGGTGTCGTTAACGACGCGGTCGATGACGAGGCGTGCGGGGTAGTGCGCGGCGCGGTCGAGGACGCCGTTGGAGAGGAGGGATTCGATCATACCCGAGGCGGCGTTCTGGATGTCTTGGATGTCGACTTGGCCGACGGAGACGACGGAGTCTGTGCCTCCCGTTTCGATGTAGGTGGCTTTCTGGGAGCCGCAGCCGGTGATGAGGGCGGCGATGATTGGGAGTGCGATGAGCTGGGTCTTCATGGTTGGGGCTCCGGTGTTTGGATTTGGTGTGATTTGGTATTGATTGATGTGGGGGCGTGTGTGTTGTTTGGGATTGTTTACTTTGATTTTCTGATGGTGATGTCGAAGTCCATCGCGTCTGGGCTTGGGGCGATGGAGATGAGGGTCTTGGTTTCCTTGGAGGGGAGGGTCAGGGGTTTCCAGACGGAGAGCTGGGAGGGGATGAGGTTGCCCGAGGCGTCGTACCAGGCAAACTTGTAGGCGAAGTTGCGGTGCGAGAGGCGGTTGTTGGCGATGTCGACCTGGGCCTGGAGGGGGCCGCCGCGAGTTGGGGAGACGCGGACACCGACGCAGTTGAGGTAGACCTTGGCGAACTTTTCGTCAAGCATTTGCTGCTTGGGGTCGATGGGTGCGGCGTCGTCGGCTCGGACGGGTGCGCTCTGGCAGGAGGCCATGAAGATGGCGGTGAGGATCAGCAGGGTGGTGATGATCCGGGTGAGTGTGATGTTCATGTCTTTGTGCTCCTGGGCTCAGCCTTGGTTGGGCTGCTGGTTGTTGGCTTCGGCTTGCTCGTTGTCTTCGATGTTTTCGGTGGAATCTTCATCGTAAACGGGTGGCTGGTAGTGTACGGATGATATGCCGGAGAGTTGGGAGACTGTGATGGAGGGGGTTGGTGCGAGGGGTGAGGGCATGGTGACGACGATGAGGTTGGATTCGTTGGGGGTGACTTGGACGGAGCCGAGGTTGCGTCCGCCTTCGGATGTGAGGTGGAGGAGGCCGTCGGCTGGGGTGGATAGGCGGACGAGTTGGACTTCTTTGGGGAGGGTGCGCCAGGTGCGAAGGTCGGCGGAGGTGGATGCGGCTTGGTACGCGATGCCGACGACCTGACCCCAGATGCCTGCGCCTTCTTTGAGGGCGTAGGTGGCGGCGGCTTTGGCGACGGTGCTTGCGATTTCTTGGGTGATGATTGTTGGGAGCCGGGTTTTGAACTCGCTGGCGATGATGTTTTCTACGCTGACGATGGGGAGCGAGCGGGCGGTTGAGCCGTCGGATGTTTGGACATCGAGGTATGGGAGGTAGTTGGGTTCGCGTTCGAGCCTTGGGAAGGCGGCGGAGACATAGTTGACGCCGCCGATGGGGATGGGGATGTCGAGTCGGAACTCGGTGAGGCGGGGCGCGGTGCCGGTCATGAAGTAGACCCAGGTGGCGGGCTCGGTGGCGTGGCGCATGAAGCCTTCGAGGGCGTTGAGGTCTGGCTCGATGGCGGGGAGTGCGCTTTGGTTGGTCGAGGCGGCCATGCGGAGGTCGAAGCGGGCGTTGGAGTAGTCGCCGTCGTCTGCGGCGGTGGCGAGGAGGAAGATGCCTCGGAGGTGGCTGGTGAAGGGGTTTTGGAAGTCGGCGTAGGCGGTCATGTCGTCGAGTTCGGTGTAGTAGGAGGAGAGGTAGCTTGGGACGCCTTGGCTTGTGCCTTCGAGGTTGTTCTCGGCGGCGGCTTTGTCGGCTTCTTTTTGGGCTTTTTCGATCTCTTTGGCGTAGCGGCGGACGGCGTCTTGTTGCCAGTCGGCGGCGCGGTTGAGTTCGATGCGTGCGGCGTCGAGATCGCCGACCTGGATGTAGTTGAGGGCGTTGAGTGTGTTAAGGAGGATGCGTTCGCCGGGGGTGGCTTTGTAGATAGATTGGGCCTGGTTGACGGCGGTGGTCGCGATGCCTTCGGTGATGGTGTTCTCGGCCTTGGTGTCGAGGTAGGGGCGGATTTCTTCGAAGATTGCGTCGTAGTAGGCGATGCTGTCGTCGATATTGTGTGCGGCTTGGGCGGTGCGACCGGCTTCGAGGTAGTAGGCGATGCGGTCTTTTTGTTTTTCGGCTTTTTTGTTGGCGCCGTCTTTGCTGATCTCGGCGGCGGTGATGTAGTCGCCGCCGGCGTAGGCGTGCATGATCTTTTTGGTGTGGTCGCGGTAGCCGGACTGGCAGCCTTGGAGGGCGAAGGCGGCGAGGATGAGGACGGGCAGGATGGCTGCCCGCTTGACTTTGTTGATGTTGTTTGTGTGCATGGTGGTCCCCTTGAGCGTGCGTTTGATTTCGTTGATTGTCGGTTGTGCTTAGTCTGATTCGTTTTCGATCTGGCGCATTTCGTGGATGTTGTCTTTTACATTGAGGATCGAGCCCCAGAAGTCGTTGGTGTTGGTGCCGATGGAGCGGACATTGGAGGTGTCGAGGTTGACTTTAGAGTTTCGGAGGAACTGCCCGAAGGCCATGGCGTGTTCGAGGTCGGCGTCGCGGAGCATGGCGCCGTCTTTGAGGGATTCGAAGAAGGCGGCTTGTTCTCGCCACTGGGCGCGGCCTTGGACGGAGAGCCCAACGGCGAGGTTGAGGTCCATGCCGTCGCGGACGACCATGAAGCGGTCGATGGGGTCGATCATGGGTCGTTCGATGCGGATGCGGTGCGGGCCGGCGGTGGTTTGGATGGGTCCGGGGGCGGTGCCGGCGAGCATGCCGTCGATGAGGACATTGCATTCGGTGGCTTCGAGGTCGTGGTTGTTTTTGGTGACGATGTATTCGCCTTGGTCGTTTTTACGGATCTCGGGGATGCTCAGGTCGGCGAGGGTGATCTGGATGTTGATGGTCGCGAGGTTGTCTTCGGCTTTGGTGATGCGGGCTTTGGCGCGGGTCATCTTTGAGCGGATGCTTTGGCCGACTTGCATGGCGCTGTCGCGGAGCATGGGGTCGATGTTGAAGGTGCGGGTGAGGGTGGCGGTCTGGCGGAGTGCGTGGTGGGCTTGCTCGAGGCCCGAGGCGATGCTTGAGCCCGAGCCGCCGTCGACGACGTTCCAGGCGACATCGAGGGTGTAGAAGGAGTTGTCGTAGTTGCCGCGTTGTGGGTCGCGGATGGAGCGTTTGTCTTCGACGAGGGAGGTGATGGTGGCGATGACGAGGCCGTCGGCGCCGAGGTTTTGTGCGATGGCGGCTGCGGAGGAGTGATCTGAGAGGAGTCGCTGGGCGATGGTGTTCATCTGGTCGTTGGTGCCGTCGTTTGTGCCTTCGCTGGCGAGGGTGCTCGCGGCGTTGAGGACCTCGGCGCGGTTGATGACTTGGATCTGGTGGTCGGTGAGCCAGGAGGTGATGTAGTTTTCGAGGACGAGGGCTTTGGAATCGGGGACATCGGGGGCGACATCGCGGATGAAGAGGGCGAGCTTGACGGGGTGGGTGTTTTCGTGGTCGTGGGTTGCTGGTTGATGGATTGGCTGGTGGGTGGTGTGTTCAACGGGGTGGTCGTGTGTGATCCGGCTTGGCTCTTGGACCGGTTGGCGGGATGGGGATCTCACCCCGGGTTCGCTCCTTGTGCTCTTTGTGGACGAGCCGGTGGCTTTGGCGTCGGGGTCTACATCTCTTGGGAGGCCATCGGGGGCGAGGCGCATGATGGAGCCGCGGTCGATGCCGAAGTCTTGGATGGCTTGTGCTTTGGAGAACTTGGGCTGGACGGACGTGATGCGTGCCCAGCCGAGGGGGATTTCTTCGGCTCCGTAGGATTCGCCGGTGTCGGGGTCGAACATTTCTTCGCCGGGGTAGAAGACCTGCCAGATTTGGCCCTTCTCGACGCCGGTGCCGATGCCGCGGTTGAAGGTGATGTTGCCCATGGTGTAGCCGATGACTTTGGCGGGGACGAGGGCGTCGAGGATGATGCGGGATGTTTTGGTGGCGATGTCTTTGGTGACTTGACCGATGAGTGCGTTGGTGACGCGGCCGTTCTCTGTTGCTCCGGCCATGATCTCGTTGGTGGTGGATTCTTCGATGGTGACCGAGGCGGACTCGAGCATGACGGCGGTCGTGGTGTCGAAGATCTGGAGGGTGGCTTGGATCTGGATGGTTCGGCGTTCGGCCTTGGAGGTGCCGAAGCCGCCTTTGAAGCTGGCGGTGGTGGTGATGTCTTGGTAGTTGTCGACGGTGAGGGTGGCGACGAACTGGGCGCCGGCCATCTGGAAGGCGCGGGCGGTCTGGGGGTCGGATGGGTTGACATCGCCCGAGTCGGCGATGCCCTGCTCGCGGAGGATGGTCCTGTATTTGGACCTGGCGACGATGTCGAATCGGCTGGTCTGGTTGATCATGTTGGCGAGCTGGGTGTCGGACCCTTGGAGGATCTGCTCGAGCACGCTGTGCTGGGACTGGGCTTTGGCCTGGCTTACGACGGCGTCGGTGGCGACGAGGTCCTGGATGGCGAGGCGGGGTTTGTCGGCGAGGGCCGATGTGGCGCTAAGCACCATGCAGAGGATGGCGGCTGCGAGGATTCGTAACTGGTTCATTCCCGTCTCCTGAAAAAGCTGCGCAGAGGACGGGGTCTGGTTCTTACTGATCACCGCCCCCCGGCTCTGGGACAGCGAGGGTCCCTGATCGTGTCTATCAATATAGTATAGTTTCGCGCGGGATGCAACATGCGCGTGGGGGTAGCTAAGGATGTGAGAATATCCGCACATTTATCTTGAGCACGATTCGTGTTGTTCGGGATGTTTAGGGCTCGAAGCCTTCGGGGAACCAGGCTGGGAGTTCTTTGAGTTCTTCTTCGACTGCTTTGGAGATGGGTACACCCCAGGCGGTGAAGTATGGGTACAGGTTGTGCCCCACTGCTTTGCTCATGCGGAGGACGAACTGGTCTCGTTTTTCTTGGTCGTTCTTGGGTTGCTCGTGGGGCTTGAGGTCGTCGTAGGCACGGAAGGTCTGGCGGAAGGCGTCCCAGCCGAACTGGTGCCAGAGCAGGGCGTAGGTTTGGAGGGCGAGGAAAGGGTCGGACTTCCATTGGTCGTAGGGTGCGTCGGCCTCGTGGTGCTTGATCATGGTAGCGAGGGCGTGGGCGGGGGCTGTTCTTGTGCCTTCGAAGTCGAGTGGGTAGTTGTTGACGGTGTTGAGGGCGAGGACGGTGAAGATGTTGACGGTGACTTCGCCGGTGCCATCGAAGGTCCACATTGGGTTCTGGTGGCTGTGGCCCATCTCGTGGTAGTGGCCCCAGAGTTCGTTGGGGCCTTGGTTGTCGAAGTTCTCGAGGTTGACCATGGAATGGGCGGCGGTGGTCGGGATGACGATGGGCGCATCGCTCGGGCAGTACATGTAGCCCCAGGAGAGTTTCTTCTCGGCGACATAGCGGTACTGGCGGTCTGGCCAGTGGCGCGGTGAGCGGGGCTCGAGGTCTTGCATGGCTTGGTGGACGCGGTCCCAGTGCTGCATGACGAGGTCTGGGCGGTCGAGGTTGCGGATGTCATTGGCGGGGATCGTGAGGACGAGTTCGTCGGATTCGAGCTCGGCCCAGGGGGCTTGGAGGGTGCGGAGTCGTTGGTTCCACTCTGCGAGATCGGTGTGATCGAGGCGGAAACGGGGCATTTCGATGACGCCGGAGATTTCGAGGGTGATGGTTTGGTCGGGGGTCAGGGTTGTTGGGAGGTCAATGTAGAGGGGGCCGCCGATTGGGGAGGCGATTTGGGTTTGGGGGGTGGTCATGGGCACGCGGATGTGGGCGCGGGGCATGCGGTGGCGGTCGTCGAAGTCTTGGGGATCGAGCCAGGCGCCGATCTGGGCGGTGAGGCCTTCGACTGGTTCGGACAGGACGGGTTCTGACAGGACGCGGATGGTGACGGTTTCGCCTGGGGCGGCGTAGAGGGCGGTGGATCGCCAGCCGGGGATGGATGTGGAGAGTGTGCGTGTTTGGGTCAGGCGGGGCGCGGAGTCGGGGACTGCACCGGGGAATGCGGCGGCGCTGGGGTGGGCGATCGCTGAGGATGGGTCGATTGCGGCTCGTCGGGATTCGAGGTCGAGCAAAGCACTGGCGAGGGGTTGCTCGGTGAGCTTGAGGGGATTATTGGCCATGGACTCGTAGGCTTGGGTGAGTTGGTCGGTGTTGTTGGCGCGGAGTTGGTCGGCGGTTTGGATGAGGGTGCTGTCGAGGGGGACGATGGCGAGGGCGGTGCGGACGATGCGGGCGGCGAGGACGCGGTTGGGAGCCTGGTCGTCGGTGAGGATGCGGATGGCTTGCTCGGCGTTGGCGAGGGGGTTTACTGAGGGGTCGAGGGGGTAGAGGCCTTCGTTGTTTGGGGAGAGGGCGCGGTCGGTGTACATGATGCCGTGGGCGAGGAGGAGTTTGTTGGCGGCGAGGTCCTCGACATCGGCAGCGTGCCCGAGTTGGAGTTGGCCCCAGGCGGTTTCGACGGAGAGGAGTGCGCCGCCTGATTCGAGCCATGCCCGGAGGTCTTCGAGCCTGCCTGCGCGGGCGAAGGATTGGGGGGAGCCGACGATGAGGTCGATGCTTGAGAGGACGAGGTTGTCGGGGGCGCCGCCGACGATGGAGAGGTCGATGCCATTTTCGATGAGCGGGTCTTGGAATGCCTTGGGGATGCCCCAGGCACGCTGGGGTTTGTTGTCGGCGAGCCAGAGGAGTTCGTCGAGGACGAACTGGTGGGTGTTGGCGCGGGTATCGCTGAGGAAGCCGCCGTGGCCGATGACGGAGACTCGGCCTTTGCCTGGGAGGGCACGGGCGCCGAGGACAGTGCCATCTGCTAGGACGGCGGTTGCTTGTGCGTCGTCGAAGACGACGAGTGATGCGGGGTTGCCGGTGGTGGCGATGGCGACGGTGTCGGGGGGTGTGCCGGCGTTGTCATCGGGGGATGCGCAGGCATCGGATGCGATGGCCATCGTGAGGAACGACAAGATCACGAGAACGGTTGTGTGGAGCAGCGCGGTCTTCATAGCAGGGAGTATACGCAGACCCTACCTCTGTGCACAGGTCATCACTTATTCATGGTGCGGCCTGCATTCAAAGCGGGTTTGCCTTGGTCGTGACTTGTTGTGCCTGATCGTGTCATGTGGTAGTTGCTGCGGTCCAAAGTGTGTACAACGGTGCTGCTGATCAACATATCTGCATGCTTGTCAAGTCCTCTTTACAGATTGGGGTTCTGGTGGCGGGATCTGTTATTACAGGGGTGACTCTTGCTGTGCAGTGGACGGTTTGGCCTTCAGTAGGATCATGAATCCGACCAGGCCTGCGATGACTGATGCGCCGAGGACACCGAGTTTGGCGGCGTCGAGGTCTGCAGCGTTTTTGAAGGCGAGGTTGGCAATGAAGAGAGCCATCGTGAAACCGATCGCTGAGAGCCATGCGGCGCCGAAGACATGTCGCCAGGTTGCGCCTTCGGGGAGCATGCCGATACCGAGTTTTTGTGCGATCCACGCGAAGCCGAAGACGCCGAGGGGTTTGCCGATCAGGAGGCCGAGGACCACGCCCCACATTGCTTTGCTGGACCAGACTGACTCGACGGTCTCCTGGGCGGCGGTGTCTTCCCCGCTGGCCCCCATCGGCACGCCCGCGTTGGCGAGGGCGAAGACTGGGAGGATCGCGAAGGCCACCCACGGGATGAGAATATGCTCGAGGCGGCGGACCGGTGTTTCGATTTTGTGGCCGGCGTCCTCGATGGCGAGGATCGCGGACTGTTGGGTGCTGGTGGTCCAGGATTTCGAGTCGGAGGTTTTATCTTGATCGAAGCGGTCGACCATGGATCGCACGAATGAGCTGTAGCGGCTCTGGTTCACGCGTGTGCGTGCGGGGATTGTCAATGCGACGAGCACGCCGGCGATGGTTGCGTGGACGCCACTCTTGAGGACGAGGTACCACACGACTGCGCCCAGCAAGAGGTAGACCACAATCTTGCGTACGCCCATCAGGTTGAGGCCCATCATGAGGGCAAGAACCAGCCCGGCTTTGAGCAAGTAGTCGAACCCGATAGATTCGGTGTAGAAGACCGCGATGACCATGAGTGCGCCGAGGTCGTCGACGATTGCCAGCGAGGTCAGGAAGATGCGTACGGAGATGGGGATGCGTGAGCCGAACAAGGCGAGCACGCCGAGGGCAAAGGCGATGTCGGTGGCCATGGGCACGCCCCAGCCGCTGATTGATGGGGAGCCACTGTTGACGATCGCGTAGATGGTCGCGGGGACGACCATGCCCCCGAGGGCTGCGGCGATTGGGAGGGCGGCTTTCTTGGGGCTGCGGAGCTCGCCGACGAGTACTTCTCGCTTGATCTCGAGCCCGACGAGCAGGAAGAAGAAGGCCATGAGCAGATCATTGATCCAGAGGATGAAGGCCTTTTCGAGCCCCCACTCTCCGAATCCGACGCGGACCTTGGTGTTGTAGAAGAGGTCGTTGTATGACGATGCGTAGCCCGAGTTTGCCCAGATGAGCGCCCCCAGTGCGCTGAGGATCAGCAGGATGCCGCCGGAGGCTTCAAGCTTCATGAAGCGTTGGAAGGGACCGAGCAGACGGTCGGCGGCGGTACGGTTGAGGTCTTGATCTGATTTCGGGATGTTGAGTGGTCCGGCCATGCGCGATGGTTACCAGCGGATTGGCTTGTGACCACTGCGCCATGTCGTAAATCGTACAAACCCGACATGGCGAAAATTGCGTAACTTATTATACAGGCACCGTAAAACCGGGGAGTTCGCCATAATTTGCCAGGAATGGTTTGAGAAGTGTCCCATCTGGGCTGCAAGATATCCGACGCTGGGACTGCTCGATCAGCAGCCTGCTCCGAATGCATCGAGGAAGTCGGAGACATCGAAGAAATCGAACTGGCCGTCTTGGGTGAAATCGACTTCGGGGTCTTTGGCGGCGAACTTGTCAAGGAAGTCGGAGACATCGAAGAAGTCGAGCTGGCCGTCGAGGGTCAGGTCTGCCTTGCATGTATGTCCGATGATGTATTTGGTGCCGGTATTGACGACCCGTGTGACGAAGTCGCCCGGGGGTGGCGCGATATTGATGGTATCGAACTCGCCGGTGATCTCGGAGCCTTCGATGATGGTGTATGCCCAGAAACCGGTTGGTGCGAAATCATTGATGAAGAGTACATCGAGCGTGCCGTGGAGTTCGACCGTTGAAGTGCTCTTGAGCGCGTCGCCCGATGACGCATCGACCTCGGCCTCGAGGTTGGCGGTGTCAGTGAAGAGGATGGGTTTGGTTGCGGCCATGGTGCCGATGCTCAGGCCCGGTGCGATGGTGCCGTTGTTGATGAAATCGATTTCGATACTGCCGATGCCTTCGAGCCGCTGCTGTGCACCGATCCCGCCTTGGCTGACTTTGCCTGCCGCAATGAGTCGCGACCGGGCACCCGGGGCGTTGAGCCGGATTGTCCCGGTTCCGCTGAGGGTTGTTTCTTCGTTCCATTGCAGGTGCGTGGGGCTGATGTTCGCGGTCTCGTTGACCACGATCGTGCCGTTGTTGAGCGTGCCGGCGGTTATTCCCATTGACGAAGCGTTCGGGATATTGAGCAGGCCGGAGAAATCAACCCCATCGAGGATGCTGTATGAATCGACGGAGACATCGGCCCCGCCCGTGGTTGCCAGTGTGCCGCCGGAGATGGTCGCGCCCAGCAGTTCGATCTCCGATCCTTCGCCGTCGGCGGTGATTTGCCCGGGAGCGCCTTGCGTGATGGTAATGCCGTTGAACTCCACGGTGGTCTCATTGTTGGCTTGGATCACCCCGTTGTTGGTCTTGGGATTGGACAGCAATCGGATATCGCTGCCCGGGACATCCGAGTCGATCGTTCCGTTGTTGACCATCGACGCTTCGATTCTTCCTTGGCCGTGAATCTTTTGTGTGCTGCTCATGGTGACGGTTTTCTCAGCGGCCGTTTGGATTCGGGCGCGGCCATCTGACGAGCTGAGTTTTACTGAGCCGGTCCCGAGGACAGTCATCGAATCATTGAACATGAGTTCTGTCGATGAGATGTTTCCTGTGGGGTTGATCTCTATAACGCCGTTGTTTGTCAGCGATGTGCCGATCGCAAGCTTCTGGCCGTTCTGTACATATGTGTGACCGGAGAGCGCGACGCCGTTGAGCGTGCTTGAGATATCAATGGAGACATCAGCGTCTGGCATGGATGAGATCGCACCGCCGTTGATTGTTGATCCTATGAGTTCGATCTGTGATCCGGCATCGTTTGCGGAGATCGTCCCCCCACTGCTCTGATTGATCGTGATGGCGTTGATTTCGACCACCGAGGCATTGATCGCTTCGATGGTGGCGTTGTTTGTTTTTGGGTTGCTAGACAGCCGGATCTCGCCGCTATCGGCACGGATCAATCCATTATTGACCAGTTCTGCCTCGATTTGCCCGAAGCCGCGGACAGTTTGAGTTGACGGCATGGTCAGCACGACCTCGGCGTCTGTTTGGATGCGTGAGCGTGAGCTTGGCGCAGCGAGGACGATCTCGCCGGTGCCGCCCAGCGTCATTGAGTCTTTGAAACGGATCTGAGTTGTCGAGACATTGCTCGTTGGGTTCACGGTCACGGTGCCGTTGATTGACAATCCGTTTTCTACCGAGAGCGTCACCGCGTTCTGAACATTGAGAGTTCCAGAGATATTGACCGAGTCGAGCGTGCTGGAGGTATCGACCGAGACATCCGCCCCGTTTGATGCCCGGAGCGTGCCGCCGATGATAGAGGCGTTTCTGAGCTCGATCTGTGAGCCGACGCCGTCGGCTTGGATCAACCCCGCGGGGCCTTGTGTTGTGGTGATCCCGCTGAACTCCATGACGGCACCGGCGGTGGCCTCCATCGTGCCGTTGTTGGTTTTACCATTTGTGGTCATCCTGATCTCACCGGTATCCGAGTTGATGAGCCCGTTGTTGATCATGCTCGCTTCGATGCGCCCTTGCCCGCGGATCGTGAGCATGGGGTTCATGGTGACGGTCCGTCCAACGCCTGTCTGGATCCGTGCCCTTGAATCTGCCGATGCGAGCACGAATGTCCCGTCGCCACCGACGGTCATCGAGTCATTGAATACGATCTGTGTCGCCGAGATGTTCCCGGTCGGATTGATCGTGATGGTTCCATTGTTCTCGAGCGAAGACAGCACCGAAAGCGTCACTGCATTCTGAACATCAAACACGCCGTTGATCGATACCCCATTGATCGTGCTTGAGGTCGCGATGGACATCAGCCCGTCGTTGAGCGAACTCATGGTCCCGCCGTTGAGCGTCGAGTTGATCACCGTGACTCGCGAGCCGGGTCCATCGGCGCGCATAATCCCGGCAAGCCCTTGTGTGATCGTGATGCCGCTCACCAGCAGGTTTGAGCCGTTGATCGATTCGATGATGTTGTTGTTGGCCTTGTCGTTTGTGAGCAGGGTCATCGAGGACCCCGAATCGGATGAGATGGTGCCGTTGTTGATCATGGCGCCTTCGATTTGTCCCATGCCGTGGATGGTGTGCCCGCTGCCTTGGGTGAAGGTGAATCCGTCGCCGGTTTGGAGGCGTGCCCGGGCCGTCGGCGCGTTGAGCAGTATTGAGCCTGAGCCTGAGAGCATGGTGTTGGCATCGAAGCGCAGTGTTGTTGCTGAGATGTTGCTGGTATAGTTGACGGAGACTGAGCCCTCGTTGAAGAAATCACCCGCGATCGTCGTCGTGCTCGCGTTGGCTGTATTGAGCAGCACCCCTGGATTGGTGATCGAGAGCGAGGCCATCGCCTGACTCGCCGGTATGGTGACGGTGTAGGGACTCGCGTGCCCGAGCAGCACGGAATCGCTTAGGCCTGGAACACTCCCGGTGCTCCAGTTGGGCCCGAAGTCCCAATCGCCGTTGTTTGCGTTGAGCCAGCTGGTCACGCCGCCGGCGTGGGCGATGAGTGTTGTTGTGGTCATGACGCTGAGTGCGATGAGTGTTCTGGTTTTCATTGGTCTGTCCCTTCTTCATTGCGGCAGCTTGCGTGTAGTCAGCACCGTCCCCGCCGAGCATTTTTAGAGCATGGCGGAGTCCGCCTTGTGCACACAGCGTATCACATGAGGACAAATACCCAGACAGGTTTTTTTGAGAAATTACACAATCATTGCATCGTTCAGGCGGTTTTTTGTACAAGTGGGCCTGCAGACTGCCCAGCTTGGCGCTCTGCGAGCAGGCGATTGATCTGGGCACCTGGCGGCGGATGGTTGTTGTGCGATGAACTGCAGCGTGTTTTGTGTGGCATTCGATGATCATAATCTGTACACAATCTACACAGAAAGTTAGCCGTTTGGTGACTTGTATGCTCTAGAAGAACCTGGCTGGCTCTTTGATCCAGCGGGCTCCAGATCACTGTAAGAAATGAGGATAACTTGTACCGCACAGCTCTTTACGGACTCTTGATTCTGGTGGCAATCAGCCCACTCAGCATGGGGGGCGTCGGCGATGCACTCTCCTTGCTCAACCGAGGAAGCGTGCATGTGCCCGGCGGGGTTGAGATCGCGTCGTTTGATCCCCAGAGTGGGCACATTTATGCGATCGGTGAGCAGGGGCTGATGGTGTTTGAGTTCGATGAGCTCAATCGGTTCTCGATCATCCATTCGAGTACATATTCGAACACCGAGCGTTGGCAGGCAACCTCGATCGTTGTGGATTCTGTCGGGCGTGGGTTTGTGGCGTGCTCTTGGATACCTGAGCCGAGCGATCGGGTGCCGGGGATGGTGCAGATACTGGATACACAGACGAACACGGTCGTCTGGCAGATGAGCATTGGATACCACCCGGATTGCTTAGCGATGAGCCCTGACGGGCGGTACCTGATCGCGGCCAACGAGGGTGAGCCGGGCATCGGGGATCAGCCCGGGGCGATCACGATCATTGATCTGAGCGATATCAAACAGGCGAGCGACTTCGCGGGGCTCAACGATGTGCGGACCTTTGGGTTTACTGATGAGTTCTTGGGCGAGGGCGTGCGCCTTGATGTGCTGCGGGTGACTGATGCGCTCAGGGACACGCCGGAGGTTGATATTGAGCCCGAGTATCTGGCTGCAAGCAACGAGGGCGTGTGGGTCGGGCTTCAGGAGAACAACGGGCTGGCGTACTTTGACTTTGCCCTCGAGCAATGGACGCGGGTGCAATCGCTGGGCAAGCTCTCGCAGGCGTTCGATGCCAACGATGAGGACGGGGTGAGTATCACGACCCAGATTGGGTTTGGTTTGCTGCCTCAGCCCGACACCATCGCACTGACGGCAATCGACGGGCGGTCGTACATCGTGCTGGCCAACGAGGGCGAGAAAGCGGACGCGGATACGATCCGGTTCAGCGATGCGATTTTGCAGGGGCTGATGGATCCGGTTGCTCTGGAAGGTATCCGGGCGAGCTATTCGCTCGATGCGTTCCTCAAGCTCGGTCGGCTGTGGATCAGCACGATCGACGGGGATCTCGATGGCGATGGTGATATCGATCTGCCCAGTGCCCTCGGAGGGCGGAGCGCGTCGATTATTGATGCCGACACCGGGGCGATGGTCTGGAACTCGGGGGCTCAGTTCGAGCAGATCAGTGCCCGGCTCTGGGAGGATGCGTACAACGATCATGACACCCGCAGCGATCGGTCTGGGCCAGAGCCCGAGGGGATCGCCGTGGGGCAAGTTGGACAGGGCAATGACGCACGGACGCTGATGTTCGTTGGGCTTGAGCGGACGGGGGCGCTGATGATGTATGACATTTCGGATCCGGTATCGGCGATGTTCTTGGATGCGCAGTTGCTTGATGCTGCGTGCGTCCGCCCGGAGGGGCTGGTGTTCTTCTCGCTTTACGAACGCGACTTCATTGGCGTGGCGAGCGAAAAGGGCGGGTGCTTGACGGTGTTCGAGATCGCCTCGGCACCGTGACTTGTACATAGAACCCCGGACTTGCATAGATGAAGTTGGCATAGAGAAACCCCGTCTCGGGTGGTGAGACGGGGCGTGGTGGTTTGACCCCAGTGTGTTTGAACTGTTCAGCGGATCAGGGTGAGCTTATGAGCAAGCAACTTAGCGGCGACGGCGGGTCGAGACAAGCCCGGCGAGTGCGATCAGTGTCGCTGAAGCTGGGGTTGGGACGGTGCCGACGGAGCCGATGAGGGTGGCCTGGTCGCCGGGGAGACCGAGGTTGTCGTTGAAGAATGCGTTGGATTCGTATGCGCCGTTGACGCCGAGGACCGAGAGGGCTGCGGTGCCGGAGGTGAAATCCATGGTGGCGAGGAAGCCGTCGAACTCGCCGCCGAAGACTGCTGCGGATTCGATGACTTCTGAGCCGGCGGTGCCTGAGAGCAGGTAGGCCGCGTCGCCGCCCTGACCGAGCCCGCCGCCGCCGTTGGTCAGACCGATCTGGCCCGAGTAGCCCCAGATGCTGTTGAACTCAGCGATGGCGCTGATGAAGTTGATGTCATCGGATGCCTCGTTGTCGTCGGAGATCAGGAAGATGGCGGATTCGCCGGCACCGAGTGTGAGCGAGTCGAGCATGCCGCCGTCTTCGATCGATGCGCTCTCGTCGTCATAGAAGAATGAGCCGGTGTCGATGGAGGTGAGCCCGGTGTTGGTGACTTCGATCCAGTCGACGGTGCCGTCTTCGCCCGAGAGCCCTGCGAAGACCTCGGTGATGGAAAGGTCTGCCGAAGCGACGGTGCCTGCGAGTGCGATGGTGGCCAGTGTGATTGCGTAGCGCATGTTTCTCTCCTCGTCGTGTGAACTGTCTCAAACGATCGTCTCTCTCCGAGCGATCGTGTGCTGGCCCGGCTCAACATCGAGCCTGATCCCAACGATGCAAAGATAGCCGTCTACGAAAAATCGCGGATAAACATCGCAACATGATCGCGCAAAGATCGTGTCAAGATTCCTTAGCCGAACATTCACATGTTCTCCGCGTGACCTTCACGCGTTGGCCACTACTCTTGGATCATGAAACAGCACGAACCGCTTCGTCGTTTTTCTGGGCACGGATTCACACTCATCGAGCTGCTGGTCGTGATCGCGATCATCGCGCTGTTGATCGGGATACTCCTGCCCTCTTTGGGTAAGGCCAAGGACACCGCCCATCGTGTGCAGTGCATGTCGAACCTACGCCAGATGGGCCTCGGGTTCGCGGGATACTCGGCGAGCAATCGCGGGTACTTCTCTTCGGGGCCCTTCGACAACCGGGTGCGGAAGCACGCCAATGGTGAATCAATTGAAGCACGCTGGGCGAACAATCCCACAGATACGCGTGGCGGGGTCGAGCGGATCGGATGGATCGCCGACATGGTCAACGGGGGCTACGGGGCACCGGGCGAGCTTCTGTGCCCCACTGCACCGGCTGAGTACAACCAGAACCTCAATACGGCTCGGCTCAACGACGATGGGTTCGGCGAATACTCCGTCGAAGAGCGCGATCGTTTGATCCGCGATGGGTTCAACAGCAACTACACGCAGTCTTGGTACATGGCGTACACGCAGTGGAAGCACTCGCGGTTTGGGAACCAATCGCAGCCGGCGGACCGCCAGTTCGGTGTGGTCGGGCCGCTCAAGGAATCGCACACAACGATCGTCTCGACTTCGATCGTCCCGATGATGGCCGATGCTCGGGTCGATGCCGACTCGCCCGACACCAACGACACGATCGACTTTTCCGACGGGGCGCTGCCGGCGTGCAAATCTGTCACGGACGGGCCGACCTGGCGGATCGGGCTCAATATGGCGAATCATGACTTTGCCGACTTTGGGCCGGCGCACGGCAAGGAGCGATCGGGGTTCTTCCGGGGGCACTCGAACACGCAGGGGAACTTCTTGTTTGCCGACGGGCATGTGAGCGTGTTCACGGATCTCAATGGGGACAAGACTTTTAACTACGACCAACTCGCCACTGCACGCGATCGCGGGCAGGCGGTGTACCCAGACTTCGAGAAGAACACGGTTTTCGCCGGAGAACTGTTGAGCGGCAAGTATCGTTAATGCTTGCCCGTGAGAGAGTCAATCAAAGAAGGAGAGACGAGATGAACGCAACAACCAAGTCATGGAGTGCTTTGGGTTTGATGATGGCCGCGGCTTCGTTTGCCAGCGGGCAGGTCGTGATCAATGAGGTCTACGAAAACCCTCCGGGGAGTGGCTCGTCCAACGATGCGATCCTCGAGTACATCGAGCTCTACGGCACGCCGGGGATGGACCTGACGGGCTACTGCATCGCTCAGTTCAAGGGCGGCGAAGATGACGATGACAACATCCCCGAGGAGCCGGCAGAGATCGACGAGGCCTTCTCGCTCGACGGGCTCTCCATCGGATCCAATGGGTTCTTGGTGATCTATAACGGCACGGTGTCGCAGTCGCTGATCCCGCTGTTCTTGCCTCAGGAGGGCGAAGAGAGCGCCAGCTTCTTTGACACCCACATCCCCACCACCGATACCAACGGCAACCTCAACAACGACGGATCATCGACCTACCTACTGCTCCGAAAGCGTCCGCTGCATTCGGTCGTTGACGGCGTCTCTGTGTACGAGCCGGGTTATGCGATCCGCAAGGATGTTGATCCGGATGTGGACTACGACGGGAAGCTTGACTTTGGGATTGAAGTGCCCACATCGGGCACCTCTGATCCGGTCCGTGTGATTGATCCCCTTCAGATCATCGACGGGTTTGCCTGGTCCAATGCGGGGGGCAAGGAGTATGTCCGCTCGTCGGAGCAGGAGCTCTCGACCACGGACGGCTTTAACCCCGACGCGGCCTCACGCCTGGCGTACTACGGTACCAACCCGATGCTCGGGCAGCGGGTCAACTCCGATGACGAGACCGTGCCTACACGCACGGCGGATGAATCATTCATCTACGGCGATATGACCGGCGCGTCGATCGATTTTACTTACGACACGACACGCTACGGGGCGCCGACCGACCCGATGGGTGATGGCTTCGCCGACATCGCGATTCATGCTGGGGAGGATACCTTCAAGCTCACGCCGGGCGGGTTTAATGACCACGCGGGCACCGGGATCTCACAGTTCCGATTCGTGCTTGGTGATCTGAACTTCGACGGCATGGTCGATGGTGATGACCTGGATCTCTTTGATGCTACCCTCTCCGGCGCGGACTTCGACGCGACCGAGGACTACATCGATCCAGATTCGGGCGAGCCGATCGCCAACCCCAGCGATGCGGGCAATAACTTCCAGTCGTATGTCTTCCAGGGTCGCTTGGCCAATGCGTACCTCGGGGCGATGAACCTCGACTCGGGCGATGGCGAAGCGTTCCCGTCGGCGGCGGATCGGATCGTGCTCGCGGGCTTGGTTGGGCCTGTTGGCTGTAATGCCGCGGACCTGACCGAGGATGGCGTACTGGACTTCTTCGATGTCTCGGCCTTCCTCGACGCATTCGGTGCTCAGGAATCCGTCGCGGACTATACCGATGATGGGGTGTATGACTTCTTCGATGTGTCGGAGTTCCTTGACATTTTCGGAAGTGGTTGCCCGTAAGCCGGATCAAGCCAAGAGCACATGCTGCACTATCGATTACGTGAATCTGCAACAGGCCCCTCGATGAGCGGCGTATGAGCGCGCTGTTGAGCGGTTGAATGAGCACTTGTTCCCAGCGGGGCGCGATCAACGGGATGCACGCGGGCATATGGACCGGTTTATCTCTCTCGCCCGGGTCTTCTCTAAAACCTCCCCAAAATAAAAACACCACCAAGAGAAATCGGTGGTGTTTTTTGTTTACTGTGGAGTCAGTTGCGTTTGCAACGGGACTTCGAATAGCGGGGACTGGATTTGAACCAATGACCTCCGGGTTATGAGCCCGACGAGCTACCAGACTGCTCTACCCCGCAATCAGGAAGGGATTATTGACATGGTCTGGATGTAAATCAAGCCGCCTTGGGTGGATTCTTGCGTTCCGGACTGTTTCTTTTCGTGGTTTTTTATGACTTGTTAAGAAATAGGGCTCTCTGGGCTGAAACCCGGCACACGGAAATCGGTACAGTCGGTATCGCCATGTTGTATGGCGAAAATTTACATCCACCACAGTTGGGAACACAAATGAAAAAGACGACGCTGCTCATGGGTGCAGCCGGGATCGCGATGGCTGCGGCCCCGCTCCTTGCACAGGACGATACGAAAAACTCGGGCATGTTTAGGTACCCGGATGTGGGTAAAGACTCGATCATCTTTGTCTACGCCAATGACATCTGGATGGTCGATCGCAAAGGCGGCGAGGCCCGCCCGGTTGCGAGCCCGGATGGGCAGGAGCAGCATCCCAAGTTCAGCCCCGATGAAGAGACCATCGCGTTCGTGGGCAACTACGACGGCGATCGTGATCTGTATACCGTTGGGACCGATGGCGGCGTGCCGTACCGGGTGACGCATCACCCGGCCAACGAACGGCTCCAGGATTGGACGCCCGGCGGGGAGCTCCTGTTCTCATTCAACGGCTTGAGCGGGAACCCTTCGCATCAGAAGCTGTTTACGGTTGGTGCTCAGGGTGGGATCCCCGAATCGATGCCTGTGCCTTATGGGGCGACGGGCAATGTGAGCCCCGATGGCGAGTGGCTCGCGTACACGCCCAACTCGCGCGATAACCGCACATGGAAGCGGTACCGCGGCGGGCTCGCCACCGATATCTGGCTGTTCAACCTCAAGACCAATGAATCACGCAAAGTCACCGACTGGGAGGGGACCGACACCATCCCGATGTGGCACAAGAGCAGGCTGTACTACCTCTCGGACAACGGCGAAGAGGGGCGGCTGAACATCTGGCGCTACGACCCGAAGAAGGACGAGCACAAGCAGATCACCAAGTTCACCGATGACGATGTGAAGTTCCCGTCGATGGGTCCTGCGGACTCGGGGAGCGGCGAGATTGTCTTCCAGCTCGGGTCGCAGATCCATTTGCTGAATCTTGGCAACGGCAAGTCCAAAGCCGTGAAGATCACGGTGCCCGGGGCGCGCGAATCGCTCCGGGACAAGGTGGTTGACGCGAGCCGGTTTGTGACCTCTGGCACTGTGTCCTCGACGGGCAAGCGCGTTGCGGTCGAGGCGCGGGGCGATATCTGGACTGTTCCTGTCGAGAACGGTGCCCCACGCCAGCTGACAAACACCTCGGGGGCTTCGGAGCGCACGCCGTCGTGGAGCCCCGATGGGCGCTGGGTTGCGTACTTCTCTGACGAAGGGGGCGAGTACGAGTTGTACATCACCCAGTCCGACGGGAAGGGCGAGACCCGCCAGCTGACCACGGGCAACAAGACCTACTTCATGGATGCCGGCTGGTCGCCGGATTCTGAGACGATCTACATCGTGGACAAGGCCGGGATTATGTCTTTGGTTGATGTGGAGACCGGCGAGACGACGCCGTTCGATACCGAGCCGTACGCGGGGCAGCCCGCGGTTTCATGGTCGCATGATTCTCGCTGGATCACCTACGCGAGGGGTACGGGCGAATCGATGCTCAGCTCGGCGATCTTTATCTATGACACGCAGGAGGGCACGCTGCACCAGGTGACCTCGGGGTTCTTTGGCGACAGTGAGCCTGCGTTTTCGATGAAGGGCGATTATCTGTTCTATAGCTCGAACAGGGATTACACATCGCCGCAGTATGACGATTTCCGCTCGAGCTTTGTGTACAGCGGCACCGGGCGTTTGCTCGTGGTCCCGCTCAACATGGAAGTTGAGAACCCCCACTTGCTCGAATCCGACGAGGAAACCTGGGAAGACGAGGTTGCTGACGACACCGACGACGCGGACGGCGATGACAAGGCTGATGACGCTGAGAGCGGCGATGACGCCGGCGATGGCGATGAGGATCAGGCGTACCTGGACGGGTACGACACCGAGCATCCGCTGTGGGGCAAGTGGGAAGGCGCTGCGAGCGGCTTTGCGGCCCTCGGGATGCCGATGGATGAGATCGAGTTCTCGATGATGATCATCGTCGATGACGACGGCAACATCATGGGCCAGTCGGAGAGCCAGGGCGAGACCGATGACCTTGGCGATGTGGTCAAGTGGGATGAGGATGCCGGGACTTTCTATACAGAAACCACCGAGCAGGGCATGACCATCATCCAAGAGGGCAAGGTCAATGGCGATGAGATGACCGGCACCTGGACCATCAAGCAGATGGGCATGGGTGGGACTTGGAGTGCGTCGCGCACCACCGGCGATATCTCCGAGGAAGAGATCAAGGAGATCGATGCGGAGGCTGGCGAGGCCAGCGAGACCGTCGAGATTGACTTCGAGGACTTCGAGGCTCGGGCTCGTGATCTGGGCGTGAGCTCGGGGAACTTCCGCAACCTGGTCAGCAATGACAAGGGCGAGTTGCTCTATATCCGGAGTGGAAATGGCGGCTCATCGCTCAAGCTGATTGATATCAAGGCCGACGAGCCCTCCGAGAAGACCGTGCTTGGTTCGGCCTTCGGGTTCAGCATGTCGGGCGATCACAAGAAGCTCGTCGCGGCGACCCCGGCGGGGTTCGCCGTGGTGGATGCCAAGGCGGGGCAGAGTGCCAAGCCGCTGAATATGCGTCTGCGGAAGACCATCGAGCTGCGCAGCGAATGGCGCGAGATCGTCCACGATGCGTGGCGCCGTTTCCGCGACTTCTTCTATGTCGAGAATATGCACGGCGTGGACTGGGACGGGGTGCTGGCGCACTACCTGCCCATGGTCGACGACGCGGTCTCGCGTGAGGATGTGGCGTACATCATCGGCGAGATGATCGGTGAGCTCAATGTCGGTCACTCGTATTCATCGGGCGGCGACTTTGATGGTCAGCCACGCGAGAACATCGGGATGCTGGGCGCGGACTACGCGGTTGCGTCGGCCGGTGATCGCTCGGGCTTTGAGATCACAACGATCTACCGTGGTGCTCCTTGGGATACCGATGCGATTGGGCCGCTGAGCCAGTACGGGCTTGGTGTGGGCGAGGGCGACATCATCACCTCCGTGAACGGGGTCGATGTGGATACCTCGATCGACCCATGGGCCGCCTTCGCGGGGCTCGCGGGGACCGAGACCACGCTGACGATCGTCTCGGCCCTCGAGGGCGAAGAAGAGGCGATCAACGAGCGTGAGATCACGATTCGTCCGATGGGGTCGGAGTTTGGACTGCGCTACCGTGCGTGGATTGAATCGAACCGCAAGTATGTCGAGGAAGCCTCCGACGGCAAGATCGGGTACATCTATGTGCCCAACACCGGGGTGCCCGGGCAGAACGATCTGTTCCGCCAGTTCTACGGGCAGATCGGCAAGGAGGCGTTGATGATCGACGAACGCTGGAACGGCGGCGGTCAGATCCCCAACCGCTTTGTTGAGTTGCTCAACCGGAAGCAGACCAACATGTGGTACAAGCGTGACGGCAAGGATTGGAACTGGCCGTACGCTTCGCACCAGGGCCCGAAAGCGATGCTGATCAACGGCAACGCGGGTTCGGGCGGCGACATGTTCCCGTGGCTGTTTAAGCATCACGGGCTTGGCAAGCTGATCGGCAAGCGGACCTGGGGCGGGCTTGTCGGGATCTCGGGCGTGCCAGCGATGATCGACGGCGGCTCGGTGAGCGTGCCCAACTTCGGGTTCTACGAGAACGACGGGACTTGGGGCATCGAAGGCCACGGGGTGGACCCGGATATCGAGGTCGAGGCTGATCCAGCGTTGATGCTCGATGGGGCTGACCCGCAGCTTGATGCCGCGATCGAGCACCTGCTCAACGAGATCAAGGTCAACGGCTACGAGCGTCCGTCACGCCCGGCCGAGCCCGTCCGCTTGAAGGTCGGGATCGATGAGGCTGACAAGTAAGCTCGGCTGATTGATCCGTTGATTGTGATTACAAAGAAGCCCCGCAGCGTTTGCTGCGGGGCTTTTTCATTGGCGGACACTTGCTGGAAAAAGGATCAGTCGCCGGCCCCACTGCCGGTGCGACCGAGGAGTTCGTTGATCGCGGCTTCGAGCTGGGGATCGTTGCCGGCAACTTCATCAGTCGGTGTCTGGGGCACATCGATGTCGGGCATGGTGCCGTTGCTCTCCATGTCCGTGCCGTCGGGGAGGTACCAGCCGCGGAACGGTCGGCGGACGGTGGTGCCATCGATCAGGGAGAAGGAGCCGGTGGAGATCACGCCGCCGAAGGTCTGGGTCCCGATGATCGTGCCGCGCTCGGCGGTCTTGATCGAGTGGGCGAAGATCTCGGCGTTGGAGAAGGAGTGCTGGTTGATGAGCACATTGATCGGACGCGAGTAGGCGTAGATCAATCTCCGGTCACGCGGGTAGTTGTCCTTGCGGACGAGGTCGGGGTTGGCCCCGCGTGGGATGGTGTAGGCGTGGTTGGGTGCGGTGAGCGACGCGAGGAGGATGTCGGTCGTCCAGCCCCCGCCGTTGTCGCGGACATCGATGCTCAATCCGTCCTTGACATCGGTGGCTGCGAAGAGATCGCGTTCGTAGTCGCGGACCGATGCGATGCCCATCGATCGGATGTGGAGGTAGCCGAGCTTGCCGCCCGACATCTCATCGACCTGCGCCCGGCGCTTGGCGACTTCGTCGTTGTAGCGGAGCACGGACATCGCGGAGTAGGAGGTGGGCTTGATGAGCACCATGCGCGTGGCTGGCTCGCCGGTGTCTTCGTCCGTCTCTGTTGAAGATTGGTAAGTGACCAAGAGCTCCTCGCCGATGGTGCCGGCGAGGGTTGTGTGGAGATCGATGAGCCCGGCTTTGGTGGAATCTGTGCTCAACTCAGTATCGCCGATGGCGGTGATGACATCGCCGACGCCCGGGGCGTGCTTGGTCTTGCTGACCGGGCCGTCCTCGATGATGGCGTCGATGCGGTAGCCGTTGGCGACGGGGGTGAAGTTGATCCCGAGGTAGCCGTTGGCGGGCGAGGAGGCGGAGAAGCCGTCGCCTCCCCAGATCCCGGTGTGCGAGCCGTCGACCTCGCCCCACATGAGGTTCATCAGGCGTTGGAAGGCCTGGTTGGTGCGGGTCTGCATGACGATCTGTCGGTAGCGATCGGTCATGGCGTTCCAGTCGTGGCCCTTCATCGTCGGGTGATAGAACGAGAGCCCGAAGCGTCCGGCGGCTTCTTCGAACTTCTGGGCGAGTTCCTTCTGGCGATCGAGCATGATGGTGGCATCGAGTGGGTACGAAGTCGATGAGCCGCCGGTCGGGGAGGTCTTGGAGGCTTGCCCGCCGGAGACATAGGTGAGCGACTTGCCATCGAGTGAGATGCGTGGATCGCCAACGCTGCCGGACTTGATGGTCTTGCGATCTTTGCCCTTGTGATCGACGCTGACATAGGTGCGGGTCGTGTCGATGACGGTCGAGAACGCGATGCGGTCCGCGGCCGGGGTCATCACGAGCCCGGACTCGGCCTCTGGGGTTGAGGTGAGCCGGCGGACGCGGAGGTACGCGCTGTCGAGATCACGCTCATCAAAGGCGAGTGCTTCGGGCTCGTCCTTACTCTCTGCTTCTTCGCTGTCTTCCGTTTCTTCATCATCGAAAGTCACCGGATCGAGCATCTTGAGCTTCTTGGCGGCCGCGATCGCGTCCTTGTAGTAGGCTTCGAGCTCGTAGCTGGTCATGCCGTCGAGCTCGCGGTCGAGGTTGACGCTGTAGACATCGAACCCCCAGTTCTCGTTATCCCGATCGGAGAGGAAGGTGAGCACCTTGCCGTCGTGGGAGATGGCCGGAGAATGGTCGATGTCTGGGTGACGCGAGATGTTCACGGCATCTGGTAGCTCCCCCTCTTCATTGAGCTGGGTGTCGAGCAGGAAGATGTCGGTATTGAAATCGAGGTCCGTCGCGGCGAACACGATATGGCGTGAGTCCGACGCCCAGAGCAGATCGGGCTCTGACCAGAGCTCGCGGATGACCCGGTCTTCGCCGGTGGCGAGGTCGTGGATCACGATGTCGCCGCGATCGCGGATGTACATGAGCTTGGTGCCGTCGGGCGAGGGCTTGGGCGAGTAGGCAAGTGCGTCGGACTTGATCACCGGGGTGATGTCGAAGCGGAGGGCCGTGGCCCAGCGCTTGGCGTGGTCGATCTTTTCTTCTTCGGGCTCTTCTTCTGACTCGTCATCGGACTCTTCGTCAGCCTCTTCGGTCGATTCGTCCACTGGTTCTTCTGCAGTGGTTTCTTCGGATGCTTCCGTGCTTTCTGCATCCTCAGCTTCTACTGCGGCTTCATCGGTTGGCTCTTCGGCTTCTTCGACTTCCGGCTCGGGTTCGGGCGGGTTGAGGTCTTCGGTGGCGAGTGCGACGGTGGCGGCGTAGATGGAGCCGAGGGAATCTTCGTCATCGGCGGCGAAGTAGAGCGTCACGCCGTCGGGGGACCAGGCGATGTCGCGCTCTCGGGTGTTGGTATCGGTGATCCGGCGGGTGGGGTAGCCTTCTTCCGTGCTGCGGATGAAGAGTTCGCCACGGGTAATCTGGGCGATGGACTTGCCCGACGGGTGCATCGCGGCTTGGGCCACATTGCGGGAGATGTTCTTCTTCTCAACCCGATCGCGAGGGGACTCTGACCCGAATGAGAGCTCGACGGGCATGGGGACCGCGCGTGAGTTGGTGAGGTCGAGGGTATAAAGAGTATTCCAGACGACGAAGACGGCCGTGGTGCCGTCATCGGAGACGGTGAGGTCGCGGACGCCGTGGGTGATGGTGGTTGGATTCTGGGCGTCGGGCTTGAAGTGTGTCAGCTGGGTGATGCTGGCGGCTTGCTGATCCGTCGCGCCGGGGGCGAGGCGGACGAGGTTGTATTGCCCGTCCCTGCTCGAGAGGTAGACGAGTGAGCCGTCGGGCATCGGGCACGGGTTCATGTCGTTGCCGGCGAACTGGGTGACTTGGACAAACGAGTTGTCGCTCGGGCGCAGACGCCAGATATCGAGATTGCCCGGTCCGCGGTAGGCGACGCGGTGCGGGTAGTAGTAGCCGCGGACGAAGTAGATGACATCGGTGGCGTCGTTGACGGCCGGTGCTCGACCGAAGGCTTCGCTGACGCGGGTGATTGGGCCGCCGTCGAGCGGGGCTTGGTACATGCGTGGCTGGCGGAAGATCTCTGGATAGAGGTAGGACGAGAAGAGGACGGACTGTCCGTCCGGGGTCAGATCGCCGAGCATTTCGGCGCGATCGGAGGTGGTGATGCGGGTGATGTCGCCGGCGACGAGTGTGTTGTTGGCCTTGGCGAGGTCAAGGGTGTAGAGGTTCTGGGCGCCGTTGCGGTTGGACTCGAAGACGATACCGTCGCCCTCGTGATTGAATCGGCTCTGGGTCTCGATACCTGGGTGGGTGGTCAGGCGGGTGGCGTGCCCGCCAGTGGCAGAAACGGACCAGAGATCGCCGGCGGCCGAGAACACGATATGCTCGGCGTCGGGTGAGATGGACGGGTACTGGATGAGACCGTCGTGGGATTGATTGTTTGATTCGTTGGCCGTAGCTGCAGTGCTGAGCACGGTGCCGGTGAGGATGGGGAGCAGGAACTCTTTGATGGACATATGGGGACTCCTAAATGGTCAGACCCTGATGAAATTGATTGGCTTTGAAAAAGGCCCGATCTGGTGATCGAGCCTGTGAATATACATGATTTTGGATGAACAATCGAGTGTTGAGCTCGGGTTTTACTTGCCCGATTTTGGTTCGAGCGTTTCGGGATCGCGCTGTGGGATCTCGGTGGCTTGGCCGTCGAAGAACTCTTCCATGGTCGCGATGCGGGCGGCGTCGGCTTCTGAGTCGGCGTTGCCTTTTTTGATCTCTTCCCATGGCCCGACGACGAGGATGACCGCGTCTTCGGGGTGGAGGTAATCGTTGGCGGCTTGCTGGACATCGTCTGCATCCACAGAGCGGACACGATCGCGGTAGGTCTGCCAGTGGTCCTTGGCACGCCCGGTGCGTTCGTCGGACATAAACAGGCTCATCATCGCGGCCTTGGACTCGAAGGTCCGTGGGAAGGTCTCGATGAGGCTGTTCTGGATGGTGCCGATCTCTTCGGTGCTGGCGGCTTCCGTTTGGATGGTTTCGAACTCGTCAAAGACCAAACGGGTTGCCAGTGCGGTCGTTGCGACCTTGGTGAAGAAGTAAGACATAAACATCCCGGGGTACTCGATGCGGGAACTCATCGCTGAGCCCGCGGTGTAGGCGAGCCCCTCGCGGGTGCGGACCGAGTTGGTGATGCGGGAGGTGAAGCCCGAGCCGCCGAGGATCTGGTTCATGACCTCGACCTTGACGGCGTTTGGATCGTCACGCTGCACGCCGCGGTGCCCGATCAAGACCTGTACTTGGGGCTGGTCCTTCTCGTAGTAGTACACGCCGGGCTCAAAGGTATGCGTTGGCGAGGGGATCGCTGGCGAGACGGCACCGGGCTCCCAGCCCGCAAAGGCGTCTTCGAGGAATGCGAGCATGTCTTTTTCTTTGAAATCGCCGGTGACGGAGACCATCAAGTTGGCGGGATTGAAGATCCGCTTGTGCAGGTCCTTCATGTCCTCGACGCTGTAGCCCTCGATGGAGGCCTTGGTCGGCTGGCGGGCTTCGAAGTGATCCTCGCCCCACATGAGGAAGTTCATCTCGCGGAGCGCGATCTGGAGCCCGTCGTCATCGCGGGTCTTGATGGATTCGAGCATCTGTCCACGCCGGACCTCGAGGCGTTCGGAGTCGAACCGTGGGTTCAGGAGCATGTCCATAAACATGGCGAATGCTTCGTCGAGGTTGCTGGTGAGGCAGTTGATCGAGGCGTTGGCGACGCGGGCGCTGATCCCGACGGAGACATTGGCGGCCATAAAGTCGAACTCTTCGTCGAGTTCACTCGGTGACATGGTCGCTGAGCCGCCCGAGCGGATCATCGCGCCGGTCATCCCGGCGAGCCCGGCCTGGTCAGGCCCTTCCATGTACGCACCGCCCTTGAAGCTCAGTCTGATGGTGACGAGTGGGAACTCGTCTGAGGGGGCCATAAACACGGGCACGCCTGAGGAGAGCTCGTGGCGGAACTCTGAAGCGACGGGCGCTTCAAAGACCAGCTCGTCGAAGCTGAGCTGTGACGGATGGTTGGGGATATCCCCGGCGGTCGCGAGCGTGCCCACGCTCATAAGGATCGCGGCGCATGTGGTTGTGATCAGTGATCGGTTGGTTTTCATGGGCATCATGGTCTTCAGTGATCTCATTGGTCACCTCCCTGCTCGGTCGAGTCTTCTGAGGATTCTGTGTCGGTGGTTGCTTCGCCAGATTCGAGCTGGGCGATCCGGCTCTGCATCTGCTGCTTCATGAACTTCATCGCGGTCTGGAACTGCGGGGGCACCATGCCCTCTTGGGCGGCCATCTCGTCGATCTGGGTCTGGAGGACCGCGATATCGGTTTCGGCGGCGATCTCAGCGACGCCGGTCTCGATGCCCGGGAGGACCATGGCTTGCATGTCCTCGGGCAGTGAGTTGCGGACATCTTCGAGGGTCAGCATGGTCTCTACATTGCCGCCCTTGCGGTAGTAGTTGCCGATGGCGCGGGCGTCGTCACGCAGGTATTCCTTGGCGACACGCATGATGTCCTCGCTGGTCACCGCGGCGATGCGCTTGGGGTGCTCGTTGAGGTACTCGTAGCCGCCGTAGCCTTCGGTGATGGCGAGCTGGAAGAAAAGCGAGGAGTTGTCCTGCAAGCCACGGAAGGTATCGGCGGCTTGCTGGTTCTTGATCTTCTGGAGCTCACGCTCCGATACAGGCTCGGTCTTGAGCCTTTCGAGCTCGGCGGACCAGGCGTCTTCGAGCTCGGCGAGGTCTGTATCGCCCTTTGGACGGGCGCTAAACGAGAAGCTGCCGGCGTAGAGCTGCGAGCGGTGCGAGGCGCTGGCGCCCGACGCGATGCCCTGCTCTTCGACGAGCGATTTGTACAGGCGGCCGGTGCGGCCGTTGAGCAGGTCGGACATCACATCAAAGACAGCTTCGTCCGGGTGCCCGAAGGGGACCGAGCGGTAGCGGACCTCGACCTGATCTTGGCAGTCGCACTCGCCGGTGAGGCGGAGCTCGCCGAGCAATGGAACCGAGTAGGTGACCAACGGGGCTGCCTTGGGTCGCTTGTTCTCGATGCGTCCGAAGTAGGACTCGACGAGCTGCTTGGCGTCTTCGACCTCGAAATCACCAACGATCACGCCGGTGAGGTTGGCGGGCTGGTAGTAGGTCTCGAAGTATTCGCTGATCTCGTCTTCGGTGTAGGCCATCAGGTCGCTCATCCAGCCGATGACCGGCCAGTTGTACGGCGAAGCAACCCAGAACATCGAATCGAACTGCTCGCTGAGTTTGCCCGTGGCGGTGGCTTCGAGGCGCTGGCGGCGTTCTTCGATCACCACGAACCGCTCGGCGTCAAGCTCGCGGTATGAAGGGTTCAAGAGGCGATCGGATTCCATCCATGACCACAGCTCGAGCTTATTGGAGGGGATGTTGATGTAGAAGACGGTGAAGTCGTTGGAGGTACCCGCGTTCATGCCCGAGCCGCCGTTGCCGGTGTAGATCGAGTCGAACTCGTTCTTGATGGTGATCTCGGCCTGCAGGTCCTGCAAGCGGGTCATCTCGGACCGCATTTGGCGGAGTTCTTCGGTGTCGTTTGCGGGGTCCCAGGGGTTGTCGATCTCGCCGCGGTACATGCGGTCGTACTGGACATCGAGGGCGTAGGCACGCATCTGCTCGCGGACCTCGGTGAGCTCGTCGCGGTACTGCTGGTCGAGCTTGGCGTCCGAGGTGCCGATCTGGTCGGTGCCTTTGAAGAGGAGATGCTCGAGCAGGTGGGAGACTCCCGTGATGCCTGGGCGTTCGTTGGCCGAGCCCACGGGGGCGATCCAGCCTGCGGTGATGACATTGGGTTGCTCGTCGCGGGGCATGAGCAGGAACTTCATGCCGTTATCGAGGGTGTACTCGATGGGCTGGACATTTTGGGCGAGCGCGGACGCCGACGGGATCGTCATGATCGCTGCGGCGGCGAGCGCGGTGGTGCGCGTGAGTTGCATTCTGTCTCCTCGGAAACCATCTTCATAGGCCTTGCACACTGCAAGGGGGCTTAATAATACCGAGCCGGGGAATCGAGGATGCGTATTTATCGGTCTCTTTTGAGGAACGAAGGCCTGTTTCTCAATCTCAATCTCAGTCTCAATCGGGTTTCCCGAGCTCTGCGATCATGCAGCGGACGCTCCCGCCGGCGACGAACTCGATGGTCGGGATCGGGCTGTGGACAATGGATCCGAGGCTTTCGATCTGGGCCCGCTGCTCATCACTGAAGTGCTCGTAGGCGGTCTGGGACATCGCGAAGACGGGGTTGCCGGCTTTGGATTGGAGTTCGAGGATGTTGCCGCAGAAGTTGGCGACTTGGTCGAGGGTGATGGGCATCACGGCTCGTCCGGAGGCATTGAGCTTGGCTTCGACGAGTTCGTACTCGTCGGGGTCGGTGATGGACTCCAGACAGACCACGGCTAGGCTCGTTCCGATGCTCATGACGACATTGGTGTGGTAGACCGGGTTGCCCTCACGATCGGCGCTGTGGAAGCGGACGGTGTGGTAGCCGGTCTCGTCTTCCCAGATATCGAGGGCGTTTTCGGTGGTGCGCCCGCTCATGCAGGCGTAAGCGGTGTTGTTGACGCGATCGAGGACCAATGAGCCGGTGCCTTCGAGGATATCCCCATCGTCTTCGAGCCCGCTGAGATCGAGATGGTCGGGGGTGGTGTGGGTGTACTTGGCGACGATATCGAGGATGTCGTCGCGGCGTTCTTTTCGCCGGGCCTTGGCGAGCATGGGGTAGGTGATGATTTGAGCGTTTGGCACTGGATCTGAATCAGGCTCCGATTCGGGCTCGTTCGATTCGATTGGCTGATGGAACGAGATCCAGTTGTTGGGGAAGACGGAGTCCGGGAGCCCGAAGCTGTCCTCAACGACGAGCACATGGACGCCGGCCTGCTCTAATGCAGCAGCCAAAGCGTCGAACTCGGCGGCCGCACGCTCTTGGACGAGTTGGGCGGTCTCGGTGGGTGCGTTCATAAAGGTATTGGTTTCGGCGGCTTGGTCGTCGCGGGCGAAGGCGGTGGGACGAATCATCAAGACTCGGGAGCTCGATTGTGTGCGTTCTTTGCTCATGGTTCTATGATATACATACATATCCACGCTGAGCCTGACTCGGTGTGCCACCATTGATTTCAGACCATTTGATCGAGATTGAACCCATGCCCACCACCACGCTTTCGCTCCAACCCTCCGGCTCACTGACCCCCGATCAGGTCGAATCGGTCGCCCGGCGCGGGGTGCGCGTCGAGCTGCACCCCGATGCGGTTCAGGGGATCATCAAAAGCCGGACCCGGCTTGAGGCCACGCTCGATGACGGGCTCCCCCACTATGGAATTAACACCGGGTTTGGGTCGCTGGCCCGCCAGAAGATCGAACCCGAGGATCTGGCGGCTTTGCAGGTGAACCTGATCCGATCGCACGCCGCGGGTGTGGGCGATGCGTTGGAAGTCGATGCTGTGCGGGCGATGATGGTCGTGCTGGCGGCTTCGCTGAGCCGAGGGTACTCCGGGGTGCGGACGGTCGTCGTCGAGCAGATCCTGAATCTGCTGAATCACGGGATCACGCCGGTGGTCCCTGAGTCGGGCTCGGTGGGTGCGTCGGGTGATCTGGCGCCGCTGTCGCATGTGGCGTTGGTGCTGATGGGCGAGGGGGAGGCGTTTGTCGATGGGCTCAAGATTTCTGGCGAGTTGGCATTGAAGGGGGCCGGGATCGAGCCGATCCAGCTGCAGGCCAAAGAGGGGCTGGCGCTGATTAATGGCACGCATCTGATGGCAGGTCGGTTCTCGCTGATCGCCCATGACCTCGAACAAGTGATCGATGCGGCTCTGGTCGCCAACGCGATGTCGATCGATGCGGCTCGGGCGTCGCATGGGTACCTCGACGAGCGGGTGTACGGCGCACGCAACCAGCCCGGGGCGGCGGCCGTGAGTTCTAAGCTGCGGGCGTTGCTCAAGGGGAGCACGATCGTGGAATCGCACGCCGAGAATGACCCGCGGGTGCAGGATCCGTATTCGTTCCGCTGTTCGCCTTTGGTGTTGGGGGCGGTGCTGGATTCTGTGGGGCCTTGCATAGCGGGTCTGGAGCATGAGCTGGGCGCGGTGACGGATAATCCGCTGATCTTCCCCACGGACAACGAGACGCCGGACATTGTGTCGGCGGGGTGTTTCCATGGGATGCCCGTGGCGCTGCCGCTCGATACGCTAGCGATCGGGATTGCGCATATCGCGGGGATCGCCGAGCGTCGGATGTACCATATATTGTCTGTGTTTGACCCACAATCGGAGCTGCGAGCGTTTATGAGCCCCAAGCCGGGCGTGATGTCTGGTTTTATGATCGTTCAATATTCGGCGGCTGCGATATGTAACGAGCTGATCGGATTGGCGAACCCGGCATCGGTGGCGAATCTGTCGACCTGCGCGGGGATGGAAGATTACAACTCGTTCGGACCTCGCAGCGCGGCCAAGGCGAGCCGAGCGGTCGAGTTGGCACGCTCGGTGATCGCGGCGGAGCTTTTGTGCTCGGCCGAGGGGGTCGAGGCGCACCGACCCTTCCGTTCGGGCGATTTGATTGAGCGGGCGATCGAGACAATCCGGACGGTGGTCGAGCCGTTGACGCAGGATCGCTCGCCATCGCCGGATATCAAAGCGATCGAGGAGTTGATCAAGCTCGATGCGTTCAAGTTTGACAACGAGTGACCAGGCGCGAATCGCACCTAAGATATGTGTACATCGAAGAGACAACCATACCTGAGAACACGACATGAGCACAGAATCAACGACCCAAGCCAACCCGTACATCCCCGCACCACAGAACCGGGAGATCCGTGCCCCGCGCGGGACGAATATGACCTGCAAGACATGGCAGGCCGAGGCGGCGATGCGGATGCTGATGAACAACCTCGATCCCGAAGTCGCCGAGCATCCAGAATCGCTGATTGTCTACGGCGGTCGCGGGCAAGCGGCCCGGTCATGGGCGGCGTACGACTCGATCATCGAGACGCTGCAGCGGCTCGAACCCGATCAGACCTTGCTGGTGCAGTCCGGCAAGCCCGTTGGCGTGGTGCAGACGCACACGGATGCGCCCAGGGTGATGATCGCCAACTCGAACCTGGTGCCCCACTGGGGGACGCAGGAGCACTTTGATGAGTTGTCGCTCAAGGGTTTGATGATGTACGGTCAGATGACGGCTGGCTCGTGGATCTATATCGGGACGCAGGGGATCTTGCAGGGGACCTACGAGACTTACGCCGAGTGCGCCAAGCAGCACTTCGGCGGGACGCTGGCGGGGACGCTCAATGTCACTGGCGGTTGCGGCGGGATGGGCGGGGCGCAGCCCTTGTCGATCACCCTCAATGGGGGGACTTGCCTGATCGCCGATGTCGATCAGTCACGCCTCGATCGTCGGCTTGCAGATAACTACCTCCATGAGATTGTCGAGGACCTCGACGCGGCCATTGACCGGGCGCTGGAACTCAAGGCTCAGAAATCGGCGACCTCTGTGGGCTGGTGCGGCAACTCGGTCGAACTGCTCAGGCGCCTGATCGAGCGGGACATCACACCCAATACACTCACCGACCAGACGAGTGCGCACGATCCGCTGCAGGGCTACTGCCCGATCGAGTATACCTTTGAGGAAGCCGACACGGCACGCTCACAAGACCCGGATGCGTACCAGAAGCTGAGCCTGGCGACGATGCGGATGCATGTCGAGGCGATGGTCGAGCTGCAGCGAAAGGGCGCGGTCACCTTTGACTACGGCAACAACATCCGCCAGCGGGCGTTCGATCAGGGCTTTGGCGATGCGTTCGCGTTCCCCGGTTTTGTGCCGGCGTATATCCGCCCGCAGTTCTGTTTGGGGCGTGGGCCGTTCCGGTGGTGTGCGCTCTCGGGCGATCCGCAGGATATCTACAAGACGGACTACGCGCTCCTCCAGCTCTTCCCCAAGGGCGACGGCGGGTACAACGATCGGTTGCACAACTGGCTCTTGAGCTGTCACAAAAAACCGGAGGCACTGCTCGCGGGGGACTTTGCCAACTGCGAACCGAGCTTTGCGTTCCAAGGGTTGCCGTGCCGGATCTGTTGGTTTGGGCTCGGCGAGCGGGACAAGGCGGGGCTGCTGTTTAATCGGATGGTGCAGGCCGGCGAGGTGTCCGCCCCGATCGTGATCGGGCGGGATCATCTGGATTGTGGCTCGGTGGCATCGCCCAACCGCGAGACCGAATCGATGAAGGACGGGACGGACGCGGTGTCGGACTGGCCATTGCTCAACTTCGCGGTGAACATCGCATCGGGCGCGAGCTGGGTGAGCTTCCATCACGGCGGCGGCGTGGGGATTGGTTTCTCTCAGCACGCCGGGCAGGTGATCGTGGCCGACGGCACGCCCGAGGCGGCCCAGCGTTTGGCGCGGGTACTCAAGAACGATCCGATGATGGGCATCTTCCGCCACAGCGATGCGGGCTACGACGAGGCCACGCAGTGCGGGATCGAGCAGGGCGTGGATATCCCGATGAACCAATCGAGTTAAGAAAGCAACGCATGGACCTGCCCTATCTCAAACCGGTGTCTTGGAACAATGTCGCGGACACGAAGTTCGCGTCGATGATCCGTTCGGAGCCTGACGACTGTTCGATCGCGTTGATCGGGCTGCCCGATGACACGGGCGTGAAGCTCAACAACGGGCGTCCGGGGGCGAAGGATGGGCCTGCGGCTTTTCGCGGTGCGCTCCGTAAGTACGGGGTTCGTGAGCCGCACGGGTGGGATTGGCCGGGGGTGTTCGATGCCGGCGATGTGGATGTGGTGCCCGGCGATCTGCACGAAACACATCGGAGAGTGAGTGCGGCGGTGAGCGCGGTGCTCGAACTCGGGATGCTGCCGGTGGGTATCGGCGGCGGGCACGATCTGACCTTTCCGTTTGTGCGGGCGGTGGCCGAGCGGTTCGGGGCACTCGATGGGATGTACTTCGATGCGCATCTCGATGTACGCGAGACCGATGGATCGGGGATGCCCTTTCGGAGGTTGCTCGAGACCGGGGCGGCACGGTCGATGCGTTTGCATGGGTTTGATCCAAACTCGAACTCGCGCGAGCATGTGCAGTGGTTTATGGACAACGGCGGCGAGATTGTTGTAGGCGGGCAGCCTGGAGATCCTTGGGATACCGATGCGGGCTTTGTGTCGCTGGATATGGATGTGATTGATCAAGCGCACGCGCCGGGCGTAAGCGCCCACAACGCCTGCGGGTGGAGCAGCACGCTCGCCGAGGCGTGGGTGCTGGCGAGTGGTCGGCACCCTGGAGTGCGGTGCTTTGACATCATGGAGCTGTGCCCCGAGCACGATCGCGACGATCGCACGGCCCGGCTGGCGGCTCGCATGTTCCTCGCGTTTGTGCGTGGGTACGCTGAGCGGACGCACAACGAGGAAGACCCAACATGACTCCACCGATTACGATCACCAATGCACGGATCTTGACACTTGCGGGGGGCGATGCGCCGCGGCGCGGGGAGGCGATGCGCGAGCTTTCGGCCATCGAATCGGGCACGGTGCTTGTTCGCGATGGCTTGATCGAGCGGGTTGGTGAGCAGGTTGATGTGCCGAGCGATGCCTCAGTGATCGATGCGAACGGGCGGGTGCTGATGCCGTCGTTTGTGGATTGTCATACGCATGCGTGCTGGGCGGGCGAGCGCCTCGATGAGTGGGAACGCAAGCAGGCGGGGGCGAGCTATCTTGAGATTCTCAAAGCCGGCGGGGGGATCATGTCCACTGTGCGCGCGGTGCGCGAGGCTTCTGTTGAAGAACTCGCCGAGTCGCTGCTCGATCGGCTCGGGTGGATGCTCCGCGAGGGGACAACGAGCTGCGAGGTCAAATCGGGCTATGGGCTGAGCACGGCCGACGAACTCAAAATGCTCGATGCGATCGCCATGGCGGCGGGATCATGGGCGGGGCGCATCTCCCCCACCGCGTGCATCGGGCATGCGAAGGATGCCGCGGTCGAAGACTTTGTCGCACAGACCATCGAAGAAACACTACCGGCGGTGCATGAACAGTACCCGGGGGTCACGATCGACGCGTACTGCGAGGACGGGGCGTGGAGTGTGGACGAAACCGTCCGGCTCTTCGCCGCGGCCAAGGCGCTCGGGCATCCGCTACGGATCCATGCAGATCAGTTCAATGCGTTGGGCATGGTTGAGGCGGCCATTGAGCTCGGGGCGCTGAGTGTGGATCATCTTGAAGCGACGGGCAGCGAATCGCTTGCACGATTGGCTAAGTCGGCGACCATGGGCGTGATGCTGCCTTGTTCGGGCTTCCATGTGGATGGGCGTTATGGGGATGGCCGATCGTTCATCGATGCGGGCGGGACATTAGCGATCGCGACGAATATCAATCCGGGGTCGGCCCCGTGTTTGTCGATGCCGATGAGCATCGCGCTGGCGACGCGGAACCTCGGCATCACCGCCAGCGAGGGCATCACGGCGGCCACCGTCAACGGGGCACGGCTGCTCGGATTCGATGATGTGGGCACGATCGAGGTTGGTAAGCGGGCGGATCTGGTCTTGCTGCGTCATCGCGACGAACGCCAGCTCGGGTACACCTTTGGCGGGTGCCCGGTTGAGCAGGTCATCTGCAATGGGCTCTTGATTGACTGATTGCTCTAGCCGATCCGATCAGCGATATTGTTGACCAGCGCACTGATGCCGGCGAAGACCTCGGCGGGGTTCTTGCCCTCCATATATGCAGGCGTCGAAACCACATTGAGTGTTTCATCGCAGACGATCGCATCTGCATCGGCCTGGACATGGGTTGCGCCGAGGGCTTCGAGCCCTTGGGCGGTGGCCGCATCGTGCCCGATGGTGAGCTTGATGTCGCGATCACCAAAGACCTTGGCGCCTACGGCTGGTGCGATACAGATCAGCCCGATGGGCTTGCCGGCTTGGTTGGCTTCATTGAGCACGCGCTCGACCTGGGGATCGACGGTGCACGCGGGGCCGTCGATGGCGAAGGTGCACAGGTTCTTGGCGGCTCCGAACCCGCCGGGCAGGAAGAACGCGTCGTAGTCCGCTCCTTTTACATCTGCCAGGTCGAGGATCTCGCCGCGGGCGATGCGTGCGGATTCGGTGAGGACATTGCGGGTCTCGCCCGATGGCTGCTGGGTGCGGTGATCGATGACCGCGAAGTCCCGATTAGGGGCCATGCACTGGTACTCGATCCCGCGTTGGGCGAGGGAGATGAGTGTGGCGGCGGCTTCGTGGATCTCTGATCCGTCGAACACGCCGCACCCGCTGAGGATGACGCCGACCTTGGGCATGGGGGACTCCTTGTTACTGCTCGTTCTCTTACTTCGTATTCTTGAGCGCGTTGGTCATCTCGATCACCGCGAGCCCGACGCCCTTGGCCATGGTCGCGGCGCGTTCGTCGGTCATGTCGCCATTGTCATCGAATGCCTGGTGCGCGACGCCGAGGGCGAACTCGGCGGGGACGACGACCATGTGGAGCTGGGTGAGGATCTGGCGTACATGGCGGATGCCGCGGAGCCCGCCGATCGCGCCCGGGGACGCGGCGAGTAAGCCGGCGGTTTTGCCCTTGAAGCACGCGAGCGAGGCTTCGCCCTCGCGCGGGCGCGAGGCCCAGTCGATGGCGTTCTTGAGTGCCCCAGAGATGGAGCCGTTGTATTCTGGGGAGGCGAACAGGATCGCGTCGGCACTGATCATCCGGTCCTTGAGCTCGATCACGCTGGCAGGGAGCCCGTCGGCTTCGAGGTCTTCGGAGAACATCGGGAGATCGAGGTCGTTGAGGGATATCTCGTCGATCTCGACAGGATGCCCATTGCTCATGCTCTTGGCGACAAAGCGGGCGAGGGCGGTGTTGTACGAGCCCTTGCGGAGGCTGCCGGAGATGATTGCGACTTTGAGTGTGTTGTCTGCCATGGATGGTTTCCTTTGTTCGCTGCTGGATTGGCAAACTGTACGCGAAACGCGTGGGCGATTGTCATCAGCCGACGAAAAAACCCGGCTGGTATGCCGGGCTGGGTGTGACGGAACCTATCTATAGGGTCCGTTAGCGACAGGTCCCCCACCGTGAGGTGCGGCGGATGATTCGGCGTGGTGGGCGTCGGTCGTGTGTCCGGATGATCGGTGCCCGGTATCGGCGGAGTGAGACGGAGAGCCGCCCGCGATTCCAGTCGAATCCCGCGGTGTAGCGGTCCCGTCGCCATTGGACGCGTGGGCGATGGCGTCCATAGTCAACCTGCAGGCGGCCGCCCGAAACCCATGCGTGGTAGCCTGCGTTCTCGAAGGCCCGAGCCATCTGCGAGAGCATGGAGCGGTCGGTGCGGATGCGGG